>JAGNBF010000096.1 GCA_018004935.1 Chloroflexota bacterium | reverse complement strand
ATCAGAACGCATAGGATTTACGATTTACGATTGACGATTTTCGATTGAACAATCGTCAATCGTAAATCCACAATCGTAAATAAAAACACCCTTCCTATTTTGCACAGGAAGGGTGTTGGTCTGTTACAAAAATTCTGGTTTGAACCTAACGCGCCACCAATCCACGGCAAAACGGCCTCGCAAGCGGGGTGTGATGATGGTGGAGATGGTGTGTGGGGTTCAGCATGGCGAAAACTATAGCATAGCCTTGAACTGCGGGCAACCGAAAAGTAAATGACGAAAAGTTACAGTTGATCGTTAAACGCACCGGGTTATGATTTGGTCGCTCCCCTTGGCTGTGGCCGCAGTATGACTCTGGTTGGTGGGAAGAACACCTCGCCACAGCAGGGAGTAACTACAATTCAAATATTTCTGGCATCCTCAGGATCAGGATGTGGTAACCAACCCATGATTCCGCGAACCAGAAAATCAATTCCAAGACCCACCATGATTCCGAATCCCGTTGCGGCAAAAGCACCTTGTATAATTACAGGTAAACTTAACATAAGGGTTGATAACAGAATTCTGATTATTGATCTTGACCAAATTTGAGAGCTAGATAACTGAGGCGTCCTATTCAACAAAGTGGTCTCTCCTTGTTTAGCTCGATCTTTCCGAAGTATCAACAACGTCTCGACTAGCAATATTGTTCCAAGAATTGAACAGAAAAGCAGAATCCATAAAAAGCGACAATCCGCTTGCGACAACTGAGTGCATTGGCGATTAAGGCCATAAACCGCACCCCAACCTGGAACAGTTATCAGAAAGAGACTACCAAGTGTTATACCAAGCCTACGGTTCTCCATATTTATTCCCCCCTGCTGCGGCGAGGTGTTCCTGTTCAAGAAGAAACTTCGTCGCGGCCGCGTCTCCCGCCCATACCACCCTTCACCACACCTTGGCTGTGGCCGGTGTCCTCACCGAGCCACAACGTAAGTCCTAATGTATCACGCATCACGCATCATCAGCTACTCCTCATCGGCAATGGGCAACTGGGTCAGGAAACTACCCCCATCAAAGGTGTAGAGCCGAAGTTGGGTGCTTTCGGCGTCCCCTTGCACCCAGGAGATGGTGCCATCAGCGCGGGTACGAAACGAGTCGTCCCGGTTGCCCCAGCGGATGCCTGCCGAACTGACTTCCTCGACGGGGAAGATGAAATTACCACTGCCGTCTACAACTGCCAGGTGGTAGGCATTGTTGTTCGTGGTCAGCCAACCCACCAGATACCGCTCTAGGCCACCCTCTGTGCCTAATCGGGCCATGACCGGGTCCCGCTCCGTACTGCCATCTGTTTGTGTCAGCCAGACAAAACTGCTCTGCAAATTGGCCTGGATGGTGGCGAAGGCGATCCCCTGGCCGTTACAGCAGGGCCGATCAACGGCGTTAAAGACGAGTTTCCAGGAGTTGGTGCTGAGGGCTAACTGGCCGAGTTGAGCGGAAGCGAGTCCACCACAGTTGCCATCGGCTTCATAAATGCGCTGGTTATCATTGATGAGAATACCCTTGGTAGCGTAACAATCACTGGAGCAAACGGCAATAAAGTCGTCCAGACCAGGGTGGTAACTGACAAGTTGGGCCATGGAGTGGGAACAACCCCAGCCCCAGCCACCGGTCTGAACCGCGCCGCTGTCATTAACGTAGGTAAGCTGGTCGCCGTAGTGCCCACCACCGGTGATGGTGTAGTAGGCCAGGTATTGGCCGTTGCCGTAGGTCAGACGACCATCGCCGAGCCAAAAGTCGGGAATGTTACCCGGATTGTTCAGATTGGTAGCCCAGGTTTCACTGCCGTTGCTGGCCCGCCGGGATAACCACATGATGTCGGTAGCCGGGTCAAAGAGGAGTACGGCGAAGGAGTTGTCGTTGTGGGCGAATAAGCCCCGGACTTCGCGGCCGCTAAAGTCAATCGTTGTCTGAATGGCACTGCCCGAGATGAACGAGGCGTGGCCGTTGCCACTGTTGTCCGTCCAGCCAATCAGGGTACGGCCATCGGTCAATGGGGCGTGGTAGAGGGGTGGGCCGATGAGGCAACCACTCCAGGTACACCAACTCCCGGTTGCGGCCGCGAGCGGATGAGGTAATATGATCTCCGTAATGGTGGTAAGACCCTTCAAGGTAAGTAACTTTTTCATAAATGGCAGATAACTGGAATTGTCTGCCATCGGGTTAATCCCTTCTCTGGCTTGCGAAGGAGGAAACAGGGCCACCAGCCCTATCAGACAGGTAAACACAAGCGCCAACGTAAAGACATGAAACGATGTTTTTCTAGACATGGCATACCTCGGTGTGATTGAATAATAGAGTTTATCGGTAATAATCTTTCGAAGGTTTATGTCAACGGACTATGCAAAGGTACAAACCTTCTGAAGGTTTCCAAATGCTATTACCGATAATGTCTAACAATGAGTCATATGAACCCATTTACCCGATTTCTGGCTCGGAATAGCCGTGACAATTCTCTGTCACAGTTGCTTGAACATTGTGATGCTCTGGAAGCGTTAGTGATACGCGTGTATAAGAGCAAAAAGGCCACCGCCGGGGATGAAGAGGCATATGCGGTGTTGCGGGGCTGGTTCCAGGCGAATTATCATGCCTGGCAAGAACGGTTAAAACCCTACTGGCAGAAGGTATTGGCGGGGGGCAAAACGCCAGCACAAGACCCAATTATGCGCCTGCTCGCGGCCGCGACCGCCGCCGACTTTCTGGGAGACTGGAACGCTATGCAACACCTGCCCGCCGCTCGGGAAATGTTGAATCAATATGTGATGAATCACCAACAATGAATAGTGCTTGTTCAACCTCTTGCTTTCGTCTCAGATCACAAACGTCTCACCCATGTGGGGCACATTTACATCGGTTAGCCCCTGGAGGCGTAAACTATCGGCAAAGGCCAGGGAGACTGGTTCTTCACCGTGGACGATGTAGGTATGGCGCGGCCGCGTTTTAAAATGACTTACCCAATCTAACAATTCACTTCGGTCAGCGTGGGCACTCAGCCCATTCATCTTTTCCACGTGGGCATTTAGCTGATACTCTTCCCCAAAAATCCGCACCAGGGGTTCCTTTTCTACCAGCCGCCGCCCTAATGTATTGGGGGCTTGCCACCCGGTAATTAAAATTGTGTTACGAGGGTCTTCAATATTATTTTTCAAGTGGTGCAAAATGCGTCCGGCTTCAGCCATGCCGCTGGCACTAATAATAATAGCCGGTTCACGCAAAAAATTGAGCGACTTGGATTGCTCCACCGAACGCGTATATTGCATCATATCAAACCCAAACGGGTCATTATTGCGCCCTTGTAAAAGAAACAGGGCTGTTTCTTCATCATAGGCTTCTGGGTGCAGGCGATAAATACCGGTGGCATCAATCGCCAGCGGACTATCCACATAAACGGGCAAACGCGGGGGAATGTCCCGTTTTTCGACCAGATGATGCAAGCGGTAGACTAACTCCTGGGTTCGGCCAATAGCAAAAGCCGGAACAATGACTTTGCCCCCGCGCTGATAGGTTTCATTGATGATACGCTCCAACTTTTTGTCCGAATCCCCTTCTTCCTGATGCAGACGGTCGCCATAAGTGCTTTCGATAAGTAGAACATCGGCATCATCAATATAGGTAGGGTCACGCAAAATGGGGCGGTGAGGTCGGCCCAGATCTCCACTAAATACCAGTCGGATATCTTGTTTGCTTTCATGATCCTCAATATCCAGCGCGACGATAGCGGAGCCTAGAATATGCCCTGCATCGTAGAAAGTGACGGTGACGCCAGGCATAATTTGGCGCGGCCGCTCATAACCGAAGGCCACATAACATTTTAGACATTCCACGACATCTTCCAGCGTATATAGTGGCTCCAGAGGGGGTAAAAGTTGCCGCTCCCGCTTTTTATTCAGGTACGCCATATCCGCTTCCTGAATTTTAGCGCTATCACGAAGCATAATGGCACAGAGGTCGTGGGTGGCATAGGTGCAGATGATGTCGCCACGGAAGCCATTTTTCACCAGGTTGGGAATATTACCGGCATGATCCATGTGGGCATGGGAGAGAATGAGAACATCAATCGCGGCCGCGTCAAAAGGTAAATGCAGGTTCCGTTCATAAGTCTCCTTACGTGACCCCTGGTATAACCCACAATCCAGCAAGATCCGTTTGCCGTTCACTTCCAGCAAATGTTGCGAACCTGTTACCGTTCGCACTGCACCGTGAAACGTGATTTTCATGATGATGCTCCTTGATTGTTAACTCCACTGAAAAAAGGTCAAAACAGTTAAAAGCCCGGTTTCTTTCTCTCTGGAAGCGACGGTTAGATTAATCAGAAACCGGGCTTTTTGCAGTAGACTTATTGTTTACCGTTTGCTGAGTAGTTTTAATAACTCCGCGCCATATAATTGCCGCCGCACAGGGCCAATTTCATGGATTGTTTCTAATTCATCCCAGGAGCGCGGCCGCGTTTCAGCCAACGCCCATAACGCCTCTCGACTCAAAATCACATCTGACTCCACCCCACGTTTCATCGCCTGCTCTTTGCGCCAATGATGAAGCTGATCAAAATGCACCAACACCTCATCCGCCGGGCGTTCTGGCCGTTTGGGCAACTTGGGCAGAGGAGCCTTTTTACCCTCACGAATCACCTGCAACAGCCGCCGCCCATAGCGCATAATTTGCCCTGGCGACATGCCATACACCTGGGGCAACTCCTCCAAAGATTCAGGCATCATCTCTGCCAGTTCCACCGCCGATCGATCCGCAAAAATGCGGTATAACGGGCGGTTAGTACGTTCTGCCTCTTCGTGGCGAAACAAGTGCAATTCTTTTAACACCGCCTGCTGACGTGCCGACAGATCACGGGCACCATTGATTTGCCAAAAACTATTCGGGTCAAACACAATCGGGGGAGCTTTTACTCGTGTATGTTCACCAAAAATTTCTAAGGCTTCTTCCAGGCGACCTCCCCGTTGCAACTCGCTGTACAGAATATCGCGCAGAGGAAGCAGGTAATGGGAGTCAATCTGGGCATAAGCAAGCTGTTCCCGGGTTAGCGGCCGCGCACACCAATTCGCTCGTTGATGTTTTTTGTTTTGTGTGACCCCAAAATGTTGCTGGAGCAAACTGGCTAAACCCATTTGTTTATAACCCAACACCCGCACCGCCCACATCGTATCAAACAAGTTGTTAAGCTCCCAACCATGATGCCGCTTAAGCAAAATCAAATCATATTCGGCGGCATGAAACACCTTCTCCACCGCCGGATTAACGATGATTTCCCCTAAACCTTCCAGGTCAGGGAGGGGAAGCGGATCTATAATGTAATCCCATTGCGCTGTTGAAATCTGGATAAGGCAAACACGTTCGCGATAAGCAAAAAGACTGTTTGCTTCGAGGTCAAGCCCCAAACGGGGTTCCTGACGTAATTGCTTCAAGCAAGTTTGCCACTGTTCTGGTGTGGCGATGAATTGGTAGGGTATTAATTTATCCACAAAAGTCACGAAACCATCATAAACGGGATTAGCCCGCTACTATGAACAGTATCTACACCCGTCTGACAAACAGTACATCCACGGACAGTAGATCAGGGAAAAGAGGGAAAATGAGGGAGTAAGCACCCCCTTACACAAAACAGTCACTACCGGTGACCTCTGGGGACGCCTTACGTCTCATCGAAAACAGGCCAATGATTAAACCAATTTTCTCATACGATTGTATCTGAAAATGGCCGATTGACAGAATAAATGGAGTCTTTGGGAATTCATCTGCCGATTCCCACGAGAAGGGGGGAATTCCAATGGGGCATTTTTCGGGGCATTCGCCCCGAAAAATGCCCCTTAGAAAAGTTCCCCGCCCCTGGGGGCGGGGTTAGGGGGATTCCATTACCTGATTAATTTTTTAAACGACAAAGAAACCTGTCAGGTCTGTGCCCCACGATTTATGGGTATACTCTCCCCTGAAAACCATGTTGACAATCCCCTGCCACTCACTATACTTAATCCCTATGATAAACTTTTTTGTCATTCGCTTTTCATCCCGAGCCGCCCGCCAGACACAGGTCTGGCATAGGTGATCACTGTCTGAATCACACCCTGTTATCTCCAACAACCGCCAGGCCGAACATCATCCGCCTGGCGGTTTTTTGTTGGGAAATCGGGCGTGGTTCAAAAGTCGGCAAGCTGTGCTTAACAATTTGTAGGGCGATTTTGTAAATCGCCCAGTGGACGATTAACAAAATCGTCCTACAGATTTGTAAAGCTAATCTGAACCATGCCGGAAATCGTATCTTCTCAAAATCATGGGCATAACGAGGCTGGAACTTGTCGAAGGCCGTGAGTTCCGACAAGCTCAACCCACAGCTACCCTGCATTATCGAGAAGACATGGGAAATATTTGTGAGTCTACTGAAAAAGGGTCTTTGGGATTTCAAGGGGTTGGCACCATTTGTAGGGGCACCCACGTATTCCGAAAGAACCCTGAAAAAAGGACCCGCCAAAACCTGACAGGTTTTCAGAAACCTGTCAGGTCTAACCGGCAAGTTATACGAGCCAGAACTAAAAAGAAGGAACACAGAGAGGCACAGAGTTTTGAAGAATTCTCTGTGAATCTCTGTGTAACCTCTTTCTGGTTAACGGTACAAGAAGTTAACTCGTAAGGTACTAAATACGGAAGACGTTCAGAGAAAATAAGGTGTCAACATGAACCCTGTGCCATTAGCTCTAAGCCGTTAGCTGTTGATCGTCTCTCCCTTCATCAGCTAACGGCTCCCCCACGCAAAACGAACTGCGCACCACGCATCATGCATCACGCATCAAAATCCTTCATCACAAAATCGTCAATCCCCACAGGCTTGGCTACAATTCGGACAACTTTTCCGCGAAAAAAGGTAACTATTAAGTTTGTTGCCTGAGCTTGTCGAAGGCAAAACGGGCTTCGACAAGTTCAGCCCTCGAGAGGCTTCGTAGTTACGAAAAAAGAGAGTATCACACCTATGAAACCAATAACCAGCAATGAAATCCGCCAGGCGTTCCTGGAATTCTTTTACGAAGTGCGGCATGAGATCGTGCCCAGTGCCCCACTACCGAACTTTGGCAACCCCACGTTGCTTTTTACCAATGCGGGCATGAACCAGTTTGTAGACGTGTTCCTGGGCAAGGAAAAACGGAGCTACAACCGTGCTACCACCAGCCAGAAATGTATGCGCGTCCAGGGTAAACACAATGACCTGGAAAATGTTGGCCCCTCTCCCCGCCATCACACCTTTTTTGAGATGTTGGGCAATTTTTCCTTTGGTGACTACTTCAAACAGGATGCCATTCGTTATGCCTATGATTTTTTGACCAAAGTGTGTGGCCTTGACCCTGACCGCCTCTGGTACACCGTCCACAAAAGTGACGATGATGCGGAGCGTATTTGGGTTGAAGAAGTGGGCGTTCCCGCAGAACGGGTTTTGCGCATGGGAGACAAAACCAACTTTTGGATGATGGGTGATGTTGGCCCCTGCGGCCCCACCAGCGAAATCCATTATGACTGGGGGCAGGAATTTTGCACCTGTGGCGAACCGGATTGTGGTGTGCTGATTGACAACGGTTGCGGCCGCTGGCTGGAAGTGTGGAACCTCGTCTTCATGCAGTTCAACCAGGACGACAAAGGCAACCGTACCCCCCTGCCCAAACCCGGCGTAGACACCGGCATGGGGTTAGAACGGCTCACCAGTGTCATCCAAAACGCCCCCAGCAACTACGATACTGACCTGTTCACCCCGGCCCTGGACAAAGTGCAAGAACTCCTGGGTGATAGTGCGGCGGAACGGCAAGAAAAATACGTCGGCTACCGGGTCATTGGCGACCACGGACGGGCGGCGACGTTTATGATTGCCGACGGAGTACGCCCCGGCAACACCGGCGCCAGCTATGTTCTGCGTATGGTCATCCGGCGGGCGGCCCGGTTTGGGCGAAAAATCGGCTTCGACAAACCGTTCCTGGCGGATGTTGCCCAGGTATTTATTGAGGAAATGGGTGAGGCGTACCCGGAACTGCGGGCGCGGCAAGAACACATCCGGCACACGTTGACCCAGGAAGAAGAGCGGTTTGCCCGGACACTGGATTCAGGGTTGAACCAGTTGAACCAGATCATGGAGCAGTTGCGCCACACGCATCAGACAGAAATTGATGGGCAGACGGCGTTTAACCTGTATGCCACACACGGTTTACCCCTGGAAATTACGCGGGATGTGGTGCAGGAGCAGGGTTTTACCGTAGATGAGAGAGGGTTCGCGGCCGCGCGTGAGGCCCATGCCCTTGCCAGTGGTTCCGGGGCATTCGGCCAGTACGACACGGGCGAGAACGTATACGGCCAACTCCTTAACCAACTCCACCAGAGCGAACAACTCGAAGGGGGCGTCGAGTACGATCCCTACAGCGGTGCGACGTTGGCAAGTGAAATCCTCGGCCTCATCGTCAACGGCCAGATCACCGATTCGGCGGGACGGGGCGACAAGGTGCAGGTAGTGACGGCGGCGACCTGTTTCTATGTGGAAGCCGGTGGTGAACTCAGTGACACGGGTTGGATTCGTACCAGCAGTGGTGAAATGCGGGTAGATGACAGCCAACGCCCTGTTCCGGGCCTCATCGTCCATATCGGTGAGTTGGTAAAAGGGGGTCTGCAAACCGGGCAACTGGCCCAACTCCAGGTGGATGATCACCGCCGGGGCGATATTCGCCGCAACCATACGGCCACCCACGTCCTGCACAAAGAACTTCGCACCTACCTGGGAACCCATGTCACCCAGGCGGGTTCGCTCGTCGCCCCAGATCGGTTACGCTTCGATTTCAGTCATGGGCAGGCGGTAGACCGGGAAACATTGGGCAAAATCGAAACGGCGATCAACGAAGCGGTGCTGGCCGATTACCCGGTCAATATTGAGTACATGGGGCAAAAAGAAGCCATCTCCGCCGGAGCGGTGGCTCTCTTTGGCGAAAAATACGGTGACATCGTGCGGACGGTGCAAATCGGCGAGAGTGGTGCGCCCAAATATAGCTTTGAGTTGTGTGGGGGTTTGCATGTAGGCCACACCGGCGACATCGGCCTGTTCCGCTTTGTCAGCGAAGGGGCGGTCTCGGCGGGGGTGCGACGGGTGGAAGCGGTCACAGGGCATGGCGCCCGGCAACTCGTGGCCGACCGGCTCGACCTGCTAGATCGGCTGGGTCATATTCTCAATACTCCGATCAACCAGTTGGAAACCCGGCTGGAAGGATTGTTAGTGGAGCATCGCTCCTTGCAAAAGGAGATCGAGCGGTTGCAACGAGAGCAGGCGAAGGGGCAACTGGATGGATTGTTGGCCAGGGTGCAACAGGTGGCCGGGGTCAATTTGCTGGTGACGCAGGTGCAGGTTGCCAGTGTGGACAATCTGCGCGAAATGGCCGACTGGTTCCGCGATAAGGCCGGGTCGGGGGTGGCGGTGATGGGGGCGGTGATTGAGGCGCGGCCGCAGTTCATCGCCACTGTTACCGAAGATTTAGTCGCACGGGGCCTCAAAGCGGGCGACATCATCCGTGAGGTGGCGAAAGTCGTAGGCGGTGGCGGCGGTGGCCGTCCCAATATGGCCCAGGCCGGTGGCAAAGATGTGAGCAAGATGGGTGAGGCGTTAGCGATTGTGCCGGGACTGGTAGAGAAGGCGGTAAAATAGGGAGGGTGAGAGACTGAGAGACTGGAGACTGGTTATTGGTTATTGAGGCCAGTCTCCAGTTTACTCTTTGGGTTGAAGGATGCGCCTGGGAGTTGGTGCTAAACCGTCAGGAATCCGTGCAGGCAGAATCGGTTGAATATGGGAAAGTAGAGGCTATTCAGGCAACACGAACCACAAAACACGCATGACCTCACCTCAAACTATTTACCTCGACCCCGAAGACGACCTGGTTTCTATCCGTGACCGGCTTAGTTGGGCACGGGAGAAGCGGGTTTTGCTTGTCTTACCGGATGGGAAAGGCGATTTGTTACATGAGTGGCTTGACCTGAAGATTTTGCGCCGCCATGCGGATGATTTACGGCTGGAAGTAGGGTTGGTAACGCTGGATCGAGACGTGCGGCCGCAAGCCCAGGCCCTCGGTTTTCCCCTTTTCCACTCGGCACGGGCCGGGCAGGAAGCCCATGACCGGGCCTGGCGGCGGGGACAACGGCGCAAATATGAATGGTCGCGGCCGCACGGGTTAGACCAGGATGATCGTCGTGAAATCGCCCGGCGCATGGCCCCGGCCATCAAATGGACGCGCTGGGTGCTTCGCTATGTGGGTATTTTCCTGTTTTTTCTGACAGTGGCAGTGGTCTACGTCGCGGCCGCGTGGACCATCCCTGGCGCTACCCTCACCCTCAAACCAGAAACCCTGCCCCTCTCTGTCACCCGCGAAATCGTCGCCGATCCCCAACTCGATTCCATCAACGCCAGCGGCGCCTCCGTACCCGCCCGCATCCTCGTCGTCGTCGCCGAATGGCAGGCGGATGTCGAAACGACCGGTTCCATTGATGTGCCTGATGCTCTGGCGCGGGGGCAGGTGCTCTTCGTCAACCGGATTCCCCAAGAAGTCAGCATTCCGGCGGGTACACGTGTCAGTACCTCGGCGGGAGAGCGAGTCATTTACCAGACATTGACTGAGGTAACAGTTCCTGGTGTTATTGGGGCTACTGCCGAAGTGGATGTCATCGCCCTTGAACCGGGACTTCAAGGCAATGTCGAGGCCAATCAGATCAACCGCATCGAAGGCTTGATGTCCTTACAACTTGCCGTCCGTAATCTGGAACCTATCGAAGGGGGCGGTGTCAGAACCGTTCGTGCCGTCACTCAATCGGACCTGGATCGTTTACGCGCACAGGTGATCCAACAGTTACAAACGCTGGCCCTGGCTGAAATGGAAGTACAACTAGCCGAAGCGGAATTTCTGGCCCGCGATTCGTTGCACATCGTCAACACCTTTGACGAAACCTTCACCCAATTTGTCGGTGAGCAGGCGGATCGGGTGGCCCTGGAGATTCGCGCCGAGCTTCAGGCGACAGCCGTAGACGAAACCCAGGCTACCGGACTGGTGTACGAAACGTTGGTGACGTCCGTAGACCCGGCTTTTGAACTGGTGCCGGATAGCCTCAATTTTTACAGCGGTGAGGTGTTGGGGGTGGATAGCCAGGGACGGGTGAGTTTTGTGATGATAGGCGAAGGTTTGACGGCGGCCCGGTTGGACGTAGGGCCAGCCTTATCAGCGATAGCGGGGCAAGAAACAGAAACGGGTCTGGCTTATCTTTACGCCAACTTGTCTCTGCGGGAATATCCTACAGTGCGCATCCTGCCCAATTGGTTTGGGCGACTCCCCTACCTGCCCACGCGGATGCAGGTAGAGATCATCACCAATCAGTAGAGACCCAATATTTTGCGTCTCGGCATGGTTCAGGTCAACTTTACAAATTTGTAGGACGATTTGGTAAATCGTCTCGTGGGCGATTTACCAAATCGCCCTACAAAGTGTTAAGCACCGTTTGCCGACTTTTGAACCACGCCTGCGTCTCTATCTCCTGGCAGGGCAGGCCTAAACCGTAACGGAGCGAGCGATTTGTTGCAGGTAGGTCTGTATGGCTGAGGCAGAATCGTAGCTGGCAACCGCGGCCGCAACCCCCACCGCCTCTTCTCTTGTCCACTGCCGCAAGGCCTGCTTCACCCCCGGAACCGACGGCGCACTCATACTGAACTCGTCCAGCCCCAGCCCCAACAAAAACGGCGTCGCCAGGGCATTGCCCGCCAGCTCCCCACACATGCCCACCCAAATACCAGCCTGATGCGCGGCCGCGATGGTCTGCTGAATCATCCGTAACACCGCTGGTTGCAGGGCCAACGCCAAATCAGCCACATTTTTGTTTCCCCGGTCAGCGGCCATCACATATTGGGTCAAATCATTCGTGCCAATGCTGAAAAAGTCCACCATCGGCGCCAACTGATCAGCCACAGCCACAGCAGACGGAACCTCGATCATGATGCCACTGCTGATAGTGGTGGCATACGGCAACCCAGCCTGGGCCAGTTCGGCCTGACATTCGGCCAGGAGTTCTTTCGCGGCCGCAACCTCAGACGGCACACTGACCATCGGGTACATGATTTTCAGGTTGGGGCAGGTCGCGGCCGCACGCAAAATCGCTCGCAACTGAGTCTTAAAGAAAGCCCGGTTATCCAGGCAAAAACGAAGTCCGCGCCAGCCCAAAAACGGGTTCGCTTCCGGCTCCTGGCGCAAATAAGCCACCGGTTTATCACCCCCAATGTCCAACGTGCGGATGATGACCGGGCGCGGGGCCATTACCTCACCCACCTGCCGGTACACCGCCAACTGCTCCTCTTCATCGGGCGCAGAATGCCGATCCAGGAAGAGAAACTCGGTGCGAAACAGACCCACCCCTTCCGCGCCATATTCCAGAGCCACCGCCACATCTTTTGGCCCGCCGATATTGGCCGCCACCTCAACCCGTTGACCATCGCGGGTTTGTCCCGGCTTCTGCCCTATCGTCCGCGATTTCTTCTGATCCGCTTGCCATTGACTCTGTTTCTGGCCTAATTGTGCCAGTTCCACCGCCGTAGGGTCTAGCCACAGTTGACCCGTTGAGCCATCCACCGCCACAATCTGGTCGGGAACCAGTTTATCCAGAACGCGGCCGCAACCCACCACTGCCGGTATGCCCAATGCCCGCGCCAGAATGGCACTGTGTGAGGTGATTCCTCCCTGTTCGGTGACAACGGCCTGGACAAATTTGGGGTCTAGCTGGGCCGTATCCGAAGGGGTTAGCTCTTCAGCCACCAGGATAACAGGATGGGTGAGGCTCAAGGTAGGGGGTTTGAGACCCAGGAGATGACGCAGAACGCGGCCGCGGACATCCAGCACATCGGCAGAGCGGGCCTGCCAATAAGGATCATCCATCTGCCGATATTGCTCCGCCAGTTCATCCGTGATCACCTGCCAGGCATAGGCGGCGTTACATTGCTCACTCTGCAAATAGGCCTGCAATTGCTGATGCAGGTCGGGGTCAGCCAACATAAGCTGATGGGCGGCAAAAATAGCGGCTTCATTGGCACCCACCTGGCGAGTGGTCATCGCTTCTTGCCCCGCCAACTCTCGATTGGCTTCCTGAATCGCCTGGATCAACCGTTGCCACTCCACATCCGGGTAATGGTTAGATTCACGTTCTACCGGGGGAAGGGTGGGCCGGTAGAGGAACGCGGCCGCAATCGCCAGACCGGGTGAAGCAGGCAAACCAACCAGATGGCTGGCATCGGTAGCCGTAGGATGCATTTGTGGTGTGGATTCAAGAGGGGTCAAATGAGGGGATAAATCTTCACCAAAACCAGCTTCCGCCAGGAAAAGAATCGTTTTCAGGGCGTTTTCCGCTTCTGGACCTTCGACCCTGAGGGTGAGGCGGTCTCCCTGACGTGCGCCCAGTGTAGCCACCTGATTGATGCTTTTGGCGTTGGCCTGGCGTTCCCCTTTTTGCAGACGAATGGAAGCGGGGAAACGGTTCGCGGCCGCGACCAGTTGCGCCGCCGGTCGTGCATGTAAACCGTGTGGGTTCCGCACCGTAAATTGCCCCGTATGTGTAGCCGAAGCCACAACCGGCACTTCTATAAGGGCCGTTAAATTCACAATACCGGGCAAAAGGTTTAGTTTAGCGATGAGAGCCTGCTCGGCCTCAGCGCGTACCGAGGCCAGATCAGCCCCAATACTGGCTTGTACCGCGGCCACAATAGCCCCTTCCACCAACGGCGCGGCACAGAGCGTCACACGGGATTGTTGTTCCGGCGACAACATTTCCAGCGCCGCTTCTGCGCTCAGGATCGCACTGCCCAAATCCATCAGCACCAATACCCCATCGTCGCTAAAAACCGACTCGATGGCCAATGCGACTGCCTGGGCATCTGTGCCAATGGGGTGTTCCGGGTCATCAATTCCCCCTGCTGTCGCAATCTGGACGCGCCCTTGCGTCATTTGCGCGGCCAGTTCACGAACACCTTCGGCTAATTGGCGACTGTGGGAAACGATGACAAGGCTTATCATATTGATTTATGATGGGTGATCTATGCCCGACACGGCGACAAAACAACAGGGCGAAAAACTACCCACTACGCTCGTTGCCAGCATACGATTTAAGGTGTAGGTAAACGTTCAGTTACCCCGCCTAGCGGTCAAACCGCCGGGCTAAACATTTGTTGATGTAGCACAGCCTTTCCAGGCTGTGCGTTCCCTGCCGCGCCTGTCTTAACTGCCCGCTCGTGTCCAAATTCCTTCTCCGACAGTCTGCCAGGACGCTCCGCCCCCCACATCCTCTCCCACCTTTGGGAGAGGAGAGCGGCGTGGTGCAAAAGTTGGCAAATGGTGCTTAACAGTTTGTAGGGCGATTTTGTAAATCGCCTACGAGACGATTTACAAAATCGTCCTACAAATTTGTAAAGCTGATCTGAACCATGCCAGGAGAGCTAATCCCCTCTCCCCTGGGAGAGGGTTAGGGTGAGGGGCTGTTGCCTTACAAGACAGAAGCCAATGGCTCCTCAACCGGTAGCCCATACGCGGCCGCGAGCAACTCAATGGGATGAACAGATGGCACTCCAGAGCCGTGCGTGATCTGCCAGCGACAGGTCTCACTATCACACACGGCCACTGGCCCCTTCACCGCTTGCACAAATTCAAACAGCGGTTTACCCACATCCATGCCAATCTGATATTTCTCCGTTTTGTAACCATAGGTCCCGGCAATGCCACAACAGGCCGCCCGACTCTCAATAATTTCCAGTTCCGGGATCAGCCGCATAATTTCCAAACTCGGCTGTCCTTGCCGGTGAGCACGGTATTGGCAGGGCGCATGGTAAGCCAGGCGCAATGGAATCGGGCGTAAATTGTCACGCTTCAGTTCCCCCGCATCCCAGAGGTAAAGCAAAAATTCGTGTAAATCAAAGGTGTTGGCCGCCAGGAGTCGGGCGTCCGGGGTGTAAAAGTCGAGCAGTTCCGGGGCCTCTTCTTTGAGCGTCAGGGTGCAACTGGTGGATGTGCCCACAATGACATACCCATCCTTCACATAGCCGATGAGTTTGTCAATGTTGCTCTGGTGATAATTGTGCGCGGCCGCGAACTCCCCATTCGATAACAAGGGTAGACCACAGCAGTTCTGCTCCGGCACAATCACCTCAAACCCATTCGCTTCCAGCACCTGCACCGCCGCCTTACCCACCCTCGGCTCGTAATATTCCGTGGCACAGCCCCGGAAATAAACGACCTTCTTCTCTGACAGGCGGCGATCCCGGCGGCTGTTGAACCAACGACTAAACTTCTGGCTGGCAAACCGGGGTAAAGGAGCCTCGGCGGCGATACCGAAAGCCTTATCGGCGATCCAGCGGCTGGCCGAATTGTTCAGGGCAAAATTCGCCAGCGGGGCCACCGGTTGCCCTACTTTGCCCAGCAACTCTGACCGGGCCAGCAAATTGTTGCGCAAACGCAGGCGGGGGCTGACTTCGCCCTGGCTGACCATATCATGCCGGGCGCGGGCGTTAATTTCGGCAATCCGCACACCGGTGGGGCAGACCATATTGCACACCCGGCAACCACTACAATAATCCACCGAATGATCCGGTGTCGCCTGCCCCGGTTCACGAAAACGGCCAGCCTGGGGGGCTTCATACTTGGGGCCAGGGAATAAATCCGTCACCGCCGCCACCGGGCAGGCGGTGACACAGATATTGCATTTGATGCAATTATCGAGCGTCAATTCCACCGGGCCGTGGTCTTGAATCTCAATGACGGGTTGGGCTTCCCAAATCGGTTTACTCATAACAAATCTTATCTCGTACGATGCGGCAAAATCAGGCCGCGAAAATGGCGCATGAGGATCTGACCATACCAAATTCACTTCCACCTATCACCCATTTTTCGTTATGCCCAACTTGCTCCACTTTAGACTATAATTTGGCTATCAATCAGGGGTAGCCTATGTCTTCAGGTGGAAAACGGTGGACGGTGTATGATCGTGATGGAAATTCCATCTACTTGACAGATGAACGATGGATGCATATTGTAGATTTCGACAATCATCCAGAAGTAACTGCGTATGAAAGTCATTTAAAGGTAACGCTTCGTAAAGGGCATCGTCGGCAAGAACCGTTGAATCCACGCAAATACCGTTATGTTTTCCCATTCGACGATTTGCCGGACGAGTTCAACCATATTGTTGTTATTGTCTTATTTGGCTTTGACATTAATGAACAAGGCCAAACAATATCCAACAATTATGTCGCTACTGCTTTTATGAAGACCATTACCGCAAAAGGTACAAATCAATGAGTCAGATACCTGGTTACTCTTACGATAAAGAAGCGGATGTTCTTTACATCTCCTTTGCGCCAGGCGAAAAAGCAACGGCGGCGGTGGAGCTAAATGAAAACATCTTGCTTCGTTTCAACCGAGCGGACAAACGAGTGATTGGTTTGACGCTGATGGATTTTTCCGTCCTTGTCCAATTAACCCGTTTAGGGCCACGCAATTTCCCGCTGACGGGTCTACGTGATCTCGATCCTGAATGGCAGGAACTGGTAATTGATCTTATTACATCATCACCAATTAACCAGATTTTACATGTCTCCAGCTATACCCCTTCATCTGTAGAAATGGTTCCGATCACCTCTGTTTCGCGGCCGCCTGTGGCCGTTTAGCTGTTAATTGCTTTGCCCACAAAGTACCCGGTTGTCAGGGCAATCCCCTCAAAAGAGCGTTCGCGGATGGCTTCGGCATGAGCCAATGTCGTGCCGATGGCGTACAAATTGTGGTAAAGGGGCTGGTTGTTCTCATTGATCGGCTGGAACTCGGCATTGACATGGATACCGGCGCGATAAATAGGATGACCGTCGGCGTCCATAAAATCTTGTTTGAACCAGGTCCGCCGATCCGTGGGCAGGGTGAGGGGCAGATCAAAAACAGCCTCGCGGCCGCGACCGGCATAATCAGTCACGATGCCCCCACCCAAAATGCCCCCCGTCGCCAACACAAACCGGTCGGCCCGATGCGGCCGCGCCCGGCCCGCCGCCTCTGTCATCACCTTCACCACCCGGCCCTCGGCACACTCCGCGCCAATCGCCTTCATTCCGTCATACACCTCACCCCCCGCCTGGCGAATGGCGTTCACCAGAATGGTATGCAGACGTATCCCCGCCACTGAGGGGGGCAGGCCAGGAATCTCAAACACCCTACGGCCCAGGGCTGTTTCTAATTCGGTGTGAATCGCGGCCGCGTGTTCCAACCCCAACACCGCCGGTAAACCAACCCGCTCCACCTTAGCCAACGCCGGTAAAGCCAATGCATTACGCAACCGTTGAACCAGCTCATCCCGAAACTTGGACTGCTCCATCTGCCGCGCCAGCGTGATGGGATTATTAAAATGCCGCTCCGTCATTGCCGCAAGCTCTAACATGAGAGCCTGCGCCGGAATACCCTGCTCGGCCAGGTTGGCGGCGATCATCTCCGGGTAAAAATCGAGCAACCCGGCCAATCCCACAATCACCACCGGCGAATGATCATGGGCCGACCCGGCGATCATCGTTTGGGGAGCCAGGCAGGTGGGGCGTAACGCGCCCACCGCCGTAGGCAACAGCCAGTTTTGCTCCAGCGAACCATGCAGGGGATAACCCGCCACCTGGCACAATTGCTGAAAGGCAGTCAACGCGGCCGCGATGGTCTCAACCCCGGCCAAGGTGTACGGGTGATGGGGTTCATTGGCAAAAAGCAGGCGCAACCGTTCCAGAGGCACTTCCACTGCCAGATTGTTACTGAACGGGTAATAACCCAACACATCAATACAGCCGCTATGCCAATGGGTGGCCCCCCACCCTTTGCTGATGAGACGGACGCGAGATTGGGGTGATGACGCGGCCGCGTGCCACGCCGCCACCAACCCTGCCAACCCCGCTCCAATCACTAAAACATCCTGTTGTGCTTTCATTTCGGCCTTTCCATCTCCGTCCCCGGCTCATACATCTTGGGGCCGAGGCGAGATGCTTTCTCCCCAGGCAGGTGATCCGCATTCAGAACGCTCAGATAAATCAGCTCATCCAGCCGTTCCTGCTTCAACTGCGATCCCCAGAGGACGGGCATCAGCCCTTTCCACCGCTCCTGCAAAAAGTCACGCAGAGTCACATTCGTTTCGGCAACCGGGGTTTGTTTCAACGTATGCCACATCCCGGCCACCCGCAACGTACAGAACCCGCCCTGGCATGGCCCCATGCCCAGACGCACATCCCGGCGCACATCATCAATCGTATGAGCCTGACCCGCCACAATAGATGTCTCAACATCTTCTTTGGTCGCCAGTTCACATTCACAAATCAGTTGTCCGTACCCTTTTTCTTCTTCGGCACGCGCCAACCGAGACCCCAGCGTATGATAGTGAAGGTTCCGCGCAAATCCGGGCAGATGGGGCAAAACCTCTTCTGCGGTACGACACGCCCGTTGTGTACCCAACTTCTCACACACCCGGTCAACTGTCACCTGAGCCATTTGCCGGTAGGTTGTCCATTTTCCCCCGGTGATGGTGATAAATCCAGACACACCATCCCGTTTTTCGTGGTCGAGCAGGGTGTAGGCACGCGTCACATCACGCGTATCAGCCACAGAAGTCTCCTGATACAGCGGCCGCACGCCTGCCCACGCTCGCAACATCCGCATATTCTTCAGGCCAGGAATCAGCTTCTCCCCCTCATCCAGCATATGCTGAACTTCCCACGGCTCAATGGCAAAATGCTCCGGGTCTGGCACCCGCACATCCGTCGTGCCAATCACCGCCACGGTATGAATCGGCACGATGATGTCACCATCGGCAGGCATCTTGCACCGATTAACCACCGTATTCAAAACCCGGTGATTAATGGCAACCATCGTGCCCTTGCCCGCTGTCACCCGCACTTCCACCCCAATCGTCGCCGCGATCTTGCCCGCCCAGGCCCCAGAGGCATTAACCGTTAAATCGGCCAGAATGGTCACGTCTTCATCATGCACCAGGTCATGGCACACAACGCCTACCACCTTGTTGCCTTCACGCAACAACTGTTTGACCTCGTGGTAAGTTAAAATTTGTGCCCCATGTTGGCGGGCCGATTCACCCACACATTGTGTCGCCAGAAACGAATCTGACGAGCCATCGGGCACACGAAAACAGCGGCTGATTTGGGGGTTGAGAAGTGGCTCTTCCTTCAGCATCTGGCTGATGGTTATTTCTTCGCAGGGCACACCCGTTGCCTGACAACCGGCCATGAATTTATCGCCAAAAGCAGGGTCATCCCAGGGCGTTACCACAAAAAAACCGCCGGTATCTTCCAGACAATGCGGCATGATCCGGCGGAGAATGACATTTTCTTCAATGCACTCGGTTGCGGCTTTGGGATCTTTGACCACGTAGCGGCCACCGCTGTGCAACAAGCCATGATACCGTCCGGTTGTGCCGTGTGTCAGGTCTCGTTTTTCGACCAGGGCGCATTTGAAGCCACGAAGGGCCAAATCTTGCACCACTCCCGCCCCTGTCGCCCCACCGCCGATAACGAGAACCTCCGTTTGCAATGTACGCATGGTGGTTATTGGTATATTGGTATATTGGTATATTGGTGTATTGGTTTATTGGTATATTGGTGTATCGGTTTATTGGTATAGTGGTGTACCAGTTATTGGTTATTAGTTATTAGTTGATTGATTCCAGGAGAAGTCAATAACCAATAACCAATAACCAATAACCAATACACTAATACACTAATACACTAATACACTTTCCTCTTAATCAACCCAATCAAACGTCTTGGTGACAGCTTTCTTCCACTTGGCGTAGAGACCGGTGCTGGCATTGCTACCTTCTTCCGGTTCCCAGGTGTGGTCTACACCCCAGTTGGCCCGCATTTCGTCGGTGTTTTTCCAGAAGCCAACGGCCAGACCGGCGGCATAGGCCGCACCGAGGGCGGTGGTTTCTGCTACTTTGGGCCGAACCACGGGCACAGCCAACACGTCAGACTGGAATTGCATGAGGGTGTTATTGAACACCATACCGCCGTCTACCTTCAGAGCAGTCAACGGTACACCGGAGTCGGCGTTCATGGCGTCCAACACTTCGCGGGTCTGGTAAGCGGTGGCTTCCAGGGCGGCGCGAGCGATGTGGGCTTTGGTGACGTAGCGGGTGAGACCCACGATGGCTCCACGAGCATCGGAACGCCAGTAGGGGGCGAAGAGGCCAGAGAAGGCGGGGACGAAGTAAACGCCACCGTTGTCGGCTACGGATTTGGCGTAATCTTCGATGTGGGGGGAGAAATCAAAGAAGTCGAGGTTGTCACGGAGCCATTGGACTAAAGCACCGGTGATGGCGATGGAGCCTTCGAGGGCATAGACGGCGGGTTCATCACCGAATTTATAACATAGGGTGGTGAGCAGACCGTTTTTGGAAGGTACAGCGGTGGTGCCGGTGTTGAGGATCATGAAGCAACCGGTTCCGTAGGTATTTTTGGCTTCGCCGGGGCTGAAGCAAGCCTGCCCAACCGTCGCCGCTTGTTGGTCGCCCAGGTCGCCGCTGACGGGAATGCTTCCGCCGAAGGGGCCATCGGCCTGGGTACGGCCATAGACGGTTGAAGAAGAGCGAACTTTGGGCAACATGCTCATGGGAATGCCCATGGTAGCGCAAATGTCGGCGTCCCAGTCCAGGGTTTCCAGGTTCATGAGCATGGTGCGGCTGGCGTTGGTTACGTCGGTGACGTGGGCGCCACCGTTGGGGCCACCGGTCAGGTTCCAGATGACCCAGGTGTCAATGTTGCCAAAGACGGCTTTGCCTTGTTCGGCGGCTTCGCGCACACCGGGCACATTGTCGAGCACCCAGCGCACTTTGGGGCCGGAGAAGTAGGTTGCCAGGGGCAAACCGACTTTGTCACGGAAGCGATCTTGTCCCCCATCGGCGGCCAGGTCGTTGCAGATTTTGTCGGTGCGGGTATCTTGCCAGACGATGGCATTGTAGTAGGGTTGGCCGGTGGTTTTGTCCCAGACGACGGTGGTTTCGCGTTGGTTGGTGACACCAACGGCGACGATGTCATCGGCGGTGAGGCCAGCTTTGGCTAAGGCTCCTTTGACAACGTCTTGGGTGCGTGCCCAGATTTCCATGGGATCGTGTTCAACCCAACCGGCCTGGGGGTAAATTTGTTTGTGTTCCATCTGATGAAGGCCTACCGGCTCGCCAGAGTGGTTGAAGATCATACACCGGGTACTGGTGGTACCCTGGTCAATAGCGGCTACATATTTACTCATGGGAAAAGCTCCTTAAAAATATGAACGATGAAAGCTGAATGATGAAGTTGTGTTTTTCGTAATTCAGCATTCCTCATTCATTCTTGTAAAACATCGAGTAAGGCTTTGAGAATCAGGTGGGTGGATGTGGCTCCGGGGTCTTGATGACCGATGGAGCGTTCGCCCAGGTAGCTGGCCCGGCCTTTGCGTGCCTGGAGGGGGATGGTGTTGTTGCGGCCGCGTTCCGCGGCCGCGACGGTGGCATTCATGGCCTCAACAATTGTTTTACCCTGGTCCAGGTCTGCCCGCAGGGTAGCCAGGGCGGGAACCCAGGCGTCGTACATGGTTTTGTCTTGTAACTGGGCGCGGCCGCGTTGGACCACCCCATCCACACCCGCCTGTAGCAGATTAAACAGGTCATCGCCAGAAAGTTCTTGCTTTGCGGCCGCGCTGGTACCCGCCCGCATAAAAAACGTGCCATACAGGGGGCCACTAGCCCCACCAACCGTAGACATGAGGGTCATGCCTATCGTTTTGAGAATTGTGCCAATGTCTGTATCTACCACCGAAGGTAATTTTTCCACTACCTTACCAAACCCCCGGCTCATGTTGATGCCATGATCCGCATCGCCGATGGGGGAGTCTAGTTGGGTGAGGTATTCTTTGTTGGCTTGAATGACCTTCGCCGTGTTTTCGATCCAGGCAATGACCTGTGCTTTGGTGACAACCATACGATTTCTCCGCAGTGAACAGTAGATATAGCTTTTAAGAAAAAGATTTTGACTATACGGGCAATCCTTGTGGTTGCCCCAGTGTAGGGCAGGCACAAGGCCAGCCCCTACTCAAAATCATTATCTTAAGGTCTATAGTAACTTGAGTTTAGAGTTCAGAGCCAGAGCTAGAGGGTTTTCCAGAGTAGTTTCCTCTCGCTCTCTCCTCTCGCTCTAAACTCCAGTAGTAAACAGGCGTCATACCTACCCACTGTTGACTGTTGACTGATAACTGTTTACTGATTACGCGCCCCAGCGCAGACCCGGCGTTTTGACGGGAGCATCCCAGAATTTCAGGATTTCCGCATCAACTTTGAGTAATGTGAGGGAAAAGCCTTGCATTTCCAGGGATGTGATGTACGGACCAATCAGGTTGCGGACGATTTTCAGCCCTTTGGCTTCGCAGACCTGCGCCAGCTTGCGATAGACCGCATACAGTTCAGAGACGGGCGTGCCACCCATGCTATTGACGAAGGCAATGATTTCATCACCGGCCTGGAAGGGATCATCGGTCAGGGTTTTCTCAAACCATTCCCCTTTGTCATTGTCCCATTCGCGCACGATGCGGGTATAAGCCCCATCGTCAATGATCGCATTCGCCATCATGTCGGTGATTTCATCGGCGGTCTTCATCTTGTATCGTTCCCGGCCTGGTTCGCCGTGAATACCGATACCAAACTCGAATTCGTCGTCACCCAGGTCAAACGTGGGTTTCCCGGCGGCGGGCACGGTGCAAGAGGTGAGGGCCATGCCCAGGCTACGGCCATATTGGTTGACTTTGCGGGCCAGGTCGGCACATTGATCCAGGTTGTAACCAGCTTCCGCGGCCGCGCCCACAATCTTCTCAATCAACACCGTCGTACCCACACCCCGGCGTCCGGCCGTGTACAGACTATCTTTCACAGCCGCATCATCATCCACAAGAATGGATTGCACTTTGATGCCATCACCGTGCGCCAGCTCTGTGGCTGTCTCAAAATTCAGTACGTCACCCGTATAATTTTTGACCAGGAAGAGGACACCCGCCCCACCATCCACCGCTTTGGCACATTCGTACATTTGATCCGGTGTGGGCGAGGTGAATACTTCACCCGGGCAGGCTCCATCAAGCATACCCATGCCAACAAACCCGCCGTGCATCGGTTCGTGTCCACTTCCACCGCCCGAAACGAGAGCCACCTTGCCCTGTACGGGAGCGTCAGCCCGAACCACAAATTTCGGATCGTAATTGATACGGAGCTCCGGGTGGGCAACTGCCATCCCTTCCAACTGCTCTTTAACGACATCCTCTATCGCGTTGATTAACTTCTTCATCAGCCTGGCTCCTCAATAGGGTTATTAGTTATTAGTTATTGGTTACTGGAGTTAGAGCGAGAGGAGAGAGCAAGAGGAAATCACTCTGGAAAACCCTCTGGCTCTGAACGCTCATATTAATAACTTAAGACTTACGCGCTGTGGCCGGTGTCTTCACCAAACCACAACGAGAAGCATCAACCACACCAATAACTAACAACCAATAACCAATAACCAATAACCAATAACAAAGTTCTTAGTTCAATACCCCATACAATACGGCGGCGATGATAGCCCCAATAATCGGGCCAACGACCGGAATCCAGGAATAGCCCCAGTCACTATCACGTTTGCCAGGGATGGGGAGCAAGAAATGGGCAATGCGGGGGCCGAGGTCACGGGCGGGATTAATGGCATAACCCGTCGTACCACCGAGGGCCAGACCAATTACCCACACCAGAAGAGCTACGGGCAAAATTCCCAGTGCGCCCATATCCAACGGCACAGCTTCGCCACCGGAACTCATCGTGACGCCTTTGATGCTCAGAATACCGAAAATCAGAGCAAAAGTGCCAATGATTTCGCTGACGAGATTCCAAACCACATTGTAGATAGCAGGACCGGTGCAGAAGACAGCTAGTTTCGCACCAGCGTCCTTGGTTTCACTCCAGTGGGGATAGTGGTGCAACCAGACCAATACGGCTCCCAAGAACGCACCAATCATCTGGGCAATAATGTAACCAGGCACATCGGCCCATTCAAAATTGCCTGCCACAGCCAAACCAATCGTTACGGCGGGGTTCAGGTGCGCTCCACTGACAGAGGCCACCGCAAACGCGCCAACAAAAACGGCCATAGCCCACCCGGTAGTGATAACGATCCAGCCGCTGTTATTGCCTTTGGTTTTGTTCAGAACGACATTGGCGACGACACCATCACCAAAAAGGATCAGCAACATTGTGCCAACGATTTCGCCTACAAACGGACTCATGGGTTTCTCTCCTTTTTTCAAATTGTGTTAGATCAGAATGTGAACTGCTACAGTGGAAATCCGGAAATTAGCAAACTCGCACCAAATAACCCTCCTTGCTTATGTTTCAGCAGAAGCGATCATGATACTTTGTTGAATTGTGAAAATTGATACGGGGTTGTACCTAAGTACTATATCTTACAACCCGAATTACAAAGTGCAAGGGGTTGCGTTTATTGTTTCGTAATGGAACATAAAATCAAGTTGATTGTTTCGTAATGAAACAATGAGGAACGATGCGAATAGAAGATGGTACCTGACGAGGCAACTTCTGGTGCAGAAAACAAGAAATTCGGCCACGAATTACACGAATAATTCGTATCTTCTCAATAATTGGGGGTGGTGTCGGGCATAGTTCTGGGGCGTCCAGGTTAGGGAGAAGGTTTAGAATTTGAATTGCTCAGACACGAGATGGTATTGATGCATCTTGCGCCAGAGAGTGGTGCGGCCGATTCCCAGGTGTTGGGCCATTTCGCTCAGGTTGCCGTTGCAGGCTACGCCTGCTCGTATAATGGCTTCTCGTTCTGCTTCACTGACGGAGATGACGGGGCGAGCAGGGGTATCGGTGCCGATGAGGGCGCGGCCGCGTTGCACCACCTCAGGCAAATCTTCCAACTGGAGCACCCCTTCCCGACTATTGAGCATGGCCCGTTCCAACACACTTTCTAGCTCGCGCACATTACCCGGCCAGGGATAGCGAGTCAATACACTCATTGTTTCGGGGGCGATGACGGGCGGGGCCTTGCCCCGTTGGGCGATACGGGCCAGAAAGCGGCCCGCCAGCAGGGGGATATCGTCTATTCGTTCGCGCAGGGGGGGAATCTCTATGGTAAATACACCAAAGGCGTAGTAAAGCCGCGACAGGAAACTGCCTTCGGTGATCTGTTTTTCCAGGTTGGCAGAGGTGGCGGCACAGACACGCACATTGACCGGAATAGGATGAGTTCCGCCGAGACGGAGTAGTGTACCGCTGTCTAAAAATTGGAGTAAAGCGGCCTGCATCTCCAGGGAGAGATGTTCGATCTGGTCCAGAAGAATGGTGCCCCCTTCGGCTAGTTCAAATTTACTGAGGCGGCTGGAGATGTGCGAATCCCCTTCGTGGCCCAAGAACTCGCCTAACATGAGTTCGTGGGGAATGGCCCTACAGTTGATGACCAGGAAGGGCTGGTTGGCGCGGGGGCTGGCGTTGTGAATGGCGCGAGCAAGCTGGTTTTTGCCTACGCCGGTTTCGCCGCGCAGGAGAATGGGGGCTTTGCCTTTCGCGGCCGCGTTGGCCAGCCGTAGTGCCCCTTTCATCTCCCCGGACCGGGCCGCCAGGTCGGCCAGCGTCAGTGTATCGGGTAATGTCACCTGACGATGGACCATTTGGCGAATATGTTCTACCGGGCGCAGGGTAGCCAGATAACTCACCGGCCCTTGAAGACCATCACGAATGGGGCGTAAGGTGACGATACAAGGAACCGCCTGCTCATTGACCATGAATGTTAATTCGACCTCATGTAGCTCTTGCCCACTTTGAATAGCGCCTAGTAACCGTTGGGGTAGGTTCAGTACATGGCTTAGTGGGTGGCCTAAGATGATGGGTGGGTTAAGTTGCAGGAGTGCGGCCGCGGGTTCATTGACGTGGGTAATCTCTTCGGCCTGATTCCAGGCAATAACCCCTTCGGCAATGGAACCCAGCAGGGTATTGACCTCACGCAGGCGCAAGTTGGCTTCCTTCAAATACCATTCGGTGTGGAGTTGGTTGCCAATGGCTCTGGCGGAGGCCATAACCAGGGCAAGGGCGTGTGGAGTGACCCGGTGAGCTTCGGTAACAAGGCCGAGGAGACCCATGATGCGGCCGCGTACATCATGAATCGGTGCGGCCGCGGTTGCCAGGTGGTGATAAACGGAAAAATAATGCTCTCCCCCAACAACGAGTATAGGTATTGCTTCAAAAAGGGCCACACCAAAGGCATTCGTACCCATCTGCCCTTCAGCCCAATAAGTCCCCCGCACAATGCCCAATGCCGTCAATCGATCAACCGCCTGGGGATCTCCCCCCACAACCAATGTACAACCTGTGCCATCTGCCAGCAAAATAGCGCTATCCGCTCCTTCGCTAAATTGGTGCACATCTTCTAAAAACGGCACAGCCGTGGTAATCAAATCATTCTGGGCACGCAAAACGGAGGTCAAAGAGGGTTCTTTGAGGGTGGTAGGGCGTGAGGTGGTATTAGGATCGAACCGTGGGACACAGCGTCGCCAGGATTGCAAGATAACGGGGTCAAGTTCATCTGCGGTGATCCCGGTTAGCATGAACTCTTGCCATACCTGTTGTAAGGCATCCAGGTTGAAGGGAAAAGAAGAAGGTTGCATGAGAGATGTTTATTACGAGTGTCTAGTACAAGTTCCCGGAAGTTCGTGGCATGTTTTTGGTTCGTAGTAACTGCTTTAGTAATCGTTCGGAAATAAGATGGGTGGCACGGTCAGGAGACCAGCCACAACAAACGCAAAAGTGAGTCTACTGCAAAAAACCCGGTTTCTGACTAATTTAACCGTCGCTTCCAGAAAAAAAGTAAGCGTTCAGTGTAAACGTTCAGTCATATATATACTGTCAAAGGGCATAATCTGACATTTTTTCGCCCTGTCGCCGTCTCACTTTATCGTCGTGTTGGGTTTATCCAAGGCCACCCCCACCCTTAACCCCGCCGCCAGGGGCGGGAAACTATTTTCGGCGCGGTTTGGCGAGCGTCCGCTCGCCAAACCGCGCCGGTAGGTTTCTCCCCCCTTCTCTCTGGGATCGAAGGGGGATGGGTCTTCAGTCCAAACCTACCAATCTATTGCCGCTAACAAAATGTCACTTTATGACCGTGGTAAGTATATCTATCCGCCAGACCCGCCCGGTCGTAAACAACCGGGCGGGTCTGAACGCTTATGCCTAAAGTCCCAGGATGGTGTGTCTGAGATCATCGGCCGTGCGGCCGCGACTCTGTATGTCGTGCCTGGTTTCTTTCGGGAGCCGGGCCTCTAGTTCGGCCAGGATGCGGTAGGCTTTGTCACGCACTTTTTTGCTCACCAAAACGGGCAAAAAAGTGGGGTGTTGGGTCGTGGCTAACAGATGCTCATAGGCTTGCTCGGGCTCCTCAAGTTTGAAGAGCAAAATGCCCCAACTCGCCAATAATTCCAGACTCAAAGATGTTCCCCATATGCCTTGGGACTGGGCCAGCCCTTCGCGGTAATAGCGGGCCGCCTGGTCTAGATCCCCACACGCGGCCGCGACCTGGCCTAAGTTGTGTAGCAGTTGGGCCTGTGCCCAGGGGAAACTCACTTGCCGGTGGATGTCCAGACTGGCCTGAAAATGCTTCGCGGCCGCGGCGTAATCACCCAGATCATAACTAATCAGGCCGAAATTACGCAGTGACCACCCCTGACCGGCCCGATCTTCGGCCTGTTTAAACAGGTGTAAATTCTCTTCAAAATGTTTTTTGGCCGCCCCATATTCACCTAAAATCAGAGCGAAATTTCCCAAAGCGTCCAGGGCTTCGGCGCGGGCATGGGCTTGTTGTAGTTGCGGTAAGAGACTCACGGCTGAGCGGTAAACCGCACGAGTTTCTTCTTCAGGGGCTGTCTCAATCAGAAAGCAACCTGATTTGTACATGGCCTTAATTGTATATTCGATGTCGCCCTGACTCTGAGCACGCTGAACCTGATCGTTTAGATATTGCCGGGCTACCTCTAGTTCACCCATTCCCCAGGCCAGTTCACTCAGATAGTCAAAGATGTTACTGATCAAATGGGTGGCGGCTATTTCGGCAAAAATAGCCAGGGCTTTTCCCAGAGCGGAGCGGGCTTTGTGGGGCATTCCCTGGGGGATGTAAGCAACGCCTTGCTGGAAATAAGTGTGCCCGATCATGTACTGGTTGCCTAAAGCCTGATGGATCTCCAGAGCTTCATTCAGTAAGGTGTTTATTTCGTCACGGTCAGGAATCATGGTGGTGAGATTACCCATGATAATTGCCATGCCGATGAGATCCCCAATCTCCCGGGCGATAGCCAGGGCGTCCTGGTAACATTGCATACTCTGGGCAAGATCGGTGTAGAAGATTCCCTGGACATTTAGGGCACGGGATAAGGCCCAACGGTCGCCAATTTCCTGTGCCCAGCTTTCGGCTTCGGCCAATTTGGCCAGGGCCATATCACGCCCCTGGGAACGGGTAAAGAAAAAGGAGAGGAAAGTTTGAGCCAGGATACGGTCTTGTATGACTGAAAGACGTGCGGCCGCGTCCAATTCTCCTTGCTCCAGGAGTTCCGTCAGGGTAGCCAAAGCCCTTTGCCAAAGGGGGGTGCTTTCTTCGTGGTGATTGGTGCGGAATAGGAAAATGGCCTGCCGTATTTCCATACTGGCGATGAAACGTGCCCGTGTGACTGGCGGCAGGCTGGTTGTCTGGCGGAATGCTTCGGCCGTCTGATGAAACAAAAGGGCATTTTCGGGGTTGCGGGTACGGTTTTCCAGATAAATGAAGAGAGTGGTAGCGGCTTTTTCCAGGTAAGAGGCCAGTTCTGGGTGTTCCTGGATCTGTGTGGTGGCCCATTTCCAGGCACAACGGATGTTTTCCATCTCCTCACCAATGGCGTCGAGTCCGGCTCGTTGCCGCCGATTGTATTTCAACAGGGGTTCCTGGTTGGTGAGGAATTGGGTGTAATAAATGGCGTGGCGGATGAGGGTTTGGTTTTGCTCTTCGGGAAGCTCATTTAACTTTGCGGCCGCGTACTGTTTCAGTAACTCATGCAAGTAATACCGATAGGTGATTCCTCCAGGGTGGGATGTGTCCAACCCGGCTTCGCTGTCTTCGTACAGCAGTGACTTATTCACCAGACTGGTAAGCGTGAGTAAATCTGCCTGTGCCACTTGTTCTGCCGCCTTACGATGAAACCCACCCTGGAAAACGGCCAGCCGTCGGAATACAGCCTTTTCCTTCTCGGTCAGCAGTTCCCAGGAGTAATCAAATACGGCCCTGATACTGCGATGGCGGGGGGCGATGTTGCGGAGGGTGGTGGACAGAAAATCGAGGCTGTTCTGAATCTCCTGGGCGATTTGTTCGGTGGTGAGGGTGCGGAGCCAGGTGGTTGCCAATTCAATACCCAGCGGCATCCCTTCCACCAGGCGGGAGATACGCACTACATGCTCTAGTTCGCTGTGGAGATCGAAATTGACCCGTACACGTTTGGCGCGGTTAGCGAATAGTTGCAAAGCGCAATAGTCATCAGGATTGGCTACAATCCCATCTTTGGGGTAGCTCATGCCGCGCACGGGTCGGTTCCACTCTTCCCACAGGTTTAGGGTTTCGCGGGAGGTGACGAGGATTTTGATATGGGGTGCGGCCGCGAGTATCTCCGAAACGAGGTCAACCCCATCTAACAAATGCTCAAAATTGTCCAAAATCAGGAGTAGCTCCTTGCCTTTCAGATAGTTTAGCAGTTGTTCTTTCGGTTCGTCGTTGTTAAAAAAAGAGAAACTTAAGGCTTCGGCAATGGCAGGAACCAGGAGATCTGGGGTGTTGAGGGGGGCCAGGCCAATGAAACGTACACCATGGCGAAAATTCTCGACCTGGTGCAAGCCCACTTCGATGGCCAGACGAGTTTTACCCATGCCGCCTGGCCCAATCAAACTAAGTAACCGACAATCAGGATCATTGAGTGCCGTGATCACTTCGCTGATTTCTTCATCACGGCCAATGAATGGTGTGGGGGGGGTGGGCAGGTTGTGGCGGGGGGCAATTGCCGGGGCGGGTTTTGCTGGGGGGGGGGGTGAAAAAGGGGGGCGG
>JAGNBF010000095.1 GCA_018004935.1 Chloroflexota bacterium | reverse complement strand
GCCTGGTACACTGTATCACGAAATTGTTGGAGAGGATTTGTGTTCACACCCCTAATCTTCTCTCAACAATTTCTTTTTTGTTAATGTCCAATGAAGTTCAGTCCCAACTGAACTCTAAACTCAAGTTCTAATGTCCCTACTTTAAAACGGCGAATAGAGTAAGCGGATGAGTCAATAGTGATAGAAGAAGCTGTATGCCAGCCATCGGTGAAATTGATACCACCAATATTGGTTAACGTAACCGTATGATTGATGACATCTGTGTACCAGGTTGCCGTGCTGGCATCATAGTAGCTGGCTTTGACATTCAATTGATTGCCGCTCAGTTGTTCCCAGCGCACCCGAATAATATCTCCTTGTTCGGGAATATGGGAACCACCCCCAATAGAAGCCAGGGGAAGGGGCCATTGGGTAAAAATTTGTGGTCCCCCATTAACCCAGGCTTCAAATGTCAGGTTGACATTACCATTGCCTGCGCCAATAGGAATCACTTCCAGGTTTTCTTCCAGGGCAATATCTTTACGGAAACCAAGCATGGGGCCAAAGTAACTGTTGGGGTTGGTAACAGGTGTGCCATTAGGCCAGCCAATCTCTATTTCTCCCCAGCCACTATTGAGCGTGGGCATTTTCTCCAGGTTGCGGCCGCTTTGCAGGCGATTACTGGCGGAATACAGGCCGTGGGTAGCCTGTAAACGCAAATCCCATTCCCAGGTAGACCAGTCAATCTGCCACTGCACCCCAGAGAGAGTACGATAATCTTGTTCTTGCAGATTGGCCGTAGAGCGATTATCCGTGCCACCAGGGAATTGATTGGTGGTAAGGACACGCCATTGATCCACATACACATTCAAGGCATCACTACTGTTGGTAGACAAAATGCCCATAGCTATACGGTCAAACGTTTCGTTGGTCATGTTCCCCTGGTGATACCAGCCATAAAAATTGCCATTGATCAGGAAAGAGAAAGCCCGTTTAACCCCTGGTCCATTCTGGCTGTGCAGGCCAGCTTCCAGATTCACCCACTGATCGGTGGGAAAGGTGCCATAAAGGCGAAATTCGATGGCATTACCACTGGGGTTATAACCATAGGCATACATTTCCCCTCCCTGGCGCACCCGCAAGTACCACCCTTTGTTGCTGTTGCCATTGGACCAGAAACCGGCAATGGTGAGGTATTCGCTGGCCCCTAACTGGGCAACGGTAGCTGAAGGCAGGTACACCTGCGACCATTGCCAGTGCCAGACGCCCGGATGTTCACCCCAACTGCCCGTGGGGGCGGAGAAGTTGACACGTACGCTGGCGCTCCCTCCACTGGTAGTAGCTAAACGGGCGGAGTATGTGCCCGCGGCCGCGAACGTATTCGAGCGCGTCACACTACCACTACCAGAGCTATCACGCGATACCACCCAGTTGGTTTCGGTTTGCTCAAATGGCTCCAGAATAGCCACGGCACTGGTGGCCGTAGCTGTGGGTGTAAAGGTAGGCGTGGTAGGGGAATGCGTCGGTGTAGCGGTACTGGTTGCGGTAGCCGTATGGGTTGCGGTAGAGGTATTTGTTGCGGTAGAGGTACGCGTAGGGGTAGGTGTGTGTGTAGAGGTATGCGTAGGGGTAAGGGTATGTGTTGGGGTAGGGGTAAAAGTGGCCGCGGCCGCGTTGCTCACAATAGGCAAATACTCATCAGGGGTGAGATTCGCCAAAGGATCGGTGGCAGTTAGCGGCCGCAGACTCCACAACATTAACAAGGCAAACAACAACAAGACCACAATCCCACTCATAATACGGACAAACTGTTTCATAACAACGTACTCCTACGAAAATGTAGGGCGATTTTGTAAATCGCCCGGACGATTTACCAAATCGTCCTACAGATTTTCATCCCTCTTGGTGTGCCAAAGGCACATGGGGAACTCCTACGAACTTGAACATTTGCTGTGGCTGGTCTCCTGACCGTGCCACTCCTAGCGAACAAGTTATGGTTCTTTCGGAATTCGCGGGGTGTGGCTACATGTAGGGGCTGGCCTTGTGCCTGCCCCGCCAAGGGCAACCACAAGGGTTGCCCCTACAGATAGTGTCAACCCCCTGAAATCCCGAAGACCCCAAGTTATTTAGTTCTCATTCCTAAGCCGTTACCTGAGCTTGTCGAAGGCAACACAGGGCTTCGACAAACTCAGCCCTCACTTCCCCCCAGGGTGATTGCATACTCACCAGAATGAACCCATCCCCCGGCGATTACCGGCGGGAAGGGGAAACACCAGGCGTGCGGGTTATGGAGCGCGGCCGCGTTCCATAACCCGCACATGAGAAAGTTCCCCGCCCCTGGGGCGGGGTTAGGGGTGGGGGAACTCCGGCTATGCAATCACCCTACACTTCCCCCAAAATATTGACAAGACACTCTGCTATCATAAAAACCTGATACAACTTTTAAGAAAAAGATTCTGGCTGTAAGGGCAACCCTTGTCGTTGCCCTCTACTGACAGAGCAGGCACAAGGCCAGCACCTGCCCCAAATCATTATCTTGAGGTCTATATCAACTTGTGTAATGATGTACCAGATTAAATGATAAAACTACCCTAACCAGTTTCCAACCAAAGCGCAAGCACTATCTTAAGTATGTTTCGTTATAATTAGGTGATAATGGCAGTTATTGTCTGTCAAAATTGTTTGCCTACTAGCATTCGGGTCTCTCATTTTTATCTTTATCATCAATGTTCAGACAGAAAGATGCCCATCTTGCGGGAGCCTGTATTGGACAGACCCAGATAGCCCATTCGATTTGCATCAGGTTACGATGACCTCCTTAGAAATACTAACTAAGTTGAGCTATTGTAGCAGGCAGACCACCATTCATACAGGATTCAATGATGAAAGAGAAAAAACTGTTCTTAGACCAGATGCATAAGCCTTTGCTTTATTTCTTTACTGCCCAAACCCTGGTTGTTCTACTCTTCCTGGGAATTTTTGGCTCAAACTGGTCCCCTTCTCTCGCCTCTGGCACATCCCCTATCCTGATCGTTGTTAATGACAGCGCTCCTAACCCTTTTGGGCGTTACCTGGCCGAAATTATGCGGGCTGAAGGGCTTAATACCTATAACCTCATTGACATCAGCGCCATGACCCCTGCCGTTCTAACCGGTTATGAGGTCGTTATCCTGGCCGAAACCCCTCTCAATTCGACTCAAGCTACCGATCTTACCGATTATGTCAACACCGGGGGACGATTGCTCGCCATGCGCCCCGATACCCTTATTGCCCCGCTCTTCGGCATTAATACCATCAGTGGCCCCCTGACTGATGGTTATCTAAAAATCAGTAACACCATGACCCTCACTGCGGGTAGTATCCCCCCTGGCACCGGTCTGGTTACGCAAACCCTACAAATTCACGGCAACGCCGACCAATACACCTTAAATGGTGGGGCACTCACCCTGGCCCAGCTATACAGTAACATTAACACACCCACCAGTTATCCGGCAGTTGTCGCCGGTTCCGGGGGCAAGGCGGTGGCCTTTGCCTATGATTTACCGCGTAACATTGTTTTTACCCGTCAGGGCAATCCGGCAAACGCCAATTTAGACACAGATAACGATGGCGTTACTCGTACCATTGATCTTTTCCAGACCACTGGGGGTGGCAATCCCTGGGTAGATCGTGATCGTATTCCTGTACCCCAGGCGGATGAACAACAACGCTTCTTTGCTCGTTTAGTTAAGCACTTGGTTGGTTTCCACATGCCCTTACCCCAACTCTGGTACTTCCCGGAAAGCGCCAAAACAATGCTCATCCTTACCAGCGATGGGCATTCTAATCCTAGTGAGTGGTATACCAGTTTGATCACAGCGGTTGAAACTTATTCAGGTGATATCAGTATTTATCTCTCTATTAGCACACCCCCTCAAAGTCCCAATGAAGAGGCATATCTTAGTTTAATTCGAAGTATGGGGAATGAGTTTGGCATTCATCCGCCCGCATTGCGGGATGATCCCGGTTACCCACCGTTTGACATTGACAACCTGGCAGAAGGGTATCAGGTATTACAAAACTGGTGGAATATCGTCTATACCGATGGGGATGGTAATCCCTTACCCATGGCGCGAACAACACGAAACCATCAGGTAGCTTGGACCGGTTGGGCCGACATTGCTGAGACTGCACGCACTTCTTACGGCATACATATGGATACCAGCTATTACCACTATGGGAACTGGATCAAGAAACCCGATAATAGCTGGCCAATGGGCTATATCACCGGCAGTGGCCAACCCATGAAGTTTGTGAAAGAAAATGGCACCATTCTTGATATTTATCAGATGAATACGCAACTCGTGGATGAGCATATAGTGGGCGGCGCGGGTCTTGGTTGGATGGGTTTAACCTATACTCAGGCCATTACTGTTTCTCAAGCATTGATTGATAGCAGTTTGACGAGGGATTATGCCGCACTGATGACCCAGTTCCATGTAGACTACAGCAGTCATGGAGACGCGCTTGAGTGGGCAAGCGGTGTCATGGCTTATGCCAATACCAACGATGTACCCTTGTGGAGTGCTGATAACTGGTTGACCTTTACAGAAACACGTTATGGCACTAATTTCACAAATATGACCTGGAATGGGGTCACCGGGGTACTTAATTTCGATCTGGAAGTAGAAGCCAGTCCAGGTATGACCCTGACCCTCATGGTGCCAGCCATCTTCAAAACACGAACGCTACAATCCGTAACCATTGATGGTGGAGCCGCACCGATTTCGTTAACGACGATCAAGGGTGTGACCACGGCTTTTGTAGAAATACCCGATGGCTCACCTTTGGTAGCCTATGACATTATTGCCAACTATTCTTCACCTACGGCTATCACCTTACAATCTTTAGTCAGTCAGGTCAGAACAGGGGTACAAACGGACGCGGCCGCGACCCTTCTTGTCCTCTTAGGTTCCGCCACCCTTGTCTTCCTGCTCGAACGCCGCCGCCGGGCCACAGCCTAAAACCGCCCCCTTTGTGCATCTTCAACCGGGCCGATCTCCAGTAGATCGCCCGGTTTTTTGTTTCTGCTTATGAAACAGTTCCTTTTATTGGTCTGGCTCGGACTCATTTGCCTGAGCACAGCATGCCAATCCGCCCCACCCCCTCATACCCGCCGCCCCATTGCCGCGCCGCCAAACAAACTGGGGATTCATCTGTTGCTGGACGATGGGCGCAACCAATGGCCGGTTGCGGTATGGCCGGAGCATCTGGATTATGCCCGGCAGGCGGTCGGTGAATGGGGTTTTGTGGTGCAGTTGATCCGCCAGGACGATTTCGACGCGGCCAAATGGCAGTTGTTCCTGGATTTATGCGCCGAACGGCATCTGACGCCCATCATTCGGCTGGCGACCACGTTTGACCGGGCGCAGGGGTGGTGGACGGCCCCACCTCAGGATGAAGCGGGGGGGTATGAGGGAAGCGCGGCCGCAACCACCACCTTCCTCACTTCTCTGCACTGGCCCACCGGGGAGCATTTCCTCATCATCGGCAACGAACCGAATCATGGCGATGAATGGAGCGGCCGCGCCAATCCTGCCGAATACGCTCGTTATCTACAAGACATGGCCGTAGCCCTCCACACCGCCGACCCCGATGCCCGTATCCTCAACGCCCCGCTGGACCCGTTCACCCCGCATACCGGCTCCGGCACACTCAACGGGATGAGTTACCTGGATGTAGAAAGTTTTATGGATGGTATGGTTGCGGCCGCGCCCGACGTTTTCACCCATCTCGACGTCTGGGCCAGCCACCCTTATCCCCTCGGCCCGTTCCGGGAAGGCCCCTGGGCACAACAGCATCAGGTAGATTTCCTCAACGACGCCCATAACCCGGCCCAACTCACCCCGCCCGAAGGCATTTACAATCGGGGCATTAACGGCTACGCCTGGGAGTTGTTCAAGTTGGCATCGTATGGGGTAGAGCCATTGCCGGTGTTTATCACCGAAACGGGCTGGAAACATGTGGAAACAGTGAACCCGGAGGCCAGTGATCATTTGGACAACCTGCCGGATGCCGCCACGGTGGCTTTGTACTTTGATCTAACATTGAATGGGAATCGCGGCCGCGCCCCCTCACTTCCCGACACTGGCTGGACCCCCTGGCTGGCGGATACCCGTGTCTACGCCATCGCTCCCTTTGCCCTGAACGGCGACCCGGCCGAGTGGGGACATACAAACTGGTTGGTGCTGGGGGAACGCGGCCGCGTGCTCAGCACCTACCCCCCGTTCGATTTATTCAACCGGCTAACGCCCTAACCTATTTTCCTGCCAAGACATCTTGATTGGCAGGTCAATATCTTGCAATGTAAAATGAAGTTACCAGCCAAAGTCAACTTTGCCACTTCACTGTCTACCTGAAAAATGGGCTGTTTATTTATAAATATCCCCAATATCTGCAATTATTGGCCTGGTTCAAATTAGTCCTACACACCTGTAGGACGATTTTGTAAAGCGTTCACTGGGCGTTTTGCAAAATTGCCTTACAAAGTGTCAAGCTAACTGCCGGTGTGTTTGAACCATGCCCCATTATTGATTGTTTTAAAGTGACAACCTTATATGGAGATGATTCCTGCTATGAAACAACCCTCTCCAGATCATCATTGGTATTTTGTAGATGAATCAGGTGATCCCACCTTCTATGATCGCAAAGGCAATCTGATTGTTGGTCAGACAGGCTGTTCCCCGATTTTGTTGCTGGGGTTCATCGAAACTCCCAACCCTCAACCGATAAGACGGGCAATTTTGGATTTACAACGGCAAATCGTTGCCGATCCTTATTTCCAAAATTTCCCATCTTTGCAGAAAACGGCCACAGCCTTTCATGCCAAAGCTGATCGCCCCGAAATTCGTTATCTTTTCTTCAAGTTAATCGCTACTCTGGATTTCAAAGCCCAGTTTGTTGTGGCTCGAAAAATAGAACGAGTATTTCGCAACAGTTTCCAGACGAACGAAACACTATTTTATGATCATCTTATGGCATCCTTGTTTAAGAATGTTTTGCACCGTTATCAGCACAACCATATTTATTATGCCAGACGTGGATCACGGAATCGTCAAATACCCTTATCACATGCTATTCGACAAGGCATTTCGCAGTCAAAAAAGAAAGTACAGGCTCAATTTGAGCTTCAAGCGCAAATAGGTGGTGGGGAACCGTGTTTGAGTGTGGTTGATTATATGAATTGGGCAGTTTATCGGGCCTTTACGACAGGTGAAATGCAGTACTTTAATGTTGTGGCAGATAAGGTGACTCTGTTGGTGGATTTATATGATCAGCAAAACTACCCCAATAATTGGTACAATCGAAGAAATCCCTTTGACATAAAAAAAAATCACCCCTTTGTAGCTAGGTCCGGTTACCGGACGCACGGCATGGAGCCGGCTTTCACTAACAAAGGAGTGACTTTAACAAAAGTGATGCCAACATTATACAATAGGGTAGACCCTTGTTTCAAGGAGCAGTTTCATAAGAATTTCAGTCCCGGCCTGCTCCATGTTATAATCCCCTCCCGTTTGCACAAATTAAAATTCACCAGGGGTGTGATCTGATAAGTGATGCGTGATGCGTAACTCTACAACGCACCACACAATACGCATTATGCATCACGTATCATCTATACTCCTTCTTTAAGGAAACTCATGTCCGATAAACTCTCCTTCAACGAAGTCATTCTCCGCCTACTCGATTATTGGCGGGCGCAGGGTTGTCTGGTGTGGCAACCGTATTATGTGCAGGTGGGGGCAGGAACGATGAACCCGGCCACCGTTTTGCGTGTGTTGGGGCCGGAACCGTGGAACGTCGTCTACGTTGAACCCAGCATTCGCCCCGATGATGGCCGTTTTGGTGACAACCCCAACCGGATGCAACAACATTATCAGCTCCAGGTCATCCTCAAACCAGACCCCGGCAATCCCCAGGAGCTTTACCTGAAAAGCCTGGAAGCTATCGGCATTAACCCGCGTGAACACGACATCCGGTTTGTAGAGGATAACTGGGAAAGCCCGGCCCTGGGGGCGTGGGGGTTGGGTTGGGAAGTGTGGCTGGATGGTCAGGAGATCACCCAGTTTACCTACTTCCAGCAGGCGGGTGGGATCAACCTTGATCCGGTGAGCGTGGAAATTACCTACGGCCTGGATCGCATCGTGCTGGCGTTGCAGAAGGCACGGAGCGTATGGGAGATGGAGTATGGCGCAGGGGTCATGTACGGGGATGCCCTGCTGGAAGCGGAAATCGAACATTGTAAATATTATTTCAATGTGGCCGATATTGACGCGCTCAAGTCGGTGTATGAAATTTATGAAGGGGAAGCCAAACGGTGTATCGCGGCCGGATTGGTCAATCCGGCCCATGATTACAACCTGAAATGTTCCCACCTGTTTAATGTGCTGGATACGCGGGGCGCGATTGGCGTCACGGAACGGGCCAAATATTTCCAGCGGATGCGTAACGTTGCCAAACAAATTTCGGAATTGTATCTGGCGCAACGGCACCGGTTGGAGTACCCATTCCTGGATAATGAACAATGGGCGGACAAAGCGGCCGCGGCCGCAACCCCCACCATCCAACTCGCCCAAATTGAAACCCCCCAAACCTTCCTGCTCGAAATCGGCAGTGAAGAACTGCCCGCCGACGACCTGACCTCGGCTCTGGCCCAACTCCGCACCTCCGTACCCGAATGGCTGTCCGCCCTGCGTATCAGCTACGAGCGGCTAGAGATTCACGGTTCGCCGCGCCGCCTGGCGGTCATCGTCCACAACATGCAGGGCCGCCAGACCGACCTGGAGATGGAAGTGAAGGGGCCACCCGCCGACCGGGCCTTCGATTTTGATGGCAACCCCACCAAAGCCGCCGAAGGGTTTGCCCGGGGCAAAGGGGTCAACGTCAAAGATTTGTATGTGGTGGACGATGGCAAAGGGCGTTATGTGGCCGCCAAACTGTTCGAGGCGGGGCGTCCGTCGGCGCAGGTGTTGGCCGGAACGCTGGCCGAGTGGGTCGCCAGCCTGAAATTCCCCAAGAGCATGCGCTGGAACCGGAGCAACATCAGCTACAGCCGCCCCTTGCGCTGGCTGGTGGCCCTGTACGGCCCGGATGTGATTCCGTTCACCTATGCCGGAGTGATCAGCGGCCGCGTCAGTCGTGGGTTGCGCCCGTATGATTCGCCGGAGATTGTGATTGAGGACGCGGCCGCGTACCTGGACACTCTGCGCGACAACAGCCTCGTGGTGGAGATGGCCGAACGGAAGGCGATGATCCAACGGGACGCGGCCGCGCTGGCTCACAGCCTCAACGGGTCCATTCCTGCCGATCCCGGCCTGCTCGACGAAGTGACCAATCTGGTCGAGAAACCCACTGCCTTCATCGGCCGCTTCGAACAAAAATATCTGGCCCTGCCCGCCGAAGTGCTGGTGGCGGTCATGCGTAAACACCAGCGTTACTTCCCGGTTTATGCCGCAAATGGCCAACTCCTGCCCTACTTTATCGCCATCCGCAACGGTGACGACCAACACCTGGACATCGTGGCCGACGGTAACGAGCAGGTTATCCGTGCCCGCTTCGCCGATGCCGACTTCTTCTACAACCGGGACATCCAGCGGTCATTGGCCGACTTCGTGCCCGACCTGGACAAATTGACTTTCCAGTTTGACCTGGGTTCGATGGGGGACAAGGTGCGGCGGTTGAAGCAGTTGACCCCGTTTATTGGCGAGCAGTTGGGGCTGAATGATGAGGAGATGGCGGTAGTTCGGCGTGCGGCCGCGTTGTCCAAAGCCGACCTCGCTACCGAGATGGTCGTGGAGATGACCTCACTCCAGGGGGTCATGGGCGGACATTACGCCCAACGTTCCGGCGAACCGGCGGAAGTTGCTGTGGCACTGGCAGAACTGTATGCGGCGGTCAGCCATAGCCGCCCCAGTCTGGCACTGGCCCTGGCCGACCGTCTGGACAGCCTGATGGGTCTTTTTTCTGCCGGGCTGGCCCCCAAAGGCTCCAACGACCCGTTTGCCCTGCGCCGCGCCGCCCTGCACCTCATCGAAAACCTCATCACCAACCAGGTAGAAACCGATTTGCGCCCCATGCTCCAGCACGCCGGTTCGCTCCTGCCCATGACTGGCGATGCAAAAACGGTCAACGAGGTGTTAGCCTTTATCGCCGGGCGGTTGGAAGGGGTTTTACGTGAGAAGGGCTACGCGACAACATTGGTTAAAGCGGTTCTGGCCGAACTGGCCCACAACCCCTACAAAGCCAGTCTGGTCGTCCATGATTTGACGGAAGCGGTACAGGCGGCGGACTGGAACGACTTGCTGACGGCGTATGCCCGGTGTGTGCGTATCACCCGCAACCTGGAAGAGAATTATGAATTAAGAAGTATGAATTATGAAGTGGACGCAGAGAAGGCACTGGCCGAGGCGTATGAAAAAGTGGGTATGCCCACCACCATCCCGGCCTTCCTCACTGCCCTGCGCCAGCTCACGCCGGTTATCAACCGCTTCTTTGAGGAGATTCTGGTCATGGATGAAGATCAGGCGGTACGGGAAAACCGGCTGGCCCTGCTCCAACACATCGCCCACCTCTCCCACAACCTGGCCGACTTCTCCCAGATGGAAGGGTTCTAACAAACACCTCCCCATTCACCAATAAAAAAACCGGATTTCTGAGCGAAATCCGGTTTTTTTTGTCTACTACAATTTTATGGTAAACGTTCCGTCGGGTTACATCAACAGATTTTCCAGAGGTCGTCTTTAATCCGTTCCTTTCTAAATCCGTTGAAGTAACCAAAACGGCCTAAAATCGTCTCTGAACTGAACGGTTACGTTTTATAGAAACAGAAACCGAGCTTTTTGCAGTAGACTCATTTTTAGACGCTCACTAACCCTGCCCCTCGGCACGCCACAATGCAAGTAGTTCCGCCTCGCGCTCCGGTTTCAGGGTGCGCGGCCAGGCATACTCCACCCGAGTATTGGCCCAGGCAAGCGTATCGCGAATAGTTTCTTCCAGCGGGCGAAAGCGCAGTCCGGTATCCAGGGCTTTCTGACAATTGACCGTGCTGAAGCCCGCATTACCCGCCTGAGGAATCCACAAGGGCATTTCTACAAATGCGCCCACCTCATTTTTTTCCAGAAAAGCATCGCTGACCCAGGTAAAGGCCGCTTCATTCCCTACCAATTGCTGACAGGTAGACAAAAGTTGACCCATTGTCAGAGAGTAATCGGGGCCAGTGGCATTGTAGGGACCGGTTAACCGGCTTTCAGTGGCTCTGACAGTCCAATCGCCCAGGTCGCGCACATCAATAAACTGGGTAGGGTCATCCGGATCACCAGGGGCCAGGATGTCACCCCCTCTGGCGACGCGCACGGGCCAGTATGTAAACCGATCACTGCGATCATACGGACCAACGATTAACCCGGCTCGTACATGCAGGGCACGTCCATTCATGCCTTCGGTGGCCGCCTTTTCACACAATACCTTGAGGGGGCCATATGATTCGCCTGTCACCTGCTCGGTTGTTTCATCGGCGAGAGTGGCCAGAGGGCCAGTTTCATCCATGTTGACAATGTTGTTATCAGAATAAACAGAAATGGTGGAAATAAAGGTGTAATGATCAACTTTATCGGCCAGGAACGCGGCCGCGTCCCGCACATGGCGTGGCACATAACCACAAGTATCAATCACAGCGTCCCATTGTCGTTCGCCTAATACCCCTAAACCGCCATCCCGATCTCCATGAATCTGCTCCAGGTCGTCATAAAGACCCGGATTACTTTTACCCCGGTTAAACAAGGTCACTTCATGCCCCCGAGCCAGAGCCGCGTCTACAATCGCCCGCCCGAGAAACACCGTACCGCCAATAAGTAAAATTTTCATCATAACCTCCTAAACTGAATAAATCTGAATTCATGTCACTACTAACCTCTCAAGGGCTGAGACAAGCTCAGCCCGTTTGCCTTCGACTAGCTCAGGCAACAGGCTTAGGGTTCGCCCGCAAATAACTTTTGAGTTTGCTATGGCACGTAAGTCCTATATCTACAGATTTGACGCACATCCAGTAAAATAGGCTCTGGACAGATGTTAGATAATTGTCTACCATTCTAACAATCATTAGATAATTATCTATCATTTGCTTTACAATGTTCAATCCTATCTCGGGTTGCGTTACAATTGGAGCTTCGACAGGTGAATGGGTAAACTGAGGCTTGGCCTTTCCAAAGTCCGATTTCTTAGCCGTGGCCTATACCAGTGACAGCTTTCTCCACCCCTAACCCCGCCGCCCAGGGGCGAAAAACCCCATTCCCATTGGGATCACAGGGGGATGGGTCTTTTGTAGTAGCCATTCTATACCTGTATTATTTCGGAAAAACTCAATAACCATTGGTTAAATTGAGAATTGCTGAGGTTTCTATGTAGGGGTTGATCCGTGGGACAAACCTACAGAAGGCGGAATGGTTACGGTTAACGACCACACCCTGCCAGTATAGCCATTATTCAACCAAATAAATTGTGTAGAAGGAACAAAACATGAACATTCTCATTGAGCAAGGCAGTATCCAAGCCAGTCAGGCTGACACCCTCATCGTCAATTTATTTGACGACGTAATAACACCCGGCGGAGCCACCGGAGCTGTAGATGCGGCCCTAAATGGGGCCATTGGTGAATTGATAGTCCAGGGAGATTTAAAGGGTAAAACTGGTGAAGTAGCGGTCCTTTATCCTCGGGGGGCCATCACGGCCAAACGAGTTTTGGTGGTGGGGTTGGGCCAACGAGAGAAATTTGATCTGGAAGGGGTACGCCTCGCGGCCGCAAACGGTATCAAGCAGGCCCAAAAACTAAACGCTAAAACCGTTGCCACCATTATTCACGGGGCTGGCGTAGGCAATTTGTCCGTCGCGGCCGCGGCCCAGGCCACCGTTGAGGGCACCTTGCTCGCTCTTTACCAATTTGACGCCCAAAAACAAAAAAAGGAAAACGGCCACGACACCAACGGACAGATCGAATCTTTAACCATTGTGGAATTTGATGACACGAAATTAGACGCGATCCAAGAAGGTGTGGCAGTAGCCCAGGCCCTGGCCGAAGGTGTCACCTTAGCCCGTAACCTGGTCAATATGCCCCCTAACATAGCCACGCCTACCAAAATGGCCGCCGCCGCCCAGGCGATTGCCACCGCCCACAACCTGAAAATCACCGTTGGCGGCCGCGAGTGGGCGGCTGAACATCAGATGGGTGCCTTTCTGGCCGTGGCCCAAGGGGCCGGGGAAGAACCTAAATTCATCGTTTTAGAACACAACAGTGAGCGCACCGACCTGGATACCGTTGTGCTGGTGGGGAAAGGGATCACCTTTGATACCGGGGGTATTTCTATTAAACCCAGTGAGCGGATGGATGCCATGAAATCGGATATGGGCGGCGCGGCCGCGGTGCTGGGTGCTATGCAGGCCGTGGCTACCCTCAACCTACCCTTGCGCATCATCGGCATCACCCCCTGTACCGAAAACATGCCCGACGCTAACGCCTACCGTCCGGCAGATGTCATCACCGCCAGCAATGGCAAAACGATCGAGATCATCAGCACCGATGCCGAAGGGCGTATGGTTCTGGCCGATGGATTGGTGTACGCCCAACGATACAACCCCCAAGCCGTGATTGACCTGGCAACACTGACGGGGGCATGCATGGTTGCCTTAGGGACCAACATCGCGGCCGGACTGTTCGCCACCGATGATTGGTTGCGCGACAAGCTCCTAACGGCGGGGCAAACCACACACGAACGCCTCTGGCCCTTACCCCTCTGGCCAGACTACCGCCCCAGTATTGATTCCGATGTGGCCGACATGAAAAACAGCGGCGGCCGCATGGGGGGTGTAGCGACCTCCGCTGTATTCTTGCAAGAGTTTATTGCTTACCCCTGGGCACATCTGGATATTGCGGGTATGGCGATGAGCGAAGGCAAACAAGGGTACACCCCCCGTGGAGCCACTGGGTATGGAGTGCGTTTACTGGTAGAACTGTTGCGCCAGTGGGCCAACTAAACCCTTGAGTCCATTCATCTGCCAGGCCGCCCGGTGGTCATTGTTGATTTAAAAAATAGTCAGGTAATATGGTTTCTTCCCTAACTCCACCCCCAGGGGAGGGGAATTTTCTCATGTACCGGTTATCGAACGCGGCCGCGTTCGATAACCGGCACACCTGGCGTTTCCCCCTTCCCTTGTTCATTAAATTTTTAATCGGGTAACGCATTCATTGACCCCATCCCCCCTGCCGATTCCCTAGGGGCGGGGTTACGGGTGGGGGGGATTCCATTACCTGATTAATTTTTCAAACGACAATGACCACCGGGCGGGATAACTGAACGCTTACTAATTTACGGCCGCCAAATCGCCTTTGATCAATTCAGCGGTGAGTACCTTATAGGCCATTGCCCCGGGGGAAGTAGGGGAATAGATATTAATGGGTTGGCCGTAACTGGGAGCTTCACTCAAGCGCACATTACGCGGAATAATGGAGCGAAACACCTTACCGGGAAAATGACGGCGTACTTCTTCTACGACCTGGCGGCTTAAATTGGTACGGCTGTCATACATGGTCATAATCAGACCACGAATTTTTAGCCCAGGATTCAGGTGCTTGCGGACCAATTCGATGGTTTGTACCAGTTGTGACAACCCTTCCAAGGCCAGATATTCACATTGCACCGGAATCAACACACCATCCCGGGCGGCGGTGAGGGCGTTCACCGTGAGCAGGCTCAGGCTAGGGGGGCAATCAATGAGGATGTAGTCGTAACGATCATTCACACTTTCCAGGGCAGTTCTGAGGCGATACTCGCGGGCAATAGTGCTGACGAGTTCTACCTCGGCCCCGGCCAGGGCAGGATTGGCTGGTAGCAGGTGGAGTTTGAATTCTTCATTGGTGCGGACAATATCATCGGGGGTGACCTGCTCTAATAGCAGATCATAGGTTGAGCGTTGTACCTCGTTTTTGTTGTAGCCGAGACCAGAGGTAGCATTAGATTGGGGGTCCATATCTACAACGAGGACTTTGCGGCCGCTTCCCGCCAGGTAGCCCCCTACACTTAAAACACTCGTCGTTTTTCCGACACCACCTTTTTGGTTGACAATGGCATAAATTTTGGTCATTTTGTGTTTTATCCAATAATTGGCTCTTGGCGATTTTATGCGGCTGGGACACCCCCTTGGGGTAGCCCCGGCAGAGCAGGCAAGGGGCCTGCCCCTACCTGTAGCCACACCCCGCGAATTCCGAAAGAACCAATTCCTCTTACTTTTAGGACTTCATCCTCGCGCTCTTGCTTTAAACTCCAGTTTTTTTACTGCCTCAATTTTAGCCGCTAAATGGGTTTGTGTAACGCTTTGGGCGGCAATCTGGTTGGCGGCGTGGGCTGAGGCCAAGGGATCGCCGGTGTGATAGAGGCAAATGAGAAACGCGGCCGCGAACACATCCCCGGCTCCTGTAGTTTCAACTTCCGTAACGGGATCTACCGGTACATGGTGGGCTTCTCCGTTTATATATACCTGGCAACCATTGGCCCCCTCCGTCACCACCAGCAAAGGGGCACACCGTTGGAAGAGAGCCATCGTTGCCTCATCCGGCCAATCTTCCTGGCTTAGAATGGTAACATGGGCCAGGGGTAATATTTTAGCGGCCGCGTTCCAGGCCGAAGCCGTTACGTGCCCCTGCTCATCCCAGGTGCGAAGCCAGCCCTGCGGCGTCAGGCCGATAAGGGGGGTTTGGCCCACCGCGTTGGGCGAAGTGGCCCGAAAGTAGTCTACCCATGCCGGGCTGACTTCGGCGGCAATGGGCGACAGATGAACGATGTCCGGCAGAGGCCACTGGGGGGGCAAATGGGTTGGCTCTAGGGGGAGGGCGCGGCCGTGTAGGGTTTGCACGCGGCCGCGTGGGGTCTGTACATTTTCAAAAATAGTTGTTTCGGGGGCGGGAATTACATGCAGGATGGTAGAGGGTAAGGCGGCCAAGAGGGGAAAGTTTGCGGCCGCGCTGGTTATCAAGCGCGTCTCACAGCCTAACACGTCCGCCACCCGCAAGGCAAAACTAACCGTTCCCCCCACCTTCCAGCCCTCAGGGATAATGTCCTGGCTGACATGACCAACTGCCAGATAAAGAGGGTGTTCTTTCATGGGCAAATAGTGAATGGACAAAAGGGGAATAACCAATCAGGCCCGTATGGGCCTGATTTTAGAGGATAGGGCAATCCAGGGGTAGAAGCAGGTCGAAGAAACCCCGCAATGGCCCACAATAAAGCACATTGGGAAATTGACTATCCAGAATAAATAGGGTCAACGCGCAGATAAACAGGACAATCATCACCAGACAGCCACATCCCAGAGTCAGGCGTCGCCAGTTCGTCGGGGCAGGTGCTTCTTCTGGCATGGTAGCCAACAAGTCTGTATCCGACGGTTGGGGGACGGGACGAACCGAGGGAGGTGGGGGTGGTTCACCGGGCAAGGGTTTTGTTGGTCCTAAACGAGGCTCCACCCGGTACTCCACCTCAATGGCTGGGGTAGGCACATCAATTTCATCTGGCTCAGAGAGCAAAAATTGCAGGCGAATGGATTCGCCAAACTCGACTGAATCTTTGTCATGCACTTGGGTGGGCATCTGTACGCGTTGCCCGTTGATGAAGGTACCATTGGTACTACCCAGGTCTTCCAAAAAATATTTTTTATCCTGGACAAACATCCGAGCATGGCGTCGTGAAATCTCCGGATCCCCTAAAACAATGTCATTAATCGCTTCCCGGCCAATGGTGACGGGGCGCTCTGTCAGCCTATATTCAGGCTGATTCGATTTACCATATCTTAAGACAAGCCGGACGACGTTGTTGCTCATACACCTGATTATCCACTGTTTTGTCAGATTCACCCATTTTCCCTAACCAGAACGAGCCAGAACAAAAAGTTTTACCACGACGGATCTTCTTGTTTATTGCCCTATTCCTTGTGGCTTGCCAGGGTTCAGGGGGTTTGGTTGCGTAGCCAATTTACCCATTGGCGCAAGGATTCGCGGCCGCGTAAGGGACGTAGACCGGGTGCACCTTCACGAATAAGTACCTCTACAGAAGATTGGGCGGCATATTGTAAACCCGCAAAGCTATCCGCCGGGGCAAAGGCATTACCAAAAGCCATCATCCCGGCCAGAAAAGCCTGCCCGGCACCATTACGCAACCCTTTTAATTCAAAATGATCGGTAACAACCAGGCGGCCAGATAGGTTAAGAGGGAGATGGTAGCGTTGGTGTAAATCATTGAGAATGGGGTGTAGGGAGAGATCGGTATTGAGGCCGGTACAGTCTATGACAAAATCGGCGACCAGCCGGGTAGGTTGAGGCGCAACAGTCGGTGATTCTTGGGGATGAAGGTGGGCAATCACGCGGCCGCGATCATTCCCCCGTATCTTTTCCACTTCGCCAAAACAGACACGATACCAGCCCTCTTTTTCACCACGAGCCATGATCCGTTGCCAGTCGGTACGGTCGCTCGTTGTCACACCACCCCAGCGAGCCAGCAGGGTTTGCCGTTCTTCCGGGGGGGCTTCGGCCAGAATGGCCCGCAAATCACCCCCAAACGCGGCTTTGGGAAAATTGAATGGTTGCCACTGCATGTGGTAGCGGGTCAGCCGTCGCGCCGGGCCATAAGTGGTGTCTTCGGTTAGAGGGGAGCGGAGCAGGTGGATGATCTGGATGTTGTGGCCTGTGGTCTGCCGGATTTCGTCTAGTCGTTGCAAGATGCGCGAGGAGACGATGCCGCGGCCGCGTAAGATTAGCGTGCCCCCCCGTTGCGTCAGTTGCCGGTAAATGTGTTCGTGTTCCTCATACGCCTGCACCACCAGGTGGGCATCACCTGTGGCCTGCCGGTATGCCTGTGTTTCCGAGGCCAGGTGAATACCAGGATACCCCAGGGACAGGTGCAGGTAAGGGGCCACGATAACGGCCAGGGCAGGGGTTTGATCTGGCGAATAGCGCCAGTACGCGGCCGCGAATCGGCCATCGTCTGTCTGGCGCACGGCCCCAATCTCTCCCAGGTGTAACATCGTCGCCCAACCGATGCGCCGCATTTCTCGCTCGACACCGGTAAAAACCTGGGCCGCACAGGGGGTATACACATCAGCCAGCACTGGTTCAGTCAATATTTGCCAGGCGATGTATCCGGCTTTCGGCAGGTGTCCCTGCCGTAAATGGTCGGCGATCTCCTGCACGGCATATCCCGGCCAACCCCACAAATTATCTGGTCTGGCCCCGGAATCACTGCGAATACGTTCCTGGTCGTTGATTTGGGAGTGGGCGCATAACTGGCGGAAACGGCTGTAGGGAATGGCGTTTTGGCCTATCACCGCGATCTCATCGGGCGAAACGCCACAGACACGCAGATAATCCACCCAGGTAAAACTGCCCAACCCACCGCCGAGGGTTAGATAAGTCCGCTCAAGGATGGGCACATGGTTTTGTTTTAAAGCCTGAACAGAGAGGCGGGATGTATTGAACGGATCAGGTAGTTCGTTGTCAAGGCGCAGGTTTGGCAGGAGGAACCCACACCAGGGGCAGGTGAATGAGGGAGAAGAGGGAAGGGTGCGGCCGCAATTGGCACATCTCTTAGTCATTTCCAAAACGCGCTCAGTCGTGTCAAAATCATTGGCCCAGACTAGGAAACAGATCTGAGTTACTTTCTCCGAAAATGTGGATTGGGCACAAACTTAACGTCTTTATATTTGTCTCGTACCTCTGCCACCCATTCTTCCAATCCGGCCTGGGTTTGTATTCTTTCTTTCCAATTTGCATAACCCATTGCTTCAATCTCTGGGATAATCCAGGGTGAAATGTCATCACAATTTTCCCGGAGCCATTTCAACTATTTAGGCATTAAGAAGGCAGGTTGTGTAAAAGACCAGAGTACACCTAACAACATCAAAATACTTGCCACAAATTGAAATAGACTGTAAAGAAAACTACCTTCAACGGTCAATCTTCCAATGATTAGCAAGAGGAAAGCCGTACCTCCCGGAAGAGAAGCATAATTCACACCCCCTGAAAGATAAGAAGGGAAAATGTAAGTGTCTCTACGATGTCCAAAAACACCACTGACACCCAAATAAATCAAGCTTGAACCTATCAAAAACATAACACTTAAAGCAGGCAAGTCACTAATTGTCATAGTACATTTACCGTCACGGGGTTCATTGCAAAGATTATTGGTCAGAGGAGTTTTTTGCATTAACCAAACTACGATAGCCTTGTATCTCTACCTGAAAAAGCTCCCAAGCCGGATCATCTCTCCAAATCCCAGCCAGCTTCAACCATGGATCATCCTCTGCCTCATTTTCAAATGTACCCACAGCTGTAACAGGGGGATGCCCTTCGTAATGGATTTCAGTTTTTGCTTGCCACACGCTCTTTAATCCAGGCTTCGATTTCGGCATAGCTTTTAGCTTCCAGGATAAAAAAGGCCAGATCACTTAGATCATCCCTGGTAAAAGAAATGACCTGTTGTGCCACTCGCACAGCAGGAATGCCATATTTCTTTTCAATCTGTGATGTAATAACCATCAAATAACCGTCACGACGCCCTTCTTCGAGCCATTCACGGCCAGCAACGGTTTGCTCAAAAGGTGTCAGTTGTAACATTTGATCTATCTCCTGACACAAGCAGGATTATAACAGAATCAGGGCTTGGACGGTTGGAACCCGGCAAAACCGCGTGCCTGCCAGGCCAGGTACATCATCACGGAACCAGCGGCTGAGGCATTAAGGGATTCGACGCGGCCGCGCATGGGCAACTGTAACAAAAAGTCACACGTCTCCCCCACCAACCGGCGCAACCCTTCCCCTTCGTGTCCTACCACCAGGGCCAACGGACGGTTCAAGTCCATCTCACCCGGCAGATGGGCCTCCGGGGCCACATCCAGCCCTGCCAGCCACATCCCTTTCTCCTTCAACTGCTTCATCGTTACCACCATATTTGTCACTTTAGCGATGGGTAGGTGTTCCGTTGCGCCTGCTGAGGCCATGACGATGGTGGGGGTAATGTCCGGGGCGTTGCGGTCCTGCATAATGATACCATGCACGCCACACGCCTCGGCGGTGCGGAGCAGGATGCCCATGTTTTGTGGCCCCTGAACCTGATCCAGCAGGAGCAGGAACGGTTTGTCGCCCATTTGCCGGGCACGACCCAACATTTCGTCTACTTCGGCGTATTGGTAGGGGCCACATTCCAGCACCACCCCCTGATGGCCCCGGTCTTGGGCCAGCTTGCCCAGCTTGTCCTTGTCGGCGGTTTCAATGGGGAGACGGATGGCGGTTGCGGCCGCGGTAAACTCCTGCGCCACCCGTTTATCCAGCCTCTGCTCCAGCCACAGACGAAAAAGCGGGCGACGCCGCCCTCGCAACGCCTCCCGCACTGTATTGCGACGATAGAGAAATTCGTTTTTCATAGGTTAGAAAGATAGGAACTCGTGGGAACTGGGGGAACTCATAGGAACTTGGGGTCTGGAGTTTAGAGCGAGAGGAGAGCGCGAGAGGAAATTACTCTGGCAAACCCTCTAGCTCTGGCTCTGAACTCTAAACTCACGTTGTGTTACACCAGCGCCCAATTTAGAGGGGGCCAAAGTAAAAGGTGTCCGTGCCGGGGTCAATAGCAAAACGCATCCGCTCCAGGCAACCACCTAAACCCACAAACACGGGCCACTGACTCCATTCATCATCTGCATCATCTTCGGGCACAAAGGCAGTGGCATCTACGGTCAGACTTGTACCCTCATCCGCATCAAAGGTGATATTCAAACGATATAGACGACCCTCATACCAGGCTCCACGAACCAGCAACCGTTCTCTGCCTAACGCCGCAGAAGCTGAAAAATCAAGCCTGCGAGCCATGTGGGGTGGACAAACGACAAAAGGCGCCCCGGTATCTACAATGGCTGTTACGGGCACATCTGCCACCCGAAGCCGTAGGAGAATACGTGAAGTCGTTTCCCAATAGGTGGCCGGAGAATAAAAATAAGCCATGGCCCCGGTGGCAAAGGGTTCACCATCAGCAAAAGTCAATAACGTTACCATATTGGCGTTACAAGAATGTCGGTTCCTTTGGTCGATCCGATTTGATCAATAAGCGCATCCAGTGAAGCGGCTTCACCTAATAATGTACCATTCAGCAAAGCCACCCATTTACCCCGGTATTCTCGCCAGTGGGCCTTCAGCCATTCCCGGTCCGCTTTCCAGGTGGTGTTAGGGGGGGTGGCGACGGTTCTCACCACCGGGGGCGCGAGAATGTGGGCCATTTTTGCCAATTCGGGGTGGTCGGGATAACGCTCGGCCCCTTCCTGGGATAGATCACGCGCCAGGAGGTGTGCCCCGGCGGCTAAGGCCAGATGCACCGCCTGCACGAACTTTTCGGCAGGCTGATTGGCCCAGGTGATTTGTTCGTAGGCGGTGAGGAAGGCGAGATCATCTTTGGCGTCCGCGGCCGCGATCAACCCCGCCAGCACCTCATCATTCTTCTGCCCGGTCGTTGTTTTCCCTTTAGCCATTTTCGTCGCCATCACCAACCCCCTTCACCAATAACCAATACACCAATACACCAATACACCAATACACCAATACACCAATACACCAAAACCCCCTACTCCGCCGCCTTCCAAATCGTCCCATCCACCCGATCTTCCAGGACAATACCCAACGCCTTCAACTGGTTACGAATCTGGTCGCCGGTGGCCCAATCCTTTTTGGCCCGCGCCTGCGCCCGCAGATCAATCAGCAAACGAACCAGCCCATCTTCCCGGTCGGCGTTGCTACTACTTTCCACACTGTCGGGGATGATGCCCAACACCTGCCCGCCCAACTCCCGATACAGGTTATCAATCGCCTGGAGCGAACCCTGGCTCAGGTTGCCCTGCTCGTTGACCCAGGTATTGACCTGACGAGTCAGGTCATGCAACACGGCTACCGCGCCTGGGGCGTTGAAATCGTCGTCCATTTTGGCGATGAACGCCGTTTTGAACCCGGCTAACCCCTCGAGAATGGCGGGATCGGCGTCGCCCGCGGCCGCGTTCCGCAGTTGCTCTCGCACCAAAGACACCGCTCCCCAGATGCGCCGCCACCCTTTGTAAGCACTATCAATGGCGTCATCGGAGAAATCAATCGGGCTGGCGTAATGGGCCGAAAGGATGAACGTGCGAATGGCTTCCGGTCGCCACCGCTTGAGGGCGTCTCTAATGGTCAGAGTATTGCCCAGGCTTTTGCTCATCTTGACCCCATCCAACGTGAGGGAACCGGTCAGCATCCAGAACCGCGCAAAAGCATCCCCGTGCGCCGCTTCACTCTGGGCGATCTCACATTCATTGTGGGGGAAGATGTTGTCAATACCGCCGCCGTGAATGTCAAACGTTTGCCCTAAATATTTGGCCGCCATCGCCGAACATTCGATGTGCCAGCCGGGGAACCCTTCGCCCCAGGGGCTGGGCCAGCGCAAAATGTGCTCTGGCTCCGCCTTTTTCCACAGGGCAAAATCAGATGGGTGTCGTTTTTCGTCCAGAACGGCCACCCGTGCGCCCCCTTCGAGGTCTTCCACTTTGCGGCCGCTTAACTTGCCATACTCAGGAAACGATTTCACATCAAAATAGACGGAACCATTCACCTCATAAGCATGCCCCTTAGCCATGAGTTGCTCAATCATGACAATCTGTTCGGGTACGTGGCCGCTGGCACGGGGGCTGATGTCGGGGCGGGTGACGCCTAGCGCGTCCATGGCCGTGAAATAGCTACGGGCGTAAGTTTCCACCACCGCCATCGGCACGGATGAAGTCTGACGGGCTTTTTTGAGGATACGATCTTCGCCTGTGTCCAGCATGTGCCCCACATCAGTGATGTTTTGCACGTACAGTACATCGTACCCCTGGTGACGCAAATAACGCACCACCACATCAAAAGCCACGTAAGTCTTAGCGTGACCGATATGCGGCTCATCATAAACCGTGGGGCCGCAGACATACATATTAATCTTGCCCTCGGTGAGGGGCTGGAAAGGTTCGTTTTGTCGAGAAAGGACGTTGTAAATCGAGAGTGGCATAAAACCTCTGGGGATTTCTAGAAATTCTAAGAACTCTGGGAACTCGGAAAATGGTTAATGGTTAATAGCCAATTGTTAATGGGTGTGTTTCAGTTCGGTTGAGAGGGAGAAAATAAGTTCTTTGGGGTTTCGTGGGGTACGGGCAGGCCTTGTGCCTGCCCGTACATCGGCTGTCAACTCCCTGAATTCCCCAAGACTCATTATTCAACTCATTTGCAACACACCCATTGTCAATGGCAAATGGACAGATAGGCGACGGAAAGCCGTTCCTTTCTTCAATCTTAGTAATCGTTCGTATTTAACTGAGCGGTTTGCTGTGGCCGGTCTCCTGACCGCGCCATCCATCTTATTTCCGAACGATTATTTAGGACTTACAGGCTGTGGCTGGTATCCCCACCGTGCCACAACGAGTACGGTCAGGAGACCGGCTCGAGCATCCCCGTAACTCCTAAATCTGTTAGTGTAATGCCTACCACCAGCCACTCAATGGTAAGTTCCCCTGAGTTCCTATCTGCTACAATCGGGCGAATACCATCCGCCCGGCGCTGGTTTGTAATACTTTGGTGACGGTGACGGGGACAATCTGGTTTAGCTTCTCTTTGCCATCTTCAATGACTACCATCGTTCCATCATCCAAATAGCCGACCCCCTGATTATACTCTTTCCCTTCCTGGATGATTTTGACGTTCAACTCTTCACCGGGCAAAAAGACTGCTTTGACGGCATTGGCCAGGTCATTGATGTTGAGGACATTCACGCCCTGAAGTTCGGCGACCCGATTTAGATTATAGTCGTTGGTCATAATAGGGCAGTGTAGGCGACGGGCCAGGGCGACAAGTTTGGAGTCTACTTCACGGACATTGCTCACATCCATATCGGTGATGCGAATAGGCACGGGGGCCTCGCTTTGCAAGATAGAAAGGACATCCAGGCCACGACGACCCCGGTTGCGCCGGATCATATCGGGGCTATCGGCCACGTGTTGAAGTTCCAATAGTACAAAGTTGGGTACGATTAACTCGGAGCGGACGAACCCGGTTTTACAGATATCGGTAATACGGCCATCTATGATAACGCTGGTATCGAGCAGGATGACATCCCCTTCTGTTTCAGTGGTATCGCGGGGGGTACCTGCCTGCAATCGCGGCTGTAGGCTACGCAAGATGTTACCCAGGTCGTTCTGGCGCAGGGTGAGGACGGTGACACTGAGGTAACAGAGAATGACCGCGGCCGCGAATGGGGCCACTTGCTGAAACGGTGGTGGTAGGAGCGATAAGGGAAACGCCATCAGCAAGGCTCCAATTAGCCCTAGAAACATCCCAATGACAATGGCTACCAGCCGTTCTGGGGGCATACTAATCAGGCTTTGCCGTAAGTGTCGTATAGGCCGGGTCGTAAAATAAGGGGTGAGGATCAGGCCAGCCAGAATGCCCACAAATGTCAAGGAGACGATATAAAGGCTGGGGTTGTTATCATCTGCCAGTTGCGCCAGTTCTCGTCCAAACAGCCCCAAGACTATCCCACCTACCAATGCACCTACCAATCGAACCGTAAAATCAATACTCATAAGATCAATCCCTAAAAATAAAAGAAGTGAACAAGACGGGTTTTGTCTGTTCACTTCTTTTGATATTAAGTTGTGATAGTCGAGGGTTTTTCAACGGACACTGTTTCCCCTCTCTGGATTCGTAAGCATCTAAAAAATAAATTCCCTTAAGCACCAAAAGGTTTAGAGAAACCTGTGAGGGCTGATAACAGAAATTTATTAGTAATCGTTCGCTATTGGCTTAGGGTTCGCTCGCAAATAACTTTTGAGTTTACTATAGCCAGTCTCCCGACCGCACCACCCAACTTAATCTTGAGCGAACCCTTAGCAGTCTACGATGGCCGGTCTCCTGACCAAACCACCCTTGTTACTTCTGAACGATTACTTACTTAAGAATGTTTACGAAGGAAAGGAAACTATCCCTGCCGGGTTAAAGGGAAAAAGAGATCACCGTATTTGACATTTCCTTTTTCCCCATTGAATGTGGATTAACCCCATAAAGCCTGACCAACAACGATAAAACCAAAAGAATGAATCAACGATAAAACCGGAGGCATGGTAACACAGCGACTGTCAATTAGCAAGGAAACGTAAAAGCCTTTGTAACTATACACATCAGAAACCGGGTTCTTCTCTTGTAGAGCATAAGTTGAACTAAGCAAAAACCCGGTTTCTCCAGTGAGGCTGTATAGTTACAAGTCTTTTAGCCTTCATGAGAAAACGTTAGTGCCAGGTAATCTTCAAGCTGGTTTTGGGTTAAGGGGCCTCGATGAATGGCCGTAATCTCGCCCTCAGCATTTACAAAGTAAGTTGTGGGCATTACCAAGACAGTATACAAATTTGCTACCAGACCGGTTTCATCTATCAAAGGGGTAAAAGTAAGACCCATTTCATCATAAAAAAAGGGGCGAATTACATCGGGGGTTTCTTCTCGATTGATGGCTAAAATCACCAGACCATCGTCCTGATAAGTTTTGTAAGTGGCCTCTAATTCGGGCATTTCCAGACGGCAGGGAGCACACCAGGTGGCCCAAAAATTGAGGATTACGGGTTGGCCTTGTAATTCGCTCAGTTCAACGGGGTTGCCATCCAGGTCGGCGGCAATGAAGTTGGGCGCGGCCGCACCAACTTCCAATGTGTCTACTTCACTTAAAATGGGCGCGGCCGCGGAGGTCACAGGGGTACTAAAAGCGGCCGCGTCTGGGTTAAACGTCGGCTGATTCTGCGCCGGGGCCAACAAGTCACCGCCAAAGATTAACAGGACTGCGGCCGCGCCCAGCAAGGCAAAGCCGATCAAAATAAAAAGGGGGTTGCGCCCCCCATTTGTTGATGTCATAAACACCACCAGAGAAAACTCACATCATTAACGGGCAAACCAACCAAGAATGACTTCTTCAACATCGGCAAACCAGTTAGCCATCTCCAAAGGAATAAGGCTATTAAATGTGGCCAAGGTACCACTTAACAGCAAGATACCCAGGAGAATAAATAACACCCCGCTAAACAATTGGGTGGAGTGCAAATTGAGCGTCGTTTGTTTAGTCCCCGGGCTGGCAAACACCCAGAGGAAAGCGCCCGCCAGGGTCAGGGCCAATAACCCAAACTCATGAGCTGGCGTATACAGAGCAACGGTAGCAAAATCGTTGAAGAACAGGTAACGCACGACGGCAACTAAAATCCGCCAGGCAACCAAGGCCCACAGTAAAGCCACAACCAGTTGATGGGTGTTAACTGTCCACCCTTTCCCCTTAAGGATGCGCCAGATAACATGTTTACGGCTAGTACGTCCCAGGAAGGTGGAAACAAAAATGAGGGGTAATCCCAGCCCCAGGGTATAAATGAAGAGTAGAATAACCCCACTGAGCATAGAAGCCGTCGCGGCCGCGAGCGAGTACACCCCACCTAAAATTGGCCCCACACACCCAGACCAACCCACGGCAAAAGTCAACCCAAACAGGTAGGAACCACTGAGTGTCGTGCTGTGAACCGTCTCCTCCTCACTCTTGAGGCCAGTAAACCCCTTCCCGATCAAACTCATCACACCAAAAACCAGAATCACCGCCCCACCCAAGATGAGTAGCAACTGCTGATTGCCCCGCAACAGCCGACTAAAGGTAGAGGCCGTTGCCCCCATCAAGCTAAACATAGTACCCAGGCCCAACATAAAAAAGAGGGTATTGAGGGCGATTTGTTTGCGGCCGCTTTGGAAGGCAAACGCAAAATAAGCAGGCAAAATAGGCAGGGTACAAGGAGATAAAAAGCTTAATAAACCCCCAGCAAAAGCTAGAAAAGCCAGCGCCAGGAAAGAACGATCCGAGGGCAATACCGAAAACGTAGGCTTGGGGGCGGAAGCTTGAATCACCGAGCCAATGATCAGCAACAACAACAAAACGCCCACAACACCCAAAAGAATCTTCTGACTCTTGGTCAAACGAGCCAGAAGAGATGTTTTCCCAGGCACTTCTGTGGGGGGAACAGTTTTTTCCATGACAACCTCACAAATTTCTTTAAAAATGAAGGTAAACGTTCAGTTAGGTTACATCAACGGATTTTCCAGAGTCGTCCTTAATTCGTTCCTTTCTAAATCCGCTGAAGTAATCCCAAACGGCCTAAAATCGTCTCTGAACTGAACGGTTACAAATGAAGTAACGATACTTAGGGATCGCTCGTAAATAACTTTGGAGTTTGCTGTGGCCGGTCTCCTGACCGAGCCACCCGCGTTATTTCTGAACGATGACTAAGATCCTGACCAGGGAAGCTAATCCTTGCCTGATGAACGTTACATTTTCACCTTCATGTGGACAAATTCACCGGTCAAACTCTTACTTCTCTTCATCTTCATCTAAAAGTTGGCGCAGGGTGTGAATATCCTGGCGCAAATTACGTTGCCGGTTATAGAGGCTAATGATATAGACCACACCAATGATCCACATAACCGCATAACCTAAAAGCAAGAAGTTGTTATACAGGTTAGGATCAACCTGTAAAAAAAGATTCAGATAGTACCAAGACATAAGACAGCCTCATATGAAGGATTAGTTTTTAAGGGGCAAACACAAACCCCTAAAGAATGGCAACCAAATAGCTATAGTAAGCATTCAGTTATCCCGTCCGGGAAGGGGAAAAACCCATTCGTCTCATTTTTCGCGGGCGGACGCCCACGAAAAATAAGACGAGAAAAAATTCCCCACCCCTGAGGGCAAGGTTAGGGGTGGAAGAAGTTTTATACCGGTATTCGTTTGTTAAATCTCAAAAATACCTTGAGGCATATATTGCCTCTGTTACGAATTCTGTAGGCCCTTTTATCGTTCATGCAAACGCGCCATCAAGCGCATACGCAGGTTAATGGCATGATCCTGGAAGAGCTGAAGACGTAAACGATTCGCTAACCAGGCCAGATAAAGCAGGCTAAAACCAATGGTGGAAACGGTAAGGGTAATACCCATCCGCATACTCTCTAACCCTGGGGCAAAATCTTGCAAGCCTGATTCGGCTCCCTCAGCCGTTTCCGCTACTTCGCCAAAGACGATAGGATGGATGTCACGTAAAAGCCGGGGGGCAATAAAGACCATAATAACAGTGACAAATCCGGCAACAAGATAAACAGCGGAATAGCGGCCGCGACGTTCTTCGTTATCAATTGCCCCTCTAAGCATAAAATAGGCCACATACACCAGCCACATCACGGTGATACTGATCAACCGGGGACTCCAAATCCAATAAGTGTTCCAGGCAGGCCGCCCCCATACTGAACCACTTACAATAGTCATCGTCACCAGCACCAGGCCAATCTCTACAGAAGCTACGGCAATTGCATCCAACGTCTTGTTAGGTTTACGCAAATATAACACCCCACACAAGAGCGCCACAAAGAAAGAGATGGCGGCCACCCAGGCCGTGCCTACATGAAAATAAAAAAGCCTTTGCACATTACCCATGGTCCGTTCTTCTGGAGCATAGAAAAAGGTCATCAACATGGTGATCAAAATACCAAGGAAGCCTAGCCAGTTCAAGATAGGAATCCAGCGGTTTAAACGCGTGAGTGTCATAATACCCTCCTACGAAAATGTAGGGCGATTTAGCAAATCGTCCTCCAGATTTTCATTCAAACCTTACGAAGGTTTATGTCAACTGTACAAACCTTCGGAAGGTCTAAGTTGGGTGGCGTAGTCAGAAGACCAGCCACAGCAAATCGCTAAGTTAAATACGGATGATTGCTTAGGACTTACGGAGTTGCGCGAGTTAGTCTCCTGATCGTGCCTGGTGTGGCCCGGTGGGGACATCGGTCACAGCGCGTAAGTTCTATGCTATTACCGATAATGTCTATTTACTCTTCTACCACAAACCGGTAGGTCAACAATCCGGCGACTAGCATCATGATGTCATATGCCAGCACCAGGGAGAGTGGTGCCTGGAGTTCTTGCCAGCGAGGGAGTTGGGGAAACATGAAAAGGGCGGTACCGGTCGCGGCCGCGAGAACACACGGTAGCGACAACGGCAACAACAAAACGGGGAGTAACACCTCGCGTGCACGCGTCTGGATGGTCATCGAAGCCACCAATACCCCGGCCGCGACATACCCAATACTACCCATCAGCAAAAGGAGCCACACCCCTGGTCGCCAAAACGGCTTATTGAAGAAAACCGAAAAGAGCAACACCAGAATCACTTCCAACACCAAGACAAAAAGGAGAGTACTGATCACTTTACCCAAATATAGGGCACTACGGTCCATAGGGGCCAACAGCACCCCCGTGAAACTTCGATTCTCTTGCTCCAGGGTCATGGTACGGTTTAGCCCTAAAGTTGCCGCCAACAAAATCGTTGTCCAGAGCAAACCCGTGGCGACATTACGTACAGCATCCAACTCTGTTTCCAGAGCAAAATTAAACACAACGACCACCGAAATAGCAAACATCACCATGATGCTCAGCAACTGACGCGTACGCCATTCCAGGGTTATATCTTTCCAAACCACCGTCCACACGGAACCCCAAAAGGTAACCCGTGCCGAGGCATTCATTGCGGTAAGCTGAGGTTCAGCTTTATTTGTTGATGTAAGCGGATATTGATTCACAATGGCCACAACCCAGTAAAAATGTTGGTTCTGATTATAACAGGTTTAGCCAATTTGGAACTTTTCTTCATTTTACCGGGCACGGGCCGGAGATCTGCCACAGTGTGAAAATCCGAGCCTAATGGCCTACCTGGCTAATTGTTGCCATATCCTTCACCGTCTCTTCGCGACCAGGGCGGATGCGTTGTAGACTGAGCAGATACAAAACCGCCATCGTTACAGCCCAGACCACAAAAGGTGCAGTTGATCCCCACAGGCTAAAAATAGCTCCACCAATCAGCGGTGCCAGGGCATTAGCCCCACTAAAAAAGGCCGCCGATAGTCCTAATGTACCCCCAACTTCCATTGGCTCTACCCGCTTGGTAATGAGGCTGTTAATGGCCGGTTGCAAAATCCCGCCACCAATACCAGTAGGACTTGAGTTTAGAGTTCAGTTGGGACTGAACTTCATTGGACATTAACAAAAAAGAAATTGTTGAGAGAAGATTAGGGGTGTGAACACAAATCCTCTCCAACAATTTCGTGATACAGTGTACCAGGC
>JAGNBF010000094.1:5888-30549 GCA_018004935.1 Chloroflexota bacterium | reverse complement strand
CCATGTGACACCCTTATCTGGGCTACAAGAGAAGCTTCTTGCTTTGTTAGAATTGCCTCCCGACATTTACACCAGACTTGTTACCGTATCAACAAACTCGACCTAAAAATGACCGAACCATAAGTATTAGTGTATTGGTATATTGATTGATCATACCAATAGACTAATACACCAATACACTCATAACTTCTTATGCAAGAGATTCACCTGACAACCCCTTTGGGCACAGTATACGGCAAGGCGGCAGGCACGCCGGGAAACCCGGTGGTGCTGGGGATTCATGGTTGGAGCCAGCGGAATGGCTGGCATAGCTGGTCGCCGTTGTTGGAACCGCTGGCTGAGGCGGGGTTTTATGCGGTGTCGGTGGACATGCCGGGCTGGGGGCAAAGTGTGGTAGCAGGGACGGAGCGAGTGAATGGAAGCGCGGCCGCAATCGCTATCCTCGACGCTCTCCACGCCGACACGGCTATCCTCATGGGTAAAAGTTGGGGTGGGGGCGTAGCCATTAATCTGGCGATGAACCACCCTGAACGCATCACCCACCTCATCCTGACCGCCCCCGCCTACCAGGGTGATTTGGCGGCATTGGCCGGGTTACAACAACCGGTGTTGCTGGCCTGGGCGGAAGATGACCCGGTGATACCGATTAGTTTTGCGGAGCGGGTCGCGGCCGCGTTGCCCCATTGCACCCTCGTCACCTACCCCACCGGGGGACACAGCGCGGCGATGAACAATGCGGCGGACTTTGGCCCGCGAGCAGTTGCCTTTTTAAAAAGTGGACAGTGAACAGTGGACAGTGAACAGTTGGGGGCAGAAAGTGGGTTGTTTTTCCTTGGCTATTGACAATTAGCGATTAACCATTGACCATTATTCAGTTCCCACGAGTTCCCTTCAGGAGAAAACCATGACAGAAGCCTACACCCCCCAAACCATTGAACCCAAATGGCACCAGAAATGGGCAGAGACAGAGTTATACAAACAACGGATTGACAAAAACAAACCTAAACATTATGCCCTGACGATGCTCCCCTACCCCAGTGGCGATTTGCATATCGGCCATTGGTACGCCATGACCCCCAGCGACGCCCGCGCCCGGTACATGCGCATGAAAGGGTACAACGTGCTTTTCCCGATGGGGTTTGATGCGTTTGGTCTGCCCGCCGAAAATGCGGCCATCGCCCGCAACATCCACCCGGCCAAATGGACCTTCGCCAACATCGCCCGGATGCGTAACCAACTGCGGAGTATGGGAGCCATGTTCGACTGGGAACGGGAGGCGGTTTCGGCCGCCCCGGATTACTACCGCTGGACGCAATGGTTTTTTAAGAAGCTGATGGAGTTGGGGTTGGCCTATCGCAAATTGGCGGCGGTGGATTTTTGCCCCAAATGCAATACTACCCTGGCCCGCGAGCAGGTGTGGGGAGACGACCGCCATTGTGAACGGTGCGGCACACCGGTCATCAAGAAGGAATTGGAGCAATGGTTCTTCAAAACAACCGATTATGCTGAAGAACTGCTCGATTTTAGTGAGATCAATTGGCCGGAACGGGTCAAGGTGATGCAAACCAACTGGATTGGTCGCTCTGAAGGGGCGGAAGTGATTTTCCGCACCGAGCAGGGCGATGAAATTCCGATTTTCACCACCCGCCCGGATACGTTGTGGGGAGCGACCTTCATGGTACTGGCTCCGGAACACCCGTTGGTAGATACGATTACCCCGGCAGAATATCAGGGATCGGTTGAGGCGTATCGCGCGGCCGCGCAGAAACTCACCGATATTGACCGTGAATCAGTCGAGCGGGAGAAAACGGGCGTCTTCACCGGGGCCTACGCCATCAATCCTGTCAACGGTGAACGCATCCAGATTTGGATTGCCGACTATGTTCTGATGGGGTACGGCTTTGGCGCAATCATGGCCGTACCCGCCCACGACGAGCGGGACTTCGCCTTTGCGACGAAGTACGGCCTGCCCATCATTGAGGTCATTCGCATGCCAGGGCGTGAGGACAGCGATGGCCCATTAACCGAAGCCTACACCTCGAAGAACGAGGGGCATCTGGTCAACTCTGGCCCGTTCACCGGCATACCCACCGATGGGGCCGTGGCACGAGTGACGGCCTGGTTGACAGAGCAGGGCACAGGCAAAAGAGCGATCAATTATCGCCTGCGCGACTGGTTGATTTCGCGGCAGAGGTATTGGGGGGCACCCATTCCCGTAGTGTATTGCCCGGAACATGGAGCCGTAGCTGTGCCGGATGAACAGTTGCCCATTCTCTTGCCGGAAGATGTGGAATTTATGCCCACCGGGGAAAGCCCGCTGAAAATGCACGATGGGTTCATGCACACGACCTGCCCGGTTTGCGGCCGCGAGGCCCTGCGCGAAACGGATACGATGGACACCTTCATGTGCTCCTCCTGGTATCAATACCGCTACCTGAGTCCCACCTACGATCAGGGGCCATTTGACCCCGCCGAAGGGGCGTACTGGCTACCGGTAGACCAATACACCGGCGGCATCGAACACGCCACCATGCACCTGATTTACACCCGATTCTTCACCAAAGCCATGCGCGAAATGGGGCTGGTCACAACGGACGAGCCAATGTTGGCCCTGTTTAATCAGGGGATGGTGCTGGGCGAAGATGGGGAAAAGATGTCCAAATCACGCGGTAACGTTGTCGCGCCGGATAATCTGGTGGAGAAGTACGGCGCGGACACGGTGCGGGCCTATCTGATGTTTTTTGCCCGGTGGGAGCAGGGTGGTCCCTGGAACTATGATGGTATCAAAGGGCCACAACGGTTATTGCAAGATGTGTGGCAATTTAGCCTGTCAGCTTATCAGCCGTCAGCCGTCAACGAGTCAGCGACAAGGACATTACGCCGCAAAACCCATCAGACCATCCGCAAAGTGACAAATGACATTGAAAGTTTTGCCTTTAACACGGCGGTAGCGGCAGTGATGGAGTTACGTAATGCGCTCCAAGAGGCCGCCAAACAGCGTAATGTCACGACTGAGGCCTGGAATGAGGCGATCACCAACTTGTTGCTGGTGCTGGCCCCGATTGCCCCGCATATCACTGAGGAGTTGTGGGAGCGGCGTGGGGGCAACTACAGCGTTCACCAACAAACCTGGCCCACCTGGGATGAAGAGGTGGCGAAAGAGGAAAGCATCACAGTGGTGGTACAGGTGAATGGCAAAGTGCGGGATCGGTTTGAGATGGCGGCAGATACGAGCGAGGATGAAATCAAAGCGGCCGCGCTCCGTTCCGAGAAAGCACAGGCCTGGTTTGAGGGCAAAGAGCCACGTAAGGTGATTGTGGTGAAAGGGCAGTTAGTGAATATTGTGCTATAGCTTTCAAGAAAACGTTTTTGGGTTGGCAGTAACCGCTTTAACGGTCCCACGCTGGACGGCTAAAGCCGTTACTACCAACCAAAACCCCACATGATTTTCTGAACATCTATATAAGCAGACGTGATAGGTCATTCGTAAAAGATATAAACCCGCCGGATTGGGTGAATCCGGCGGGTTTTATACTTACCACGGTTATAAAATGACATTTTGTTGGCGGCAACTGCTGAGTAAGCCTGGGCAGAAGACCCATCCCCCTACCCCTTCCCAAAGGGACGGGGAGAAACCAATGGTGCGGTTTGGCGGGCGGACGCCCGCCAAACCGCACCAGCAATAGTTCCCCGCCCCTGGGGGCGGGGTTAGGGGTGGGGGCCGCCTCGGACAAACCGATCATGAGACCGAGCACAAAAACATGACCCCATTCCCCTCATGATGATCAAGGGTGTGGCGATTATTGGCGTGGTTCAAAAGTCGGCAAGCTGTGCTTAACAATTTGTAGGGCGATTTTGTAAATCGCCCAGTGGACGATTTACAAAATCGTCCTACAGATTTGTAAAGCTAACCTGAACTATGCCCGATTATTGAATGACCTGAACCACTTGAGTTGAGAGTTCAGAGCTAGAGCGGGAGCTAGAGCTAGAGGGTTTTCCAGAGTAATTTCCTCTCGCTCTCTCCTCTCTCCTCTCGCTCTCTCCTCTCGCTCTAAACTTCAGGAACCACCACTCTCTGGGAAAATGTCAGATTATGCCCTTTGGCAGTATATTATTAGGAATGAGAATTAGTAACTATTCAGGTGTCACAACTTATTCCCACGCTTGGCGTGGGAATTCCCTCTGGGACGCTCGCTGTCCTACACGACGCCGGGCGTGGAATGAGAAGGTGAAACCGCTGACCCTTTACCAAATCGCCCTACAAAAGGTCAAGCACAGTTTGCCGACTTTTGCACCACGCCATAAAAGGACGGAGTTAGTGTGGATGCTAACGCCGCTTGACATTCTTCGGAATATCTGTATATTTAATTTGATGCGCATCAAATTAAATATACGAGGAACGAAATGGAATCTGAAGAATACACGCACGAACTATTAGCCTTCTTTAAAGCGCTGGCTGATGCCAACCGGCTAAAAATTGTTGGTTTATTGGCCCAACAACCGCTGTCTGTAGAGCAAATAGCTGAAATACTCAACCTGAACGCCTCTACTGTCTCGCATCATCTGGCCCGGTTAAACAAAGCCGGATTGGTAACGGCCCGGGCTGATGGTTATTACAATATGTATCAGTTAGAGACAAAAGCTCTGGAGAGCATGGCCCAGCGGTTATTGGCGAAAGAAACCCTTCCCGCCATTGCCGCTGAGATAAATATGGATGCTTATGATAAGAAGGTACTCCAGACTTATCTGACACCAGATGGCAAGCTGAAGGCGTTCCCCATGCAACAGAAAAAATTCGAGGTGATTCTTCGCCATGCGGTGCGTTTTTTTGAACCAGGGCAACGATACAGTGAGAAGCAAGTGAATGATATTTTGCGCCCCTTTAACGAAGATACGGCTCGCTTGCGCCGCAGTTTTATCGAGTATGGCCTGATGCAACGGCAAGGGGGCGGGGGGGAGTATTGGCGCGTGGATGAGGAAAAAAGTGGGGTGTGAGTGTGGTGGCTATATCCCCGGTTTTTGAAAGATGAGAATGAACTCATGGGCCTTGTTGACGCGAAAAACGGCCGGATATCCCAGCGGCCGCATATTGTTATACTCCTGTCGCCGGTCCCAAATAATCAAATCATCATAAACAAACCCCAGATCTTGTAGCCGCCCGGCCAGGTCACTATGGAAGGGGTAAAACCGGTTTTTCTTGCGGATGTCCATTACCACCACACAACAGTAAGCACGGGGCTTCAGAACTTGATACACCTGGGCGAATACTTGCTGTAATTGGCCTAAAAAGGCCTGATAATCCTTCACCAACCCCAAATCCCCATCTTCATCCCCATAATTGCGGATGTCTTTGTAGTCAGCGGTGCGGCGGGCAGTCAGGATATCCCAGTAGGGGGGTGAGGTAAGCACAAAGTCCACCGACTCATCGGGAACAAATTGGCGTAGGTCTACGGCGTTGGCCTGGTGGATGGTGATTGTGCCGTTACCGACCGCGGCCGCGGCTCGTTCCTGTATTTGGGTGACAAAACGGGGATATAACTCCACGCCAATGGCCGTTTTGTGTAATGTTTTCGCGGCCGCGAGCGTACTCCCTGTGCCCGCAAAAGGGTCAAGCACTACCGTCTGGGCTTGATTGGTGAACGTCTGGATGAGCCGTTCCGCCAGGGACTGAGGAAACATGGCTGGGTGTTTCATCGCCTGCTCTTCTGCCGTCTTGCGGATGTCACTCCAAATGGAGATGGAGTGGCGTACCCAGACTTTGCCGTCCAGATCATTGGCGCGTGGTTTAAGGGAACGTTTGCTGGTCGTCATAAATTTTTCATCGTAGTCAAGCTTCTTCTCAATAAAGGGTGATGACGTTGGTTGAGCCTGTCGCAACCAACCGCCTTCGACAAACTCAGGCTACATTTCTCCCGAAATATGGAGAAGATACAATCCGTTTATCATTCACGATTGACTTCACTGAAAAAAGGTCAAAACAGTTAAAAGCCGGGTTTTTTGCCGTGACTCACGATTGAGGGTTTACTCGTTTTTAACCGGGTAATACTCACTCTTCCCCCCAATCCGCCACATCTAACACCTGGGCCTCTGTTATGTCTAACAAACCAGTTACCGGCACCTTCAGATTGATCCCCTTTTCGCCCGCGCTCACATAGATGTATTCGTGTGCCTGGGCCGATTGGTCTAAAACGATCACAAAGCCCTTATTCAGTAGCGCCAGGGCGGAAATGCCACCCACCTGAAGTTTGGTTAATTGTTCTGCTTCTTTGTGCGTAGCCATATCCAGTTTCTTCTCGCCCACCACTTTGGCCATTTTCTTGAGATTGAGTTGTTGTGGCGCGGCGATAATTGTCAGGAAAGGCTTCCCTTTGGCACGGACAACCACCAACGTTTTGTATACTTGTTCTGGCGGCACCCCTAACGCGGCCGCGACCTGTAACGCATCTCGTTCTGTATTGGGATATGTTACCACCTCATACGGTATTTTCTTCCCTTCCAATACTTTCATCGCCAATGTCTTCTTTATCACCATCATCACCTTTGGCTACAGCCGAAACTCTAATTGTAAGTCATAACCCCTAGAATTATCCCGTTCGCCCTGTACTCTGGCAAAACAGAATGTTCCTTGTGGGGTGATTGCATACTCACCCCAATGCACCCACCGCCCTAACGATTCCCGGCAGGAAGGGAAAAAACCAATTTGGGCTTTTTTCGTGGGCGAACCCTTAGTAATCGTTCGGGAATAAGGTGGGTGGCGCGGTCAGGAGACTGGCCACAGCAAACTCAAAAGTTATTTACGAGCGAACTCTTAGCGTCTTGACAGAACCGATCCCGTAAAATCGTTGCCAATGTGCCCACATCGTTGTATTCTGGTGTAGCTTAATCATTACCTGCCCTAAATTGATAAATTAACGACATCCTAACGGCAACTTGACGCCATTCATGTTACCTTATGCCGTTACAAAGGGAAAAACCCCATGAGCGAATCCGCAGTGAGACAACCCATCGCCCCGGAAAACGCCTACGTTCTGGTTGTGGAAGACAACGTTCCTAACTTCGTTCTCATCGCTCGTTTGCTGGCCTACACAGGGGTTCAGCGTACGGAATGGAAGACGACAGGATGGGGGGTTGTGGACTTCGCCAATACGATGCCGCGTGTGGACTTGATCCTCATGGATCTGCGCCTACCCCATGAAGATGGGTATGAAGCCCTGGCCCAGATTCGTACCAACGATAAACTGAAAGATACGTTGGTGGTGGTTGTAACGGCGCAGGCCAGTACGGCCGAAATGCAAAAGGCTAAAGAATCTGGTTTTGATGGCTTCCTCTCCAAACCCCTCGATGCTGATAAATTCCCGAGCCAGATTCGTGACATTCTGGCAGGGAAACCAGTTTGGGATTTGGGTTAACTGTTTTGCTTTCGCCAACGAGTTCGGCTGTGCCTTTTCCTTTGCCCTATTGTTCCCTATGCATCAAGTGCCTGGGTAGCCAGTTTCGCTATTACGGTTTGGGTTAAAAGAACGTGACCACCGCAGAAATACAGGCGTTGCAAGCAAAAAATGCCAGCCTGGAACGAGCTGTCAGTCATCTGACAGCTGGTGCCTTGATTGCCCATGTTGCCAGCCGCTCCCTTCATTTGCCCACAGCTTTACAAGATTTGGTAGAAACCATTCAGCAACAATTTGGGTTTTATCATACCAGCCTGTTTCTCCTGGATGAACAAAAACAGAACCTGATTATGCACGCGGCCGCGGGGTCGCCTGGTTCTGTATCCCTCCATCAAGGATATGATGTCGCCTTTGCCCCTGACTCCATTGTGGGCTGGGTTGCCATTAATCGTACCCCCCGCGTTGTCCCTAATGTCAAAGAAGACCCCACCTACCGGGGTGTTCCCCAACTCCCCCATACCCAGGCCGAACTAGCCCTGCCGCTCCTGACCCAAGACCATTTACTGGGTGTTTTGGATGTGCAAAGTCAGCACAAAGATGCTTTCTTGCCCGAAGATGTAACCGCCATCCAGCTCATGGCCGATCAGATTGCTCTGACGCTGGAAAACAATCACCTCTTCACCGCTTTACAGGCACGGCTTAGTGAGTTGGAATCGCTTTTCGCCCTTTCTGATGTCCTTTCTACTACCATGGATGTCAACGAAGTATACCGCCGGGCCGCTCGTGTCTTTGCCGAACGTTTGCGGATCAACCGTGTTGTTATTTCCGAATGGGATAAAGAGAGAGACAGCCTCATTACCAAAGGCAATTTTTTCTTTGATGATGGTACAAAGCGAGTGGGCGAGTATGAGATCGAATACCAATATTATTCCCTGGCGCAATTTCCGACATCACAGCGGGTGCTAAAAAATCACGAAACGCTTCTGTACCAGATAGAGGATCCTACCCTGGATGTGGCCCAACGGGAATTAATGAAAGAGATGGATGTCATTGCTGTGCTGGAAATCCCGTTGGTAGGGGGTCAGGCGGCTATGGGCATGGTAGAGCTATACCGCATGCCCAATTTGGGTTCGTATAAACCCCAGGAAATACAACTGGCCCAGGCGATGGGTCATGAGACGGCTATTGCTTTGAGTAATGCCCGGCTGGCCAGTGAAGCGCAGGCCCGCGTGGCCGAGTTGAGTACTCTCAACCGGTTTAGTCTGGCAATTTCGCAGGCTAAAGATGTGCGTTCAGTTTATACAGCGGCCCGTCGGGAGGTGCTTTCCATGGTAGAAGCCACCGGCATGTCTGTGTTGTTGGTGCATCCAGAGAATGGAACGCTAACCTGGGAATATGGATTTGAATATGGGGATGAGGTGGATCTTTCTGGGGTAGGCCCATTGCCTAGTACGCAGGGTTTTAGTGGGCATATTGTCCGTACGGGTGAACCTTTGTTGGTGAATGAACGTGTTGAGGAGATGCAACGGGAACTGGGTTCGTTTTCGGTAGGGGCATCTAGTAGCGCCTGGTTGGGTGTACCTTTGAAGGTTAGTGATGAATTGTTGGGTGTTTTGACGGTGGAGAATGGGGATGATCCCAATGCCTTCACGGAACGGGATATGCGTCTTTTGCAGACGATTGCCGGGTCGTTGGCGGTGAGTATTCAGAATGAATTGTTGTTGGAGCAGACGCGGGCCGCTCTGGCCATTCAGTCGCAACAAAGTTTATGGCTACGCACGGCCGCAGAAGTGGCCGCGGCCGCAAGCGGAATGCTCAATGTTAATGACCTTATTCAAGCCGTTGTCAACCTCATTCCAGAACGGTTTGACCTCTATTACACCGGCCTCTTCCTTATTGATGAAGAAACCAATTACGCCGTTCTCCAGGCCGGAACCGGTGCCGCCGGACGCCTACAACGGGAGCAAAGACGTAGATTATTGGTCGGGGGTAACTCCCTGATTGGGCGTGCTACCGGGGATGGTGTGCCGCGCATTGAGCAAGATGTCACCCTGTCTCGTGAGTGGTTGTATAATCCCAATCTACCCCTCACCCGTGCCGAATTGGCTCTGCCTCTGCGTACCCCTAGCCGTATTGTTGGGGCGTTGACAGTGCAGAGTACTGTCCCCAATGCGTTCGGCGAAGAATTGGTAGAAGTACTGCAAATTATGGGTGATCAGTTGGCCGTAGTAATAGACAACGCCCGTTTGTTAGCCAGGGCCGAGGGTCGGGCACAACAGCAACAATTGCTGAATGAAGTCAGTGCTCAGTTATACCGGTCTGCGGATGTTGAAACTATTATTACTGTAGGGATGCAGGCCTTGAGCAAACACCTGCAAATTTCGGGAGCCTCTTTACGTCTGGGGCAGGGGGAAACCAAATGATGAATAGGTCAATGCCAACTACCCCAGCGGATCCGCAGTCGCTCTTTTTTAACACCGATGTGCCTAATTCTGCCCGCATATTTGATTATCTGGTGGGGGGAACGGCTAATTTTGAGGTAGACCGTGCGGCCGCGGCGAAACTCATTCACATCTGGCCCTCTCTGCCCAAAGTCACTCGCTTGCGCCGGGCCTTTGTTCAGGAAGCGGCTCAGGTGTTGTACGATGAAGGGTTCCGCCAATTTTTAGACCTGGCCTCTGGTTTACCCACGAATGATCATTTGCACGCCGTTTTGCCCGAAGCGCGTGTCATCTATAGCGACATTAACCCGGTGGCGATCACGTATGGCGAAAGTTACCTGGCCCACCTGGAGCATGTCGCCTACATCTACGGCAATGCCGCCCAGGTAGATGACATCATTCACCATGAAACGGTGCGTCGCCTGTTTGCTCCAGATGAAAAAGTGGCAATTGGCTTAAATGCCTTGACAATTTTTCTGCCCCAAACAACCATTGAAACGATGGCGCAGAAACTGTACGCCTGGGCCGCGCCGGGGTCGGTTATTTTTGTCGCTTTTCAGTCGCGGCTGGGCAAAGTCATAACGGATGAATATTTGCAGGTGGTCAATATTTTTGCCCAGGCGGGGATGCCCATCTGGTTGTATACCACGGATGAAGTGAAGGCCATGTTGGCTCCCTGGTATTTGGAACGATTTGCCCCGCTAGTAACGTTTTTAGGTTTGCCGGAAGATTTTTTGCGGCCGCAGGAACTAGAACTCCCTGATATGGAAATCAACGCGGCCATTTTCCGTAAGCTGTGATGCACAGAACATGAGTGGGTTACAACAAGCCATCGAAACCAATCGCCCTGAAACCCTGGCGCAATTGCGCCAGGTGTTCATTCGTCACGCCATTGATAACCGAGGGCTTCTGACCTCAGCGCGACGAGCCAGCGCCGTTTCTGAGGCGTTGTATGACCTGTTTGGCCGCTGGCTGAAGGCAGAAGTGGGCGAGGCAGAAATAGAGCAGTTGGCCTCAACTTTTGCCCAGCAAGGGATGGCCCTGGTTTCGGGAATGGCGCTCTTGCGGGAGTTGACGCAACGGCACCGCTGGCTAAATGGCCGCGAGAAGGCTGAGGAAACTCAAGAACGCCTGACTGAGTTCCCCCTACTTTTTTTAGAGCAGTTGAGCTATGCCCGTGAAAAGGTGGTCTTTGAGGCGCAGGAAGCCGCCCAGCACGCCTTACAACGCTCGTTGACGCTCCAATTACAACAACAAGAGCTACTGCGGCGAGAGCAGGAACAACGGGGTGAAATGCTCCGTCAATTGTTGGAGCTGAATAGCGATCTGGCTCAGCTACGGAATGAACAGGCACTCCTGGATGCGGCTGTTAGTGGGCTATGCCGCAAGTTGGAACTGGTAGATGTGACTATTTATTCCTGGGCCAGCGAGGCCCAGCAATGGTCGTTGTGGACGACAACGGCCAGCCATCCCCTGGGTGTATCACCGGAAAATCAGGAAGTCGCGGCCGCGCTCCAGGCCCTTTTGCCCGGTTCCTCAGGTTGGACGGGTGAATATCACCAGGCTACTATCCTTGACGATGGCGCTTCTGGTTATCGTACCGCTTCCCTGATGCCGGTAGGCGCTAAACTGATGGGGGTCATTATGGCGCGGGCCAGCCGTGCGGCCGCAAACATTGATGATCTGCCTCTGTTTATAAAAACCTTTGCCACCAACCTTTCTACCCTCTGGCGTAATCTGACCCTGTTTTTGGAAGTGCGTGACCGCGCCCGTGAGCAGGAAATTTTGCATGGCCGTTATGTGGATAGCCTGTGGAATTCTCAAGACAGTGCTCTGTATGCTACCGTCACTTCCCAGAGTGTCCACATTGAAAGAACAGCTACCCCAAACGCGGCCGCGGGGCAAGAATATCCCCTTCTCCTCGGTGAAAAACCTTTTGGTATTCTCCAATTGCCGGAAGATAGCGAACTCAGCCCTGAACAACAAGAGTTCTTGCAAGCCCTTTTGCGTGAAATGGGCAACGCCCTTAATAATGCCCAACTCCTCCAGGCTACCCGTGCTTACTCCACGCAACTCCAGGTAGCCGCCGAGGTCTCCCGCGCCGCCTCCACCATTTTACAGCGGGAAGACCTGATGCGTACCGTTGTCAGCCTCATCCAGAGTCGGTTTGGGTTTTCCTATACCGGTTTATTCATGCAGGATGAAGATGGCCAGATGATATTGCGTGAGGACAGTGGGCAAACAGAAAACCCGTTGCCTATTAACCTCATCGAAGAGGCCATTTTTACCGGCATGGCCCAGCGCCATCAACCAACGAGTATCTCAGTTGAGTTTCCTGCCGAACTGGCCCTGCCTTTACGTACCCGTGACCGGATGGTGGGGGCTTTGGCTATTCAGCACCGTAATGCCTTGTTTAGCCAGCAAGACATCAATGTTTTGCAATCTTTAGCGGATCAGTTAGCAACTGCCATTGAAAATGCCACCCTCTTTCAGCGGGTACAAGATAATCTGAGCCGATCTGATCATCTATATGAAGCAGGCCGTCGCCTCACTGAGGCAACCAACGCCCAAATAATTTTCCAGACCTTAGTAGATTATGGCGCCCAATCAGACCTGGTAGATATGTGCCACACCCTGGCCGAAGACCTGGCTGAACGCGATAACATCTCGGTTCATGCGTTATGGAAACGGGATGGTCAACCATTTCATGGAATGCCACTCTCGGTTCCCCGCCATCAGTACTCATTATTGGAATCTATGACCCAGAGTGAGTTCATTATGGTAACGGATGGTCAGGTAGACGAACGACTGAATCGAGATATACAAATTTTATTTAAACTGAACCGGATGCGTGCCGCCGTGTTTATTCCTCTGCAAAGGAATAACCAGTGGTATGGGACTTTGGTGTTGGAGCGGATGGAAGCGCGGCCGCTAACCATCGAAGAACTTCAGCCTTTCATTACCCTGTGTGATCAAGCAACGGCCATTCTGGCGAATCAGCAACTTTTGCGGGAAACAGGAGCTTTGTACCGCATTAGCCGTACCCTGAACCAGGCTATTTCTCAGGAAGACGCTCTGGCTCTGACGGTGGCAGAAATTGCCCAATATACGGGGATTCAGCAATGCCGGGTGGTATTGGTGGACAAGAAGTCGGGTCGCGGCCGCGTTGCCGCGGAAAATATGCCCACCCACCTGGCCGAGCAGGATGTATTTACCCATGATGATTGGCGTTATCGCACGTTAAACCGCACACACCAACCCCTATTGATTCGGTCTGAGGCAACACACCTGGACGCGGCCGCGGTTAAAAATCACCTGCAACAATTTGGGGCCAAATACTCTTTGCTCATCCCCCTGGTGAGTCAGCTCGAAACGATTGGGTGGATCAGCCTGGACGCGGCCGCGAGCGCCGCGGCCTTCACCCCATCCAACCTGAACTTTATTCAAACCCTGGCTGATCAACTCACAACCACCATCGAAAGTATCAAACTCTATGACGAAGCGGTGCAACGGAACCGCGAACTCATCACCCTCAACCAGATTGGCGCTACCATTTCCGGTACACTCGACCTGGCCCGATTAGGGCGCATCGTCTACGACCAGATTGGTCAACTAATGGACAACACCGCATTCACCCTTGTCCGGTATGATGTTATCAGCCACACCCTTAGCCCACTTCTGGCCTTGTACAACGGCATCCCCGTTACCCTCATGCCCCGCTCAGTTGGCCCTACCAGCGAAGTCTACCGCTTCTTGCATACCGGACTGCCCTATACCGCTGACCGTGAGTGTCTCATCTTGCGCGAAATTGGCCTTGCCCCCTTTGTCCCTGCCGAAGTAGGCCTGCAATCTACCATCTGGATGCCCCTGTTTCAAGAAAACACACCCACCGGTATGATTGGTCTGGCATCCCATTGGCCCCATGCCTACGGCGACAACGAAGTGCAACTTCTACGCTCCATTGCCACCCAAACGGGACTGGCCATGGCCAACGCCCAACTTTTCCAAGAAATTGAAAACGCAAACGAACAACTGCGCCAACTAGACCGGATGAAAACGCAATTTTTGGCCAATATGTCCCATGAATTGCGTACACCCCTCAATTCCATCATTGGCTTCTCCCGCATTATGCTCAAAGGCATAGATGGCCCTACTACCCCTGCCCAGCAAGAAGACCTCACATCCATTAACAACAGCGGTCAGCACCTGCTAAACTTGATTAATGACATCTTGGATCAAGCTAAAATTGAAGCGGGTAAGATGGAGCTTTATTTCCAACTGGTGAACCTTTATGAAATTGCGGATAACGTTTTGGCCACAACACGCGGTCTGATCAAAGATAAAACCATCGAATTACGAGCAGATCTAGCCCCAGATTTACCTTTAATTGAAGGTGATCAAGTTCGTTTGCGCCAAATTTTGATGAATTTTCTTTCTAATGCCGCCAAGTTTACCGAAGCCGGACATATTACTCTGTCTATTAAACAAAGTGGGAATGATCGGGTATTAATTTCGGTGATTGATACAGGGATGGGTATTGACGAACAAGATTTTGATAAAATCTTCCATGCATTTGAACAAGTGGATTCTAGTCACACCCGCAGTGCTGGGGGTACGGGTTTAGGGCTACCGATTACTCGCTGGCTTACCAAAGAACATGGTGGGGATATCTGGTTTGACAGTCAGTTAGGTAAAGGTACCGTTTTTACCATTTCACTGCCCATCAAACAGGCTCGTGCAACGAATGAACCTCACCTATCCACGATTAACTATGATCCGCGCCGTTTCTAATCAGTCGGGTTTCCGCCTGGTGCGCCGTTGGCTCATGGGGAACTCCTGTGGATAAAATGGTCTCTCAAGGCCAAAAACCCAGGCTTTTTGACCTTCTCCGACAAATTGCTAGAAAGGCCTATAGAAATAGCCAATATTTCTGGTGTAGTAGCTGGTTTATTGAGGCTCTAAAAATATACTTTCTCTTCCCTTGACATCACTCATGGTTAGGGTCACAATTCGCGCATGAACAGTCATTCGTTCTCTATTCGTTGCCGGGCATGTCAGCACCAGACACCTTATACCCAACCTTATACCACCTGTCCTAATTGTGGGCAGAGTTGGTTGGATGCTGTTTATGATCTGGAAACGGTACGGCAACAATGGCCTGCAAGCCTGGCCCAATATGGTGCCAGTCTTTGGCGTTACCGCGATTTGTTGCCTGTGCGTAATCCCCGCAACATTGTCAGCCTGGGGGAAGGGTGGACCCCTCTGATTCAAGCCCATAATCTAGGGCTATTATTAGGGCACGACCACCTTTTTATTAAGGATGAACGGCAAGGTCCCACAGCTTCATTTAAAGATAGGCAGGCTACGGTTGCTATTAGTGTGATGAAAGAAGCCGGTGTAAAAGAGTGTGTTGTTGCCTCTACCGGTAATGTTGCCATTGCTTATTCGGCCTTTTGCGCCCGTGCGGGTATTAAACTATGGACATTTGTTACCAGTTCTGTACCCGCCGAGAAAATGCGTGAGGTAGCGCTTTACGGTTCTGAGGTTATTAAAGTCGCCGGTACCTATGATCAGTGTAAGCAAGTAGCAATGGAGTTTGCTCACAGTAAGGGTATTTATTTGGATAAAGGGATTCGGGCTATTTCATCCAAAGAGGCGATGAAAACACTGGCTTTTGAGGTTGCGGAACAGTTGGGAGCGATTCGAGGGGGAAGTGATTATACAGTACCCAACCCTGGAAATTTTCCCTGGCAGGCCCCTGATTGGTATTTGCAGTCAGTGAGTGGAGGCCTTGGTCCCGTAGGGGTGATGAAGGGATTTCGAGAACTGAAAGCCATGGGACTGATTGATAAGATACCTAAACTCGCTCTTTTTCAGGTAGCGGGTTGTGCCCCAATGGTCAATGCGTTTCAGAAGGGTTCGCCTGTTCCGTTAGATGTGGATAACCCCCTTACAGACATTACTACGTTGGCTACGGGGCGTCCCGGTGAGGCGTATCAGGTTTTACGTGAGCTGATTCGGGAGCATGGGGGCACGATGGAAATCGTGACGGACGCTGAGGCGTTTCGGGCTTTGCATGTATTGGCGAAAATGGATGGCCTTTCTGTGGAACCAGCTACGGCTGTGACCTTTGCCGGATTGTTTAATTTAATTCATCAAGGCATTATAGGTAAGGATGAGACGGTGGTGGTGAACTGTTCAGGCCATACGTTCCCGGTGGAGAAACATATTGTTGGGGAACATCACACACGGGATATGGTATTGGATGTGGAAGATGCCGCGGCCGCGACCGGTCGTGAAGAAGGTCTCGTCACCGCTCTGGAAGAGTTGGATCCCCGGGTACAGCGCATTGCTATCATCGAAGATAACCCCGACGCTACCCGCCTCATCCGGCGTATCCTTCAAGCTCAAGGCGAATTTCTCATCGAAGAAGCAACCAATGGGTTAGATGGCCTGAATCTCATTCGGCGTACCCGACCCAATCTTGTCATTTTAGACTTGATGATGCCTGGACTGGATGGTTTTGGCGTTGTCGAAGCTATGAAAAAGGATTCCACCTTACAGGAAATTCCGATCATCGTCATCACAGCCAAGACGCTTACCCCAGGAGAAAAGCGCTGGCTAGATAGCCAGGTAGATGGTTTGTGGGAAAAAGGTTCATTTATGGATGTGGATTTGTTAAGCCATATTCGTAAGAAATTACCCTGATAATAGTCGTCACTGGTCAGTAGGCAGTATCTCAATCGTTTGGCCAATTGATGCCATGCACTACATGACAAGCTATGATTCAACAACGCACTGTTTTGTATATTGAAGATGATATCGCCAGCCAGAGATTGGTTGAGCGTGTTTTGCAAAGCCGGGGCTACCGCGTATTTGTGGCCAGCAACGGCGTAGATGGTTTGCGGATTGCCAAAGATGAGCGGCCGCAAATCATCCTCATGGACATTAACCTACCTGGCATGAATGGTAAAGAAATTACTACCCGTCTCCGTAGCCTCTCCCATTTTAGCCATACACCCATCGTAGCCCTTACCGCCAACACCAGCCCCGGTAGCCGCCAACAAGCGCTGGCCGCCGGGTGTTCCGGTTTCTTGACCAAACCCATTAATGTAGCAGAGTTCCCCCGTCAGGTTGAAGCCTTCCTCGAAGGTCAGGTGGAATCACTCGGCCCCGAAGAGCGAAGCGAACAACTAACCATTTATGCACAAAGCATCGTTGAACGGTTAGAAAACAAAGTTACCGAACTACAGGTCGCCAATCAACGTTTGCGCGAACTGGACAAGATGAAAAGTGACTTTATTGTTCTGGTTTCCCATGAGTTACGAACCCCTCTCACCTTAATTAATGGGTATGCTTTTCTGCTTAAAGACAAAGAAATAACGTTTCGTAATGCTGGTCTGGATGATGCGGCTTACATTGTCCAGGGGTTAAATCAGGGCATAGACCGCTTAAATGAAATTATTAACAACATTATCAGCGTGTCACGCATTGCTTCCGGTAATCTGGATTTGTCTATTAGCCCCGTCAACCTCTTTCAATTGGCGAATCAGATTTTGAATGAGCAACGTCGTCTTAGCAAAGACCGCCGAGTGGAATTGTTTCTGGATGAAAAATTGGGCCAATTGCCTAAAGTAGAGGGTGATGGCACTCTGTTAAAGCTGGCTATTGAAAATGTTGTTAATAACGCCATTAAATTCACCCCTGACGAAGGCCGTGTCACGCTCTCTGGCCGTCAGGTTGATCAAAATACAATTGCCCTCATGATACAAGACACAGGCGTGGGCATTTCATTGGAAGATCAGCGCCGTATTTTTGAGCGTTTTCAAGTACTGGGAGCCATTCAGCACCACTCCACAAGTAAATCAGCCTTTCAGGGTGGGGGAATTGGTCTGGGATTAGCTATTGCCAAAGGCATTGTCGAAACCCACAATGGACGTATCTGGGTAGAAAGTGATGGGTATGATCCGGCGACACACCCTGGTAGTACCTTTCATGTTTTGTTGCCCATCAAACAGTCACGTTCTTAAAAGGAAAAACCCTGGCATGTTATGCCAGTTACCATTAGCGATTCCCATTAATAAAGCTCTATAGTCGGCTTGGTCTGAAGACCTACCCCCCCCCACCGATTCCCGCCCTGACGGGTTCCAGGTTCATCCATTATCCTTACTGACTGATGAACACACCAGTGTCTCCTCCCTCGCCTCAACCCACATTATTGCGCCGGTGGCAACAATCTGGCATTTTATGGGCAATTCTCTCTCCCTTATTTCTGGGTGTCATTCCTATATTTGCCAAATTGGCCTATCGGGCGGGAGTAGATATTTATTCAGTCGTGGCCATCCGCACCGTTTTTGCCACCCTGCTTCTGTGGAGCATGGTCCTCATCCTGAACCCCCGCTCCATAGAAAGTTCAACCCCGGCGACATTCAGCAGTTTATTGGCCGGGAGTATTAATGGATTGGGTTCGATATTTTTTTACGCCAGCCTTACCCGCATCAATGCCTCGTTGGGACAGCTTATCAACATCACCTATCTTATTTTTGTGACGATTCTGTTGCGACTGATCGGGCAACGCATTTCCTGGGTGACAGTGGGGCGCACGGTATTGGCGATAGCCGGGATTTATTTGCTGACCGCTGGGGGGGTGGGCACACCGGATTGGGTGGGAATTAGTTTCATGCTGGTGGCGGCCATTTCTTATGCCATTCAATTGGTGTTGAGTCAACGTATTTTGTATGAAATTCCGGCGGTGACAATGACCCTTTATGCCATTACTGGGATGTCGCTTGTTGTGATCCTTCCCTGGCTTTTGGTAGGGCAGTCATTGTTTAAGATAAGTGTGGCCGGGTGGGAAGCCGTTTTGTTGATGGGTTTAGCGACGGCTTTGTCTCGGCTAACGCTTTTTTTGGGGGTTAAGAAGCTGGGGAGTATACAGACGGCGCTATTTGGTGTGGCGGAGGTGGTGGTAACGATTGTGATTGCCGCTATCTTTTTAGAGGAACATTTTACCTGGCAACAGTGGGTGGGAGCGTTGGTGATATTGGTTAGTATTTTGCTAGTGAATTTTGAACGGGATGTGCCGCGTCTGGTAGACTGGTGGCGTTTTATCTGGAAGCGGCAAGTGGGGTGAGCGTTTTGACCCCGCGGCCGCGTCTGGTATAATTCTTCTTCGCCCGGCCCAGTAGCTCAACTGGCAGAGCAAGCGACTCTTAATCGTTAGGTTCGGGGTTCGAGTCCCTGCTGGGTCATATATCAAAAAAAACCGCTCCTACAGGGAGCGGTTTTTATTTATACTTACCACGGTCATAAAATGACATTTTGTTGGCGGTAACAGATGGGGTAAGCCCAGGCTGAGGACCCATCCCCACTTCCCCAGACCGCGCCAGAAATAGTTCTCTGCCCCTGGGGGTGGGGTTAGGGGTGTCTTCGGATAAACCCGACGCGGCGATAAAGCAACACGGCGGTAGGGCGAAAAACCCGCAGTTTGAGGCTATTCACGTTATCGGGGAAGTACTTTCTGTAATTGGATCAATAAATCACCCGGAGAGATGGGTTTTTGCATAAATTCTGTCGCGCCTACGGCCATTGCCTGACTTACACCTTCGCTGTCACCTCTGGCGCTTAGCATGATGATAGGCAGGCGCGATGTTTTTTCCTGGCTACGCAGATAGGTACAAACCATGTAACCATTCATCCCTGGCATCATGACATCAAGAAGAACTGCATCAGGGCTTTGACTGGTGACAGCCTCCAAAGCCTCGTACCCATCAGAGGCTTCAATAACCTGATAATTGGCACGGGTTAGCATCAGGCGTAGAAGTTTGCGGGTCATTGGCTCGTCGTCAACGATGAGAACGGTTTGGCTCATATATCTCCTGCGAAAATAGCCACGGATAGTGGAAACACGGATGGGAAGAAACACGGATGGGAATGAAAATGGTGGCGTTATTTTCATTCATCTTGGTGTGCGTTCCGTCCATGGGGAACTCCTGCGAAAATGTAGAGCGATTTGGTAAATCGCCAGGGGGACAATTTACCAAATTGTCCTACAGGTTTTTATCCCTCTTGGTGCGCCGTGGGCCTCGGGGGAACTCCTAAGTAATGAACGACTAACGGACTTGGATTTTTGTTTTTCTGTGTACTTGACGCAAAAAGGGCTAAGTAGATTGTAAGTAGGTAAACTTACAAAGTTACTTACAAGAACTCTAAACTTATGTACTATCGGCATATTGTTTTGACGGGTTTTATGGGGACGGGGAAGAGTACCGTGGGACGGGAACTGGCGGTACGGTTGGGGCGTGGGTTTGTGGATACGGATGTGTTGATTGAGGCGCGTTGCGGCCGCACTGTGGCCCAGCTCTTTGCCGAAAAAGGAGAATCCGCCTTCCGGGCCTGGGAGACGGCTGTTGCGGAAGAGTTGGCACAGGAGAGCGGCCTCGTGATTGCTACAGGCGGCGGAATGATGCTCAAGGCACAAAACGCGGCCGCACTCAGTCATGAGAGCTTCATTATTTGCCTGACTGCCCACCCCACCACAATTTTAGCCCGGGTGCAACAGATGCCTGGTGAGCGCCCCTTGTTAAACAGCCCTGATCCCCTGGTTCGTATTGAACAATTATTGGCCCAACGGTTGCCTGTTTACACACAGTTTGCCCAGGTGGATACGACAGGGCAAACGGTAGAGCAGGTTGTTGCGGCCGCGATGACGCTCCTGGGACAACAGGAAACCATTACCCCAGAAATGACTGACTCTTGGATAACCCTTAATGTAAACCATCCTGACGGTCATTACCCTGTTATTTTGGGGCAGGGCGTGCTGGGGCGATTGCGTGAACTGGCCGGTATCCGTGGGCCGTTTGCTGTCATAACGGATGATCATGTGGGGCCATATCATGCCTGGCGCCTGGGAGAGGTATCCCTGTTGATTACTGTTCCTGCCGGAGAGCAACACAAAAACCTGGAAACGATTCGTTTTATTTATGATCGTTTGCTGGCTGGTGGATTTGACCGGAAGGGAACGGTGGTGGCATTGGGCGGGGGGGTGGTCGGAGATATGGCCGGGTTCGCGGCCGCGACGTTTATGCGCGGTGTTCCCTTTGTGCAATGCCCCACAACCGTATTGTCTATGGTAGATGCCAGTGTGGGGGGAAAGGTGGGTGTGGATCTGCCCCAGGGCAAAAACCTGGTGGGCGCATTTAAACAGCCCCAGGCCGTTTTGGCCGATCTCGCCACATTGTCCACCTTGCCGCTGTCTGAGTTTCGCTGTGGCCTGGCGGAAGTCGTGAAACATGGCCTGCTCACCCGGCCTGATCTACTGACGCGGCTGGCGGAACAGCCGCTTACGGCCTGGTTAGAGCCAGCCCGCCAGGGGGAGTTACAACAACTCCTGGCAGACGCTATTCAGGTAAAGCAGGCAGTCGTGGAGCGAGATCCATTTGAACAAGGGGAACGGGCCTGGTTAAATCTGGGGCATACTTTTGGGCATGCCATTGAGCAGGTGAGCGGTTATCAGATTACCCATGGGGAAGGGGTGGCGATGGGTCTGGTTGCGGCCGCGGATCTGTCAGCCCGGCTAGGTTTTTGTGATCCGGAACTGAGCCATGAGATTACCCGATTACTCACCCATTTGGGGTTACCGGGCCGAATTCCTGGCCATCTCCCCCCCGAAGCCCTCTATCGGGCGATGCAACATGACAAGAAAAAAGCGGTGGCGCAATTGCGTTTTGTTCTGTTGCAAGGGGTTGGTCAGCCCCGGCTGGATGCTGTACCTGCCGAGTTGGTGATGGCTACTTTGACCCATCTCTCTGGGGACGGGGAGTTATACTTAGAACAGTATAGCAGGTGAAATATGAGCGAAATAGCCTTGTTGGTGTTACATGGGCCTAATTTGAATTTGTTGGGTGTCCGGGAGCCGGGGGTGTATGGCGCACTGACGCTGGCGGAGATTAATACGAGACTGGTAGAGTACGCGGCCGCACAGGCCTGCACGCTTCGTATTTATCAGTCAAACCATGAAGGTGTCCTTATCGATCACATCCACGAGGCACGCACCTGGGCCAGGGGTATTCTCATTAATCCGGGGGCGTATACTCACACCAGCATTGCCTTGCGTGATGCGGTGACGGCCGTGGGCCTGCCTGCCGTTGAAGTTCACCTTTCCAACATCCATGCTCGGGAACCGTTTCGCCACGAATCGAAGATTGCGGCCGCGTGTGTGGGCCAGATTTCCGGTTTTGGCTGGTACAGTTACATCCTTGGTTTACAAGCCTTGCGCCACATTTGTTCTCCTACCCAACCCTGAAAGAGGGCATGGTTCAGGTCAGCTTTACAAATCTGTAGGATGATTTGGTAAAGGGAGTGTTTCATTTGGTTGAGAGGAAGAAAATAATGGATCTTTCGGAATTCGTGGGGTGCGGCTAGATGTAGGGGCAGGCCTTGTGCCTGCCCCGCCGAGGGCAACCACAAGGGTTGCCCCTACAGATGGGGGTCAACCCCCTGAAATCCCAAAGACCCAAAATAATTAATCGGTGAATTCGTGAATCGTTGCATGATTAACGAGGGGAACGTCTACCGCTTTATTATATTTACCACGGTCATAAAGTGACATTTCGTTGGCGGCAACAGGTTAGGTGGGTAGGTTTGGGCTGAAGACCCATCCCCCCGGCGATTTCTGGCGGGAAGGGAAAAACCCCATTTGTGTCATTTTTCGCAGGCGTCCGCCTGCGAAAAATGACACAAAAAAAGTTCCCCTCATTTGAAACACACCCTTTGTCAAATCCCCCTACAAACTGGAGTATACCCATAAATCGTGGGGCACAGACCTGACAGGTTTTAGAAACCTGTCAGGTCTCCCCCAAAACGTGGATATACTCCACAAACTGTTAAACATCGTTTGCCGACTTTTGAACTATGCCTGTTTTGCCTTTCGCATTGTTCGCATGGGCTAAAATGGACATGGCGCCACTGCGAGCGTGTTCACCGTGGGTTCCCAGCATGGCCGCCAGTTCATTTACGCGCTCTGAGCGGTTGAGTTGGCGCACATGAGTGATGGTTCTGCCCGCATTCTGGCCTTTGCTTACGTGGAAATGGACATCGCCATAACCAGCCAATTGGGGTAAATGGGTGACAACAATGACCTGATGCCCTCCGTGGGCCGCCAACCCCCATAATTTGTTGCCTACTGTATCGCCTACGCGGCCGCCAATTCCCTGGTCAATTTCATCAAAAATAAGCGTGGGGGTGCTATCCACCTGGGCCAGGACAGTTTTAAGGGCGAGCATGAGCCGGGCTGTTTCACCCCCGCTGGCTACTTTGGCCATCGGTTTGACAGGTTCACCCGGATTGGCAGAAACGAGGAATTCACCCTGGTCTATGCCGCTCTCGTCGAAGCTAAACCGCTCTTCGCCCACATAGGCCCCTTCTTTGGCGGGGGAACGTTGGAAGTTGACCTCAAACGCGGAGCCTTGCATTTGCAGGTCGGCCAGTTCGGTGACGACGCCTTGGGCCAGGTTTTTTGCGGCCGCACGCCGTTTTTGTGACAATGCCTCAGCCATGAGGCCAATGCGGCGCAAATATTTTTCTTGCTCCTGCTCCAATTCGCCGATGCGTTCTTCACTGTGGGTGAGTTTATCGAGTTCGGTTGCGGCCGCGGTGCGTGATTGCAGAATGGTTGTTATATCATCCCCATATTTGCGCTTTAACCGGTTGATGAGTTCCAGCCGTTCCTCGACGAAAATGGCTCGTTCTGGATCAAATTCCAGCCGATCCAGATAATGTTGTAATTCCCCGCTTATATCTTGAAACTCTGAGATGAGACCTTGCAGACGGGGTAGTAAGGTGGCCTGAGTATCATCCAGGCGCACCAGTTGACCCATTGCCCGCTCTGCCTGGCTCAACATATCCGTGACTGAAGAAGCGTCTACATCCGCACCCAGGAAGAGGGAGAGCAGAGCCGCCACAAGCTGGTTGAGTTGCTCCATATTCCCCAACCGTTTGCGCTCACTCTTTAGCTCTTCTTCTTCACCCACGGTCAATTTAGCCGCGTCAATTTCCTCTATCTGAAAGTGAAGCATGTCTATCCGTTGGGCAATGAGTTTTTCGTTTTGGCGCAGGTCGGCCAGTTCGCGCTGGATTTTGCGGTAGGCGCTGACTTCTGTGGCCAGGGTGCGTTGCTCTCCCCCCAGGTTGGCATAGGCATCCAGTAGGGGCAGGTGGGCTTTGGGTTTGAGTAGAGAAAGGTGTTCGCCCTGACCGTGAATGTCTATCAGGTTTTCACCGATTTGCCGGATCAGGGTGAGAGGGACGGAGCGGCCGTTGATGCGGCAGATGTTACGCCCATTTTGGCGTAGTTCTCGCGCCAGGAGTAGTTCATCATCGCTATCTCCTTCTAACCCTTCGGCGGTGAGAAGGGGTTGCACCGCGGCCGCGACGTATGGCTCCAGGTGGAAACGGGCTTCGACAGTAGCCTGCTCGGCCCCTGACCGTATCATTGTGGTATCGGCGCGGCCGCCCAGAATGAGCATAACCGCATCGAGAATGATTGATTTACCAGCCCCAGTTTCGCCGGTGAGGACGTTAAAACCGGGGGCGATTTGCAGGTGTAACTCGTCAATAATGGCGAAATCACGGATGGTGAGTTCGGTGAGCATAGGGCGAATGGGGGGAGTGAATGGTGAACGGTAAATGGTGAACGGTAAATGGTGAATGGTGAATGGTGAATGGTGAATGGTGAATGGTGAATGGTGAATGGTGAATGGTGAATGGTGAATGGTGAATGGTGAATGGTGAATGGTGAATGGTGAATGGTGAATGGTGAATGGTGAATGGTGA
>JAGNBF010000094.1:0-5788 GCA_018004935.1 Chloroflexota bacterium | reverse complement strand
ACGGTGAATGGTGAACGGTGGGCAGTGTGTTGTAATGTTGGCGTTAGCGAACCTGGTAGTAGGCGGAGCCAGCGGCCAGGATTACGTAAACAACACGCCAGACAAGGTCGAAGCGGCCCAGGAAGAAGCCATCGCCAGTGAGGCCTAAGACGGCTAGTGAGGCCAGGAAAACGAAAAGGGCCGGTAGTAGACCGCCAATAACGATAGCGGCCGCAACGGTGTGGGGTAGGTAGCGGCCGCGACGCCGTCCTGTTAAGCGGAAAGCCACACGCCCTATCAAAGTTCCCATACCGGCCGCCAGAAAAATGGTGAAGTAGCCGATCATCGGCACGATTAAACCACCCAGAGCGGCCACAATGGCGCTACTGATAAAAGCTAAAAAGTAATGAATGGCTTCTGCATTAAAGAAGACTTCTTGCGCTTCGTGAATGCAGGTATTACAACGCCAGCCTACCGGAGTATGCCGGGCGCAACGGCTACAGATTAGTTTGCCACAGCTATAACAGCGCAAATTGGTGCGCACATTGGGATGGGTACTGCAATACAAGACGACTTCTTCGTCTGAAGCTTGAGAAGCCTGGAAAGGGGCTGGTGGGGCCGGGGAAAATAGTTCTGCCGGGGCGGAGGGGTATTGTGGGGGACTCAACACATCGGGTGTGGGGGTGCTGTTGCCCTTGATGGTGCCGTTGGCCAGCCGCTCCTGCCCTTCGAGGGCCTGGGGGTGATTGGGGTTAATGGCCAGGGCCTGCTGGTAGGCGGCCTGTTTTTCTGTCAGATTGGTAAGGACATCGGCCAGACCGACCCAGCCTTCGGCCAGGTCAGGGAATTCTTGAACGATTTGGCGGTATAACTGCTCGGCCGCGGAACGTTTGTTTGCGGCCGCGGTCTGGGCCGCCTGTCGTAGAAGTGCACGGGCACGGGGTGAAAGTGATGACATACCGTTTACTCTTTGCTCAGACCCAGTCTTTGGGTAAGGCGATCATAAAAATAACCCGAACTGCCTACACGGGCAAAACAGCTTGTCAGGGCATGTTTTGCGATAGAGATGCGATCTCCATCATGCAAAGGCAGGGTATCTTGACCATCCGCAGTCAGATTGGCTTCGTGATCCAGGCGAATCTGGATGGTTATGGCGGCGTCCTGGGGGAGCACTAAGGCCCGGCTTAACCCCAGGTGGGCGGCGACGGGCAGTACCAGGTAGTTAGGCAGTTGTGGGGGCAAAATAGGGCCACCAGCCGCCATAGCGTAGGCTGTAGAGCCTGTTGGTGTGGCGATGATAAGACCGTCGGCGGCATAGGTAGTGACAAGATCGCCATCCACATAAAGTTTCAGATAGATAACTCGGGCCTGGTTCCCCCGACCAATGACAAATTCGTTGAGGGCCATATGGCGGGCGATCAGTTCGCCGTTGCGTTCGGTGGTGGCCTGAAGCATGAGGCGTCGTTCACGCCAATATTCTCCGGCTAACACCTGGGTAAGTTTTTCCTGCCATTCGTCTGGGCTAATTTCGCTGAGGAAGCCTAATTTACCTAGATTGACACTGAAGAGCGGGATTTGTGATGCGGCCGCGTATCGGGCCGCCCGCAAAATGGAACCATCACCCCCCAGAACAATCAATAAAGAAATGTTTTGACTGAATTTTTCCTGAACGGTGCTATCCCAGGTAGAGCCTAGCCAGGTGTTAATACCCCGTTCTACCAGCCAGGCCTGAATATCCAGGGCAAGAGGGTGTGAACGGGGAATCATGGGATGGTAGAGAATAGCGATAATGGACATGGTAGATAGAACGCGGATGGATTATTCGTGTGATGGTAGGTTGGTCTATGAGTGTCGCGGTTATGGGGCGATTCAGTTCTGCCCCATGCCACGCTCACTATTTAGGGCTGTTGCGTATGGCTCACGATCATTGCCTGTTGTATATAGTCCGTGATGGCACTCAGAGGGACGAGTCGTTGCTCACCGCCGGTTAGCGGCCGCACCGCTACCATGCCCTGTTCCAATTCACCTTCACCCATAATGAGGACGAGTTGTATCTGGTGTTTGTTGGCTTCGCGGAGTTGGCTTTTCAGGCTCCGTTTTTCGCGGGCAAAGGCCAGCCGGGTGGCGACACCGGCCTGGCGCAGTTGAAAGGTGAGTTTGACGGCGGCTTCTTTGGTGCGGCCGCCGAAGTGCACCACCATAACCTGGGGTAATGGGGGGGTAGGTGGTTGTACGCCCTGTTCTTTCAAACTCAGGATGATGCGTTCGATGCCACTACCAAAACCAACACCAGGTGTAGGGGGACCATCCAGGGCTTCTGCCAGAATATCATAGCGGCCACCACCACAGACGGCCGCCTGGGCACCAATGCCTTGTGCCCACACTTCAAAGACCGTTTTGGTGTAGTAGTCAATCCCTCGTACCAGGCGAAAATTTACCGTATAAGCTTGATCGAGGGCATCGAGTAAGTGGCGCAGTTCGGCGAAGTGGTTTTCACAATCTGTGCAAAGATAATCTACGATGTGAGGAGCCTGGGCCAGCAGTTCATCCATTCCTTTTTCTTTGCTATCCAGAATGCGCAAGGGGTTGCGGCGCAGGCGTTCCTGATCCAGAGGGGAAAGTTTTCCCAGATGATCTTGTAGATAAGTTTTAAGGGCTTCGATGTAAGCGGGTTTGCAGGCGGGACAACCGGTACTGTTGAGTTGGAAGGTCAGCCCTTTGAACCCTAGTTCGTGGTAGAGGCTCATAGCTAACATCATCACTTCCAGGTCGGCGGCGGGGTCTGATTCGCCGATAATTTCGGCGTTGATCTGATTGTGTTGCCGGAAGCGACCGGCTTGCGGCCGCTCACGGCGAAAGGCTGGGCCGGTGGTGTACAGTTTAACGGGTTGGATCCAGTTACTCAGGCCATTTTCCAGGTAGGCACGCATGAATCCGGCGGTGAACTCAGGCCGAATGGTGATGCTTTCGCCATCGCCTTCGTCAATAGTGTACATTTCTTTTTGCACAAAAAAGTCAGATCCGGTGCCGACACCTCGCTGGTACAAATCGGTATTTTCGACAATAGGAATGTCTAGCCGTTGAAAACCGAACCGTTGGGCCAGGTTTCGGGCGGTTGTTAGGACCAAATCCCAATAGGGTTGGTCTTCAGGTAGAACGTCTTGAAATCCTTGTAGGCGTTGTATGGTAGTCAAGAGATACTCCGCATGTGCCAGGGTGTGTTTCGTGGCTGATAAGACGAAAGGAATAATGGCTCTTTGGGAATTCAGGGGGTTGACACCAGATGTACGGGCTGGCCTTGTGCCTGCCCAGTGTGGGGCAACCACAAGGGTTGCCCGTACCCCACGAAATCCTGAAGACCCGGAATAATTAATGGGTGAATGAGTGAATTGTTACTCAATCATTAAATCAGGGGAAACACGCTCCTTGTATTGTAATAGAGGCCAATATTCTGCCAATTATAACCAGGAGTGGGGGAAAAGGCTGGCAATGAGGGGGTGGTTTTATTTGAGGACACCCTGAACTCGCAGGGTTTGCAGGATGAGTTTTTCCCAGGGGAAGTTGGTGGTGAGGGGGATGTAGTGAACATTGCGGCCGCGACAAAACCCTTCTATTTCCTCCTGCCACTCACGTAGCCGGGCCAGATATTGGTTTTGGGTTGAGGCATCCAGGGTCATTTCGGCTTCTTGCCCCGTTTCGATGTCTATTAGTTTTACATCCCCGGCCAGGGGTGGCTCTACTTCATCTGGGCTAAGAACATGGATTAAGCCTACCTCATACCCTCGGGATTGCAGTGCCGCAACCCCTTCCTGATAACCTGAGGGGGAGAGCAGGTCGCTGATGACAAAGAGGAGTCCTGGTCTACGGGCGCGTAAGGCATAGTTTTGGAGAGAAAAATTAAGGTCTGTGAGGCCTGCGGCCGCGCTTTCTTCCAAAAATTGTAGTAACCGTAAACTATTCTGTTGCCCCCGATACGGTCCCCAGCGCTGGTTTCCTTCACTACGGAGCAACGTTACCAGCGTCAAATCCCCACTAGAAAGGGCGATATGCCCCAACGCCCCCGCCAGGAGCAGGGCATAACGAAGTTTTTGCTCTTCACTTTCCCTATTGGGCCAGGCCATGCTGGTACTGGCATCTATCAGGATATGCACTGCCAAATCTTCTTCTTCTTCCAATAATTTGATAAAAGGGCGTTCGAGCCGCGCATATACGTTCCAATCCAGTCGCCGCAGATCATCTCCGCGTACATAATTGCGGTAATCGGCAAACTCAATAGAGGTACCCCGTTTGGTACTACGTCGATCCCCTTTCAACATGCCTACCCGCACTTGTCCGGCAACCAGGGTCAACTGCTCTAATTTACGTAACGTAACTTCATTGAATAGTTTCATGGAGTTGTGATATAGCTCTTGTGCGAATAGCCACTGATTAAATTAAGGAAACGTAACGATGAAGTCTTTCGCGGGCGGAGCTTGTCGAAGGCAAAACGGGCTTCGACAAGCTCAGGCAACAGGCTTAGCCGTTACGGATGGTTATGATTTACGCGCTATGGTGGTTACGGCGCACGGGTTATGATTATCGGGGCACGGCTACTAACAAATCGGCAATGATGCTGTCTGGGGTGACTCTCTGGGCCTGGGCTTCAAAGTTAAGAATAAGGCGATGGCGCAGTGCGGCCGCGGCAATACCGGCCACATCGTCAAAGCTTACATTATAGCGCCCCGCCAACAAGGCTGTGATCTTTGCTCCCAGAATGAGCGCCTGTGCCCCTCGGGGGCTGGCACCGTAGCGAACATATTGTTGCACTTTGGTGGCGGAGGTGGTGCTGGGGTGGGTGGCAACAACAACACGGCTGATGTAATTGCTGACATGGGTGGGGACAGGAACTTGTCGGGCTAGTTTTTGCATAGCACTGATGCGTTCCCCATCGGCCACCGCTTTGATAGCGACGGACTTTTCGCCAGTGGTGCGGGCTACAATCTCTGTGAGTTCTTCGGCGGAGGGGAAGGGAACGTTGACCTTGAACAAAAACCGATCTAGCTGGGCTTCGGGTAGGGGGTAAGTCCCTTCCATTTCTAACGGGTTTTGTGTTGCCAGGACGAAGAATGGTTCGGGCAGTTTGTAGGTGTGGTTGGCGACGGTGACGGTTTTCTCCTGCATGGCTTCTAGCAGGGCGGATTGGGTTTTGGGGGTAGCCCGGTTGATTTCGTCGGCCAGGATGAGGTTGGCAAAGATGGGGCCTTGTTGAAAGCGGAAGGCGCGATGGCCGTTTTGCCCTTCTTCCATGATTTCTGTGCCGGTAATGTCGGCGGGCATGAGGTCAGGGGTGAATTGGATGCGGCTAAATTGTAGGTCTAGTACTTGCCCCAGGGTGCGGATGAGCATGGTTTTTCCCAAGCCGGGAACGCCTTCCAGCAGGGTGTGGCCGCCAGCGATGATGGCGACCAGGGTGGCACGCACGACTTCTTTCTGGCCGACAATGAATTGGCCAATTTCGGCTTCGATGGCGGCCGCAGTTTCACGAAAACCGTCTACGGTGAGGAGAGAGGGCTGGGTATCTGTCATAGTGGTGAATGGTGAATGGTGAATGGTGAGTGGTGAATGGTGAGTGGTGAGTGGTGAATGGTGAGTGGTGAATGGTGAATGGTGAATGGTGAATGGTGAATGGTGAGTGGTGAGTGGTGAATGGTGAATGGTGAATGGTGAGTGGTGAATGGTGAGTGATGAGTGGTGGATGATGAATGGTGAGTGGTTAATGGTTAATGATGAATGGATGACGGTTATACACAGCTGTGAGGTCACTAGATTA
>JAGNBF010000193.1 GCA_018004935.1 Chloroflexota bacterium | reverse complement strand
GGCAAAATCGGGGGTTTCACCCCCGATTTTGCCCGCCGAGTGGGTTCTCCTGGTTAATCATTCAACAATTCACGAATTCACCGATTAATTATTTTCTTCCTCTCAACTGAAATGAAACACACCCTTTACAAAATCGTCCTACAGATTTTCATCCCTCTTGGTGCGCTCAAAGCCCATGGGGAACTCCTGTGAAAATAAGTTGCGAGTGGCGCGTTTGCGAGTGGGCGAGTGAACGTTTACTCGCTACTCGCTACTCGCAAACCCGCTGTTTTCATTTCTCTGGGTGAACACCCGCTCATGGGGAACTCCTGCGGGCAGACACGATTAACGGGAAGGCTTTGGCTACAGGCTGAACCAGCCATAACTGGCCTCAAATGAACTGGTATTCCAATGAAATTAATATTTTTATGGGTGGCACATCTGTGAAGATACTGAAATGATAGCGAAGTTAAGGAGTGGCTTCAATAGAACGAAGGGGGCAGGAAACTTATCAGGAGTTCCCCAGGGGAGTGGCGACCACGAAGGGCCTGTAAAAGAATAAGTTTCATTAAAACCCTAACCTGGTGCCCGCTCCAGCAGGAGCGTTAAATAAGAGGGCAGGCATTGATTCCTTCAGCGTTGTTTGTGTCTTACCAGGCACGAATATGTTCTCTGACTTCGCCTAAGTTCAGGTGATCCCCCACAAACGCTTTGGCAAGCAGGGTGGGGGGTAAATGTTCGTCGTATTTTTGGAACGGAGGTGCTTCCCCTTCCCTCACAAGGTCGGCTTCCGTTAAGTCCGCTTGCTCCAACAGGTCTTGAAGAATGGCCCGCAGCTCAGCAACCGTTTTAGGCCCGCGAATGTGGCTATCAAAGGCGGTATGACTGGCTACGGAGCGAATGAGACTTCCCTCTTGCTTCAGCTTTTTTAAGTAACGATCCAGCGTGCGATGCGCCACCGTGCCCATCCAGGGAAACAGGAAAAAGCTGTCGCCACCCGCATCCACAATGTTGGTCTCGTGCAAACCCGACTGAAGCGCCAGGTGACGTGCGGCCGCGAGGCGTTCTTGAGCTTCCGGTTGCAAATAGCTGTAAGAGTCGTTGCCAATCAGAACCTGTTTCATCCGTTGCACGATTTTTGTGTGAATTTCTCCCCCTGCCCCACTCCAGACACTGCTGACTTTGCCCGAAACACGTTCCACAAAAACCAGGCGGCGTTTGGCGTCTACCTCCAACACTTCCCAGGTACGTCCAGCCAACCGAAACCGTTCTCCGGGCGGCGGGGGAATCACAATCGTGCCTATCTCTTTCGCCTTGTGCCTGACAGTAAACTCTTCGTTGTCAGCGAAGACGGCGTAAAAACGAAAGTTGCGAACCACCTTCTCACCCGCCAGGCCGATAATAAGGCCTTTGGTTTCTGTTTGTTGCAGATGATCTGTTTCCAGGAGATGGCGCAACAGGGTACGGAAATCTTCCTGCGATACATGCTGGAACGGGGGCAGGGTCAAAACCTGCTGCGCCAGACGCGCTGGTGACAGTTCGCCACTGCCCGCCAGGATGCTCATGGTCTGGTGGTACAACAGGCTAAAGGGGTAACGGGGCAACGGGATGGGTTCAATCCATTTTTCTTGCAGATACAACTGCATAATAGCAATACTCTGCAACAGGCTCCAGGGGATTTGCCGGGGCAAAGGGGCGCGGGCGGGAGGTATTTGCTCCCGATCTACCAGATACATCTCCGCCGGTGAGCCGCGCCGCCCGGAACGCCCTAACCGTTGTAGAAAACTGGAGACGGAAAAAGGTGCGCCCAACTGGATGACCCGTTCCAGTTGTCCCAGATCAATGCCTAATTCCAACGTGACCGTTGCGGCGGTTACGGCCTGTACATCCGGGTCACGCATGGCTTCTTCTGCCCCTTCGCGTAAGGTAGGGCCAATACTGCCGTGATGCACATGAAAGATGTCGGGTTGCTGGTGGCGTTGGGCAATCTGCCGCAGGTTGGCGATGATGTCCTCGGTGTCTTGGCGACTGTTGGCGAAGATGAGGCATTTTTGTCGCTCTAAGCTCTGGGTGTAGACAAATTGGTAGTAAGGATCATCGGAGACGTTTGCTACGGTTGTGTTTTCTGTTGCCGCATCGTCTGGGGAATCTGCGGCCGCTTCCCAGTAATGGGTGAGAGCCAGGCGTAGTTTGCGTCCAGCCTGGGGATTGGCTGTTTGCACCGGTCGGCTGGTGTCGGCCTGGAGCCAGGCTTCGGCCAGCGTGTAGTCGCCTAAGGTAGCCGATAACCCAACCCGGCGCGGCCGCACTGCCATGAACTTTTCTAACCGTTTGAGCTGGCACAAAATCTGGCGGCCGCGATCAGAACCCATAAAAATGTGAACTTCATCAATGACGACAAACCGCAAATCCCCAAACAGACGCCCTAATTCGTTGACCCGGTTGATTAACATACTTTCCAATGATTCGGGCGTAATTTGCAGAATCCCCTGGGGATGTTTGAGCAGTTTACTCTTGTGACTGGCCGATACATCCCCGTGCCAGTGCCAGACAGGAATATGGGATTCAGTCAGCAATCCTTCCAGGCGGAAGAATTGATCATTGATCAGGGCTTTGGTGGGACCGACATACAGCACCCCTACCGAAGTCGAGGGTTTTTCAGTGAGAAGCGTGAGAATGGGCAAAAAAGCCGCTTCAGTTTTGCCTGAGGCTGTGCCTGACGCTAACAGCAGATGGGCATCAGATTCAAAAAGCACCCGGCAAGCCTCGACCTGCACCGGGCGCAACTCTTCCCAGCCATGCCGATAGATGTACTCCTGAATAAACGGGGCCAGACGCAGGAAAGGGTTGTTACTCACAAGTCAAACTCCGCGAATTGGCTGGCGGCCAGATCGGGGTCGGCCCCTGGTTTGGTAGGTTGGAAATCGGTGCCTTTAACAACCTGCGCGAAGGTTAGCTCCGGGTTCTGGCGCACAATGTTTAAGACACTCAAAAAATCGCGCACGACCTCACGCGGCGTCAATAAATCATCTGCCCCCAACCGATGGAGCACTTCCTGAAGAAAAAGCTGAATATCGCTTTCGCTGGCACTGTCCTGTACCTGATACTGTGCCTCAAACACATTGACTAAATAGGTCAGGAGTACGTATACCTCGGTATGGCTGAGGGCGTCCAGGCGGATAATGGGGCCAGAGAAATCTTTGTACTCCTGGCGCGAGAAACGGCTGGTTTCCAGGCGGGATTTAAGCGCTTCGTAACTGAACAAACCGCGCCGGGTATCCTCAAGAAAGGCGGGTGTGCCACCAATCAGCATAGCCAGATGAGTCGCTTTGCCTTGCAGGGTATCATTAAACATCGCCAGCAGTTTTTCATAATTGTTCTGCCGGGCGACGCTGTTGCTGATTTTGTAGAGATTGACGGCTTCATCAATGAGAACGACAAGCCCTTTGTAGCCAATTTGCGAAACGAAGTGGGCCATCAGTTTGATGTAATCATACCAATCATCATCATTGACAATCACCCTGACCCCCAGGGCATTGCGGGCTTCCGTTTTGACGGCGAACTCTCCGCGCAACCAACGAAGGGCAGCATCTTGTTGAGTTTCATCTTCACGGCGATACCCTTGCCAGTAAGTCGTCAGGACTGAGGCAAAGTCAAAGCCATGTACCATCCCTTCCATATTGCCAACCACTTCATGAATGCGTTTTTCTACGGCCGCGTTGAACTCCGGGTCGGTGGGTTTTAGACCGGTTTCCGTGACCGTCTGTGTTTGAATACCGGATATCCACTTCTCAAAAATCGCTTTGAGCGCACTCCCTTCGGGGCGAGTTTTGGTGGACAGGTTGCTCATTAATTCCCGATAGGTCGCCAGACCGGCCCCATTCGTGCCTGTCAGGCGGCGCGTGGGATCGAGGTCCGCATCGGCTACCACAAAGTTGCGCTCCATGGCGTAGTTGCGAATCAGTTGTAGCATGAAACTTTTGCCGGAACCGTAGCGACCAATCAGAAACCGAAAGGCCGCTCCCCCGTGTGAGACATTTTCCAGGTCTTGTAAGACCGCTTCGATCTCCCCTTTGCGCCCAACGGCGATGTATTCGAGGCCGATACGAGGTACAACGCCCGCACTCAAGGAGTTGATCAGGGCGGTAGAGATTCGTTTAGGGATTTTGCGTGTCGTCATCGTTTAACTTTCACCTGTATGTTGTAAGAGGGATTGGAGTTCGGTTGTGTAATCTTCAAGCACGGTGGGGCTGGCCCCATCGGTCAAAATGAGAATATCACCCAGCGTCTCCTGAGCGATCTCGTTGATTTCGTCAAAAAGGGGTTCGGGCATGGTAATGCGCTCATCGGCAATGGCCCGAATGGTGGTCAGGGGGTTTGGCTCAGTCAGTAGAGCCATGAGGATGCGGTAATGATAGTCGCTTATTTGAGAGGCAAACGCCTGCCATTCTTCTGGTAAATCATTGGCAGAGGGACGCGGCCGCGTGCCCCAATCAAATTGGTCTGGTTCAGCTTCAGAAGGGGGTGGCCGGTCAAACGCGGCTTCATTGTTTCTGGCGTCTGGCTCCGCCTCATCTGGGTCTTCAGCCGCGTGAATCAGCCGGAACACGGCTTCAGTATCGCGTTGGGTACGCGCCAGGAGGGAAGTGTCCAACTGCAAACGGGGACGATCTGAAGGTAAGAGTGGTGCAACCAGAGGTGTAGCTGGTTGATGGGGTGGGATTTCAGGGCGGGATGGAGCAGGCGCGGCCGCAAACTCCCCCTCACCATCCCCGCCCAGATTCCCCTTTTCCCTTCCCTCTACCTGTGACGTATCCACAGGGTGGGCTTCGGGCACGGCCAGCAAGGCAAAAAGTTCATCGGATTCCCGGCGCAGACGACCGATTTCGCTGTGGTCAAGGTTGATCACCGGCTGGGGCGTAATTGTGCGGGCGACTCGTTTGAAGAACGCATCAAGGATCGCTTCCGTTTCCGGATCAGGCACATCATCTCGCAAACGGCCTTCAAACTTTTTGAGTTCACGTAATCTGTTTTCACTGTATTTGACGGCCCGGGTGAGAAACTGGCGCAACGGTATATGCTGGCTGTAAGGGATAACGGTGGCTATGACCTGTTCCTGCTTTGGCCCGTTGTAAATGGCACTGGAAAACGGTGCCCGTTTGACCGTGACCGTCTGCTGTGGGCGATAACGAGCGAAAATACCCTGTCCGTCTCTTTGGATAAAATGGTGATTGATGTTTTCTAAAGCGTCGGGGACATATTGAGCCACCAATTCCTGATGCCCTTCCAGGTAGAAAGGGCTTTTCTGGAGTTGATGTGATGTGAGCAAATCTAAAAGAGCCAGGGGAATGTCGTTGAAGGGTTTATCAACATAATGGGCAAGGATGAGGTCGGTGTGCCGGGCGGCAAGCGCGGAGCCAGGCTCAGTGGCCAGAATGTTATAAATTTTTAAGGGCGAGACGGAACAACGATGAACAACGGCATAATCAGCGATCCAGTCGGGCAAATAGTTATCCAGTTGGGGAAAGGTGCGCCGATAATTGAGCCATAATCGCGTCAGTTGCTGATACCCATCGTTGTTGGTAGGGGCACCAATCTGGTGAATCAGCTCATACGCGTGGAGAAAAATGTAAGAAATATCCGTTTTGGGAAACCGTTGTTGCCTTACTTCGCTACGCCAATAGAAGTACCAGCGCCGCTGTTCGATTATGAGTGCATCGTAGGTGGGCCAATATTGCTGAAACGGCACAAACATTGACTGTCTTTCGCTGTGGTTCGCCCACTTACGGGCCTCTTGAACAAAACGCTGTTCCCGTGACAGAGTGTGGACACTAATCACAGGCTCTGGTCTGGTGGGATGGGCGGGTGGGGGCGCGGGGCGCGGGGGAATGGCGCGGCCGCGATCTGTATCCCCTATCACCTGATATTCGGCAAAGGGGGACGGGCTACGGGGGGTAGTAGCTGGCCTGGTCTCGGCATAACTCAACGACGTAGGGAGTGGGGGCGGCTCTTGTTGGGGATCACGCAACACATAACGCCACAGTGAATCGGCTTCGTTGACCGGCAACCCCAACACCTCAGTCATAGCCTCTTTGGCGATGGGTTTCTGGAGAAACTGGTCGTCGTGAAAAAGACCGATTGCCAGAAGTTTGTGGCAGGCGGTCAATTGCCGGTATAGAGCAGAGCGATTTGATTTGATGAGGTCGTCAGCCCCCAGCAACAGCAACAGTTCCCACTCTGTTTGCAATAGGGCAGGATGTCTATCGAGTGCTTTGGGAGTGGCGAAAATCACCCCGCGCAGACTGGCATGAAACGAACCATCTTGTTTGCCCCCGTCAAACCGGGCCGTCACGAGTTGTTTCCAGGCAGAAGACACCGTTAAAGAATTTAACGCGTCGGCTGAGCCAAGCACCAGAATGCGGGCCGGTAGGTAATCGTTCATGAGGGAAACCGCCAACATCTTGAGTGCTGTGGTGTAATGGGAGGCTGTGCCGATAAGTCCACCGGGTAAACCCCATTCCCGCAGAAATTGAACATGCTGTGCGGCCGCGTCGGTGGCTTTGGCCGCTTGAGGTAGGGTTATGGGGGGGAAAACAACCGGCGCGGTTGCCCGTTTGGTCTGTCGTCTAATAAGCTCAATGGGTGTCAATGGTATCGGGCTGAGGTCAAGGCCCGATTGGGTGCGATTGCTTGCCCGAAGGCCCACGTCTTGCATGAGGGCTGAGGGAAGCCAGCCGTTGGTGACACGGTAGTATGCTTGCTGTTTGACCAGAAGGGCGGCGGCTTCTTGGCCGGGTAGGCTGAATGTGCCACAAATAAACATCGGCACGATAACCGGTTTGCCAATACCGCGCTCTTTATGGGATTGGACGACAAACTCAAGGCTAGTTTGTCCACGAATGATGGGATGCCGTTTGAGGAAAGCCTCTTTTGCGCCTTGTGTGAATGGCTGGATGAGCGGCCAGACATTATCTACAAAGTGAGGAATGGCATCTTGTAAGGTGACACTGCCATTGGCGAAACGGGCTTCAAATGGCAAAACCTGGGGCGCAATGCCGGGGCGGATCTCGTCGAAAATCAGAATGTGGTTTCCTAACGTGTTAATGGGCCGAATAAAGCGGGTTTCCACATGCCAGGTGGTTTGTAGCTCTACCGTATTGTCGGTGGCGGAAATGATGTTGAAGGTGACTGCGGCCGCGACGTTGTAGTTAAGATGGCAATAAAAAGGGAGTTTTCTCTCTTTCCAGGCCGGGACGATGCGGGTTAAAAAATGGATGATGTCGGAGCCGGTAATTTTGCGGTGATCCAACCAATGGCTGTCTTCGTCGGTTGTATCACCTATGAACCAGTAACTGTTTTGATTGGCAAACCAGCCCTTGCCGAAATAAACAGTGTCGGGCCATGTTTGCTGTCGTAAACATTCTTCGTCCACATCCCAAAAGTAGCGCACCTCAAACTGCTCTGGGATAGGCGATGGTTCAAGCGCGGCCGCGTCGGGGGCGATCTCGATGAGGAGATCGAGCGTTGTGAACGTCGCCAGTAACGCCTTGACTGCTGACAAATTGGTTAAAGGAACCACAAAGGTGTCTTGATCAATTGGAGGAGCCAGCAGTTTTTCTAGCTCTGCAATAGGGGGGAATTTGCGGCTGATGCGATGCAGGGGAACCGGTCTACGTCCTTTATGGGACCCAAGAATGATCTGGTTGGCAGACCTTTGTAGGGAGAGCCGGTACGGGCCACCGGTGAGAAATTGAACCGTTTGCCGGATAAGCTGACTAAACATGAAATGATCGGAATGTAAAGTTGGAGGATAAAGGTTGGAACGAGCGCAAATTGAATAGGGCTAGATAATACCGCAGAACGTATTGAGTTGAAAATAGGTGGTGCAATAACTCTCAATTTAACCAACGGTTAAAACCGTTGCCCGCCACAAGCACGCTCGAAAAATGGCCCACCC
>JAGNBF010000192.1 GCA_018004935.1 Chloroflexota bacterium | reverse complement strand
GAGTGGGTTCCCCCTTCCCGATTTCGGGAAGGGGGGTAGGGGGATGGGTTCATTCTGGTGAGTATGCAATCGCCCTAGACACACTACCCACTTTGCGTTACAATTTATGCTCACAGATTTGAAGATGGCCCCAAAGTCGAGAGGGAAAGCAACCTATTTGAGAAGCAAAATGGCAGTCAATGCAGAACCGGGTGGACATTCTTGGTTTTCGGGTCGCGCCCGCGGCCGCGTGAAATAAATCTCAATCTCATAGTGGATAGTTCGAGTGAGTAATGACCGTACTGCCGCGTTCCCCCACGACTTCTACCATAAACGGTGAATAAAGGTGGGGAGCTGCGGCCGCGCTAACCCCACCTCATCGTTAAAAACAAACGTGAAACGCTCAATCCCTTTCATCGCCCCATTTCTACTGCTGGTAGTATTGGCAACAACCAGTTGCACTCGCCCTTTGCCAGTCAATACAGCAGAATTCCCGCCCCAATCCGTACCCGCTCGAACCATCCAATTTGCTGACAATGTGTCCACCTTGTGGATAAAAGAGATAGAACTGCAAAATCCACACAAAGTCTATGTCGAGTTTTTTACGCCGGATGAACAGACCCTTGTCTTTTGGCATCCAGAAGATAGTCTACTCATGGCATTAGACATGCTATCGGGTTCTACTGTCTGGGAAACTCCAGTGCCAGATATTTCTGTACTACGCCTGCACGATCAGAAATTTTTCATCCTCTCCTATGAGTGGCAGGACACATTAGACAACGCCCCTGTTTTAGGCAACCAGCCCTTACCTGATTGCTCGTTTGCTGGGGACACCTCTTTATTAACCTATGATCCCTACACCGGTGAACAAATCTGGGGCTATGTTTACAATGGCGTAGACCCGGATGATATTTTCTTTGAAAATGATGCTGTCTACCTGGACGGATCGGGCGATCATGGTGCATCGCGATCCATTGCCAGAATAGATAGCCATTCAGGTGAATTATTGAGCCTGGAATGTAACAAGTGGCCTGGCAACGCAGAGATTCCTTTACCACCTGACAATGAGGGCATCATCTCTAACCCTTACCGGGTCATTCTGAATGAGCAAGATTTTGCATCGAGCAACGTTTTGTTGTCTTTTGAGGCAATAAACAATCGTCTCACGATTTTGAATGGTCAGTCAAGAGAAATGGTTGGGTATATTGATTTTGCGGGGGCGGAGCTAAATCCCTGGGACATCAACGTAGCAGTTCAAAATGGTATTGCCGTGATTTACTTTGATGATAGCAATCAGCTTATGGCGTTGCGCCTGAATCAGAACGATTAGATGGTTATCGCTACAGAATTGCTTCGCGGCCGCGCACCCAGCCACCTGATCCCGGTCAATGCGGCCGCAGGCCAAACGATTGTGTTTTGATGAACGAAGGGGGGTGTTATGAGTTGCGGCCGCGTTCCTTGAGCAACAACACCAACTCTAAGCAAAGCGTTCCGTTTTGCGCTACAATTTAGCCACATGAGACAGGTCAACTTCTACCGTACCGAATCAGGCCGAAGCCCGGTTGAAGATTTTTTGGATTCACTGAACGGCAAACAGGCCCAAAAAGTGGCCTGGGTACTCCAACTCGTTGGGGAATTGGATGTCTTACCCAGGCAGTACATGAAGAAATTGGTCAACACAGACGATATTTGGGAAGTACGTGTACAGTTTGCTGGCGATATTTTCCGTTTGTTAGGTTTTTTCGTGCATAACGAACTGATTATCCTGACAAATGGATTTGCCAAGAAAACACAGAAAACCCCGCCCCAGGAAATTGCCCTGGCCGAACAGCGCAAACGCGAGTTTTTATCCCGGAGACAAAGCCATGAGTGATTTACAGAGTTATATACAAAAGCGATTGGTGCGTGATCCAGAGTTTGCCGAAGGCTTTGCCGAGGGCTATGAGGAATTCAAACTGGGTGTTTTATTACGCCATGCCCGTGAGATGGCCGGGTTGTCTCAAGCAGATATAGCCCATCGCATTGGCACACCTACTTCTACGATTATTCAAATTGAAAGCCACACGGAAAATGTACGTCTGTCTTTACTTAGGCAATATGCCGAGGCTTTAGGCAAAAACCTTTATATTACGCTTGGTTAGCGGCCGCATTCCCCTCTACCCCTCATACGCCAGATTCGACCCCAGCCACCGCTCCACCATCGCCACAGCCAGCCCCTTGCGGGCGGCGTAATCCGCCACCTGATCCCGGTCAATGCGCCCCAGGCCGAAGTATTGCGATTGGGGATGGGAGAAGTAGAAACCACTCACCGCGGCCGCGGGCCACATCGCATAACTCTCCGTCAAACAAATCCCCGCCCTCTTCTCCGCTTCCAACAGGCAGAACAACGTCCCCTTCTCCGTGTGATCCGGGCAGGCCGGGTAGCCAGGGGCCGGGCGAATCCCCCGGTATTTCTCGGCAATCAGAGCATCATTGTCCAACGCCTCATCCGGGGCATACCCCCAAAACTCCCGCCGCACCCGCTGATGCAGATGTTCGGCGAACGCTTCCGCCAGCCGGTCGGCCAGCGCTTTGGCTAAGATGGCGTGATAATCGTCGTGGACAGCTTCGTACTGGCGCACCAGTTCGTCCAGGCCAATCCCGGCGGTCACGGCAAACAGCCCCAGGTAATCAGCCAGACCGGTTTCGGCCGGGGCGATGAAGTCAGACAGGGCGTAGTTGGGGCGACCGGGCGGCTTCTCCATTTGCTGGCGCAGAGTGTGGAAGGCACTGAGTTGGGCGGTGCGGCTCTCATCGGTGTACAAGATGATGTCATCCCCCACAGTGTTGGCGGGGAAGAAACCGAGCACGGCGTTGGCGGTGAGCCGTTTTTCCTGCACCAGGCAATCGAGCATAGCCTGAGCATCCGCAAACAGATTCCGCGCCGACTCCCCTACCACCGCATCATTCAGGATTTGTGGATATTTACCCGCCAGTTCCCACGTTTTGAAGAAGGGTGTCCAATCAATGAAGGGAATCAAGGTGGTCAGATCGTAGTCGTGCAGGGTATGGATGCCGGTGAAGGTGGGCACGGGGGGGGTGTAATGGCCCCAATCGGCCTGGAATTTGTTGGCCTGGGCTTCGCGATGCGGCCGCAATACCGCCCTCTCCCGCCGCCCCGCATGTTGTTGGCGCACGGCCTCGTACTCCACCTTAACATTCCGGGCAAACTCATCCTTCTGTTCGTGGCTGATCAGCGCCGAAGCCACCCCCACCGCCCGCGACGCATCCACCACATACACCACCGGGCCATTGTGATATTCCGGCTCAATCTTCACCGCCGTATGAATCTTCGAGGTCGTCGCCCCGCCGATGAGCAGAGGCAGGTTCAGCCCTTCCCGCTGCATCTCGCGGGCCACATGGCGCATCTCTTCCAGCGACGGCGTAATCAGTCCACTCAGGCCGATGATGTCTACCTGTTCGCGCCGGGCTGTCTCCAAAATTTTGCTCACCGGAACCATCACCCCCAGGTCAATGACCTCGTAGCCGTTACATTGTAGAACCACCCCCACGATGTTTTTGCCGATGTCATGCACATCCCCCTTGACCGTGGCCATGAGGATTTTGCCATTGTTTTGGAGTTGACCGGTGGCCTCTTTCTCCGCTTCCATGAACGGGATGAGGTGGGCCACCGCCTGCTTCATCACTCGCGCACTCTTAACCACCTGGGGCAAAAACATCTTCCCCTGCCCAAACAGGTCGCCCACGATGTTCATGCCGTCCATGAGCGGCCCTTCGATGACGTGAAGCGGCCGCGACGCCAGCAACCGCGCCTCTTCCGTATCCGCAACAATAAAATCGGTGATACCTTGCACCAGGGCATGGGCCAGCCGTTGGGCCACCGGCCATTCGCGCCAGCTTAAATCCTTCTCCTGCCGCTTGCCTTCCCCCTTCACCGACTCCGCCAGGGCCACCAGCCGTTCCGTCGCGTCGGGGCGACGGTTAAACAGCACATCTTCCACCCGGTCGCGCAGCTCCCTATCCACCTCTTCATACACGGCCAACTGCCCGGCATTGACGATGCCCATATCCATCCCGGCCTGAATGGCGTGGTAGAGGAAGGCCGAATGGATGGCCTCGCGCACGGCGTCGTTGCCCCGGAAGCTAAAGGAGATGTTGCTCACCCCGCCGCTGATGTAGGCGTGGGGCAGGTTTTGTTTGATCCAGCGCACCGCCGAGATGTAAGCCAGGCCATATTCGTTGTGTTCCTCGATGCCGGTGGCGATGGCGAAGATGTTGGGGTCGAAAATAATATCTTCGGGGGGGAAGCCGACCTGCTCGGTGAGAATGCGGTAGGCCCGTTGGCATATCTCGATTTTGCGTTGCACCGTGTCAGCCTGACCTTGTTCGTCGAAAGCCATGACGATTGCGGCCGCGCCGTACCGTCTCGCCAGTTTCGCATGATGAATAAACTCGGCCTCACCCTCTTTCATACTGATGGAGTTGATGATCGGTTTGCCCTGCACACATTTCAGCCCCGCCTCGATGACCGACCATTTGGACGAGTCGAGCATAACCGGCACACGAGCGATATCCGGCTCTGAGGCGATGAGGTTGAGGAAGCGAGGCATAGCCGTCTCGGCGTCCAGCATCCCCTCATCCATGTTGATGTCAATCACCTGCGCCCCGTTTTCCACCTGTTGCCGGGCCACGCTCAACGCCTCTTCGTACTGCCCGTTGAGGATCAATTTGGCAAAACGGCGCGACCCGGTGACGTTGGTGCGCTCGCCAATGTTGACGAAGTTCAGTTCGGGGGTGACGGTCAACGCTTCCAGCCCACTCAAACGCAAATAACGCGGCAGGACGGGCGGCACACGCGGCGCAATCTCTTTAATGGCCTGGCTGAACAGCCGGATGTAGCTGGGTGTTGTGCCACAACAGCCCCCCACCACATTAACCAGTCCGCTTTCGGCCATGTCGCGCAAAACGGCGGTCATCCCTTCCGGGGTGTCGTCGTAGCCACCGAAGGCGTTGGGCAGACCCGCGTTGGGGTAGACACTGATGAAACAATCAGCCATGCCAGACAATTCTTCGACGTAGGCGCGGAGTTCTTTGGCCCCCAGGGCACAATTCAATCCCACGATGAGCGGTTCGGCGTGGCGGACGGCGTGCCAGAAGGCGGCGGTGGTTTGTCCGGAGAGGGTGCGGCCGCTGGCGTCGGTAATCGTGCCAGAAACCATGATCGGCACATCCACGCCCCGGTCATCCAGCAGTTGTTTCACGGCAAAGATGGCCGCTTTGGCGTTGAGGGTGTCGAAGATGGTTTCGATGAGCAGGATGTCGGCCCCACCATCGAGGAGACCCGAGGCGGCGGTGTAGTACGCGGCCCTGAGCTCGTCAAAGGTCACATTGCGATAACCCGGATCGTTTACGTCGGGAGAGATGGATGCGGTGCGGTTGGTGGGGCCGAGGGAACCGGCGACAAAACGAGGAGACTGAGAGACTGAGAGACTGGGGACTGGAGACTGGAGATTGGGGAATGGTGAATGGTGAACAGGGGACTGCTCACTGGTCACTGCTAACTGTTCACTGTTCACTGCCAACTGTTCACTGTCCACTGTCCACTGTTCACTGTCCACTGTCAACTGTTCACTGTCCACTGTCAACTGTTCACTGTTCCCTGCTAACTGAAAACTGCTCACCGCCTCACGGGCCAACTTCGCCGCCTGGAAGTTGATCTCATACGCCAAATCCTGCGTGTGGTAGTCGGCCTGGGAGATGGCGGTGCCGTTGAAGGTGTTGGTGGTGATGATGTCGGAGCCAGCCTGGAGATACGCCGTGTAGATGGCCCGGATGATGTCGGGTTGGGTGAGGTTGAGGATTTCGTTGTTGCCTTGCAGGTCGTAAGGGTGAGCGGCGAACCGTTCTCCCCGAAAATCGGCTTCACTTAACTGGTAGGTCTGGATCATACTGCCCATCGCCCCATCCAGAATGAGGATACGGGATTGTAGAGCTTGTTTCAGTTGCTCAGTTGTATTTATCATCATGCGCCTCGGTGACAAGAAGACCTGACAGGTTTCAGAAACCTGTCAGGTCTGGATCATGCAAAAAAAAACCTCTCTAGCAGAGAGGTCGTTTCCAGGTCGTTCCTCTCATCTTTCAGACCTGCGTCTGACGGAATTAGCACCTTCCTCAGTCACAAGTAATCAGTAACCAGTAACCAGTTACCAGTGATATTGCACTGATAACTGCTGACTGCTGACTGCTCACTGCTTCCGAGCGGTTGCCGAGGCTTCACAGGGCCGTTCCCTCCACCTCTCTCGATGAGTTAAGCGATAAGTTGTTAACTAACAGAAATAAGTTTATAAGGTCAATGGGGTTGTGTCAAACCTGATCCTCTAGCAGTGGCTCAGTCAGGAGACCGGCCACAGCGACGCTTTGTCATCCTCAGAATTGAGGCTCACCCCAACCTCACACATAGGCCGCAAACCAGCCCAACGTATCCTGCCATGCCTGGGTGGCCTGGGTTTCGTCGTAGCGGGAGCCGGTGTCATTGTGGAAAGCGTGGTCTACCCCCGGATAGACGTTAATCTGGTAGGTTGTGCCTGCTTCTTGTAACGCTGTCTCGACGAGGTCGCGGCCGCCGGTAATGCGGCTATCCAGTTCGGCATACACCACCAGAACGGCGGCTTGAATGTTGGGGATTTGGGTCAGTTCCGGGGCGCGGCCATAAAACGGCACCGCCGCCCGAAGTTCCGGCAGTTGGGTTGCCACATCCCAGGTGATGCCGCCGCCAAAACAGAAGCCGGTCATGCCCACGCGCCGCCCATCCACAAAGGCGAGGGTTTGCAGATGGTTATAGGCCGCCAGGAAATCATTAACGTGGCGGATGTTGCCTGCCTCACCTAACAAACCGGGAATTTGGGCCGGGTCGAGGTTGGCCGTGCCCCCTTCGCGGCTGAGCAAGTCCGGGGCGATGGCGACATAACCGGCCTGGGCCAGACGGCGGGCCACGTCTTTGATGTGGGGGGTGAGGCCACGATTTTCGTGGCAGACCAGAATGGCGGGGTTGATGGCATTGGTGATGGCCGCACCGTTTGCTGATTTTTGAACCACGCCCAAAACTGCGTAAGCGTTCAGTGAAGTTACATCAACGAATTAGGAAATAAACGGATTTTCCAGAGGTCACCTTTAATCCGTTCCTTTCTAAATCCGTTGTTGTAACCAAAAATGGCACAATATAGTCTCTGGACTAAATGGTTACGGAACGCTTACCGTTCAAAAGGAGAATCATTGAACCGGGTGATGATGAACGACCAGGTTATCGAAGGCCACAATAAATGACTCGGTATCCGCGATTTTTTGGGCGATGAACACAATATCCCCTCGCAGTAGGCCAGTTTCGGTTAGATCGGTCAGGTATGTGTCGTTAATGAAGAAGCGCAGAGAGGAGCCGTTGGCTTCCAGGCGTAAATGGTTGAAGGCCCGCGCCGGGTGTAGGGCGTTCGTGAAAGCGTTGACAAGGATCTCCTCTTGTCCGCCTATCTGACGACTGATGGTGTAGTAACCATCGTTGCTGATGGTGAAGGCATAAAAATTGACCTCGTCCTGGTAGCCAAAGTACACCCCATAGACACCCCCTACGGCTCCACCTACCCACACGGTATCCACATCCAGTACATAATTTTCAAACTGAAGATGCGGCCGCGCCCAGCCAAAATCACTAAAATGGCGATCATGCAACACCAACGCCCCATCTCGGTATTCGGCCTGTTCAATGGGGCTTAAGGCCCAACTGCCATTCGTACCACTGAAATCATCTTGTAACAACACATCTGCCGTTGTGACATCCAGAGGTGTGGGAGCAGGGTTGAGCACCGTTACTACCGGATGAGTGCTAATCAGGGGCGTCGGATTAGCTGGTTGTTTCAGGCGGTTGTAGGCAATATAAGTAACTAACAATAAGGCAATAGCGGCCAGGATTAGCAGAGCAATTCGGGTAAGGCGAGATAACATGATGGTTCTCCTAAGAACGGCTTGAGAACAGGCTACGAATTTAGGGGATTTTATGTGGGAAA
>JAGNBF010000093.1 GCA_018004935.1 Chloroflexota bacterium | reverse complement strand
AGGGTCATATCGTACAAGTTTCACTCAATCAAGCTCATGAATTAGCTGCTTCTTTTATCGCGGCCTTTGCCTCTTTTCTCGCACGTGATGGAACTGTCGCTAATTTGCGCCAAATTTAGGTAACTAGGGTTGGTATTGATCGTTCGCGTGTTTATCACCTGTTCCGGTAGCAAAGCCATCAATTTTTGTCCTCCCTATTGACATTTTCTCTTGAATTTGTACAATTGTCAATATGTACATACAAATAAACATTTAAATATTCATCTCACCCTGTTTTCACCAAAGATAACACAAAGGGAGTTTGTAACTACTAAGGAATGAGAACCAGCAATTCTCAATTTGGAACGATTGGTAGGGGTGGGGCAGGTGGGGTTGGCCTCATCATTTTACCCTCGCCTCATCTCCCACCTGCCTCACCCTGGTAGCAGACCAGGCCTGAATGAGGCACAGGGCGAGGCAATCGAGAGAATAAGCTGTGGTGATCGGACAACCCCGATTGCCCCGCCCCTACGACAAATTGGCTCTAAATTGAGAATTGCTGAATGAGAACGAAATAACTTGTTCGCTGGAAGTGGCGCGGTCAGGAGACCGGCCACAACAAATCGCTAATAGACATTATCGGTAATATAGCTTTTAAGAAAAAGATTTTGACTGTATGGGCAATCCTTGTGGTTGCCCCAGTGCAGGGCAGGCACAAAGCCAGCCCCTGCCCCGAATCATTATCTTGAGGTCTATATTCTCAGAGAGGAGACAACATGAACCCGGAAACAGTCCAAGTTATTTTACGTCATGGTATTGCGTCGCCCGTTACTGTCGAACTCCAACAGGCCGAACTTCTGCACCTGTCCCAACTATCAGTTGAAGCAGGGATTGATTACCTGCTCACGAAAATACCGGATACCCAGGGTTTCACGACCGCCTTTCGGGAAACATTGCGCGACCCTTACAGCATTATCGAATTACGCCAGGGAGATTTGGTGCGGGTGGTGTCGCGGCGGCGGCCCCCAGAAAAAGAGATCGTGCCGCAAAAAGTGTTCACCAACCCGGTACAGACTTTAGAAATTGGTGTTTCTAAAGCCCAGGCAGGGGGATAATGATGCCCGAGAAACTCCGCCTCTTGGCTAAAAACCACCCTTTACCTGTATTGCCTGCACTCTCTTTTTTCGCTCTTGCCGCCCAGGTTCCGCTGGTTGTACAAAACGGTACGATTTATTACGTCGGTGAGGAAACGGCGGTTGAGCCTTGCCTGCTCTTTGCCGATACGGCCTATAGCCTGCTCTCGGCGCAATCCTTAGCTGAAGTTGAAACGAATTACTATGTTCAACATCAGACGCAATTGGAACAATATAAGTTGGATTACCTGCAACGGGTTGTGGATGAGGAGATCAAGAGTCTGAGACAATTACAGCAACAATTGGCGGAAAATGATTTACTCACCTTTTTACTCCTACATCTCCAGCCCCAATTGGCGGCTCTGGATATGCGCCAGGAGCAACCGCCCGCACCGTCAGGGGAAAACCGCCCCCCGGTGATGGTGGCCCCCGCCCGCGGCCGCGAACCGCATCCCCATTTTAGCCAGCCCCACCATCTATACCAGGCCATTGGCGAACACGCCCTTTTTCTCGATGGCAATGTGTACACACTGGAGCCAGTCAGCCCACCCCCAGACAGTGACCTGATTATCCGGGTATGCGGCCGCGCCTATGGCCTCACTCAGTGCCGTTTCCTGACCGAAGTTGAGCAAACCTTTACCGCCCAGGTGGCTGAAGCCTTACAGGACCAGGCCCTGGCCGAAGCCCCAGATCGCCAACAATGGCTAAATGAACTCAAGGCCGAATTGGCGAATATGCAAAAACGACTGCCCCCATCCCTGGTGGCCGGTCAAGATGGTTATCTCTACCGTTCATCCCGCTGGGGTATCATGCGCCAGCAGGGGAACTGGATTGTTTATCAGGAAGTCCCGGAATATGTAATCGAAGGGAACGATCAGCGGCTCTACCGCTTTAAAGCCACTCGCGTTGGATTGATCCTATTAAACCTTCAGCGTGAGCAAATTCTGGCGGCGGGCAGAGCCAGAGTTCTAACCCCTTATGCCCATATGTTTGTCAACGCCACGGTAAGCGGGGAAAGCATCTGTATGGCCAAAAGCGATGCCTACTACCAACAGCTCCGAAGGATGCCGCTGGCTCAGGCCATCTGCACCTATCTCCACGATGCCGCCCAAACGCTTATGGCTGGGTATCATGCCGGTAACAGTAACAACCCCTACCACCCTATCACCAATTTTGCCGCGTATACCATCAGCCGCCAGGAAGCTACCCACCAGGGGTTGCCTGTATTTCCTTATAACCGATAACCGTTCTTCATTCCCTCTCTGGACATAGCACAACCTTTCCAGGTTGTGCGTTCCCTGGTGAAAACAAAAAACGCCAATGTCCAGTAAGGTATTAAGAAAATGTCAGATTATGCCCTTCCCTCCAGGGCGATGGCATGCTCACCAGAATGAACCCATCCCCCTGACGATTCCCGATTTCGGGAGGGGAAACCCACTCGGTGGGCAAAATCGGGGGGCGAAGCCCTCGATTTGCCCGCCTTAAAAACCTCTCCGCCCCAGGGGCGGGAACTTTCTCGGCGCAGTTTGGGGGCGTCCGCCCCCCAACCTACCCAGGCTGTTGCCGCCTATAAAATGTCACTTTATGACCGTGGTAAGTATAAATTTCAGTGAGGTAGCTGTGATGACTTTACCTTTACAAGAACACCCTCTCCGCATTACCGAGAACGCTCTGCACAAAGCCCAGGCTTATGCCCATCTGGTAGATGCCCATATTGGCCCGGTGGAATGTATCGGCTTTTTGGCCGGTGAAGCCGGGTCCGATCTGATTGATACTGTCAGCCTGGCGCCTTACCAACAGGTTTCCGCCACGTCAGCCGTGATCAGTGGGCGCGGTGTGTTGGCCGCTGGTCGTGAACTGGAACGGTTGGGCAAAAAGGTGAAGGGATGGTGGCATTCACATGGCCATCTTGCGCCCTTTCACTCCCATACAGATGATAGCAACACCCACGATATTCTGAACCAGATCATGCTGACCTGCCAAACCCAAATCTCCCAGCCCTGGCCCTATGAACTCACAACAGAAGCGGATGCACTGCGCCTGACATCGCCTGCTCAGCCGGAAGGGTGGGAAATTCGTGTTGGCTCCCCGGAGATGGCGCAACAATTCGCGGCCGCAATTCAACACATTACTTATCACACCCAGGTGGCTCTGGCTTATAGCCTGGTTGTTAATGCCCGTGGTGATACACCTCACGCCGAATTGCATAGCCGCCGCTGGTGTCCCACCTGCCAGACGGCGCACATTCAGAAACAGGTGGTGGCACTGGAGATTATCTCTTTGCTGGATGAAGCTCAGATGCTAAATGAGGTGAAAGAGCGGGTTCAGCCCCACCCGCGGCCGCGAACCACCCCCCTTGTCGCCCACACCTCACCTACCAACTCCTCCTGGCAACGTTTATTGCGTCAATTACGTGGCCCCGCCACACAGGATGACATAAACGGACATTACCTACAAGAGGGTTGAAAGCAACGGTTTGCGAGTGGTAAATGGTGAGTGAGTATTCAGTGGGTGTGCTCACTCCTCTTCTTTCGTATCTATACAGGTACTCGTTCCACGCTCTGCGTGGAATGCTCCCTACGACGCTCTGCGTCGCGTAGGACGCAGAGTGTCCCAGATGGTATTCCCACGCTCTTGTAGTTTAAAAAATTAATCAGGTAATGGAATCCCCCCCAACCTGTATAAATACCTTCTTTCAACTGAAATGAAACACACCCTTTGGTAAATCGTCCACTGGGCGATTTACAAAATCGCCCTACATTTTCGTAGGAGTTCCCCATGGGCTTTGAGCGCACCAAGAGGAATGAAAATCTGTAGGACGATTTGGTAAATCGTCCACCGGGCGATTTACCAAATCGCCCTACATTTTCGTAAGAGTTCCCCATGGGCCTACGGCGCACCAAGAGGGATGAAAATCTGTAGGACGATTTGGTAAATCGTCCACCGGGCGATTTACCAAATCGCCCTACATTTTCGTAGGAGTCCAGGTATGAACCGTTATGAACGCCAGATGCGTATCCCCGGTTGGGAACAGACTCGACTCGCTGAGGCCCATGTGGTTTTAGTTGGCGCGGGCCTATTGGCCGGGTTTATCGGTTGGGCCTTAGCCGCTTTAGGCGTGGGACGCATCACCATTCTAGATGATCACCGCCTAAACGAAACGTCTCTGATTTTCCCTGGCCTGCAACGAGCACCAGGCCACGCGGCCGCGGCCAACCTTGCCTACACCCTGCAAACCCTCAACCCCACCCTCACCGCTCATGGCCTTACCTTTCACCTTTGGTACGCCGAACAACTCCAGACCCTTCCCCCGGCCGATTGCCTTATCGAAGCAACCGACGATCTACAGGCCAAAGAAATTTGTCTCACCTACGGGCAACAAGAAGGTAAACCCATTATTCTGGCCTCAGCCACGCCGTGGGGTGGAGTCCTGTCTGTGGCTGAGGGCCAGATACCCGTCAGCCTGGACAAACATCTGCTGGCCCAGTCGCGGCCGCAGGGGGTCATTGCCAGCCAACTCATCGGGGGGCTTGCGGCCGCGGAATTGCGCCGCCTGCTCCTTCCCTTACCCGCCGATACACCCTTGGCATCTCCCGTGCATTTTCATGCCCTGGCACCGCAACGCCTGATCCCGGAGCCGATGCCCGCTCCCCCACCGCCAACACATACCCCTTTGTCCTGCCTCATCATAGGGGCTGGTGCTCTAGGCACTCAGGTTGCCCTGAGCCTGGCACTACAAGGCGTTCCCTTTCTACGTCTGGTAGATCCAGATACTGTCGAAGAGAGTAACCTGAATCGCCAGCTTCTTTTTTATGAAGCCGTCGGTCAGCCCAAAGCCACCCATCTGGCCCAAAAACTTCGCCAACTGGCTCCCGGTGTTTACACGGAGGCGATTGTAGATCGGGTACAAAAGGAACATCTGGCCGGAATCGAGGTGATTTTTCTCTGCGTGGATAACTTTGCTACCCGGGCCACCGTCAATACCTGGGCTATTCAGGAACACCTTCCCCTCATCAACGGTGGTACTGGCCCCTTTGCTGGTGAGGTACGGGTCTACCAGCCAGGGCAAACGGCCTGCCTGGAATGTGCACAAGGGATTGGGCAACTGGCACAGGCGGAAAAGGGTCAGCGTGCCCGTTGTGGCGAAGTGACTGAAGCCAGCATTGTTACCACCAACCAGATTATCGCGGCCCTGATGGTAGGTGAATGGATTTCCCTATGTAGCCTGGAACAAAACCATGCCCGTCCTGGCGTCATTCTTTATGAGGCCCAGGCCCCGGCACGTCTGGGTGTGCGCCCCGGTCTGGGGGCATGTCGGTGTGAGGGGTTATACCCGGCACGGTCACAAAGGTAAGCGTTGAGTTACCCCGCCCGGCGGTCAAACCGCCAGGCTATCAATACCAGGCCCTATGGGCTAAGAGAGCAGGCCAACGGCCTTCGTACCATAGCCCGGCCTGTTTTACGACCGGGTGGCTTCGGCATTTTTAGACGTTCAGGCCAAACCGCGCCGTTGGCTTTCCCCCTTCCCTCTGGGATCGCCGGGGGATAGGTCTTCAGATTCTTAATGATGTGAGCATGAGAGTGAGCTAACCATGAGTGCATTAGACAATATCATTCACCTCATTTCCCCGCGCGGCCGCGGCCCCCTACAGTTACAACGGGACGACTGGCGGCGGGTGAATCCTAAATGGAGTATGGTTGCCAGAGTGTTCGTCAATTTGCTGACCGATGAGGCCGTTTTGCCTCGTCTGACCCAGGCTACCACCGCCGAGGAGTTAAAAGCCATCCTCTTTGTGGATCATTATCTGGCACAGGTACATAACCATTGTTTTCGCCAGCAGATCCGCGAACTGTTAGCTACCCCTACCGTGCCCCTGGCCGATATTGTTACCTATGCCGCCCTGAGCTTTGCCCATGAAGCCATCTGGTTGGAGGGGGGTGAGGCCGAGCCACTGAACAAAGAGGCGATTGTGTATAAACTGGCCGCGGCCGCGGATCAATTGGGCGTTTCGGTGGAAACCTTATACCAGGCCATTCTTGATGACAAAATCAACGCTGAACTCGTTCTCACCCGCACCGAAATCGAACGGCTGGCCGCACAAAAAGGAACCCTATGAACCCCTCTCTAAAACAACGGGCTATTTGGCATACGGTACGCCAACAAAATCCCTTTGGCAACCGGCCACTCATCCCCTTACCCACTACTTACCGTGATCGGTGGCGACGTTGGTTGCATCGGCCCCCGGTACGGGCCACCCGCCTCTGGTTGAATACGCGTATTGAACACAGTCTGACCCTCATAGCCAGCCTTCTTGGCCTCAGCCTGGGGTTGATTCCCGTGGCTCTCTTTTATCTCGGCCTCAGCTACCTCTTCCATGTGGTTTTGCAATTTGACCCCACCCCATCCACTTCCCCAACGACTCTCCTGCAAGGGGTAACTTATGAGATGAACTGGTATTTGGTTAATATGAGCCTGCTTTGTTTACCCCTTCTCCTCCTGTTATTTCCTTTGGCGTTTATGTTTATTTTAGCCCAAATCGTGCGAAGCCCATTTGCCCGCGGCCGCGCCCTCACCGCCCGCTGGGCTTGCTGTGAAAACAACTACCCCGAACCCCTTAAACCGGTGGTTGTAACCCCATCCCCTTTTCTTGTCCGGATCATCCCCTTTACTGCCTATGCGGCCAATTTCATCGTCCTTTTGACCGTAGTTTTATTACTCCTCTACCGGGCCTACATCCTTGAAATTACAGGGGAAGGGCAAGAAAGCACCCAAAGTGCATTTAGTCTCTGTTGTTTCGGCTGGCCGTTTTTTTTGACCTGGCAGATTCCGCGTACCGTAGCCACCATTAGACATTTCACCGATGCCCTATTCGCGGGTTCCTCTTATTTCCAGGCCTTGCAGGAAGGCTGGGATGGTTTTTGCCAAACGACATCATGAAAATAGACCACATCATTAATCAATATAAGCTCAGTCAGCCTCAGCAACAGTTATTTCTCCAGACAACTGCTGTTGGTTTAGTGGTTGTCACCAATCGCGGTATGACGTGTTGGGCCTTTAATCAATGGTCAGAACCACTATGGACCTTACAGCCAACTCAGGCCAATACATCTGTTTATGCCTTCTACCCGTTCTACACCGCCTCAGGAACAAAAATCGCCTTTGTGACAGGGGCTGGTCAGCTTTACCTCATCAACTCCCAAGGTCTTTTACACTATCAACAAACGGTGATTCATCAGGCTATCTGGCATGTTACGGGTGGTTGGTTGGGCCAACGGCCTGTGTTATTCGCCAGTTGTACCGACCATACCATTCGTGTGTTTGACCTGGAGGGGCAGTCATTGGGCCAGTTCGTGACTCCCGGCCCGATTTTGTCTTTGGCGGTAGCGTCTGTCCGGGGTCGGATAAAGCTGGCGGGGGGTATGCAGGGGCGGTCCCATGTGTACCTCTGGGATTGGCAAACGATGGTAGAAAGGCAAAACGCTACCCCTGAAATGGTGCTGTCGGGGGGAACCATGCCCGCCTTTGCTGTTTTGTTTGATCCGCGGCCGCAATACAGCGGCCTCTGGCAAAGTTGTGGGGATGGTAACGTCTATTTTTATGATTTATCGGCCCAGGCCAGACCCCATTCCCTTTCGCCGACCTTCACGTTACCGGGGCATTCACCCGTCTATCCATTGTTGTTGACAACGCTGGACCATATCACCTGCCTGTTGATGGGCACAGAGAGCGGCGAAATTGTCGCCTGTGATGTTGATCAAGGGGGGCCACATGCCCGACAGGGTTGGATAGTGGCCCGGTTGCGGCGGCGGGTAAAATGTTTGACCCTGGCTCGTGTGGGAGGGCAAGATTATCTGGTGGCCGGGGGGTTAGGGGGGCAGGTGCATCTCTGGCAGATGGGGGAAGGGCACGCGGCCGCGGCCGTTACCGTTCTGGATACCCACGCCGAAGAAGTCCGGGGCGTGGCCATGATATTGCTTTGATGGTGTAACCCGCTCCCTACAATAAAATACCCCAGAGTCGGTGGGGGCTGATCAGACCTGTTTGGGGGAGATGATTTGTTGGGTCAGGGTAATGCCCAGTTGGCTCAGGCTGGCCTTGACCTCAGGTAAGGCTTCTGGGGTAACAATGGCCAGAGCACGATCCTGAGTCGGAAAGGGACGAAGATGGCGCCGCAACGGCGCTTGTTTTAACAGTTCATCCAGGGTTTCCTGGTCACGAAATTCAATCAAGGTCAAGGTTTCGACCGCGGCCGCGCCGTAATACTCACCCCAGGCTTTGATTTGTGTTACCAGGCTTGCGGCTAATGGTTCCCGGCTTAATTTGTTTAACTCAGTAAGGAGAGCTTGGACCTTGCTTTTACTTCCCCCCACCTGGCGTACCCGTTCGGGGGTAATTTGCCACTGGTTGGGGGAGATTTCTTGGGCGATGCGGCTGATGCGGCCGCGGACATGCAACCCTGGTACGGCATGAATGGTTTCTATTCGGCCATCAGCCTGGATAATGACACTATTTTCGGTGGCATCTGGGGTCACACCAGAGATGGTCGGCAACAGGTTGTTATCAAGCAGAGCCGCTACCAGATGCTTTTTTTTGTGCGGGGTCACAAGCGCTATATCAGGCATAAGCGGCCGCACCAGATATTTCTTCGTGTTTTCCTTTTTCTGCAAAAGGGTCAGGAGTTCCGGGCTGGCTGTCTGTAAAAGAGTAGCCGCCGGACGGAAAACAATTCGGTCATGATGTGCTCCCCACTCTTCCAGAGAGCGCTGGACATTTTGGGGCAGGGGCTGGCCTGTGAGTTGGGTCAAATGGGCCACAATTTCCGGTGCGCCCATCCCTGCCTGTTGCCCCTGATACACTGAATCCCGGCTAAGTTGGTACTCAATAACCCCTCGGTCTACTTTTTGGCGGGTAGCAAACAGATCTAGTTGGGCCAAAATGCTGAGGGGAACGGGGCCAATCGCCAGCACCTGAAAATTGGGTTGCACAACCACACGCCCCTGATCGCCGGTGGGGGTGGGGACTTCGGGGTGCGGGGCAAGGTCGAGTACGGCCGCGCCCAAAGGGGTAAGACGCAAAGCCTGCCATTGCCGTGCGGCCGCGGCCGCTTCCGTCTTAAACCCTACATCCACCAGCCCCAGATCAAACAACATTAAGATAACAAACATCTGCACAAAGCTTTCTTCAATCCGGGTCAACTTCAGATCTAATTCCTTCCGCTCCCCATAATAATAAATATTGTTGCGGTAATAGCCATACCCCTGTTTAGAACGCAAGTCGGTGCGGAAAGAAAAAAGAAAATTCTCGTTCTGGTTCTGCACCATTTCCAACAGGTTATCCATCTCTAACCAGTGGAAGGGTGGTTGCTCTTTTAACACCTTTAGCAGTAATTGCCGTGCCGAATTTATCTGGGGGTAAAAGGAATCACTTTCTCTGTTCAGTTCATAGTTGAACATCAAGTTTATCTGATGGGCCAGCAACTGTTTTACTTGTGCATCCAGGGGTAACTGCCAGAAGGCCGGAATTTCGCTGACAGTTTGGGACGTTATTTTTAAGAGATTGCCTTCTACCTGTATCAGTTTTAATTCCTGCAACATATGGCGTAAATAATAAAGTCGGGGGCTATCTGACTCTTGCCGCAGGGTGTCAAAATCAGGAATGGGGGTCAGAAGTTGATTCTTGATCAGTTTGAGGGAGCGTTTGCCTACCAGCCCGGTTTGTAACAGGGGCACCGGCTCCTGCCGGACAAAATTCCAGTACAGATACAGGTCGCGTAGAAGCAAATCTGGGGTATTGCTGTGAATAGTAACCGGTTGCCAGGACTTTTGTTGGGGCAGGGGTTCGGGCTTGGGCAGATGTGGCTGAATAAAAGAGGGGATAAATAGCTCTGGCCCAGGGTTAAATTCCATTTTGCTAACCCCGTAACTCGTGGTGCTCGTGTTGACTGTTCGACTAAAGACGAGACCCTGATAAGTTAGACGGGCGATAATATCCTCAAACTGTTCCGATGTTCTATTCAAGAGTGAGCCGACAGCCAAGGGGGCCTGGTCTACCCCCTTTTTGGGGGTTATGATGACTGGTTCTTTGGCCAGTCCGGCGCGGATCAGTTCACGTTTGAACAGGGTCGTAGTGACCAGGCCGTGCCGGAGTTGCAACCGTTCCAGCACCTTTCGCTCCAGTGGGCTTAGTTTCGCCAAAGAGGCGGCAATTCGTTCCTGGGTGAAATATTCTTTTTCCAGAAACAGTATTAAATCGCCTTTTTTCATTTTCTTGCCGTTTTGTTTGATATCAAGATCGGCGGCTTCGGCCATTTGGGCCAGGGCTTGGGCGTTATAGGTATCGAGGAGATTGAACTTGTCGCTGGTCATAGGGTATAGGTTATTTGGGTAGAACTGTTTTGGGGTATGGGTTGCTCCTGGCTATTCACGATTCTACTTTCGGGGTGTAACCGGCTTTTTGTAGTTCAGCCTGAAGGGGTGCTAGAGCAGTGGGATTAATGATAACCAGGCGGGGGGAGAGTTCGGCGATGATGTGCTGGTTGAGGGATGTTACGGCTTTCATTTCGGCCAGGGCATAATCGTCACTGAATTCGATGAGGGTGGTGTTTTCGTATAGGCGAACCTGGCCATAGTTTCGCCACCAGTTCGTTAGAGAGGTGAGGATGTTATTGGGTATGGCTTTGTGGAAATGATCGCGCCAGCTTTGTTGTAACTGGGGGAGGGTGTAGCCAGCCTCAAAAGTGGCGAGTACGCGCTGGATGTCCAGTTGGTAGTTGAAGAGGTGGGGTTCAGCGTGGTCGAGGCGGGCAATTTGTTCCAGAAGGCGATGTCCTTGGGTAGAAATGGCGGCCGGGTTGACGCGGATGATGTCACCCGTGCTGAATATTTTCGCGGCCGCGGTCGGGCCTGGTTGGGGTGCAGGGTGTGCGGCCGCGGGCTGGCTCACCGTTTCGGAGCGTTCCCAAAACAGATCGCCCAACCCATGCAGGCGGAAACCTGTCAATCGCCCCTTCTGCACACAGATATCTGCCAGCCCTAACCAATGTAAAGGGCCAGTTATCATTGTTTGAATGAATTGGCCCTGGAGCAAATTCCAGTGTGCGGATGTTGTTTTTTCGCCTTTGTAGGTGAAATACCAGGCCGGATTGTTATGTTCAAAGGCGTAAGAAGTTCCCTTCATCCATGAGCTACTATCAAAAACGGGCCATATAGCCTTCCACAAAGGAACAAGGGTATCCCAGGCCAGCCATTGATCATCAGGGAGTAAGGCCAAAGAGCGCAAGATCTGCTGACGCGTTAGAAGCCAATTGGCTGCCAGTTGGGCAGGGGTGAAATTCTCTTTGTTGGCATTCCGTTTCAATTGCAAATCAGGTTGGGCGCGGCGTACCTGATTGATTTCATGCCAGTTACTAAGGCCAAAGTAAGTCCGCGCCAGCAAGGCTTGCTGTTGCAGTGGGGTCAAGGGCAAATATTGGTTGGTGACGGCTGTCCATTTTGTTACCGGGCTACCACTCTGGAACAAACCCACCTGTTGGGTCAGGTGATAGATAAAATCCAGATATTCTCCCGTACCAATGAGTGAACTATATTTCTTAAGAGACTCATCGGTCAGGGCCAGTGGGGGAACGGGCACAGTTAGTATGAGTTTGTTTACCTGAGGGAAGACAAACCGATTGTTTGTTTTAGCCTCTACGAGTTCTTCCGGTACGTATTCCCACTCAGTCAGTATCCGGTACATTTTTTCTATAACGGGGCGGGGTTGAGGCGGCCGCAATGTAGGTGGATTTTGCTCCCACAACATAATTATCTGCGAAATGGTTTGAAGCAAAGGCGTCGCATCCGTATGGGTGATTTGGCCGTTCAGGGGGGTCTCTTGTTTTTTGGCTTCAGGTAAACGTTCGGTGATAAGACGTGAGAGCGACCGCATAATAATCCAGGGCACATAATTCACCGTACGGTAATAATAGCCAGAACCGGCCCGCGTGTTCGTGAGTGTGCCTGTTATGGTTAATCCCGTTTGTTGCAAGTTGTTATTGTAATGATCCCCTTTTTTGTACTGTTTGAGAGGTCCCCAATGGGTAGCCAGTTTTATCAGCTCCGGCATATCAATGATGACTTCTTCACTTATCAGCGCTAATGCCCATAAAACCTGCTGATGTTCCTGGTTTAAGGTGGCTACAGCATTGGGCACGAAGCTGGGAGCCAGGAGTAGAGCCAGTAGTTGAGTCACTAACCCTGCTTTTTGGTTGCCCTTGAGCGTCCAGCCATGATGGGCGGCCAAATCGCGCAAATCTTGGACGCGCAATTGCTCCAGATAATTACTAAGGGTATTTTCCAGGTTTGCCTGCCTGGCCTCCCAGGTAGTTTTTGTCCATTGGGGTAGGTGGTTGGGGGTTTTGCTGGCCAGTGGTGGTAAGGGAATGACTTCCAGGCCGTTGTGCATCTGACGGAGATTATTGTCAGTCTGGTGGCTAAAGGTTTTGGGCTGGCGCACCCATTTCAGCAAGACAGCGGCAATGTGTTTACACTCATTATTCCACAGTTCAGGGCAGGTACAGGTGGCCCAGATGGCATCCTCTTCAACCCCAATTTCTACCCGGTATATCATATTGTCCCGGACTTTGGCGGTGAGGATGCGGCCGCGGCGCACCGCTTCATCAATTCTATCCACATAGGATTCACCTCGAGTCAATGTGTGGCGGTTGATGGAGCGGCGTAACGCCTGTTCGTTTAATGTGTCTGGTGAAGCCATAGGAGAAAGTAGATAGGATTTGTTCAAAAATTAAGGTAGGTGGTAAGCGTTCAGTTATCCCGCCCAGTGGTCAAACCACCGGGCTAAATTTACGAAGCCCTGTGGGCTAAAACCCAGGCCAGCGGCCTTTGTCACCATAGCCTGGTCGTTTACGACCGGGCGGGTCCGGCGGATGAATATATATGACTGAACGCTTACGGTGGGTGGCACAGCCAGGCGACCGGCCACAGCAAATGTTCAGGTTATTTAATTGTCAATCCTAAGCCGTTGCCTGAGCTTGTCGAAGGTAACACGAGGCTTCGACAAGCTCAGCCCTCGAGAGCCTTAGTAGTTTTACGTATAGTTACAGATTTTGACTGGGAGGGGCAACCCTTGTGGTTGCCCACTCAGGAATGAGAACTAAATAACTTGTTCGCTAGGAGTGGCACGGTCAGGAGACCGGCCACAGCAAATGTTCAAGTTATTTAATCGCCAATCCTCAGCAGGTACAGGGCCAGCCCTATCCCCACGCATCATGCTGTAGGGGCAACCCTTTCGGTTGATAGGTCGTTACCTCATTCTCATACAAAATGATGTACTGATACCCCTGTTCGGTCAGAAAGAGTTGACGGTTAGCACTAAAATCCTGATCTTGGGTGTCTTTTGTGACCAACGTATAAAAATGGGCCATGTGATCCGTTTCCGCTTTGGGGCGCAAAATACGACCCAACCGTTGCGCCTCTTCCTGGCGACTCCCAAATGTGCCGCTTACCTGCACCATGACATTGGCGTTGGGCAGGTCAATGGCAAAGTTACCCACTTTGGAGATGATAATACGATTGATCTGACCAGTTTTGAACTGGTGAAATAACTCCTGCCGTTTATTGACGGAGGTTTGCCCCGTGATGATGGGGAAGCCGTACCGTTTTTCGATTTCGGCCAGTTGATCCAGATACATACCGATGATCAGCACCTGATCATCGGCATGTTTTTCCAGCAGTTTGTCTAACACATGCATCTTGCGTGGGTTTTCCGCGGCCACCCGGTATTTCTCACGGGGTTCACTGGTGGCGTAGATCAGGCGTAAATCATCGTCCAGAGGCATCCGTACTTCCACCACATCAGCGGTAGCGATCCACCCTTGCCGTTCCAAATCTTTCCAGGGCACATCATACTTTTTGGGGCCGATGAGGGAAAAAACATCTTCTTCTCGTTCATCCTCGCGTACCAGGGTGGCGGTAAGGCCCAGCCGTCTCCGGGCCTGGAGTTCGGCGGTGATGCTGAAAACGGGTGCCGGAAGCAGGTGAACCTCATCGTAGATGATGAGACCCCAGTTACGTTCATCGAAGAGACCAAAGTGGGGAAAGGCCTCCCGGTCGAAACTACCTTTGGGGGTTCCCCGTTTGCGGTAGGTCATGGTCTGGTAGGTGGAAATAGTGACGGGGCGGATTTCTTTCCGTTGGCCGGTGTATTCACCAACATCATCCTCTTTGAGGGTGGTTTTATCCAGGAGTTCGTCAATCCATTGGCGCACGGAGACGGTGTTGGGGGTGAGGATGAGGGTGCTACATTGCATTTGGGCCATAACGGAGAGGCCGACAATGGTTTTGCCCGCGCCACAAGGCAGGACGATGACGCCGGAGCCGCCATGGGCCGCTCCTTGGGCGTAGAAAATTTCGCCTGCTTCGTTTTGGTAATGGCGTAGGCTAAATGGTTTGCCATGGATGGTCTGCGGCCGCAGGGTAAACGCCAGCCCCTCACCATCTATATACCCGGCCAGGTCTTCAACCGGGAAGCCAATATTGACCATTGCCTGTTTCAGGTGGCCTCGTTGGCCCCCGTTTATCAGTAAGGTGTGCGCATCAATCTGTCGAATGATGTACGATTTGACCTGCTTGTGGCGCGAGACTTCTATGATGAGCGTAATATCATCAGACACCAGGAGTAAGTCGTTGTTTTGGCGCACCAATTTGGCCCGGCCATACCGACCAATATAATCGCGAACATCTACCTGGACATTGGGGGGCAGGGGGTATTTGCTGTATTGGGCCAGGTCTTTGAGGATATGATCGGCAGAGAGACCGGTCGCGGCCGCGTTCCAGAGTGACAGTGGCGAAATACGATAGGTGTGGATGTACTCGGGGCTTTTCTCCAACTCTGCAAAGCGGGCCAATACATCTCGCGCCGCCTGGTAATGAGGATTATCTACTTCAAGGAGTACCGTTTTATCTCCCTGAACAATGAGCGGATTAAGAGGATTGTAACTCATAAAGAATCTTATCACATGATACAAAACTAGAGTGAAATTATAACGAACCAGACATTCAAAGGGTATCTTTCTTAGAAAGCTCCTAAGCCTCTCGAGGGCTGAACCTGCCAAAGCCCGTTTTGCCTTCGACAAGCTCAGCTAACAGGTTTAGTATATTTACCATGGTTATAAAGTGACATTTTGTTGGCGGCAACAGATTGGGTAGGTTTGGGCTGACATCCCCCGTCCCCTTCCCCGAGGGGGAGAAACCCACCGGCGCGGTTGGGGGGCAGACGCCCCCCAATCGCACCGAAAAAAGTTCCCCGCCCCTGGGGGCGGGGTTAGGGGTGGGGGTGGTCTCGGATGTTCCCAACGTGGGGATAAAGCGGCACGGCGACACGGCCGGAAAATGTCAGATTATGCCCTTTGGCAGTATAGTTACTATAGCTTTTAAGAAAAAGATTTTGGGTCTTCGGGATTTCAGGGGGTTGACACTATCTGTAGGGGCAACCCTTGTGGTTGCCCTTGGCGGGGCAGGCACAAGGCCAGCCCCTACATGTAGCCACACCCCGCGAATTCCGAAAGAGCCAAGATTTTGACTGTACGGGCAACCCTTGTGATTGCCCCAGTGGAGGGCAGGCACAAGGCCAGCCCGTACTCCCTGAATTGCCAAAGGGTGTGTTTCAAATGAGTTGAATAATTAATTGTTGAACTGTTGAATTGTTGAACTGTTAATGAAGCGGTAGACGCTCCTCTCGTTAATCATTCAACAATTCACAAATTCACCGATTAATTATTTTCTTCCTCTCAACCGAAATGAAACACACCCATTGCCAAAGGGTGTGTTTCATTTCGGTTGAGTCATAGGGGCGGGGCAACCGGGGGAAATATTGACTGATCACCCCAACTTGTTCTCCCGGTTGCCTCGCCCACCTGCCCCACCAAGGCCTCGTCTGCTACCAGGGTGAGCCAGGTGGGAGATGAGGCCAGGGTGAAAAGATGTGAGGCCAACCCCACCTGTCCCACCCCTACCCATTGTGGCAATTGAGAATGGCAGTTATTCAACTCATTTGAAACACACCCTTTACCAAATCGTCCTACAAATTTGTAAAGCTGTCCCGAACCATGCCGATAAAACTTAATCATTTATAAACCCCATTCAAAAACGAGTGATTGTAAAAAGACAAAACTAATTCACACTTTTTCTATATAATTTATGCCTGTTAATTATAGATATGCGATTGTTGCCGCTTTGGGCAAATCGTTGTAAAAACTCCGAACTTTTTCTTAAAAGCAATGACATTCGTGTCACTTCTTTGTATCTGGCCCGTAACCGTTCAGTCATGAAGTTGAACTTTTCTCTGGTAACTGAGCCTCATCCCCAGCCCCTCTCCCGATTCGGGAGAGGGGAGTTAGTTCCCTCTCCCTGGGGAGAGGGGTAGGGTGAGGGGTTGTATCGTTACAACTTTCGGAGGGCTGAACGGTTACATCTGACCCTCTAATACATGAGATTTGCCGGATAAGGAAAAGGGTTATGATTTGGGGACTCGCCACCACCATTTGCAGAGAAAGTTTGTCAAACGACTGACTTCGGTTTGCCGGGTGATTGCATACTCGGGTTTCCTCCCAACCTTCAAGGGCGGAAATTTTTTGGGATGCGGTTAGGGGCCACCTTCCCATCGGGAATCGTTGGAGGGAAGGGTTTTCAGACTAGACTCACCAAAAAATTCTGTGGAGATGTATGTGAGACTCGACACGCTCTTGTTGTCAAACGAAATGTCACATTAGGATCATGCTGAGTATATTTCATCAGAGGCAAGGCTCACTATACAAATATATTAATAACCTATAAACGCCTAATCCCAGTACCATATATATTAAAGAGGTAATTATATGCAGTTACTCTGCCACCATTGTACTACCCCTAATATTCCCAACACGGCTGTCTGTTCACACTGTGGGTCCCCCTTACTCCCAGATATGGCGACTGGTGATTCTCCTGTGCCCCATCCTGATGGTCAATTGTCTGTGCCTGACTTGCCTACTTTGGCTATGCCTATTGTTACTCAGATGGTTGACACTCCCATCTGTTCTACTTGTGATGCACCCTATAAAATTGGCGAGTTGTTTTGTGATAACTGTGGGGCCAAATTGTTTCGGGCTACCTCAGCACGGGAACATGATAACTATGGGGAGGGGCTGGTAACGGTGCCACCTGTGGCTGTTCTTTATGCCCCATTACAAAGCCAGATACCCCTTCCTTCGGTCCAAAAGGCTACATTAGCCCAGCCTAAGATGACTCCCCGGTTGGTGTTACCGGTCAATAATGTGGTTTTGCCTTTTCCTGGTGGCAAAGCGATGTGGGTTATTGGCCGGGAAGACCCGGTGACGGGTCATTTTCCAGAGCTTAACCTGGGACCTTATGGCGCTGAGAGAATGGGTGTTTCTCGTAGCCATGCCCGTTTTTTGCTTGAAGGTACACAGATGTTTATTGAAGATATGCGTGCCCTTAACTACACTTTTGTTAACCAACAAAAACTGGCTTCGGGTACCCGGCATCGTTTGCGCCATGGAGACGAAATTCGTTTAAGTAAGATGGTCGTTCATTTTTATCTTCATGGTTCGTAATTGTTCTTTCTTTCTTTTTGGTTCTGGCCTGTCCGAGTTAGTACTTTATGAGTTAACTTCGGTTCTTTGGGAATTCAGGGGGTTGATACCATAGGTAGGGGCTGGCTTTGTGACTGCCCCGCGTGGGGCAACCATAAGGGTTGCTCGTACCCCACGAAACCCCAAAGAACTTATTTTCTTCCTCTCAACCGAAATGAAACACACCCTCTGGCAAATCGCGCCTGTTAGGGCCTACATTGGCAACTAGGGCGATTATCTACTCGGAGTTCCCTACCCCTACCCCCCCCAGGGCGAGGAACTTTCTCCTGTGCCGGTTATCGAGCGCGGCCGCGCTCCATAACCGGCACTTCTGGTGTTTCCCCTTCTCGCCGGAAAGCGCCGGGGGATAGGCGAATCCACTCATTACCCGATTAATCATTTAATCAACAATCGCCCCGATTTTGCCCGCCGAGGGGGTTCCCCCCTCCCGAAATCGGGAATCGTCAGGGAGATGGGTTCATCCTGGTGAACATGCAATTGCCCTACATTGGCAACCACCCTTAACTCATGTTATTATTTCCTCTGTTAAGAAACCGGTTACATTGAGTTAACGCCCACCCACCCTTACTTACCACAGTCATAAAGTGACACTATGTTTGCGGTAACAGCTTGAGTAGGCTTGGGCTGAAGGCCCATTTCCCGACGATCCCAAAGGGAAGGGGGGAAAACCACCAGCGCGGTTTGGCCCCAACTACACCGGACGCGGCGATAAAGCGATACGACCACATGGCGAAAAGTGTCAGATTATGCCTGTTGACAATATAAAAACGAACGATACTAATAGTGCGACAGACAAGATTTGTCGGTTGGAAGGTGGTGGCACGGTCAGGAGACCGGCCACAGCTATTCGACGGAATAAGTTTGTTGAACTACTAAGGCTCTCGTAGCAATTCTCAATTTAGCCAACGGTTAAAACGGTTGGACTCCAGGAGCACGCTCGAAAAATGGCCCAACCCGTAGAACAGCCTTTCAGGCTGTTCGCCCTCTCGTGAAAACAAAAAATGGGCGTAACGATATACGTCCTCGAGGGCTGAACTTGCCGAAGCCCGGCTCTGCTTGTATAGAGAGTGCACAGCCTGGAAAGGCTGTGTTACGCCCATTTGACCGCCGGGCTAAAACAGCAGGCCAACGGCCTTCGTAACCATAGCCCGGCCCGTTTTACGGCCGGGCGGCCTCGGCACTTTTAGACGTTCAGGCCAAATTGAGAATTGCTGGGATCTCGAGGACGTGTATCGTTACACTTAACCGAGCATTAGTCGAATAAGTAAGAATGTAAGCGTTCCGTTATCCCGCCCGGTGGTCAAACCACCGGGCTAAACCTACGGAGCTTTGCGGGCTAAAAGCCCAGGCCAGCGCCCTTTGTAACATAGCCCGGTCGTTTTGTTCATTAAATTTTTAATCGGGTAACGCCTTCATTGACCCCATCCCCCCTGCCGATTTCCGAGGGAAGGGGGGAATTCCAATGGGGCATTTTTCAGGGTATTCGCCCCGAAAAATGCCCCTTAGAAAAGTTCCCCGCCCCTGGGGGTGGGGTTAGGGGTGGGGGGGATTCCATTACCTGATTAATTTTTTAAACGACAATATGATCGGGCGGGTCTGGCGGATGAATAGTTATGACTGAACGCTTACGTAAGAACAGAGCAAAGGTGTAACACTTTGCTTCTCATAGTTTGCCGCCTTATGATCCAAATAAACTTCTTTTCATATGTTTGTATGCCGCCCCTAAGCCAATGGAGAGCGGTTTTGGCTACCCGCCCGCGGCCGCAACTCATCTTGCTCCTGCTGGCTATTTTCTTCCTGACTGCCTGTGATACTGGCACCGATCGACGCACCGGCGCGGCCGCAGAGCCAACCCCCATTCCTACTGCCGTTGCGGCCGCACGTACCACCTACACCGTCGCCCGGGGCGAAGTCATCTACTCCATTGAAGCTTTCGGGCGCGTCACCCCATTGGTTGAACAAGCTCTCGTCTTCCCTCTGACAGGGGTTGTGGGGCAAGTGTATATAGAACGAGGTGACACGGTGCAGGCTGGCGACCCGCTGGCCGATCTGAACACCTCTGCCTGGGAAGCGGAATTAGCGTTAGCCCAGTCCGCCTTAGCCATTGCTCAGGACCAACTGGCGGCCTCGCAAGATGCCATTACGCAGACCCGGCAAGAGGCTGAACTTCACCGTGACCTGGCCCAGCTTGATCTGAACTATGCCATATCCCAGGCGGGTACGTCGCTTTCCCCAGACGAACAATACCAAATAGACCGGCTGACAATTTTGTTGGCCCTGGCCCAACTGGAAGTAGAGGCTCTGGTAACAGATATTGATCCAGAACTCCAGGCGGCGGTGGACGCGGCCGCGTTGCGGGTTGCCGAATTAGAAAATATCTTGGCCCAGGCTACCCTGTTTGCCCCTTTTACTGGTGAAATTACAGCCCTGAACCTGGACACCGGCCGGGTGGTCAATGCGGGCGAATCGGTGGGTGCTATTGCTGACCCCGACCAGATTGAAGTAACCGCCACCCTGCGCGATGACCTGCTGGCCGAACTGGCCGAAGGGTTTGCCGTCCAGATTACACCCGCCAATAACCCCGGACAGGTGTTGGCCGGGATCATTCGTCGCCTGCCCTATCCGTATGGCAGTGGGGGCGAAACGGCCGTAACTGATGGGGATCAGGCGGTACGCATTCAGTTTGAGGCGATGAGTGAGGCTCTAACCCTGTATGAATCGGGGGATAGGGTCAGTCTTATGGTGGTGGTGACGCAACACCCGGCTGTATTGTGGTTACCCCCGGCGGCCATCCGCGATTTTAATGGCCGTAAATTTGTGGTGGTTCAAGAGGGGGAAGTGCAACAACGTGTAGATGTGACTTTGGGCATTGCCGGTAGCGGCCGCGTCGAAATTCTCACTGGTGTTACCGAAGGGCAAATCATCGTAGGGCAGTAACGGGTAGCCCCCCATTTTGCCCGCAGATCGGATTCTCCCTTCCCGATTGGGGGAATCGTCAGCACTTGTATAGATGCGAACCGTTTATTATGTCTCTTCTCTATCGTTTACGTGCCCTATTCACTATTACATTTAAGCGGCTCCTGGCCCAGCGTAGTCTGACGCTGGTCACGATTTTGGGGCTGGTGACGGCTGTGGCCCTCATTATGACTATTCCTCTGTATGCGGATGCGGTCTATTTCCGTATTTTGCAGGAAGAATTGGGCCAAAATGCCGAACGCGGCCGCAGACCCCCCTTTGCCTACCTGTATGATTATGTGGGTTCATGGGTTGGGCCGGTACAGTGGGCCGACATTCAGCCGCTTGACCAATATTTGCACACTCAAGGGGCACATGATTTAGGTTTACCCGCCCAGGTTACTGTCCGTCACCTGGAAACAGAACGGTTCAAACTGTTCCCTGCCGACACCAGCGACTATGCCAACGAGGATCGCTCCTTTGGTATATTCCATTTTGCTACCACCAGTAACATCGCCGCTTACATCGAAATAATTGATGGGCAATTCCCCGCCCTCACCGATCCCGGCTCCGTTGATCTGGTTGATGTTTTAGTGACCGAAGCCTTAGCCACACAACTCGGTTTGCAGGTGGGCGATACTTTCATCGCCTATAATTTCCTTGAAGATACGACCAACCCCCTGGAAACACCCATTCGTGTGGTGGGCGTCTGGCGCCCTCTAGATGAGAACGCCGATTTTTGGTTTTTTTCCCCGGACACCTTTGATGATTTACTTGTCGTTTCCGAAGCTACCTTTCGTGAGCGGTTAAGTCCCGTTCTCAATAACGAGATTAACCGGGCGGTCTGGTATCTGGTGCTGGATGGTAGTAGCATCAACACGGCCAATGCTGAGGCTCTGGCCGCTCGTTCTTACCGGGTAGAACAGCGTACTGCCACTCTTTTGCCCAAAATCAGCAATGCTATCTCTCCGGCGGAAGGGTTGAGCCAGTATCGCACCGCAACGCGACAACTCACGGTTTTGCTTTCCGCCTTTAATGTGCCGGTAATAGGCCTTATCCTGACCTTTATTGGCCTGATTGTGGGGTTAGGGGTAAACCAACGACGCAACGAAATAGCCGTCATTCGGAGCCGGGGGGGAACGCCCTATCAAATGATGGGGTTGGCCTTGTTGGAGGGGTTGGTTTTGGGGGGTATTGCCATCATTTTGGGCACGATGTTAGCCCTTCTCCTGACCCAATTGATGGGGAAGTCACGTAGTTTTCTCGATTTTTCTGCCCCGGCTGAGTTGCGGGTGGCCCTCAGTCCTAATGCCTGGCAGGCGGCTCTGGTGGCGATTTTGTTAGCCATTGGGGCGCAACTTTTGCCGACCATCGCGGCCGCGCAAGATACCATCATCACCTATAAACAAGAGCAGGCCCGCGCCCTGAAACGCCCCTGGTGGCAACGGGCCTGGCTCGATGTTTTACTTCTCATTCCGGCGGGTTATGGCTATTATCAATTACGCCAACAGGGCACAATCGTCACTCCAGGAACCGCCACCACCGGCGATACGCCTTTCCAAAATCCGTTGCTATTTCTTATTCCCATTCTGGTCGTTTTTTCTTTATCACTCCTTTTTGTGCGCGTCTTGCCCTGGCTGATGTCCCTCATTAGCTGGTTACTTGCTCGCACCGATAGCATTGGTTTCCTGTTAGCAACGCGGCAACTGGCTCGCACGCCACGTTTATATGCTATGCCGCTCATTTTGCTCGTCCTTACTGCCAGCCTGGCCGTCATCACAGCTTCGTTGGCGCAAACGATGGATTACCAGCTTCACGATGAGTCGTTTTACCGTATTGGCGCAGATGTGAGCCTGCGTGGGTCAGGGGTTTCGTCTGGTTTTAACTCTGTTTTTCCCGGCCAGGCCCCCGATAATGAGCAAAATCAAGCCATATTTCTACCCCTGGCCGAGTACCAGGAGTTTCCGGGTGTGACCGCGGCCGCGCGTGTCGGTCGTTATGTTGGTGAAGCCCAACTGGGTAGTCAGAAAGTCGTGGGTCGTTATTTAGGCATTGACCGGGCCGATTTTGCTCAGGTAGCCTATTGGCGGCGCGATTTTGCCCCCTATGCACTCGGTTCCCTGCTCAATGCCCTCGCCACCTCCCCAGATGCTATTCTGGTCTCAGAAACGTTTGCCCGTGAGTACGGTTTGCGCCCCGGTGACTTCTTCCGCTTGACCGTGCGGCTAAATGAAGATGAGGTGGAATTGGTGACCCAGATCGTCGGTACCTTCCTCTACTTCCCCACCTGGTATCCCCAAGAGGATGGCCCTTTGTTTGTTGGCAATCTGGAGGCGTTATTTGCCCAGACTGGTGGTGATATGCCCTATGATGTATGGCTGAAAACGACAGGGGAACCAGATGCGGCCGCTTTTGATGAGGCTCTTTTTGCCCGGTTACTTTTTAGCTGGACATGGCAAGAGCCGTATTCACAGGTGGTCACGGAGCAACGTCGCCCGGATCGGCAAGGAGTATTTGGCCTGTTGTCGGTGGGTTTCATCGCGGCCGCGTTGCTTACCGTTCTTGGCTTCTTTATGTATGCCCTCTCTTCTCTACGCCAACGATTCATCGCCCTGGGTATTTTGCGTGCAGTTGGCCTCTCCCAACGGCAGATGACCATTTACCTGGCAGTGGAGTTAGCCTTCCTCATTGTCAGCGGGTTAACCTTGGGGACAGGGTTAGGCATTCTGGTCAGTCAGCAATTTATTCCTTTCTGGCAAATCGGGGTTCGCGCCGCTGACCTCGTACCCCCCTATCTGGTGGAAATTGCCTGGCCAGCGGTTTTTCAGATATACGCGCTCTTTAGCCTGATGTTCTTTGTTGCCCTGGTTGTCCTGGTGGCGCTACTCCGCCGTATGAAGATATTCCAGGCTATTAAGCTGGGCGAAACGGTGTAAAGCTATGAGTGATCCGATGATCCTGTGCGAAAATCTGGTCAAAATTTACCAGATAGCCGATCTGGAGTTGCTGGCGTTGCAAGGGTTAGAGCTAACGGTGCAACGGGGCGAACTGATGGGAATCGTGGGGGCCAGTGGTAGTGGCAAAACTACTCTGATGAATGTTTTGGGTGGTCTGGTACGCCCTTCGGCGGGGCGAGTGGTGGTGAATGGGCAAGAACTGCTCAAACTTTCTAATGCCGCCCTGGATCGCTACCGGCGCACACAGGTGGGTTTTGTCTGGCAACAAGGGGCACGCAACCTGGTGCCTTACCTGAATGCGCGGGAAAATATTGAGTTACCGATGATGTTGGTGGGGCTGAGTGCCCGGCAGATGCGCCAACGAGCCATTGAACTCCTGGAAATGGTGGGGCTGTCTCAGCGGCAAAACCATTATCTGTCGGAGCTTTCGGGGGGGGAACAACAACGGGTGGCGATTGCCGTCGCCCTGGCCAATCGGCCAGAACTTCTCCTGGCCGATGAACCTACCGGGGAATTGGATTCGGCCACTGCCCTGACCATTTACGAGGCTTTGCAACAACTCAATGCCGAGTTGGGGTTGACCATTTTGATTGTGAGCCATGATCCCACTATCGCCCGGCATGTCCAGCGGGTGATGGCAATTCGGGATGGTAAAACGGCCAGCGAGACGGTACGCAAGAAGCGGAACCATAATGGGGATGACGACGCGGCCGCGATTCAGCCCCTCGGCGAGGATCATTTTGAAGAATTGGTGGTTTTGGATTCCGCCGGACGGTTGCAACTGCCTAAAGCGTACCGGGAAGCCCTCGGCATCCGCCAGCGGGTGCGGATGGAGATGACTACGGACGGATTGCTGATTCGCCCCCTCGAAGAAGCCGAAATGTCTGCCCATACGACCCCCGGCACAATGGTTTATCAGCCTACTGAACCAGAGAAAAATTGGGTATCGCGCTGGCTGGGGCGGTTAAGGCGGTAGGAACTTTGGCAACTATGAACTCTCCTGCTATTCATGTTGAAAACCTGGAACGTGTTTACCACGCGGCCGCGGCACCGGTTTATGCTTTACGAGGTATCACCCTCAGCATTGCCGCCGGTCAGTTTATTGCCCTTAAGGGGCGGTCTGGCAGTGGCAAAACAACCTTACTCAACTGCATTGGTGGCCTGGATCAACCTACAGCGGGCACCATTACCGTGTATGGCCGTTCCCTCAACGGCCTGAATGATCAAGCCCTGACCGAATGGCGGCAACGAGAAGTAGGGTTTATCTTCCAATCCTTTGGCTTATTACCTACCCTTTCGGCCTATGAAAATGTGGAATTGATGTTACGAATTGCCCAAATGCCTCGCCGTGAACGGGCACAACGGGCACGACAATGCCTGGAACTGGTGGGGCTGGGCAAATGGGCGGATCACCGCCCTTATGAAATGTCGGGCGGCCAGCAACAGCGGGTTGCCATTGCCCGGGCCATTGCCAACAAACCCCGCTTGCTCCTGGCCGACGAAGCCACGGGTGAGCTAGACAGCGAAACCGCCCGCGAAATTCTGGCCCTTTTTCAGGCCATCGTCAAAAGGGAAGGCTTTACTATTCTTCTGGCTTCCCATGATAGTCTGGTAGATGGGTATGTGGATGACGTTGTGCACCTGGCTGATGGGCGTATCATGACAGAGATAACCTGATCGCTGGGTGGCTATTCTGTCGCTCCTGAGAAAATAGCCACTGATGGTGAAAACACGGATAGGAAAAAACACGGATAGGAATGAAAAATGGTGGCGTTATTTTCATCCATCTTGGTGCGCCGTAGACCCATGGGGAACTCCTACGAAAATAGCCACGGGTAGTGGAAACACGGATAGGAAGAAACACGGATGGGAATGAAAATGGTGGCGTTATTTTCATCCCTCTTGGTGTACGTTCCGTCCATGGGAAACTCCTACGAAAATGTAGGGCGATTTTGTAAATCGCCCAGTGGACGATTTACAAAATCGTCCTACAAATTTTCATTTCGCCCACACACTGCCTAGACGTTTTCCTCTTCATGTTTCCACCCCAAGAGCCGTTCAGCTTTGGCACAATCGAAAAAACTGCGGTGTCCGCTAAGGTCGCCGTGCAGAGGGACATCGGGGAAGTAGCGTTCTTTGAGTTGGCGCGAGGGGACATCCATCATGGTGTCAGGGGCAACAATGTAGAATCGTTCGTGTCCAGTGAAGGGAGCCGTGAGGGCGAGCAGGCAGGCACGCGCGGCCGCGTTCAGATTTGTATAACCCCATAGTTGCTTGGCCGCCTGTGCCGCCTGGGTACTCTCCAGGTTCAGGGGGGCGGGGCGGCTTGGGACAGTGCCATGTAAACGCAGACTGGCGATACTCATTTCCCCATAACGCCGGGCAAAGGCATCGGCCTGTAGTTCACCGAGCCACTTCGACAGACTATAAGCATCTTCGTTATAAGTGGGGTGTTGTTCATCCAGGGGGAAGTAGTCATACCGGGGCCAACGGCTGAAGATAGCGCCGATGGCATTGATACTGGAAGCCAGGCAGACACGATTTAAACCCAGGTGCGCGGCCGCGCTCAACGCATTGTAATTGAGCACCACATTGGTGTTATGAACCACATAGGCCGGGTGGTTCATCGGGCTGGAGATGGCCGCCAGATGTACCAGGGCATCACAACCGATGAGGGCCTGCTCAAAGGCGGCATAATCTTGCAGATCTGTCTCAATATGGGTCAGGTCTGGTGCCGCCCATTCATCAACCAGGGGAACTTGATCAATGCTGACGACCCGGTGTCCCTGGGATAAAGCTAATTGGCTGAGGGCGCGACCAATGCGGCCGCAACTGCCGGTAATTGCAATACGCATAAATTTTTAGACCCCTTGTCGTGTCTTCTCAATTTTGCTCATGATTCAAGGGATAAATTGGACACACGAGGCCTGAGCGATGGGCAGATTGCCAACCGTATCTCCCGATTTTTCTGGCCTATCGCCTGTGGACAAAACGGCCACATTGTGACTATTCTGGTTGGCGACGAGTAAGAAACGGCCATCGGGTGAGAGGGTGAAATGGCGGGGGCAAGCTCCGCCACATGACCGGGTAGCCAGAGAGGTGAGTTGGCCATCGGCCGCGGCCGCGAACATTGCTACACTATCATGCCCCCGGTTAGACACGTAGACCCGCTCCCCGTCTGGGGAGAGTTGAATGTGGGCCACGGTATTAGCCAGTGCGCCGGGAGGGATGGTGTCTATGGTTTGTTGCGCCTGTAAAACCCCCTGGGCATGGTGGTAAACCGCCACGGTGTTGTCTAACTCATTGGCAACATAGAGAATGCGGCCGCGGCGATCAAAAGCCATATGTCTTGGGCCAGCACCGGGCCGACTAACTGTTTGTCCCTGAAGCGACAGGTGGCCGGTTGCGGCCGCAAAAGCATATCGTACCACCGCATCTATACCCAAATCTGCTACCAATAGCCCCTGATTATCGGGTGTGAAGAGCGTTGAATGAGCATGCGCCTTCTCCTGGCGCTGAGTCTGTGGACCATGCCCACTGTGCTGAACATGGCTTGTCATTTCTCCTAATGAACCATCTGGCCGAATGGGTAAAACCGTGACCGAGCCACTACTGTAATTGGCAACCGCCAGCCATTGCCCGGTTTCGTCCAGTTGCAGGTGGCAGGGATCATCTCCCCCACTGGTTTGGTAGTTAAGGGGTTGGAGCGTCTCACCATCCCATTGCAAGGCCCAAACCTGTCCCTCCCTGGTTTCGCTAACGGCGTAAAGCCAGCGTCCATTCGGGTGCCCTATGACAAAAGAGGGGTTACTAATTCCGCTATGGGTGGCGGTTAAGGTTAATGTGCCTGACGCGGCCGCGAACTGGCCCATATAAATGCCGGTTTGATTTGACTGAGCATAACTGCCTATTACTACTGATAATGTCGTAGAATGGTTCATATTAATCTGGGACTTAGGGGGTTGCTCGGGCCTGTCTCCGGGCCACGCCACCCCCTTTAATTTTGAGCGAACCCTTCGTTTGTCGCCGGAGACCCCCACCCCTAACCCCGCCCCCAGGGGCGGGGAACTTTTCTAGGCGCAGTTTTTCGGGGCGAAGGCCCCGAAAAACTGCGCTGTTACCCGCCTATATCCCTTTCCCCTTGTCGGTTAAAAAAACAGTCAGGTAACATGGTTTCCCCCACCCCTAACTCCGCCCCGGGGAACCTTTCCAGGCGCAGTTTTTCGGGGCGAAGGCCCCGAAAAACTGCGCTGTTACCCGCCTATATCCCTTTCCCCTTGTCGGTTAAAAAAACAGTCAGGTAACATGGTTTCCCCCACCCCTAACCCCGCCCCGGGGAACCTTTCTAGGCGCAGTTTTTCGGGGCGAAGGCCCCGAAAAACTGCGCTGTTACCCCTACATCCCTTCCCCCCGGGAAGGGATGTAGGGGGATGGGTCCTTCCGACGTAAGCGTTCAACCTTCCGAAGGTTTGCTCCACTGGTCAACACCTTTCCCGAAACCTTCGGAAGGCTTTCGCACCAGAGGGACTGAACGCTTACCTTCCGACTAAACCGGCTAAGGATCAACGATTAAATAATTTGTTTCCCTGGCTTACGGCGCTACCACATACAGTGAGAGAGAGTGGGGCGGCAGAGTAATAAGGCCATCAGAGGGAAAAGAAAAGGGCGTCGCGGCCGCGGGCAGGGTTTGCTGATCAAGTCGCCACAAATCGGCTTGTGTGAGCGGATTGCCTGAGAGCCGGAGTGCGACCTCTTTTGCCTCATCGGCCAGATTAATAATAAGGATAGTTAAAGCACCATCGGGGCGTGCGGCCGCGTAAACCGACACATCTGTTACTCCCGAAGCGGCATACACCTGTTCCGTACCAAATTGGCGGTAAATCTGGTAGACGTAATAACTGGGCCGCAATTCACTCTGCCCAATCAGTCCCCAACCCCCTTGTCCCCCTTTAGAAGTCAACATCCAGTGATTAACCATAAACACATCGTGCCCCATCAACCGCCCAAACATCTCCGCCAGCCAGATGGCGTTGTAGTGAGAATCAGGTGTGGCCTCACCCCCTATCGCTTGATTGTAATGCGTGTTGACCTCAGTAAGGGCGATGGGAATATCACGTCCGGTGTGTTCCTGAATTAGTCCGCGCAGATAAGGGAGCGTCTTGTCCCACTCCTGCGTATGTTGGCGCAAATCGGCAATAGTAACAGAATCATCTACGCTTCGTGGAAACGGATAGCGATGGAAAGTAACCACATCTACCAGATCGCCATTCGCCTTGAGAAACTCCGTCATCCAATCCCGTCCCGAAGAGTCTTTGGGATTAAAGTTATAATCATCATTAAACTGGTGAATCTCAGGGCCAAGCAACTTGATCGTCGGATCAACCGCCTTCATCGCCAGAGCCATAGCCCGCCATTCACTATTAAATTGTGCCGTATCATAATCCTCGGCCCGCCCTACCGCCCGTAGTTCAGCGGCATACAAAGTAGGTTCATTGCCAATAATCCAGTAAACCACCCCATATTGTTTCTCCTCATTGACATAACGAACCAGATCGGCGGCCTGTTCAGGCGTCCCTTCGCGTAGCCGCACGGAGATAATGGGTATCGCTCCTACTTCTTCACAAAAGGCGATAAAAGGATCAATATGATAAGACTTAAGATCATTTCGGTCGCCCCATGCACCCCCTGGAAAACGAATAGCCTGGACACCAGATTCATAAGCGGCGGGCAACATGGCTACAGGCACTGCTACCCATGGCCCATAGTTAGACCCAAACAAATAAGGGCTGATAGGTCCTAGTGAAGTTGCAGGATCAATAACGAGGGTGTTGGGTGCAGGGGTTGGTGGGATAAGAGTTGCCTGGGGTGAAGGAACCTCGGCAGGTGTGGGAGCCAGTTGCTTACATGCAACCAACACCAAAAAGAGGAACAGAATCAGGAATTGTTTTTTGTCCATAGTTACCACTTCTCAAGGTGAAACCGGTTACATATAAGTTTATCTTTATTGCAAAATAACAACAACTTAGCAAGCGCTCGCAATTAGCTTAGCGATTGGCTGTGGCCGATCTCCTAACCATGTTCGTTGTAGCTCGATGGAGTTATTGGGTGGGAGAAATCACGGCCAACTCACTCCAGCCCTGGTAGCCCCAACGCCAGACTGAAGACCCAGCCCCCTGCGATCCCAGCGGGAAAGGGGAAACCCCATTCCATTCGTGTCATTTTTCGCGGGCGTTTGCCCGCGAAAAATGACACAAAAAAAGTCCCCCGCCCCCAGGGGCGGGGTTAGGGGTGGGGGAAGCTCTATTTTAGAGGCTCAAACCAAATTGAGAATTGCTATAAGGAACCGAACGGCGCGATTTTCAGGGCGAAAGTCCTGAAAAAATGCCTTATTGACGGGCAAAATAGAATATGTCATAATCCATGTAACCGGTTACTTCACTATGACCAAACGATCCTCTGCCGTCACGATCCGAGATGTTGCCCGACAGGCTGGGGTTTCTGTTGCCACTGTTAGCCGGTATTTAAACCAAAACGCCCCTGTATCAGAGATCCTGGCACAACGCATTCATGAAGTAATGATCCGCCTGGATTATGTGCCTCAAGCCACCGCCCGCCAACTGGCGTTACGCAAGAAACATACAATTGGTTTGTTGCTCACCAACTTAAACAGCGATTTTTTTGCGCCCTTATTAGCCGGGATTGAAGCGATGGTTAGCGAGTCTGGTTACAATTTGCTGGTAGCCACGGGTCGCACCAATACTCATAGTGAGTACCAGTTTCCTCTAGGAACCCACAATACGGATGGATTACTTGTTTTTGCCGACAGTTTAACGGATGAGCAAATTACCCAATTCCATGATCGGGAATTGCCGTTGGTATTAATTCATAAGACACCAGCGGGAGGGTTAGATATTCCGTTTGTTACGGTGGAGAACAAAGCCGCTTCCCGCAAATTGGTGGAACATTTGATTACGGTGCATGGTTGCGGCCGCATTATTTTGATGCGTGGCCCTGAACACCAGGAAGATTCTTACTGGCGGGAAGTAGGGTACAAAGCCGCACTGTCCAGTCATGGTATTCCCTTTGACGAAACGCTCACCTTGCAAGGCTCGTTTGAGCGTGAAGTTGCCTACAACGCCATGAAAACATTCCTGGCCCAGGCTAATCATCCCCCCTTTGATGCCGTCTTTGCGGGTGATGATGATGCGGCCATCGGAGTGTACGATGCGCTCAAAGAAGCCGGATTACGCATCCCCCACGATATCAAGGTGGTGGGTTTTGATGATTCACGCATGGCCCCTTTTCTTACGCCTCCCCTTACCACCGTGCGTGCCCCCACCGAAGCCGTAGGTCGTTCAGCGGCCCGGCAATTATTTTGCCTTCTAGAAGGCAAAAAACCGGAGCCAGCGACAGTACACGCCACAGAGATGATTATTCGCCACTCTTGTGGTTGTCATGACCAAACATAATTCCCTAAGGAGGTGAGAACAGCAACAAAAAACCCTTGGTATTGAATACCTTTTAGCAAGACCCCCTATTTCCAGTTTAAGAGGAGATCCCCATGAAGAAGTTAATATACCTATTGACCCTTTTGATCATTGTATCCCTGGTGCTGGTAGCCTGCGGCGGTGGAACAACAAACAACGGTGAAAACACAGCGGCCAATGAAGAGACAGCCAACAACACAACGGCCAACAACGAAGCGGCCAATGAAGAAGTGGCCGAACCAGCAAACA
>JAGNBF010000092.1:7400-31556 GCA_018004935.1 Chloroflexota bacterium | reverse complement strand
GTGGTTCCGATAAACCCATGACGGGGGATGTAACTGCGGCCGCGCTATCACCAACCCACTTTGTCGCTTCTTCCGGCATGGTGGAACGCTGTAAATCGGTGGTCGGCCGCAAATCCGGGGGCATCTCGTCTGGGGCAAGGCCAGACAGGCTGGGAAAACCTGTCGGGTCGGTTGGCTTTTCTGGGGCCAGGGGGGCTGGGCCAGGTGATGGGGTACGTTGTAGGGCGGGGGTGGTAACGCGGCCGCGAGCTGGCTCGTGATTCGCTGATGTCGGTGGGGTTTCGCCCATCATCGCCCATAAATCACTGGGCAAGGCCCCGATTTCCGTGTTGACCATCTCCCGAGGGTTCACTTTGGCCTCATTGGGGCGACGTTGCAGAGGCGTTCCTTGGGGGCGCGGCGTGCGGGGCAAAACCAATTCCACCGGCGAATCGGTTGCCTGAGCCGGAGCTACCTGCCCCATGAGGCGAGCCAAATGATGGGCCTCCCCTTGTTGCTCCTGATGGGCGACAGTTCGCATGGTGAAACTGGTCGCCTGGGGCGCGGGGGTGTTGGTCGAGGCTTCGGGAGAAGGGTTATGGGTTATGGGTGGGTTGGTTATGGGTGTATTAGTGTATTGGTTATTGGTTATGGGTGTATGGGTGGTGGCGGATTGGGTGGGTGGCAAAAGTGTATGGGTGGCGTCAGGGGCGGAGGCAGAGGGCGGCGCGATGGGTGCAGATGGGGTGGTTTGTGGGGGTGTCGCGGCCGCGTCGCTTCGTTGTATGGCTGGTATAGCGGTGGGTACACTTTTTTTGGCCGATTGGGCTGGGGCCATCGGATCAAACAATAAATCAACGCTGGTGGCCCGTTGAACCGGTTTACGTGAAACCTGTTTAGGGGGTTGGGTCAGCCGTTTGTTGGCTTCCCGGTTGGAGTGAATATCATGGCGGCGTTGTAGGGCCTGTTTGCGTTGAACGGGTGACAGGAATGAGGGCAAGGCGGAATCTTCGCTTAACTGCTGATATTCGCCCGATGCTATCATTGCCTGGTGCGTGCGCATGACATAGGAAAGCCGTTGCCAGGTGTTGTCATCCAGACCTTCTCCTTCGTCAGCCATGTCTGGGGTTTCATGGGGGGCAGGGGTGGCGTGACTTTCTTCAGCCCAGTGGATAAGCGGGGTGGTTGTCGCCACGGGCGCAAAGGATGGAAGCGCGGCCGCAACCGTCCCAGGGCCATTCGCCGATACCACCGGGCTGGGTTGGGGCTGGCGTTGTAGGGGGGCAAAGGACGCGGCCGCGGGCGGTGTTTCTGCCTGGGGGGCGACAAAAGGGGGCGTGGTGGCGGCCTGGCGTTGAACGGGTAACGGTGACGCGGCCGCGAGCTGGTAATGCTCTGTCGGTGCGGGTACGGTTTGGGTGTACACAGGCGCAACGGCTGAGACCGGATCGCCTTGACGTTGGATCGGAGCGGTGGTTGCGGCCGCGGCGGGGTACGCCTCTAAGAATGGAGATGGTGTTGCTGGTAAGGGGGCCAATGTTGCCTGGGGTTGAACCGGGGGGGTGGGTGCGGCCGCGATGCCGGTTGGCGGGACAAAAGCCGGGGCCGGGTTTTCTTGACGCTGGATGGGGCTGGCCGGTTCTGGTGTGGGGGCGAAAACGGATGGCCTGGGAGCAGGGGAGAGGGGGTAGGACGCGGCCGCGGGCATTTCGCTCCTCTGCGCCACCTGATTCGCCCCAAACAACACCCGGACTTCCTGATGTCGCCGCATCCGTTGCAATAACATCGTATGAGGAGATGAGTTCGTTTGCCGCATCATAAATTACCCCATTGTTCACGGTTTACGGTTCACTGCCCTATCGCCGCCGCGTCGTGGCCCCACGCCGCCGATTCAGCCCTATCCGGTACTGCTGTTCACTCCGAAAACGGTTATTGATATCCGACGCCCGCAAGAACGAATCATCATACGTCACGATGACTTCATTACAGGCCAATTCCAGCGTCTCCACTGCCACCGACTTACCACTCGACTGAAGTTGTGGCCCTGACCATTTGGTGGGAAACGCATTGGTAACTGTCCAGCTAAACACCGTGCGATTCTCGCCCCGGTAATAACCAAATAGATGAATCGTGACATCCTTACGAATGAAACGCCCCTGAAGGCAAGGCAAATACCACTCCAACAGTTCCCGACCATCCGCCAGTCCCCGTTTTAGCGTAACCCGAACCTGTTTGCGCCCTTTGGGAAGCTGATGAACAAAATTGTTCAGCCCGCCTTCGGCAATTTGTTCCACATCCCACTCCAATGAAGGCAGGGAACATTCGGTAAAGGCCCCAATGCGCCGGGCATCAATTTCGATAGCAAAACGGTAATCAACCAGGCTCATGGTCGTTTTCGCAGGTGGCGTTTTTGCCAGCCTGCCCCCATTCGTTCACGGTCGCTCCGCAGTTCCGCCAGAAACAGGCCGTATACCTTCTCCGCCACCTGCCGGACTTCCTGCTCTGATAGTTCTACGCGTTTGTTGCCCTGATTTTGGTTTGCCATACACCCTTACCCCCTGGCTAACGACCCGGCCTGCACCTGCCAATGGGAATGGCACTGCGGACAATCCACATCCAGGAGCACAGGGTAAGGTGCGTTCAACCGCAGATAAATATCTTCCAAATAAGCCATATCGGCGGCGTATAGGTTTTCGATGATGGCGGGTGGCACGGGAGACATCTCGCCCAGGTGGGTAATGACCCGTGACATGAGCAAAACCAGGGCATACGATTCGTTCTCGCGCACCAGCGGGTGATGGTTCGGGGCGATCTCATCCATAACCGTCGCCATACGCATCCGCCCCACCCGATGTATACGCCGATGTTCATCAACGTAGCCATGCGGCAAAGTGAAAGTTAATTCGGTGGCACTGTTCATCGTGAAAAGAGTGATTGGTATATTGGTATATTGGTATATTGGTATATTGGTGTATTGGTGTATTGGTATATTAATATACTGGTGCATCAGGTAAGCTTATCAATACACTAATACACTAATAAACTAATACACTAATACACCAATACACCAATACACGAACACACAAACAACTTCCCCTACCGGGTTCGTTCGATAAATTCATGGACAATCGTCAGCTCTTCTACCCCAATCTCATTGCTATCCGATTTGGGTTGCGGGCCGGTCACTTTGGAAGGCCAGGCATTAAAGAATTGCCATTCGGCGACTGGTTGCAGACTTTGATTGAGCATGGTGACACTGCCGTTTTTGCGTGCGCCTTGAATGTCGCCACTTTCAACCATCTGCCGCCAGGACCAGATATCCATGTTGCTGGTAATGCCTCGCTTGAGGGTGATGTCTTCCCATTTCAGACGGCCAGGGATTTTCATGGTTACTTCAACCCCTGTGTTATTGACCATCTTCGATTCCACCACCTCTGTTTCGGAGCCGAGGCCGGAACATTCGGAAAAATACCCGGTGATGATGCCCTGGATTTCAACGGCGTAATGAAAACCAACCAGAGAATCTTCACGTGAGGTATCTACCGTGATGTGATTCATTGCCATAAAGCGCCTCCTAAGAAAATAAGTTTCGAGTTTCGAGTTTCAGGTTTCGAGTTCCCCTGAGTTCCTAGAGTTCCCCAGCGTTCCACGCAGTTTCATCTATCTTGTTGCGCCCCGTTCATGGGGAACTCCTACGAAAATAGCCACGGGTGACGGGAACACGGATAGGAAGAAACACGGATGGGGATGAAAATTGTGGCGTCATTTTCATTCATCTTGGTGTGCGTTCCGTTCATCGGGAACTCCTGCGAAGATATAGGGCGATTTTGTAAATCGCCCGCTGGACGATTTACCAAATCGTCCTACAGATTTTCATCCCTCTTGGTGAGCGTCCCGCTTATGGGGAACTCCTGCGAAGATACAGGGCGATTTTGTAAATCGCCCGCTGGACGATTTACCAAATCGTCCTACAGATTTTCATCCCTCTTGGTGAGCACCCCACTCATGGGGAACTCCTACGAAAATGACGAACCGCAGAGAAAAGAAAATCTGTGAACTCTGTGGTTACAAGTTTGGCGCTATTTGGCCCCTTCCGCGGCCGCGCCCGTTTCGCCTTCCTCTTCTTCCTCTTCATCCGCCGAGGCCATCCCCGACCATTGCATGAGGCGGAAAATGATAAACTCGGCCGGTTTCACCGGAGCAATGCCTACCTCAACAATCAACTGCCCTAAATCCCGAATCTCTTCCGTGTTGAGTTCAGCATCACATTTCACATAAAACGCCTGCTCTTCCGAGTCACCATACAACGCCCCAGAACGCCACACATTCCGCAAAAAGCCCGTCACATCCCGGCTAATGCGCGACCAGAGGCGGTGATCATTGGGTTCAAAGACCGCCCATTGCAAACCAGCATCCATCGAGGCGGCAATCATAATGAAGAGGCGGCGCACATTGATGTAACGCCAGGCGCCACCGGAATCCAAGGTGCGTGCGCCCCAGACGCGGATACCCCGGTTGGGGAAAGAGCGCAAACAATTGACGCCAATAGGGTTCAGAATATCTTGTTCACCCCGGCTCATCTGATATTCCAGGCCGATGGCCCCCGTTACCGTTTCATTGGCCGGGGCTTTGTGCACCCCACGCTCTGAATCAACCCGGTTATAAATGCCGATGATGTGGCCGCTGGGGGGAACCAGCTTCGTGCTACGCCCTACCAGATCAGGCACTTCCACCCAGGGGTAGTAAAGTGCCCCAAAGGAGCTATCAATGCCTAAACCCTGTCGCCAGGCCCGAATTTCCTGGGGATTCATACCGGGTGGAGCATCCAACACAGCAAAGCGATACCGCATCCGTTCGCAATGGTGCACCATAGCCGCCTGAACCGCCCGGATTTTCTCTTTGGCACTGTTGGAACCGTCATAACCGGCCATCAGATCAGGGCAGGCCAGGAGCCGCACTTCATCCAACGCTTCCAGACCAGCCATACCGGTCCGATTTTCGGCATCACCAATGAAATCGGTAGGAGCCAGCGGGTTGAGGCCGCCCCCCTTGAGACGATATGTGCCATCGTCGGGCTGACCGGAACCGATGTCGGTGATGACAAGGTTATCAAAACTGGCATCACCGATATAACCATCCCCTTTCTTCATGGTCAGGCCGGAAACCGTTTGCCCGCCTGCGGTTATGCGAAAGGTTCCGGTGGATTTGCCCGCCTCGTCTACGTCGTTGGTGATGGTGACAGCAAGGCCATTACCGGCTTCGCCGATGGTTTTAGCGGACACGGTGAAGCTGGTGCGCCCTTTGCTGGGAATGGACACGGTCGCGGCCGCGCCACCGGTTGTCCCTTCAGACAGTGCCCGCAAGCTCACCACATAACAGGGGCCGCCCCCACTGGCAAAATAAAAATAAACCGCATCCGGCAGATACGCCCCAGCCACAAACCCACCAAAGACCTGGGTAAACTTCGTCCATGTTTCCACCAGAACCGGTTGGTTTAGAACCGAGCGGAGCGGGGAGCGTTCGCCCGTGCGGGCATTTACCTTCTTGATACTGGCTTCCTGGGTGATGCCGATAAAGGCAGGCATAGAAGTGCCCACTGCCTCAATGGGTTGAATGGCAGTAGGAGCTATTTCCTGGACATACACCCCAGGAGACGCATAGCTAATAGACATATTTCCATCTCCTTTACTTGTGAGAAACGATCAACAAGCCCGATTGCTAAACCGTCCGACAACGGGCAAACACGACCAGACACAACCAGACCAGGGGGTGAACGAACCTTCATGTCAACTTCCTCAGGGCATTAACTCAATATCGTATTGCCCCGTCTCACGTGAAATCGTGATGGGTTTTTCTTGCGGTGGCGCATGGGGCGGCCAAACAACCAGGGTATAGTCGCCCGGTGGCACAGAGCCTAGCCGATAACGGCCATTGGCATCCGTGATACTGACAAAACCGGTGTCTTTGAAGGCCACCTGAATGTTGGCTATCGTGGCTTCACCCTGGCGCACCAGGCCACCAATGCTGTGCATTTCACTGGCGACTGTGTTGGTTGTACGATCCGCGCCCAGGCGGGTCTGCATGGTCAGATTACGCACCGCCGGGCCAGACACCTCTTCCCACGGGTTCATTTCCAAAGTCACAATATAGTTCACCGAGGGGCGGATTTCATTGTCCAACGAACTCCATATCTCGGCCGGGTTGGTTAGTTTGTCGTGTCGCGCCAACTGAATAGGGATGTCGTACCCCTGGCCTTTGAGTTTGCCGACGAGCGTCTCTTTGGGCAGGTAAGGAAACTGAAATAAGGCCCGCATCACCCGGGCCATGAGCCGGTGCTCATCTTCCGGTTCGGCGGCCCAGGTGGTAATCATGTAGAGACAATCCAGGCGGTAAGAGGTGCGCTGTTCTGTGACCATACGGCCATTGTGGCGCAACCGTTCAAATTCCTGCCGCCGCAACTGGGGGTTTTCGCGAATGTCATAGAGAAACATGTTGACGGTCGGTTTGCTGAGGCGTGCGCTCCATTCCCGTCTGGGCTGGTCAAATTTGATCTCGATCTCCCCATTTTTGATGGGAATACGATCGGTCAAAATGCGGCGGAGGGTTTCGTCTAGGTCGGAGAACATAGGAATGAGTGCTGAGTGCTGAGTACTGAGTGCTACTGGTTACTGGTCTTGAGTTTAGAGTTCAGAGCCAGAGCTAGAGGGTTTTCCAGAGTAATTTCCTCTCGCGCTCCCCTTTCACTCTAAACTCCAATATTGGTTACTGATAACTGTTCACTATTCTTACACGGCCTCTTCCTCTTCTTGCCGCTGAACCTCTTCCTTCATCTGTACCTCTTCTTCATCTTCCTGCATCTGGACTTCCTCTTCGTCCTCTTGCATTTGCACCTCTTCCTCGTCTTCCTGGGCTTGAACCTCTTCCTCTTCCTCTTGCATCTGCACTTCTTCTTCGTCTTCCTGGGCCTGAACCTCTTCCTCGTCCTGCCGTTGCACGTCTGCCTCTTTGCTCTGGACGACTTTTTGGGCCACCGTGTCAGCTTCGGCCTCGAATTTGTCGTTGGGATCGTTGACGGTCATCTTGCCCTGCACGGATGAGGTGGCTTTACCCGCCCCTTGCTGAACCACATGGGTTAGCTCATGGCTGATAAGCGTCTGACCGTCTGCGGCGTGGGGCTTGTACTCACCCTCGCGGAAGAAGACATCGTTGCCGGTGGTGAACGCCTTGGCCCCGATACTCCGGGAAATGGTGTCGGCCTGGGCATCGGTGTGGACTTTAACCTCGCCGAAATCCTGCCCCATGACCCCCCCGGCTTTGGTCGCCATTTTGTCGTCGAGAGATTGTCCTTTCCCTTTTTCGCTGGCGATTGCGGCCGCGGTCTCATCATCTAATTCCGTTGGGCCATCCCCCTTCCGTTGGGCCAGGAGAGCCTGCACGGCACTGTTGCCCACCGTCTGTTGCAGATGAGTGATCGCCGGGCCATCCATCTGCTGAAAAGGAGAAACGTGTTGCGGCCGCTGCTCCTTTTTCTCGGCTTCCCGCTGTTTGATGATCTGTTGATTTTTCTCATCCAGGTGTTTCTTGGGCATGATGACCTCTTTGGGAGTTGCGAGTGTGCGAGTTGCGAGTTGCGAGTGTGCAAGGAAAGGATACAGATCGCCTTACTCGCTTACTCGCTTACTCGCCCTACTTGCCTACTCGCCCTACTCGCCTCACTCAAACATCGAGTCCTCAATCAGCCGACCCATTTTTTGGTATTCGCGGCGGGCGGCGTGCAGGATATGGGCCGGGCTAATGGCAGATTGATCGTGGGCGGCCAGGAACGCGGCCGCGACGACAATATTTTTGATGTTGCCCCCCGCCAACCGGAACCGCCGGGCCAACATCCCCACATCAATCCCTTCGGTCAGGGGCAGACTGGTCAGGAAATGAATGCGCCACAGGGCTTCGCGGTACTCCACATCAGGGAAGGGAAAATCAATGATGTAGTTGAAGCGGCGGGTGAACGCTTCATCCAGATTGGCCCGCATATTCGTCGCCAGAATGGCAATGCCGTCATACGCTTCCATGCGCTGGAGCAGATAACTGATCTCCAGGTTGGCATACCGATCATGGCTATCCTTCACCTCAGACCGTTTGCCAAAAATGGCATCGGCTTCGTCAAAAAAGAGGATGGCGTTGCTGGTATTGGCTTCCACAAACACCCGATCCAGGTTCTTCTCCGTTTCGCCGATGTATTTACTCACCAACGAAGCCAGGTCTACTTTGTACAGGTCAAGCCCCAACTCGGCGGCGATGATACTGGCGGACATCGTTTTGCCCGTGCCGGGATCCCCCGTAAACAGGACACTGACGCCCCGCCCCTGGAGTTTCTGGCTGTAACCCCATTGGTCATACACGACAGGGCGATTGCGGGCCTGATTGACCAGTTCACCCAATTGGGCCAGAGGGTCAGGCGGCAGAATGAGATCGTGCCAGGTGTGGTGCGGGGTAATTTTGGTCGCCAGGTCGGCCAGATTTTGGTTGGAGTGGGTGCGACTGGCCTGGAGAAGATGCTGGTTATTGAGGTGTTGGCCTTGCCACCGGGCCATATCATGGGCCAGAGTGACGGCGTCACTAATTTGGCCGGGGGTGAAGTCAAAATAGTTGGCTAAGGCGACGAGATCAAGGTTCGCGGCCGCGTCACCCAAATGATGTTGCCAGAGACGAAGCCGCCCCGCGTACTCCGGTTTAGGGAAGGTGACAAAATAAATGGCCTTCTCTTTCTGGCCGGTGCGCGGTTGCCACAGTTTTTCCCCAGCCACGATGGCGATATGTTCGTAGGTAAGCAGAGGGTGTAACAAAGCCGAGGGTGAGCGATGTTCTGTCAACACCGTATCCCAGCCGGTCAGGTACAGCACCGCCTGGTGCAATGTGCCATCACGCACCACCAGGCGAATACCTTCTTCCAGACCACAGGCGGCCTCGGCTAACTGGAGCAGGTCCACTTCCAGCAGGGGCTGGCCGAGGTGATGGGCCATCGCCTGAGCCAACCCGCTCTTGCCCACCCCATACGGCCCAATCAGGGCCAAGAGGGGGTGATCGGGCAACGCGGCCGCGACCTGTGTCCATAATTGTTCAGGCAACCAGGGGGGTGGAGCAAAGTTGTCAACCTGTTTCCAGGTAGCACAACCGGTCAGGCGGGGTGAGAGTTGGCGGTGTCCCCCCAGAAAATGGACGAGGGAACGGGCCGGGCGGACAAAATGAGCGGTAAAGCCGGGATGCGGCCGCGGGCCATCCTCATAACAATGCACCAGTCGGTTCCGCACCAATGCCCCTTCCGGCAGGAAAAGCGCCTGCCGTTCCATCTTTTCCCCCAGCGAAGGGCTTATCAGATTGAGCAGAAGATCAATCGTGGGGCGCTGTTTGGTGACATCATCTTGCAGGTAAGCATAAAACCGTTCATAACGGCGATCCAACTCCGGTGCCACCATCAGAAGCAATAAATCCCGCTCCAGCGATGTCAGGCCAAACCGTTGCCGAACCATCTCCAGGGGCATGGCCACCGCTTCCCCCTGGCTCAGTTGGATGCGCTTCTGCCAGAGGTCATACCCATCAGCGATGGGCTCGTGGTGTCCGTTTGGTTGATTCCACGGAGCCAGGCCAGGCGTTTGGGCTAACGCCTGATCGATCATATCTTCCGTCAGGTACAGCCCACGGAAGCGATCATTCGACAAAGCACCCTGGTCACGGGCTTGCTGAATCGCCTGACGCACCCGTTCTTCCACCCAGGCTAAACCCGCCAGCAGATATTCCTGACTGCTGGTAAAAGGGGTGATGCCGTTGGGGGATGCTTTGACTGCCGATCTTTTCATGGCAGACAAAGGTTAACCAATGGCTGTTATGGGGCTGTTATTTTCGTGAGGGAAAAGCGTTAAAGGGGTGAACGAGTTCTTTAACGGTTAGATAACGGGGGGATAGGTGATGAGGGATTGAGGCTGGTGAGGTACTCTTAGCGGCTAAGAGAGGTTGCGTGCCGGGTTGGAGATGAATGATGGGGGAAGGGGCCATTTACCACGAGGAACCATTCAAAGCGGGAGGCAATGACTTTATCACCCGTTCACAGCCTGCTAAAATGAAAGGACATTGTCGTAACTCAGGGGAATTCTGGGAACTCGCTGGAACTCACGCAGTTCTCACCCCTCAGTCCTAATTTTGGTTCTTTCGGAATTCGCGGGGTGTGGCTACAAGCAGGGGCTGGCCTTGTGCCTGCCCCGCCGAGGGCCACCACAAGGGTTGCCCCTACAAATGGTATCAACCCCCTGAAATCCCGAAAACCCCTAATTTTTAAGAGAATGCTTCATGACAACAGAAAAACCAATCAGCCGTGATGAGGCCATTCATCAAATCGCCACCCAACTTGAAGGGCCAATTTCTCTCGAGGTGTTTACCGAACAGGTATTGGCGCTATGGCATTCGACAAGCAAAACCGCATCAACAACAGTGCATAGGGCCATTCGGAATTATGAACAAGGCAAAACCATTGTTTTTGTGGATGAAACCACGATTTTGCCCATTCACCTGGCTTTGGCGGGGGTCTGTATGCGCGTGCCTTTATCACGTCAGGAAATAAAGAAGGGGCAGTTTTACCTTTTCCCAGCGTTTAACTTTCTTCTGCCTGACAATGTAGAACCGGAGAAAACCCAGTTGGTATTGGTGGATAAAGAGGATCACACCCTCCCCACCGAAATTGTCACCTGGACGGAAGAGGCAAGGTCAATCTTTGGCCCGTATAAGAGACAGATGATGGCACTTAATCTGAGTTGGTGGTATCGGAAGCATAAGGTGAAACGGGATGACAGTGTGTTGCTGACCATCCTGGATTGGAAAACGAGTAAGTTCCGCCTTCAAGTTGAATCGGCACGGGAACGCGGCCGCTATCGTGCCGACATAGCTACCAGTAATCAACTACTGGCCGATACACTCTTTGACCTGTTGGAAAACAGTCCAGAGCCTTATCTTTTTGGGCGGATGGGTATCCTGACAGCTTACACCCGATTGAAAGGGAAAATAACTGTCCCGGCAGATCATTGGCTACTTGTTATGGAAAAGGATGGACGGATGCGTTGGGATGGGAGTCTCATCAACTACAGTGAAACACCTGGGCTGGCAGAGCGGATTGTGCCGGAATTGCGGCCGCAACGTTCATCCCACGGCAAGACCAAACTTTCTACAGAAGAAGCGCAACAGGTTTACCGTTTCAAGGTGAGTCTCAAACACCGCAAAACGCTGTGGCGACAAATCGAAATTCAGGGTGGGCAAACGTTGGGGGAGTTTGACCGTGAGTTGCGGGGCGCATTTGACCATGACTTTTTTGATCACATGAGTGGGTTTTGGCAAATTATTCCGCGTGGGAACACCTCGCGCACACGGGAAGTAGACCTGGGCAATATCAACCCATTGGGTGAGGGGGACGCGGCCGCGGTGAAGATTGCCAGCCTCAACCTGAAGCCGGGTGATAAGTTGAAGTATGTGTATGATTTTGGTGATTGGATTGAGCATGTGCTGGAGGTGGAAGCGGTTGCGGCCGCGGAACCAGAGATTACCTATCCCCTCGTTACCGCTCAAAACAAACCCCGCTACAAATATTGCTCTATCTGTAAGGAAGAAGGGCGTAAAACCATTGCTAAGTATCTCTGTATTGATTGCTCCAACCGATATGGCAGAGAGGTAATCCTGTGTGAAACCTGTACACCGGAGCATGACGATCATTACCTGGACGAAATTTTGTATTGATATGTCACAAGGCATGGAGGTGTGTTATGTCTGAATACCAATATTACGAATTCCAGGCCATTGACCGACCTTAGGGCCTGTAAAAGATTAAGTTCCGTCAAGACCTGACAGGTTTTCGGAAACCTGTCAGGTCTAAACCGGGAAGTTATATTTTTACGAACCCTTAGCTGACGCCCGCTCTACGCCGGTTTATAAAGGTTTAGCTTCTCTGGCGTTTACGGCTGTACCATAACCCGGCAACCCCCACAAGCAAAGCCCCAAGCGTCCAGACCATCATCAACTGCAATCCATAAGGCGAACTCTCCCCCGTCAAGGCGATGAGCGAAACGTCGGTCGGCACAAAGACCACCTCAATCTCAACCGTCGCTTCGTTATTGGTCAAATTCGTATCCGGATTACTGGCACCAATGGCAAAGTGAGCAGGCCAGATTCCCGCCATACCGGGGCTGGTGTTACCCGTTACTGTCAAAATAACCGTCTGACCAATGGCAATGTCCCCTAAGTTGCAAACCAACGTGGCACTGTTACAACTGCCTTGCGTCGTGACAATGACCGGGTTGGTCAAGCTGATGGGCAAGGTAGGCGTGAAGATACCCTGTTGGATTGTTCCAGGACCGCTATTCGTAGCCTGAACGACAATCTCTACAGGTTCTCCGGCATGGACGGGATTAACCGTGACCTGGGCCGAAAGGGCGGCGTCGGCCGGTGTGGGCGACAGAACGAGGTCTAAACTGGCCTCATTGTTGCTCATGTTGGTGTCCAGGTTGCTGGTGCCCACCACGAAATGGGCAGGCCAGGTTCCCGCAACATTCAGATTGGTATTGGCGGTAACGGTCAGGACAACGGTTGTGCCGACCGGCAATTCCCCTAAGTGGCAAATCAATGTACTGCTGTCACAACTACCTTGAGTGGTGACAATGACCGGATCAATCAGCGTGACGGGCAGGGTGGGGGTGAGAATGGCCTGATGGGCAGTGCCAGGCCCGGTAGTGGTGGTCTGAATGACAATTTCCACCGGATCACCGGCTACCACAGGGTTGACCGTTGCCTGAGCGGTCAGGGCCGTATCGGCCGGAGCAGGCAGGAGTGTCACCATGACTGTCGCTTCATTATTGTTGGGGTTTATGTCCAGAGCATCGCTGTGATGGCTAAAATGGACAAACAGATCCCCCTCGGCAGCCAGGTCAGTGACGGCAGTGATGGTAATGAACGCGGCCGCACCCACTGGCAAATCTAACAAGTGGCACACATGAGTCACCGGGTCACAACTGCCCTGACTACTGCTGAACACGGGGTTGGTCAAGCTGATGGGTAAGGTGACAGTTGTGACCAGGTTCGCGGCCGCGGACGGGCCATTGTTCACAATTTGGGCATACAACGTCGCTGTCTCACCGGCATACAAGGGTGACGTGTCCACCTGCGCCTGTAAGCCGGTCTCCGCCAACAAAGTTGTATCCGTTCCAATTGCCAGGTTAAGAGAATCGCCCACCTGAGCCTGAATCAGTTGTCCAGAGAAAACATTCACAAATTCACCATCAGAACGGGTGAAGGCGTCCATGTCCCCCAATACAATCGGCCCGAACGGGGTGGGTAACGGGGCAAAGACTTCAAATTCCAGGGCCACCTGGCGGCTGGCCCCCGGCGCGAGATCACCTACATCCCATAGCAGTCCGCCCGGAATGATGGTGATATTGGATGGGGCATTAACCAGGTTGAAGGCACTGTCTACGGTGATGGTGACAAAGGTATTGGCGGCGACATCGTTACCTTCGTTGGTGGTCGCGGCCGCGATGATGACCTCATTCCATTCACTCGCGTACAAGAACGGGGCCGCCTGCCCGGTCAAGGTGCGGGTGATCTGCGTTACGTTGTACAACGTATTGACATTCGCCCCGCGCACTTCCAGGAACAACGGATTGGCCGTACTCACCCAATCCATCTCAAAATCATCCGTGCTGGTGAGAACACCACCGCTGTTCACCGGGTAACGAGTCGAATGGGTGACAGAGATGGCATTATAGGCCACGACATGCACCCCCGTTTCCAGGCCGTTGTCTACCCAGGGCAGGTTGGTGATGGGCACGGTGTAGGACAAAACACCGTTGCTAAAGGTATACGGGATGGTGTTGGTCAGGGTGTTGTAATACGCCCAGGCCAGGTTGGTATGCGGAATGGTCGAGATGTCGCTCAAAACCAACTGTTGCAAGATAAACATCTGGTCATCGTTCAACAGGCGTATATCCTGTACCGTGATGTACGGTTCAAGCACATCGCGGCCGCGCAGGTTGTGGCTGTAGCCGGAGACGTACTGCGGGGTTTCCCCATTGGCCCCGCGAATGGCTAACAGGGCGGGGGGAATTTCAAACTCCGCCGGGGCATTGGTCGCGCTGAACTGGATCGGGATTTCCTGCACGGTGTTGAGCAGGGCGGTGTAAACGGCACTGGTCTGTAGCTCGAAGAAGTACAGGCCGTAGCTGGCGTCCGGGATGTTCGGCACGTTGATGAAGGGCAGATCGGGCCAAAGGGGGACGGGTACGTTGTCGGTGTACAGTTGGGTGACGGTGATGCCGGGTGGTACAACCGGTGCCAGACTGACATTTTGTAAGGTCACACCGCTGTTGTTATTGACCTCGACACGCAGGAAGGTGCGGTCCCCCAGGTTGATGATACTGTGGAAAAGGTCGCGCTGTTCGCGGCCGCCGACATACGTGGTCGCCGCCAGATTCCCATACCCCCAACTTACCTGATACGGATCAGCGACAAACGCCCGGCTCTCATACCAGTCGTTGATGTTATAATCCACAAAAAAGGTATCGGTATAGGTGCTGGCAAAGGCTGGCGTCAGGTAGTTGATGATAACCGCATCACTCCGCACCCCTACCGTCCCCTGCACATGGGTATCAATCACCTCATACTGCCCTTCACCCGCCACATTTTGCCGGTACACAAATCGCACCCCATCATGTAACTTCATCATCCCTTCAATTAAACTGTTGTTGGGATCAAACCGGGCGTGAATGGTGATCAAATCGGTGGCGTTGACCGGCACACTTTGTTGGAAGATCAGTTCATGGTAAGCGGCCTGTTCGGTGTTGCTGATGAGGGTGCTGTAGGTGGATTGATAAGAGTCTGCCCAACTGCCGTAACGTGGCTCGATGTCAAACCCCAACCCCCGGAAAATATTCCCTTCGATGATATTTTCGTTGCTGTGAATCAACGTCCCCAGGTTGAGACTTTTGATGATGATGTCCAGGTCGCCTTCCAACCGCGTCGGCATCAACCCCTTCATTTCTTCAAAATCGGTCAACATCGTCTCTTTGACACCATCCCCATCGGTATCTACCCAAATAGCAAAGGTGACATTCAAAGCCGCATGGCGTTCCCCAACCCCCGTACCACAACCACAACTGGCAAAGTTAAACACATCATAGAACCCTGCCCGAATCGGCAGTTCATGGGTGCGTGACCAGATATCCTGGTAGGTAATGCTCCCGGTGATCGGGGCGGTGGGCGGATGAACTTCCACCGGAGCCAGATAATCCCGGTACAACAACGGGTCCTCACCCAACCCGGTATAAACCGAACCACCCGTTGCATCTACCACCACCGAACCGACGATGGGATCACCGGTGAAAGAAACGGCCCGGCTGAACAGTTCGGTGGAGTGAATGCCATAACGCAGGGCGGGCAGTTCGTACCAGTAGCCGGGGAAATCGCCCAAATCCCATTCTACGCGCAAGGCCGGAAGCAGAAGCTCATGGTTGGCCGTTACTGTGATCATATGGGTGTAACTGGGCGGAATGGTGACAAAGAAGCCCAAATTTTCGGCCAGGGGGAACGGGATGGGATCAATGTGATACCCACCCGGCGTCGTCATCGTGATAAAGGTCGTGCCATCCCAATCATCTAAATCCCAGGTTTCGGTAATGGCGGTCATCCCTTCCGGCCAGAGGTAACGGGGATCGTCGTATACGAAAAACGCGTTTTTCATCCACACCGTTTCCCCGGCGTTGGTCGCGAGGGGTTCACGCTGTTCTTCCAGCCCCACAATGGGCACAATCAACGGGATAAAACGCACCGCGCCAATAGCATGAGCGGTGGTATCCTCTTTGTTTTCCAGGAAGACGAACTCATCCAGGTACACCCCTTCCTCTGAAATGGTGTAGAAGCGATCCGGCTCCTTATCATGTTCCCCTTCTAGCCGGGCGGCCATGCGCGGGTACAGCCAGAAATCAGGCCGTTCCCACACCACCTGGCGCGGCCCATCCCCAAATGCGGCCGCGCCATAACTAAAGAGGCGCGAACCAGGGGCCATCGTGTTGACACCCGTTGTGGCCGTGTAATGCAATGTAATCGGCCCACCGCTCACATCCCCCAAAACCCAGGTGATGATCGTTTCGGTAGTGCCGTTGGTGTGCGTAATTTCAATCGAGCTGGGTAACGGCGCAATACTGCCCGGATGCACGTTAAACCCTTCCTGAACTCTCTCCGTGACCACAACATTGGTCAGGGCAATCCCCTGCCACAAATGTTCAAAGTGCAGGGTGACACTAATGGGAATCCCTTCTTCGTAGGCCGGAATAATGTTATCCGGTACATTGCCTGCGTAGGTTTGAATCGCCCGACCATGCAGTTCGCCTCGTTCTGCCATGCCCAATAGAAGGCCGTTAATGAACAGGTTCAACTGATCCCGATACAGTGGGGAAGTGGGATGCCCATTCACCAGAACCACCTGCCCCTGGCCGATTTGCCCATAGACGATAGCCGGTTGCGGCCCGCCCACTGTATTGCTGTAGCTGGCGATGGTCGTGAGAGGAGCCGTAATATTAAGGGTGGGATCATCCAATATCCAGAGAGAGTTTGTTTCCCAATTAAAGGTTAAGGGATGGGTAGGATCATGGACATCCAGCATCCCTAAGTTAGTCGTAATTGGTGTTGTTACATCTACCGTGCCAGGAGCCACCAAACCGGCCGCTTCCAACAAATATTGCCCCTGCCCCTGGGCGTACACGAAACCGCCATTGTTCACAAACGCCGACAACGCCGCCAACCCATCTGCCCCCAGAGCGGCCGCAACCTCATCGTGAAACCCAATCGAGAACGAAGGCAGAATCAGAATATCCACCTCAGCCAACGTCGCCATTGTCATTTGTGTTTCGCTAAGTACGGTCGTCGGTAAGTTATTCTGCAAAACATCCCCAAAAACGCTGGCAATATCCCCATTCTCCCAGGCGATGTCTTCCCCACTACCGTTTTGCACACTGGTCCGAAAAACCGCCACTGCGCCGCTTTGTAGGGCATACGCCTCGGTCGTCGTGACCACCCCCCCATTCACCACCGGCCCACCATAAGCCCAATCCCCATCCGGGGCCACAAATGTCCCCGCCGTCATACTGATCCCCGACACCACCCAATGCAGCCGCCGTTCCTGTTCCAGGTGTTCAAACAGGCTGGCCGGGTCTGGTTGGGTGAGAGGGCCAGAGGGGGCGGCGTAAATATATGGCTGTAATACTCCCAATAAACCAACCACAGCAACCAGAGCAACAAGAATAGGAATAAATATAATATGACGGTGTGGGAACATAATCTCCATCCTTAAAATGGTATAAGTGATTGAACTATTCTAGTAAATATAGGAGTTACTTGTTGCCTATCAGAACCTCGTGAAAAGGCTTCGCTAGAGTCATTGCGAATTTCGTAACGCTTCCAGAGAGAGGTATTCATGATGTACTTATGCATGACAGGTAGCTACGCCCAAAATTGTCTTAACTCTTAACTCGGTTTAAGGTGGTAGAAATGAATGTATACATCACCTCGAGGAACATCACCACCACCTGAGTTATAAAATGGTCCATAGGTTTTCACTATTTCGCTTTCCTGACTAAGTCCAGGATGCTTTGAGGGTCCGTCTGACTTATTTGATAGATAAAACCATTTCACACCAGGGTCCTGTATTTCCTCATCAACACTCGGAAAGTTTTCAGTGTAATGGTATGGCTTTAGTAAGTTTTGAATGGCCGAATTATCAGGCGTATCCTTATGCACTGATTTGTTCCTCGTAGCCACCAATTCAATAGCGGCCCTAGCCGAAAGCAATTCTTTTGTTTTGTCTTTATCCCATTTCGTTGGACTATATAGATCACTTGAGGATGGATATATTCCGAGTGTTTCACCCCATGATACCTCTCCTATAGTTCCATTTTCAGATACCCATTCTTTCTCAGGTGTCGGTTCCGGCGTCGGTTGGGGGGTAGATTTCCGAGAATCATCTTCCTTCTTATTGCTATCATCTTTATTACTATCATCGCTTCCATCGCTTCCGCACCATATAATACATGCAACTACACCAACAACCAATACAACTCCAATAATCACAAGAGGCCAGATATATCCAAGGTAGTCAATCGTGTTGATAGGATTCTGACCAACATAACCATATCTGTGAAGAGTTGATGGAAAACTTTTGTTGCCTCGAAATATATCTTGAGTTGTCCATATCCCATTGCTTATATCGTAATTTCGTGCAAAAAAGTGTAGAAAACCTGTTTCGACATCCTTTTCCTGCCCTGTGTATGTGTAGTGATTTATATTACTTCCGAACTGACTTAATATGTTCCCGTATTCATCATAAAGTGTTTCATACAAGGTATCGGCGGAGAGATCCGAAATAGCAATTACACTCCCTAAACCATCTAATTGGTACCAATAACCTTTGGTAGATCCATCGTTATCAGTCCTTTCAAGCATAGCAATATTGAGACTTCCATAGTAATAGTAATTGGTGATATTACTAGCTGCCATATGACTGTTCGCCTCATGTTCAGTGACGGGTTTTAGTTCATCGAAGATATACCCTCTAACAAGCACCATAGGTGTGGTTAAAACCTGGGTGCTGGTGATGGTTGTCGTAACGATTTTGTTGATGCGGCGGCCGTAACCGTCATATGTGTAATCAGCCTGCATCACTGGCAGGGTCAGGGTGACGTTGCCGGTGGCAGAAATGTAGGTACTGACATAGGTCAGGCGGTTTTCATAGTCGTAGGCATAGTCGGTTTGCAGGGTGCCAGTGTAAATGCCCAGGCTCATTGCCACGCTGATGTAATCGGTGGCTGTCAGGGGGACAGTCTGGCTCAGGCGGCTCCCGTTGGCATCATAACCAAAGGTTTTATCCCCGGCATACAACATGCTGTTCAGGTCGTTGAACCCATAGGTAGTGGTTATAGGTAGTGTCGTGGTGACAGCCACCGCCGGTTCGGGAATACCACTTTTTTCCATCCGGTTGCCTACCGGGTCAAACTCGTAGTGAGTATCTCCCCCATTGCTGGTTTGCACACGGGTCAGGCGGTACAACTCATCGTAGGTGTAATTGCGCGTGATCGGGTTTTGCCAACCATCCCGGTCTTCCACAATCGTGGTGCGATTGCCTACATCATCCATTGTGTAGGCGTAATGGGCAATGATGTTGGTAGGGCCGTCGTTTTCCAGGTGAGTCAGGCGGTTGGCGGCGTCATACTGGTAGGCTGTGGCTGTTCCATTGGGGTTGGTCTGGCTGGTTATGTAGCCCAGCGCATTATACTGCCAGTTAATATCCCGGTTTTGCGGATCCGTTAGGGTTGTTAAGCGATTGTTATCATCATAATCCATCGTAATGGTGCGCCCATCGGGGTATTCCATGCCTATCCGGTTGCCAGCCGGGTCATAGCTGTATTCTAGTTCCTCACTGTTATAGTCAGTGGCACTTATACGACGGTTCAGGGCATCGTAAAGATAAGTAAACGTGCCATTCCAATCGGTCATGCTCAGTTCATTACCGTTGGCATCATAGGTATAGGTAACGCGCTGACCGGTACTGCCGTAAATAACCGTGGTTAACTGGTTGATGCCATCATACCGGTAAGCGGTAGCCTGCCATTCCCCATCCACCCGCAATACCATATTTCCGGCTGGGTCATAACCATACCGCCAGGTATCCCCCAGCGGGTTGATTTCTTTTTTAAGCTGGTTCAAGAAGTTATATTCAAACGCCGTCTCAATATCGTTGGCATCAATGATGGTGATCAGATTGCCGACTTCGTCATATTCATATTCAGTCACCTGATTCAACGCATCCGTAACACTGATTAAACGCCCCAGTTCATCATAACCATAATGGGTACTGTTCCCTTCAGCGTCAGTAACCTGGGTCAGGCGGCGCAAAGCGTCATATTGGTAGGTAGTGGTGTTTAAGAGGGGATCGGTTTCGGTTTCTAGCAGGTTGCGCGGGTCGTAGGTGTAATGTGTCTCATGGGTAAGGGCGTTAAGCACCAGGGTCACATTATAGTTGGGATCGTATTCATAATGGGTAACACCCCCCATCGGGTCGGTCACATCGGTGGCATAACCGGCCAGATTGTAATCAGTGTGGGTGGTATGCCCTCTTTCATCCTTAAAATCGGTACGGCTTCCTTCGGGATCGTAGGTGGAAAAGGTTTGATCCACTAAGGCATTGGTTGTGGTGATGACCCAGTTGTTATCGTTGTACTCATAGGTGGAGACAAACCCCATGGCATCCGTAATAACCGTGGTATTACCCACTTTGTCATACTCCATCTGGATTGTCTGGCTGAGGGGATCTGTCACCTGGATGGGCCGGTTCAAATCGTCAAATTCGTAATGGGTTGTAAAGTTGCGCGGATCGGTTATAGAGGTGCGGTTGTGTACCCGGTCATAACCCAGGCTGGTCACATTGGCCAGGGGATCATGTACCTCAGTCAGGTTGCCTACGTTATCGTAAACAAAATCGGTCATGGCCCGGCGCGGATCAAACATACGGATGATGCGATCCAGGGAGTCATAACAATATTCGGTCACGCCCCCTAACGCATCATAGACATATTTACGCCGGTTGACGGCATCATAGACAAAGTTCGTTTGCTCTCCTAACGGGTCCGTAATGGTGAGTAGATTGCCGTTAGGATCATAACTGTAATGAGTCTCCTGCAAAGCGGCATCCACGACTTTAATCAAGCGATACAGTTCATCATAGGTGTAGGTTAATATCAGGTTGTGACGTGCGTCTGTTGTTGTCAGACGGTTGTTCATCTCATCGTAGGTATGGGTAATGGCGTTCCCCATGGGGTCTTTCTCCAGGGTGGGGTTGCCATTGTCATCATATTCCCATTCCCATATACCATCCCGGCGATCTATTTTCCTTTTGAGCCAATTATTCCCGTCATATTCAAACTGGATCTCCTTACCCAACGGATCAATCATTTTGAGCATGTTGTCATTATTATCATACTCGAAGCGCGTGATACGACCCTCGGCATCAGTCCGGGTCAATTCGTTGCCGTTCGCATCGTAGGTTGATACGGTTTCATTGAGATAAGGATCGATGGTTTTGATCAAATTGCCATGACTATCATATTCATACCGGGTGATACGACCTTCGGCATCAGTCAGGCTGATCATTTCGTTGTTGGCGTTATAAGTTGCCGTTGTTTCGGCTAGATTGGGTTCAATGACCTTGATCGGGTTGTTGTTGGCGTCATATTCATAACGGGTTATGTTTCCTAATGAATCTTCCATCAAGGTCATGTTGTTATTGGCGTCGTATTCGTAACGGGTAATGTCGGTGGTGTAATAAAAAACAGAGTAAGCGTCTACGGGGTCTTCTTTAGTGAGCATATTGCCCCGGCTGTCATAGGTATAATGCCAGGTATTGCCCCGTTTATCTGTCATGCTGGCGATGTTGTCCCCATCGTAGGTGTACTCAATCGTATTACCAAGCTCGTCTTCTTCTTTAATCACCCGGAAGTCACTATCAAAGTAATAAATGGTCTGATTACCCAACGCATCTGTCTGGGTGGCGGTCAGGTTGACGAGATCGTAGGTAAAATCGCCTGAGTTACTATTGCCGTCTTGCTGAGATTGAACGCGGCCGTCTGGCGTATAAATATTTTGTAAATAATCCACTCCGGTGGGATCAGTAACCCGGTTTAGCCAATCACCATTAGGATCATAACCATAAGAGGTAGTGCCATTGCCAGCATTTGTCGCACTGAGCAGAATATCACCGCTACTACTGACAATATGATCACCATTGAAGTTCGTCCCATAGGTGAAGGTGTAGGCACGCATACCGGGGGCATCAATCTGAGTAACGTGACCAGCGGCATTGTGAATAAAGGAGAAGACACGCCCCGTCGTATCGGTAATACTGTCTAATATTGCCCCGGAATAATTGAGTGTCTGTTGGTTATTCGCACTGTCGCTGATGGTGAGCAGGCGACCATCGGTGGCAAAATCAAAGAAGATTTGATCTATTGTAGATAAACGATAGCCATTGGTGGTAGGAGCCAGCGTTTCAAAAATGCCGGGTTCGGCAGAATACCCCCCACTACCATCAGGTACGAAATACCCTTTATGCCCATCAGCGTAACGCACTTCAATCACGCCATTGGCATAAAATTTCAAATACATGTCATAAATGGTGGACCAACCCAGGCCAAAAAGACCCGCCTCATCTAATTGGGCGTTGTAATAACGCACCATATCTACATTCAGACCCCGCCCGGGCACCAGAAAATCACGATACCAATAAAATTGATTACCTGTGGATGGATTTACGCCTTGTACGGCGTAAGTGGTGAAATTATTCAGGCCAAAGGTGCGATTTACGCGGCTAGGCGTGTCGCAGTCCCAGTCGTAAGTAACTGTTACCGGATCAAGTCCACCAGGGAAACCGAGGTAAGTGGCAACGGGTTGAGATAGGTTAATGCCAGCAGGATTGGTTACAATTCGACCATGTTGATCGAGTCCCCCATTGTAGCCATCGAAATAGGCCGCTTCAGCTTCCGGTTTGCCTAAAGGCAAATCGGTAAATAAACGACGCGGTTGAATGGGATCAGTGGGTAGACGCCAGTAATTGTCATCAAAGTTCCAGGGGGCCACATCGGTGACGATGATGCTTGAGGTGATAACGCCGTTATAGTCAAGTCCAACAGCGTAGGGTGGGGATTCGTAACCAGGGATAGTGGGCCAACCAAGATTCGCAAATTTTAAGTATTGATCGGGCAGGTCTACGGAATTATCGAGGTGTGTAGATGTTGTGGCATAAACAACACCTTCAAAACAATTTGTAGCCGCATTGGTACCTTGTTGCTGACGCAGATTTTCTATCTGTTGGCGTTTGACCTGGAAATTGTTTTCTAGCCAGCCAATAAGCGTGTTATAGGCATTGGGGTTAAGTTGATTGCGTAAGGTGGTGTCTGTATCGGCCAGGATGTCTAACAGTTGGCCGTTGTAGTTCATGGCGGCGATGGCCGCTTGTTTTTGAGCCAGGGTCAGGTCAGGGTCGTTGATAATGAGGTTGGCCTGGGCATCTAAAACGGCACGGGCCTGATTTTCGGCGGTTATTGCTGATGTAACAATCGCTATTTGTGTGGTGTTAAAGTTTAATTCAGTAGTCAAAGTTGCCGGATTGGGCAGTAGCAGATCAAAAACAGGCTTCGTTCCCCAAACTGGTTGGCTGGGAGCAGGCAGAATGGGCAAAAAGATGTTGTGGGTTTGTGCAACCAGGTTAGCATCTTGTGGTGGCGTCGCCGGGGGGAGTGGATAGTTTTCTAAAATTGTGGGTGGAGCATCAAAAATAGTGTCGGCTAAAATGTCCCACAAATCTTCGGGGAGTTGGGTGGTTAAATATTGGTATTGCTCCAATGGGCTGGCATTGCGGAGTTGGGGGGCGGCGTTTTGATAATCCGCGGCGCGAGGGCGACCGTATTGAGGATCGGTGGCCCAATCGGGTAAACGACCGGCCCAGGTAGGTTCAGAGTTTGTGGCTTTTACCGGTTTGAAAGCCCCAACACCCAGTTGGGTGATGAGACAGGTAACGACGACTAGAGAGATCAATTTGTGGATGGCTTTAAAGTGACGGCGGAAGAAGGTGGCAATAGATAACACAAAACCCTCCCTAATTAGGCCTGTATTCTGGCGTGATTATTATGCGGTTGAAGGAACTACAGTATGAAATCTTGCTAAGTGTAATCCGTTTTACGGCGGTTACTAATGGTACTAGAGTCCTTTTTTGGTCGTTGAAAGCGACCATTGGCCATCGTTACCGGGTAATTTTGGCTGGTGTTTTGATGGCGGGTAACAGATCTTAGAACCAGTTATAAATATTTATATCCGTTTGCCACAAAATCTTACGCCTTACCTGGTTCTTGTTTTTGGATCGGTACTTTTGGATTAAGGATGGGATTTACGTGCTGTGGCCGGTGTCCTACCGAAGCCCAATGAGCATGGTCAGGAGACCGGATCGAGCAAACCCGTAAATCCTAAAGGTTCGCTCAGAATTAAGTTGGGTGGCGCGGTCAGGAGACCGGCCACAGCAGATCGGGAAGTTATTCTTGGATAGTCACTAAG
>JAGNBF010000092.1:0-7300 GCA_018004935.1 Chloroflexota bacterium | reverse complement strand
CTAAGTAATCGTTCGGAAATAAGATAGATGGCTCGGTCAGAGCCTGCACTGAGCGCAGCCGAAGTGAGACCGGCCACAGCAAACCGCTAAGTTAAAAACGAATGATTAATCTCTCCATCGGTCTGCCTCGCTCCAGAGCATCGCAGTTAGAATCACTCCCGGTGGATTTCAAGAATGCTCCTCGGAGGCTGGACTTTGCGATTGAGACACTGGGGCGGGAATTTGTGGGTTTCTGTGCGATTGAAGAGATCGAAGAACAGAGCGGCAATTTCTCGACGATGACATTTGTGTTGGAGCCGTATCGGCGCCAGGGACATGCCGATAATGCGAAGCATTTGATGCTGTGTTACATGTTTGATGAGCGACGCTTCGAGAAGTACAACACACAGTGCGTTGAGACGAACGAAGCGATCATCGCTCATCTCCAGAAGTTTGGTTGTATTGAAGAAGGCCGACGCAGGCGGCGCATCTTCACCAATGGCCGTTACTATGATGAGATTCTGTTCGGATTGACCAGAGATGAGTGGCAGGCGGGCAATACGTGAAATAGATAAAGACCACGGATTAGAAAGACCGGTGGTGGTGACTATATTCAAGCGTTGGTTTTCAATCCCGTGGGAATCATGCTGGCCTCAGCAGGGGGTGAGGTTTGGTTATGGGATTTGTCCGAACCAGGAGCCGTTCGTAAGGGCATTACGTACCATCAGGGGGAGGTGTTAAACGCCAGGCTGACTTCTTATACACCACCATAAGATACCGTCTGGCGCAGTACATGGAGCAGATTAGCAAGGAACTGTTCGGCCCCTTGTTTCTTGATGGCCATAGCCGCGGCCGCGACCCACTCCTCATCGGATACCATCTTTGGATAAGGTCCCATCCCTACGTAGGTCGGATTGCAGACCAAGCCGCGCACTTCTTCTGGGGTAAAGTCACCGGTTTCATTTGCCAATCGCAGCATGGCGTTTGGCGCAGATAGTTTGCGGCCGCTTGTCTTGGACACAATTCTCTCCTGAATGTTGGTATGGATGCATTATAAGGACAAAGAGTAGCTGTGCGTAGCCCATTTATTGTATGGTCGCCATAGCGCGGCCGCTAACGCGGCCAATTGAATGAAGTGTGGTAAATGCTAAATGGGTGGGGGAATTTTTTGCGGCCGCGTCTTTTTAACCGTTGCCCCGGTCAAACTCACGGCCTATCTGTTGGCGCAAACCCGCCAGGCGTTGGACCGGCGCACGGTCGCCTATGAACCAGCCTTGAAGCTGATTGAGATTTTGTTTCAAGGGGAAAGTTTGGGGCAGGGCGTTGCGACCGACCTCCATCTCCCCGGATTTCTGTTCGACATGAACCGTTTCTTCCAGGCATTGGTAGGCCGTTTTCTGGCCGAGAATCTACCCGGTTACACCTTAAGAGAAGAATTCCAACTTCACCATACCATTATGTATGATCCTGATCATCCCCCGAAGAAGAATCGCCAGTCACCAACGCCACGCCCTGATTTTGTGGTGCTGGAGGGGCGAAAGATCGTAGCCGTGTTGGACAGTAAATACCGGGATTTGTGGAAACATGATTTGCCGCGTGACATGTTGTATCAGTTAGCCATGTACGCGGTTCTGCAAGGGGGAAACAGCACGGCCACCATCATCTACCCCACAATCTCGGATAGTGCCCGTGAGGTTCATCTGGTGATTCGAGAGTTTTTGAGTGAAGAAAAGAAGGCGAAGGTAGTATTGCGGCCGCTAAACGTAAATCAGCTTGTGCAACTACTATTGGATGAAAATCAAGGGGGCCAAATCAGAGAACGCGTAAATCAGGCTCACCATCTGGTTTTTGGAGAAACTAGAAAACACCTCACAGTCTAAACCTTGGCGACGCGCTGAAAACGTACCCAACCATCCTGCTGATTTAAGCCAGCGACACGCCAGCCCGCCGTGAGCCAGCTTTGAGCATGAGGATGTTGGTCAGGTGTGCTGGGATTAGCCCACCAGGCTTGATGTTGGTAGGCACTGGCAGGCAAAGCTGACCCCAGGATTTGTTTAATCTGAACAAAAGAAAGGGTTAGTTCCTCAAGATGAGGGGGAGCATTCTGGAGAAAGGTGTGTAAAGGATCGTATTTGCTCACAGTCGCGTCTCTTTGTTTACGGCTTTATCCGCATAATCACATCATTATCCAATCCCTGCCGGAAGAGTTCTAGCCGTGTGCTTGGGGCTATTCGGGGTTCGGGCAGAGCGAAGGGAAACAACACCGGCATCTTCGCGGCCGCACCCAATCCCACCGTCTCCACTCCCATCGTTATCATCCCCGCTTCCACCAGCCAGTTCGTCAAACGTGGGTCACTCAACGGCAAAGGCTTTGTTCCGGCAAACACCATCCGCTCGTCTGTTTTAGTCAGAAACCCCCAATCCTGGAGTCCATAAAAGACACTTTGGGCCGCCCGGCGCACCGTCTCCCGTTCGCCATACTTCTCCTGAACCCGCCGTTCTATCTGGGCAAAGGTGAGGGTGGTCTGTAGCTGTAGCAGGCGACCAACCGCCTCCACCACCGTGCCAAAGAAGGGATAAGCCGCCAGGCACATCCCCCAATGAACCGGCAGATGGGTAGTTAAGGCGGTCTGGCTTAACAGTTCCAACCCTTCATCACGGAACGGCTGTAAAGCATCAGGCACTTTCACCCAGATGTTCAGCAAGAGGTTGACGACCTTGTTGCGGGTGCTGTGTAAATCCGGGCCACCCACCGAAACCAGCGGCCGCAACCGGTTCTGTAACTCCGCATAAATCGCCTCAGTCGCCAGTCCGGCCAGGGCCATCTGCGCTGTCCATTCCAACCACTCCGGCAAAACTCGTTGCGAAAATCCAATCGGTAAACGTGTCACATTTCATTCCTCTGTGAACACGACCATTCGTGTTCCCTTCCTATCCGTGTCCCTTTCCTTAGCCTGCGGCGCGGCGAAGCCTACCGTGTTTCTTCCATCCGTGGCTACGCCAGAAAAACTTTCTGCCATCTGTGACAAAATTATCTTTCAATCTTGATATAGGGCACAATCACTTCTTCCAGTAAAGCACCCCCATGGGTGAGCGTGGTTTCGCCCTGGGGAGTAAACGCCGTGCGCTCTGGGGCCAACAGAGGATAAAACGTGGGGGGTAAACCTTCGGGGGGCCAGGCGATGGCCGCAGGGTATTTCTCTTGTACCTGTGCGCGTAACGTTTCGTTCTGGTAAACCCGAACCCGTTCGCCGCGCAGGTCGGCCAGAGCTTGTTCACCAGGGCGACCAATCCCAACCGCGGCCGCGTTGCCATGATCCGCCGTTAAGGTTATCTCATATCCCGCCTGGGTCAATCGCTCGATCAGCCGAACCAGAAAGCCTGCTTTCAGCCACAACTGTAACTGTTGGTGCAAACCGGCCACGCCTAGCGTCATCCCATGTAACATGGTATCAATCTGATCCACTACCAGGCCAATGACGCGCATCTTGGGGCGGGTGATTAACTGCTCTACCCTGTCCAGATCATTGGCGCTACGGAGCTTTTTCTCATACCCGGCCGCGGACAACCCCTGCTCTTCCCAAAAGAGAGACCACAAGGCTGGCTCTTTAGCCGTCGTGCCGATGCTGTCAGGAAAGTAAAAAGGGCTTTTACCGGCAAAAATGGCCTGGCGGGCGACGGCGGTCACGGTGGGAATCCAGGCAAAGATTGTTTCCTCGCGGAAACGCACACCCGGTAGCTGTGCGCTGAGATGGTCGCGCACGATGAGCCATTGATCCAGAGCCATACCATCCATGACCACCAGGGCAATTTTTTCCTGCCCCTGTGGTTTGACCGTTCGGGCCAGTGAGCGGGGAATGTGATGCCCCATCACCGGGGGATGGGGGGAGAGAGTAGACAAATATTTGTACCGTTGCGCCAGCCAGGTGCTAAACGCCTGATCTATTTGTGCCTGGAGCTGGTTGAAACTTTGGCGTAGATCAGGATTCGTTTCGGCCAGGGGGAGATGGTGGAGCACGATAGCTTCTGCCCACGCGGCCGCGAACACCCCCCACTTCCGATGGTCCGCCGCATCACCCGGCAAACGAGTTGCCAACTGATCCAACAGCCGGGCCAGCCGTTGCTCCCGATCCGCCGCCGGATCTGATTGCAGACCCACCACTACCCACAAATGCTTCAGCTTGTCGCTTCGGGGATGTGTCACCGGGCGGAGTTTCCCTTCCAGGAACAGGGTATCCACAAACGCCCGGATTTCCGGGTGTGCCCACGGTAGTTGCGCTGGTCCCGGCCATTGCCAGGCATACTCCTGAGCGGCGATGGTGTCATGGAGACGCTTTGTGTCCGGTTCCCCCTGGGTTTCCAGGAAAAGTGGCCAACGCTCTTGCAAGAAAGCGTACAAAGTGGCTGAATCGGCCAATAAGGAAGCCAGGGGCCAATCGGCAAAACGGTTATCCTGCCCTAACTGCTGTACCAGGCGGCTGACAAAGGGCGCGGGTAAAGAACGTTGCCCCAGATGCAGGCGTAGCAGCAGGGTCAACAAATCAGCTTCATCTTTCACCAGGGTTGCATCCAGACCAAAGACATGACGCAGGATAAAGTCACGACTGCTGGTTTCACCCGCCTGAGTCGGGGCAAATTTCGTCTGGGCGGTGTACAGGACATCCAGATCGCGCCGTTGCAAAGCCGCTACCTCAGAGTACGTCAGCCGGGGAAAGAGGCTGTTCAAGCCCAGGCTCAACCAACGACTTTGCCTTAACCAGTCAAAAGGTATTTGTTTGGGGTCACTGTTTGGCACCACCACGACAAGTTCTGTGGTATCGCCAGCCAACCACCGCGGCCGCACCGTCGTCTCGAAAAAGTAACGGAACGCCACCGTCTCCTGATATTCCACCAGTTCAAAGCCACGCTGTTTCAACCCGGCCTGAATGGTTTCGTCGGCCAGCAGGCTGTCCGGGTCGGCGACCAGCGTGAGCCGGGCCAGTTGCGGGATGAAGGGGGCCAGAATGACATCGCGCCATGATTGGCTCATCGTGGGGTCTCCGTGCTGAAGGTTAGTAACCGTCTAAGATTAACTTCCCATTTTGCTGTGGCCGGTCTCCTGACCGTGCCACCTAACTTATTTTTAGACGATCACTTAAGGTGTAGAGCTAGAGGATACAGCAGATTGATTTCCTCTGGCTCCTTCCTCTCGCTCTATACTGCGAATGTGGAGCAGTAGAATCAAATTGACCTCGGGCACCAGGTGAGTTTGGGCGGCCCATTGGGTTTGCCAGGCCGCTTCTTCCTGAGCTAACTGCCGCTCCCGGTATTGGCGCACGGCAGGCAATCCTGACCGCTGGATGGCGCGGCCGCGAGCCGCAAACGCATAACGCATCTTTTCCGCTTCTCGCTGGCTCTGCCGTTGTTGTTCTCGTACCATTTCCTCGTAATAACTCTGTCCCGCCTGGGCAATGGCTTGCCACGCCTGTTGCTGAACCTGTTCTGCGGCCGCACCGGTCAAACTGCCTGTCACCTGGGGCGTGGCACTCGTCAACTGTTCCCAAATGCGTTGCCCGGTGGGTAAAAAGACGCGGCCGCTCTCGTTTTGAAACAAGGGTAACAGCCTCTGCCGGTGACCGGTACTGCGCCGCACACTGATTTGCCACAGCGACCAGACCCCCTGGACAGCGGCGGGGAGACCAGTCATTTCCAGGCAGGGAATCGGTTGACCGGCGACAAATGGCGGCAAATGGATCGCCAAATCGCGGACCGCCCCATCGGCCAGGGTCAGCGGCTGGCCGGAGGGGGAACCCGCCTGGTGATGAAACGATACCCGCGTTTGCCGCCGCCCGTCGGGCCAGGTCAAATCCCAAAGCTGGCCTTGTGGCACGGCCTGCCCCTGATGCGCCCGGATGTAAGAGACGGTCATCTGTTCGACCCAACGCGGCAGGGGATGTTCTAGCACGGCACGGGCCAATTCGGGTTGGAGTGGGCTGTCTTCGTGGAAAAGGCTGGTTTTCTGCCGGTAGACTGCGGCCTGTTCCCGCACCTGTCGTAAGGTGTTTTCTACCGTCGTCTCTAAGGTTTCCGGGCGCAGAATGGCTTCACGGTAGAGATCATCAAACCATTGCCCCCCTTCGGCTGAGTCCAGCACGTCGGCGGTTTTGTCCACGCCAAACTGCTTGAGAATGATCTGCAATTTGTCGGTCAACACTTCCTGTACCCGTGCTTCTACGGTGTCGGCCAGGAGAAAGTTGATCGCCTGCACCGGTTGTGTCTGGCCGATGCGGTCTACCCGGCCAATGCGTTGTTCCAGCCGCATGGGGTTCCAGGGCATGTCGTAGTTGATGATGACATGGCAGAATTGCAAATTTAACCCTTCGCCCCCGGCGTCGGTGGAAACGAGAAAACGGGTTTGGGTGGCAAAGGCGGTTTGAGCGGCCTGCCGGGCTTGCAAACTCATCGTGCCGTTCAGGGTAGCGACGGTAAAACCTCGTTCGCGGAGAAATTGGGCCAGCATCTCCTGAGTGGGTACAAATTCGGTAAAAATGAGCAGTTTCAGGTTGGGGTCGCCACTCTCCCGTTGCAGGCGATACACCCATTCCAGTAACGCCTGGGCTTTGGCATCTGGCCCATCGGCTTCGGCCTGGGCGGCCAGCGCCAACAACTGTTCGACCTCGGCCTGCTCGTTGGCCTGGGCCTGGAGGGGTGTGCTGAGCATTGTTTCGGCCTGCTCTTCACCGGCCATGTCGGCCCATGTTTCCCAGTTGAACAGGGTGAGCGGATCGGTTGGTTCTTCGGGTTGGCGCAGGGTTTCCAGCCGCCGCTCCAGGGTGGTGCGGATGGCGCGGGTGGATGAGGTGACGAGCCTTTGCATGAGGATGAGCAGGAAGCCGATATAACTTTTCTTTTCGCGCAGGGCCTGGTTGTATCCCTGGCGCACGTAATCACTGACGGCATCGTATAAGCGACGTTGGTTGGGCTGTTGACTATCCCAGGCGACGGGCCAGAGGCGGGTATGGCGCGGTTGGAACAGCTCGCGGCCGCGTCCATCTATCGCTTCTCGTTTTTCCGTTCGTATCACATAGGGGTACACGCGGCCGCGGGCCACACTGGCTTCATCGGGAAAGGCATCCGCATCCAACAGGGCCATGAGGCGGCGGAAGGCATCCGGTTTGCCCTGGTGCGGTGTGGCGGAGAGCAGGAGCAGATAGGGCGCGGCATCGGCCAGACCTTGCCCTAACTGATAACGCGCCACCTGATCAGTGCTTCCCCCCAGGCGATGAGCTTCGTCTACGATGATCAAATCCCATCCGGCATTGCTTAAATCGTCAAAACGGGT
>JAGNBF010000091.1 GCA_018004935.1 Chloroflexota bacterium | reverse complement strand
CCCCTAACCCCACCCCCCGGGGCGGGGAACTTTTCTAAGGGGCATTTTTCGGGGCATTCGCCCCGAAAAATGCCCCATGGGAATTCCCCCCTTCCCTCGGGAATCGGCAGGGGGGATGAGGTCAATGAAGGCGTTACCCGATTAAAAATTTAATAAACAACTGGGAAGGGGCACTATCGCCCAGGTTGCGGATGGAGGCGATGAAAGGTTTCCCCCTGCCCGTTGGGACTGGGATCGCAGGAGTTCCCCATGGGCCTACGGCGCACCAAGAGGAATGAAAATAACGCCACCATTTTCATCCCCATCCGTGTTTCTTCCTATCCGTGTTTCCACTATCCGTGGTTATTTTCGTAGGAGTTCCCCATGAGCGGGGTGCTCACCAAGAGGGATGAAAATCTGTAGGACGATTTGGTAAATCGTCCAGCGGGCGATTTACCAAATCGCCTTACATTTTCGCAGGAGGATGGGTCTTTGGTGGTATTTTCTCAATAACTTGGGGTGGCTCGGAGCGGTCTCGTAAGTCCTATCCTGAGGTAGACCATTTTCGTAGGGAAGTGAATTATGAATGGTATTGCTGTTGTTTTGTTAGCCGCCGGGAAAGGAACCCGGATGAAGTCGAAAAAGCAGAAAATTTTGCATGAGGTGGGGGGCAAACCGATGGTGCAACATGCCTTTGACGCGGCCGCAGTCGTTGCCACCATTCCCCCTGTACTTGTCATCGCCCCAGACGACGACGGTGTGCCGGATCTGCTGGGCAGTCGGGCCAGCTATGTCATCCAGGCGGAGCAGATGGGCACAGGTCATGCAACATTAATGGCGCGAGAATTATTGCGCGGCCGCGTCGCTCAAACCATCGTCACTTATGGCGATATGCCACTCCTCAAAGCCGACACCCTACAGCAGATGGCCGAAACCCAGACCCAAACGGGGGCGGCCATTGCCATGCTCACCGTCCGGGGCGATATCACCTCATCTTTTGGCCGGGTAGTACGTGATGAACAAGGGCAAGTCAAAGAAATCGTTGAAGTTGCCGAAGCCCGCCGCCGCCCCAACACCGCCGAAATCCTCTCTATGACTGAACTGAATGTCGGTGTTTACTGTTTTGACAGCGACTGGTTATGGGTCAATCTAGACAAACTCCCATTGCGCCAGGCCCGCACCGGCCCTGAATATTACCTGACCGATATGGTTGAATTAGCCGTGAGCCAGGGGCGCGGGGTCATGGCGATTATGACGGATGACCCCAGTGAATGTCTGGGGGCAGGCACACGGGCAGAGATGGTAGATGTAGAACGGGCTTTCCGCCAGCGGGCGGTGCAGAAATGGCTGGCCCATGGTGTAACCATTGTAGACCCTGCCACTACCTATATTGACCCCGATGTGATTATCGGGCAAGATACGGTGATCTGGCCTAACAGCTATCTGCAAGGCCACACGGTTATCGGCGAAGATTGTCATATTGGCCCCAATGCTATTCTCCGTAATGCTACGGTAAGGGCAGGGAGCCGGGTGGAGCAGGAGAAGGTGATAGGAAAGCAGGGAGATTCTGAAGAATTGGGGGTATCTGAGACGGACAAGTTTCCCTCTGGCCTGATGGAAAAGGAACAGCAAGAGTTGTTGTTCGCGGCCGCACGTCTGGCCCGACTCCACGCCTATGCCCCCTACTCCCATTACCCTGTCAGCGCCGCCATCCTGGCCGAAGACGGGCGCATCTTTACCGGGGTCAATGTTGAAAACGCCTCATATGGCCTCACCGTTTGCGCCGAACGAATCGCTATTTTCAAAGCTGTCTCCGAAGGGGTGCGCCGGATTCTGGCCGTCGTTGTCATCACCGAAAATGGTGGTTCCCCCTGTGGGGCATGTCGCCAGGTAATCAGTGAATTCGCCAGCGATATTCCCGTCTGGTTAGGGGATGCCCAAGGTAATATGCGCCAAACCACCCTTTACACCTTGCTCCCGGATCACTTTGGCCCCGAGCATTTGACGGGGTGAACGTGTCGTTTTTTTGTAGGCATACGGTATCTTCTCAATAAAGCGCGGTGACGTTGGTTGAGCCTGTCGCAACCAATGGCCTTCGACAAGCACAGGCCTCGTTTGCCCCGAAACATTGAGAAGATGCGGCATACGCTCGCAAAGACAACACAAAACAGTCGAAATATGGAAAAAATACTCATTGTAGAAGACGAACCGGCTCTATCAGAAACGTTAAGTTATAACCTGGGGCGCCAGGGATATGAAGTGATCACTGCCAGTGATGGGCTGGTGGCTCTCAAACTGGCCCGCGAACATCAGCCAGACCTGGTTGTATTGGATGTGATGTTGCCAGGGTTGGATGGGTTTGAGGTATGTCGGGTTCTGCGCCAGGAGACGAGCATCCCTATTATCATGCTGACGGCCCGCGCCGATGAGGTAGATAAGGTGGTAGGGCTGGAGATGGGGGCTGATGATTATCTAACGAAGCCGTTCAGTATGCGGGAGTTGATGGCCCGGGTGAAGGCCCAATTGCGCCGCATCCGGCTGATTTGGGAAGAGGTAGCGGCAGAGACAAGCACCGCGGCCGCGCTTCCACCCTCTCCCGTCACCCCCACTTTCACCTTCACCAATCTCATCATAGATGACACCCGCCGCGAAGTCAGGCTCGATCAACAACCTCTTCATCTCAAACCCAAAGAGTATGATCTGCTCCTCTTTCTGGCCCGTCACCGGGGCATCGCTCTCTCCCGCGATCTCATTTTGGAGCGGGTGTGGGGCTGGGAATATGACGGTAACAGCCGCACGGTAGATGTGCATGTGCGCTGGTTGCGCGAAAAAATCGAAACTGATGCCGCCAATCCGACACGTATCGTCACGGTGCGGAGCATTGGCTACCGGTTTGAAGGGTAATCGTAAGTGTTCAGCCTTCCGAGGTTTGTTCTATTGGTCAACACCTTTGCGGAAACCTTCGGAAGGCTTTCTCACCAGAGGGAGTGAACGCTTACGGGTAATCATTGACGATTGACATCCAAAATCGTCAATCGTAAATCGCCATGTTTCGCAATATCCGTTGGCGCATTGCTATCCCATACCTGGCCCTCATTCTCATTGTCATGGGGGGGCTGACAGCCTACCTCTCCCAACTGGTCAATCAGGCCTATCTGGCCGCCCTGCAACGGCAACTATTAGCCGAAGCCCGTTTGCTTGCCGATGAAGCGCAAATCTGGTTCGCGGCCGCACCCCCCTCTGTCAATACCCCCTCTATCCAGGCACAAGTAGGCCAATGGTCCGAATTACTCGACCTGCGCGTTACCCTTATCGCCAGCGATGGCACTGTCCTGGCCGAATCCTACCAGGACCCTGGCTTGCTAGACAATCACCTTTACCGCACCGAAGTTCAACAAGCCCTACAGTTAAACGAGGGGAATGCTATTCGTTTTAGTGATACGCTGGGGGAAGAGATGATGTACGCCGCCGTAGCTGTTAACACCGGCCAGACGATTGCCGGGGTATTACGGGTAGGTGTGCCCTTGCGTGACATTGCCGATCAGGTCAACCAATTGCGTCAGGCGTTGCTCGCGGCCGCGCTCTTCACAACCACCATCGCCCTCCTTATCGCCCTCCTTATTGCTGAACGCACCGCCCGACCCATCCGCCAATTGACAACCGTAGCCGGGCGTCTGGCCGCCGGGGATTTAGATGCGCGTCTGCACAACATCAGCACCCGTGACGAAGTACGGGACCTGGCGCTGGTGTTTAACCAGATGGGCGATCAATTGCGTCGGCAAATTAACACCCTGGCCGATAGCAATCGTCGCCTGAGTGCGGTACTGGAAAATATGGCCGATGGAGTATTAATTACCAATCAGATGGGCCAGGTAAGTTTGATGAACGCGGCCGCACGTCGTCTGTTGAAGGTAAATGAGGCTGAAAATGGGGAACACGGCCGCAGTTTTGCCGCCATCGTTCGCCACCACCAACTCATTGAACTGTGGCAACAAGCCCACCAGACCGACCAGGAACGGGTGGCTACCATTGAACTTATTCAGCAAGGGCTGTTTGTCCAGATGACCGTCACCCCTTTACATACCACCGAACCCAATGCCTGCCTGATCATTCTGCAAGACCTCACCCGCATTCGCCGCCTGGAAACGGTGCGCCGCGACTTCATCAGTAATATTTCCCATGAGCTACGCACCCCCCTGGCATCCCTCAAAGCCCTGGTGGAAACCCTGCGTGATACCGCCCTGGATGATCCACCCGCCACTCTGCGCTTCCTGGATCGGGCCGAAACTGAGGTAGATTCGTTGACCCAGATGGTGCAAGAACTACTGGATTTGTCGAGTCTGGAAAGCGGCCGCGTACCCATTCGGCTCCAATCCGTAACCGTAGCCGATATTTTGCTCCCCGCCCTTGAACGGTTCACCCCGCAGGCCGAACGTGCCCAAATCAGCCTCACTCTCAATTTGCCGCGTGGACTGCCCCCCGTCCTGGCCGACCCGGAACGTATTCAGCAAGTGGTACGCAACCTCATTCACAACGCCCTCAAATTTACCCCGGCTGGGGGGCAAATCACCATTATGGCGACACCTCAAGAGGACGAGGTGCATATATCCGTACAAGACACCGGCATCGGCATCGCCGCGCAAGATCTTCCCCGCATCTTTGAGCGTTTTTACAAATCGGATCGCTCCCGGCAGAGTGGGGGAACGGGGCTGGGTTTAGCCATTGCCCGGCACATGATTCAGGCCCACGGCGGCCAAATATGGGTTAGGAGTAAAGAGCACAAGGGAAGCACGTTTACGTTTACCCTGCCGGTGGCGGGAGTGGGAAGCAGTGAGCAGTGAGCAGTGGACAGTGAGCAGTGAACAGTGGACAGTGAGTCTACTGCAAAAAGCCCGGTTTCTGACTCATGTAACCGCCGCTTCCAGAGAAAAAGAAACCGGGCTTTTAACTGTTTTGACCTTTTTTCAGTGGACTCAACAGTGAACAGTGACCAATAACCAGTCTCTCAGTCTCCCCCTCTCCCCCTTAACCATTTGTTTACAAAACTATATCCACCTGTTAAAAAACCTTTCCTGAACTGTTAAATAGGCCACACTATTCTTAGGCTATAACCCATGCGGTTATGGCGTATCTATTTGCGCCCATTTCCAATCCAAAACACCCTTTTGAGGAGTAAGGAGAATTATGCGTCACGTAAAAATTATGCTGTTCTTGCTCATAACAGCACTCATTATTGTTGCCTGCGGTGGCGAAACTGTGGAGCCAGAAGTCATTCGGGAAACCGTCGAAGTGGTTGTGACCCAGGTTTCAGAAGTTGTCACCGAAGTTGAAACTGAAGTAACCCGTGTTGTCGAAACAACGGAAACTGTAACCGTTGAAGTTGTGGCTCTGCCCCCGGTGGATGCCCTGTCCGTGTCTGGCGACATTGTGGTGGCCGGTAGCTCCACCGTGTTCCCCCTGACCGAGCGAATGGCGGAACGGTTCCAGGATGAAGGATATACCGGGAACATCACCATTGACAGCATCGGCACCGGTGGTGGTTTTGAACGGTTCTGTGAAACAGGCGAGACGGACATTTCTAACGCCAGCCGTCCGATCAAAGAAGAAGAAGTAGCGGCTTGTGCGGCGATTGGTCGTACCCCGATTGAGTTTCGGGTGGGGACGGATGCGTTGGCGGTTGTGACCAGCCCCAGCAACTACTTTGCCGAAAATATCACCTTAGCTGAACTGGCTTTGGCCTTCTCCACCGCCGAAACGTGGGCGGATGTGAACCCGGAATGGCCTGCCCACCCGATTGCCCGGTTCAGCCCCGGCACCGACTCTGGGACATTCGATTACTTTGTGGAAGTGGTGTTTGAAGAGGACGATGCGCCGATTCTCGCGGCCGCGAACCTGCAACTGAGCGAAGATGACAACGTGCTGGTTCAGGGTGTGACCGGCGACACCTGCACCGAGGGCGACTTGACCACCGCCTGTGCCATCGGTTACTTTGGTTACGCCTACTACGAAGAAAACCGCGACCAACTGCACATCCTGAGCATTGAGGGTGTAGAAGCCAGTGCCGAAAATGTAGACAACAACTCTTATCCGCTGGCGCGGCCGCTGTTCATCTACTCCGATGCCACCGTCATGGCCGAAAAACCCCAGGTCGCCGCTTTCATCAACTTCTACCTGACCTTTGTCAACGAAGAAGTGGTCCCGGTCGGTTACTTCCCCGCCAGCGTGGCGGCTTTGAACCAGGCTAAACTCAACTGGAGTGCCGCCGAAGGCATCGAAGTGGCCGCCCCTTCAGCCGGTCTCACCCTGCCCACGGTAGATGTGTTAGCCGTATCTGGCGACATTGTGGTGGCCGGTAGCTCCACCGTGTTCCCCCTGACCGAGCGGATGGCGGAACGGTTCCAGGATGAAGGGTATGCCGGGAACATCACGATTGACAGCATCGGCACCGGTGGTGGTTTTGAACGGTTCTGTGAAACAGGCGAGACGGACATTTCTAACGCCAGCCGTCCGATCAAAGAAGAAGAAGTAGCGGCTTGTGCGGCGATTGGTCGTACCCCGATTGAGTTTCGGGTGGGGACGGATGCGTTGGCGGTTGTGACCAGCCCCAGCAACTACTTTGCCGAAAATATCACCTTAGCTGAACTGGCTTTGGCCTTCTCCACCGCCGAAACGTGGGCGGATGTGAACCCGGAATGGCCTGCCCACCCGATTGCCCGGTTCAGCCCCGGCACCGACTCTGGGACATTCGATTACTTTGTGGAAGTGGTGTTTGAAGAGGACGATGCGCCGATTCTCGCGGCCGCGAACCTGCAACTGAGCGAAGATGACAACGTGCTGGTTCAGGGTGTGACCGGCGACACCTGCACCGAGGGCGACTTGACCACCGCCTGTGCCATCGGTTACTTTGGTTACGCCTACTACGAAGAAAACCGCGACCAACTGCACATCCTGAGCATTGAGGGTGTAGAAGCCAGTGCCGAAAATGTAGACAACAACTCTTATCCGCTGGCGCGGCCGCTGTTCATCTACTCCGATGCCACCGTCATGGCCGAAAAACCCCAGGTCGCCGCTTTCATCAACTTCTACCTGACCTTTGTCAACGAAGAAGTGGTTCCGGTCGGTTACTTCCCGGCCAGTGATGACGCGCTCAATCAGGCCCGTTTGAACTGGCTGAATGCCAACAATTAAATGTTTCTTGGTGTATTGGTGTATTGGCATATTGGTGTATTGGTACTAATACACTAATACACCAATAACCAATAACCTTCATCTCACAGGATGAGGAACGGACGTTAAGCGCCATTCCTCATCCTGTTTTTCATCATAACCATAACCTGTCTGCCATCGGCCTAAGTTGCCCGGTTGAAAAGCGGATTTACAATCGGGGTAACATACGCAAATAAATTCGCATCAGACCTGACAGGTTTTGAGAAACCTGTCAGGTCTAAACCCAAGAAGTTACAGATGGAGGCAGGTTATGGAAGAAGGAGAAGAAATGGCGACACAGACGCCGGTTCTCGTGGGAGCACAACCGAGACAAGATGGATTGATGAAGCGGCCGCGGATTGGCGAAACGCTGATTCAGGGTTTTCTGTTTCTCTGCGGGGCCATCTCCATTTTTACCACCATTGGTATTTTGTATGAGTTGGGCAAAGAAGCCTGGCTCTTCTTCGGCAGTCCTGATGTTTCAGTGGTAGATTTTTTTACCAAAACCAAATGGCAACCCGGCCTTCTCGAATTTGGCATCTGGCCGTTGATATTAGCCACCCTCATCACCAGCTTTATCGGCATGGTTGTGGCTTTGCCGTTGGGGCTGGCCTCAGCGATTTACCTGAGTGAATACGCCAGCGAACGTGCCCGCAGTACCCTGAAACCGATTTTGGAAGTGTTGGCTGGTGTACCAACTGTGGTGTATGGCTACTTTGCCCTCACCTTTATGACACCCCTTTTGCGCTCTATCTTCGGCGAAAGTACCGTGCAAATCTTCAATACCGCCTCGGCGGGTATTGTCATCGGCATCCTCATCATTCCCCTGGTCAGCTCCATGAGCGAAGACGCGCTTCATGCCGTGCCCCGCTCTTTGCGTGAAGCGTCTTATGCCCTGGGGGCGACAAAACTAGAAACGTCTATCCGGGTGGTGGTTCCGGCGGCCCTTTCTGGCATTACGGCGGCGTTTGTGGTGGCGATTTCCCGTGCCATTGGCGAAACGATGGTGGTAGCGATTGCTTCGGGCAACGGCCCACGCAATTTTGAACTGGGTAAAGATGGCCTGTTTGATTACATTTTGAACCCGTTTATTAGCGGTGAAACGATGACCGGGCATATTGTCCGCATCAGCGGCGGTGATTTGCCTTACAACTCCATTGATTACAACAGCATTTTCGCCATCGGGCTGGTGCTCTTTGTGATGACGCTGGGACTTAACATCCTGAGCCGCCGCTTTGTAGCCCGGTTCCGTGAGGTGTACGAATAATGGCTCAATTAACTCCCTCTTTCCCCGAAGGAGCCGACCTGGAAAAACAAATCACCAACCGCCATCGCCGGGGGGTATGGGGTCGTGTTTTGTTTCAGGCCGCGACCATTGTCGGCATTTTGGCCCTGATTGCCCTTCTTTACAATATTCTAAACCAGACCTTTGGTTTGACGGCGGTACAGAATGAAGTAGACCCGGATGCGTTGGTTTTGGCGTTGGATGAAGAGAAGATGCTGGCGGCGTCTAACACCATCACCAGTGAGGATGACAATGAATTGGTGGCGGGTATTGAAGATGATCCGTATGCCATTGGTTTCTTTGGTTATGCTTATTATTTGCAGAACCAGGACAAACTGAAGGTGTTGGATGTAGAGAATGTAACCCCATCACCAGAAAGTGCGGAGAGTGGGGATTATTTGTTGGCGCGGCCGCTATACCTTTACACCACCGCCGACATCCTGCAAAACAATCAGGCCGTCTCCATTTTTGTCAACTATTACCTGTCCCATCTCAATGAGGTGGTGACGGAAGTCGGTTACTTCCCCTTAAGCCAGGAAGCACTGTATGCGGTGCAAGATGTCTGGGCTGTCAATAGCGGCCTGGGTTTACAAGCGGGACAGTGGACAACGATTGACCCCAACGGATTGGCGGGGGCCGTCCGGGTGGCGGGGAGTTCCACGGTTTTCCCCATTACCGAAGCAATGGCTACCGGTATCGGTGCGGCGGGTTTTGACGCCACTATCAGCCTGGAAAGCACCGGCACTACGGCTGGCTTCCGGGCATTTTGCCAGCGTGATAACCAGGTGGATGTTGTCAACGCCAGTCGTCCCATTAACGCGGCTGAGTTTGAAGCGTGCCGGGATGCCGGGTTGCGGCCGCTGGCTTTAGGTGTCGCCATTGACGCGTTGGCGGTCGTGGTCAGCCAGGAAAACAGCTTTTTAGACAGTGTGACCCAGGAAGAATTACGGCAAATTTACACCACGGCTGAACGTTGGTCTGATGTAGACCCCAGTTGGCCCGATGAACCGATTCGTCGTTATATCCCTGGTGCAGACAGTGGCACATTAGATTTTTTCACAGAGACCATCTTCCAGGCCGATCTGGCCGATTTGCCCAAAGATGATCTGGTCAAAATTTTACAAAATAACATTTCAGTGGGATTGGGCCGACGGTTGGAGCGGGATCAACGGTTTTATGAGGATCAATTTGTGTTTGAAGACCCGGCCTTGTTTGCCGAGGTGTGTGCCAGTGCCGAACCGCCCGCCGCTTGTGAACTGGAAGCCCGTAGCGAAGCGAATGTTTATCAACTGGTGTTGGCAGAGGTCGTGAAGCCAGACGTGGTAAAAACCTGGTCATTGGTGGATTCTCTGTTCAAACGGCAGGAAATAACCCAGCTTGTCGCGGAAGATTTTCCCAATGCGGAATTGGAATTTCGTTCCTGGTTGACGGGGCAATTTGTGGCAAGTCCGCAATCCAGTACCCCGGAATTGGCTGGGGTACGCACGGCGATTATGGGTTCGTTGTGGATCATTGTCATCACCATCGTTTTTTCTTTTCCGATTGGGGTGGGGGCGGCTATTTATTTGCAAGAATATGCCACAGATACCTGGTTGAACCGGCTTATTGAGACCAATATCAGTAATCTGGCGGGTGTGCCTTCTATCATTTATGGGATGTTGGGGTTGGCGATTTTTGTGCGGGTGTTAGAGCCAATCACCAGTGGGGCGGCGTTTGGTCTGGTGGAGAGCACGGCTTCGGCCAATGGGCGCACCATTATTTCGGCTGGCCTGACATTGGGGTTGCTGATTTTGCCTCTGCTCATTATTAATGCTCAGGAAGCGATTAAAGCGGTGCCGAACTCTTTGCGACAGGCGGGTATGGCGTTAGGAGCAACAAAATGGCAGACGATCTGGCATCATGTGTTGCCGAATGCACTGCCCGGCATCATGACGGGAACGATTCTGGCGATTTCCCGTGCCATTGGCGAGACGGCTCCGATTGTGGTGGTGGGGGCGTCTACGTTTATCACGGTGGACCCGGATGGTCCATTTGCCAAGTTTACGACGTTGCCGATTCAGATTTATCAGTGGACTTCGCGGCCGCAAGATGAATTCAGGAACATTGCCGCGGCCGCGATTGTTGTCCTCCTCATCCTCTTACTCACCCTCAACGCCTCAGCGGTCATTCTCCGTAACCGCACCACCAGGAGATTATCATGAGTTTTACCCCACCCAATGGTCATTACGCCATTGAATCCAATCACATGAGTGTCTTCTACGGCTCCTTCCGAGCGGTTAAAGACATCTCTCTCAAATTTTCCAAAAACAAAATTACCGCCCTCATCGGCCCATCTGGTTGTGGGAAAAGCACCGTCCTGCGCTCCTTTAACCGCATGAACGACCTGGTAGCCACTGCCCGCGTTGAAGGCGAAGTGCTTTATCAGGGCAATAACATCTACAACCACAACGTAGACCCTGTCGAAGTGCGCCGCCGTATTGGCATGGTGTTCCAAAAACCCAACCCGTTCCCCAAGACCATCTACGAAAATGTGGCCTGGGGTGCTCGTATCAACGGCTACAAGGGAGACATGGATGGTTTAGTTGAAGGAGCTTTACGCCAGGCGGCCCTCTGGGATGAGGTCAAAGATAAACTGCAACAAAGCGGTTTCTCCCTCTCCGGCGGACAACAACAACGGCTGTGCATCGCCCGTACCATCGCCGTCAAACCGGAGATCATCTTGATGGATGAACCCACCTCGGCCCTGGACCCCATTGCCACCTTACGCATCGAAGAGTTGATCCAGGAACTCAAGAAAAGCTACACCATCATTATCGTCACCCATAACATGCAACAGGCCGCCCGTGCTTCTGACTTCACCGCTTTTTTTAACATGGACACCGACCGGGCCGGGTATCTGGTGGAGTATGATCAGACCAACGAACTGTTCACCAATCCCCAAAATGAGTTGACAGAGCAGTATATTACGGGGCGGTTCGGCTAAAATCAGTAAACAGTACGTAGTAAACAGTAAACAGTGAAAGCTGTTTACTGTCTACTGTTCACTGTTCGGTAAGCGTTCAGTTACCCCGCCCGACGATCAAACCACTGGGCTAAACCTACGGAGCTTTGCGGGCTAAAAGCCCAGCCCAGCGGCCATTGTAACCATAGCCCGGTCGTTTACGACCGAGCGGGTCTGGCGGATAGATATATATGACTGAACGTTTACACTGTTCATTTCAAGGACTGAACGATGCGACTCACATTTGAGCGGGAATTACAGCAACAGCAAGATCAATTACTGGCAATGGGTAGTGAGATAGAAGAGAACCTGGTGAAGGTTATTACCTTACTGGCACGGCACGACATAAAAGGGGCCAAACAGATGATTCAGGCGGATGAATGGGTGAATGAACAGCGCATCGCTATTTTGATGAACTGCCTCACCATTATTGCCACACAACAGCCCACCGGACGTGACATACGCCTCCTGGCGGCGATTATGGAAATTGCCGGAGAACTAGAGCGAATCCACGATTATGTGAAGGGTATTGCTCGCATAAGTCTGCTGATTGGTGAACAGCCTCTACCCGATTTTTTGGGCGAAATTCTGCCCCCGATGGCCGAGAAAGCCTCAGATATGCTTCACCGGGCAATGGATGCGTTTGTACGGCGTGATGCGGCTCTGGCACGGGAAATCCCGGCAGATGATGATGTGGTGGATACACTATTTAAACAGGCTCACCGGGGGATTGCGGAATATATCATGGCCGATCCATTGGTGGTAGAACGGGCTAACTTTTTGCAGTGGGCCGCCCATAACCTGGAACGTTCAGCCGACCGGGTGACGAATGTGTGTGAGTGGATTGTCTACCTGGCAACAGGGCAGTACGCGGAAATGGATCATGAAACGATGTTAGAGGGATTGCCAGGGTAGGGAACTGGTTTTCTGGGAGCTGTTTTCATTCCTCTTGGTGAGCCACAGGCTCATGGAGAACTCCTGTAAGTTATTTAATTCTCGTTCCTAAGTAATCGTTCAAAATTAAGTTGGGGGACGCAGTCAGGAGACCGGCCACGGCAAACCGCTGAGTTAAAAACGAACGATTACTACGTTGCATAAGGTTTAATCTTGAATGTGGTATTGGTACGCGGCCGCTTGAGTGGTTACGGGTGTGTTGCCTGCAATGATCAGTACAGCCTCATTAAATTGTTCGTTTAGGGGTAGAACCCATTGCCCTTGCTGTTGGGCATTCACAACCAGAGGGATGATCTGGACGGCGGTATCACTGAGTAAAAGGGCTTGAACGAGGAAAGATTGGGGGAGTACATTGCTGTGACGCACAAACGCGGCCGCGTTCCAACCCCCATCCCCTGCTTCTACATCATCCAGATAACCCAATTCAGGAATGGCAATGTCATCCACCAGAAAACCCTGCTCATGAACCCCTTCATCAGTGACATATTCGAAGCGGATCTGTACCGTCTGCCCCACATAAGGCGTCAGATCGGCCGTTTCTTGTACCCAAACAGGTGCTTCACCGCCACCACTCATACCCGTGTACCCAGGACCAAAGCTATTGCCTTCCGGGTTATCGGAGGTAGTTGAAGCGGTAACAAGCGGTTGCCAGGATTGACCGCCATCCTGGGAAACGGCGATATAAGCGTAATCCCACCCCATTTCGATGTCGTACCAGGCCCAAAAGGTGAGAGTAGCCTGAGTCAACCCGGTCAGGTCAAAGGTACGGGTGAGGGTCATATCTGATTTGTCGGCAGGGTAGGTACCCCAGTAGAAATCACCGTTGTGAGGTTGGGCTGTTACCAGTTGTACCTGTTGCGTGCCGGTGAAAACGACAGTTAGCGGTGTGTCACTGTGCAATTCCAGGTAGTCAGCCCCGTATTGGGGCACGGCGGCAGTCTGGCTCACCGGGAAACGGCGGTAACTCGCGGCCGCGGCCAGTTCGGGCAACGCCAATTCGCTGGCATAGGTGTACACCCCCTCACCCCGGTCATGGCTATGCAGGTAATTAGCTACCAACCAATCAGCAAACAATTGATCCGGCGTAATTGTGGCACCCATCTGGGTAAGCGCCGCGCCAAATCCGGCAAACCCATTGGCCGGATGTTGCACCAGGGCCAATGTCGCTTCCGCCCCAAACCGATCCCGAAAATAGGTGGCAAAAAGCAACGAAGCCCCATAATGGGCCGGTTCGGTGGCCGGATCAGCCCGGTTAAAATTAGTCAATTGAATGTCTGGATGCGCCATGAAGGTAGCCTCGTAATCTGTGCCCGCCGTATCGGCATAACCGGCGGTATGACTGGATAACTCCCCCATACCTTCATCAAGCCAATATTCCTCGTTGGGATCGGTGTGCCACTGTATAAGGTGTTGCATCTCATGGGCAATGAGGCCAAAATATTCCTGGCTCCCGATTTCAGCGTAGCGCAGGCTGGTGTAAATCATTTCCCGCTGGTTGGAGTATGCGTTGACTGCACTCACATATTCATCGGCAACGGCAAAATAACCGACTACCCCACCCCCAATCTCCTGCAAATGTAAAATGTTGACCCGGTTATCTCCGTCTATACCGGGTTGCCATTCATGACCAAACAAACCCCGCACAGTGGGGAAGAGCGTTGTTTCAAGTGTTGCGGCCGCGTCACGCACAGATGCTTCATTAACCCGCTCCCCCTCCTGTACCCACATATTAAGTTGGTCGGAGCGATAAACAAGTTGGGCGGAAATTTGTTCGTTGCGGCCGCTGTTACGGTTTTTGTACCAGAACATCGCACTATCACCTACCTCATAGGTAGTAGCTTCTGTCTGTGCCACCAGGGGTGCCTCTATACCACGAAAGCGGCGCGTCAGGTCTACCAGATCACGATCCGGCACGGTGGCGTTAAGAAAGGCGGCCAACGTTTCATAGGCAGTAGCCGGGGGTGGTGTCAGGTACAGAGGGGGAATGGGTTCGTCATTAACCGCAAAAAGGGTGCAACCGGTCAAAACCACCATCAAACAGAGTAATCCCCACCCTAAATGATGAAAATGAGAAGATTCTTTTGGCATGTATGCTCCACCCATAACCGTTCAGTTGTGTCAATTCATCCGCCAGCCCGTCCGGGCGTAAAACGACCGGACTATCGGTACAAAGGCCGTTGGCCTGGCGTTTTAGCCCGTAAGGCTTCGTCTATTTAGCCCGGCGGTTTTTGTTGATTAAATGAGGCTCTTTGGGAATTCAAGGGGTGACACCAACTGTAGGGGCTGGCTGGCCTTGTGCCTGCCCTGTGTGGGGCAACCACAAGGGTTGCCCGTACCCCACGAAATCCCCAAGACCCTTAAATGATTAATCGGGTAATGAGTTGATTCGCCCCTCCCCAGCGATTTCCGGCGGGAAGGGGAAACACCAGGCGTGCGGGTTATGGAGCGCGGCCGCGCTCCATAACCCGCACATGAGAAAGTTCCCCGCCCCGGGATGCGGGGTTAAAGGTGGGGGAAACCCTATTACCTGACTATTTTTAAAACAACAATGACCGCCGGGCGGGGTAAAGAGTATACCCACGTTTTGTGGGAGACCTGACAGGTTTTAGAAACCTGTCAGGTCTGTACCCCACGATTTGTGGTTATACTCCGGGGTAACTGAACGTTTACCACCACCCTCAGAAAAGATACAATCAAACGTCTGATTATACGGTTAAGAAAAAGCATCCCGCAACTGAACAGGCAACTCCGGGTTATTGTTTCCAAATGTAACGACTAAGCCTGTTGCCTTCGACAAGCTCAGGCAACAGGCTTAGTCGTTACTTCCAAATAATGGTCAGGCTGAACCTGCGGCAGATTGCCCTTTTGTCACGTTGTCGCGTCTCGTTCACCACACAGCCTTACACGCCACCAGAGAGGTAAATCATGTTATACGCCCATATCGCCGGTTGGGGGCGCTTCCTGCCCAACCGGATTCTGACGAATGACGAAATTTCGCACCATGTCGAGACCGACCACGAGTGGATTTATTCCCGCACGGGGATTTCAGAGCGCCGCGTAGCTCAGGGAGAAACAACGGCTACCATGGCCTTTGAAGCGGCCGCACGCGCCCTGGCCCGCGCCGATCTCCATCCCTCTCAGGTAGAACTCATTATTGTGGCTACTTCCACGCCAGAATATATGTTTCCGGCCACCGCCTGTCTGGTGCAAGATTACCTGGGAGCCACGAAAGCGGGAGCGTTTGACCTGAGTGCCGCCTGTTCAGGGTTTGTCTATGGCATGAGCATGGCCGCCAGTGCCATCCAAACAGGTTCTGTGCGCAATGCCATCGTCATTGGCTCAGAACGGCTTTCCCGCGTCCTTGACTGGACTGACCGGGGAACGTGCATTTTGTTTGGGGATGGAGCGGGAGCGGTAGTGCTAAAACGGTCACATGTGCCCGGTGGGGTATTGGCAACAACGCTCCGCTCCGATGGCTCCGGGGGGGATATGCTCAGCCTACCCAATATTTATCACAATCCCAACCCTTATGTGACTCCAGAATTTTCTAGTAACGGTCATCGCCATAACACGATTAGCATGAATGGACGGCAGGTGTTCCGTTTTGCCACCAATGTGGTACCAGAAATCATCGAAGAGACACTGGCTAAAGCCAATCTGACCCTTAAGGATGTAAATTTGATCATCCCGCATCAGGCCAATGTGCGTATTGTAGAAACAGTGGCTCGTAAATTGGGGGTGCCGGACACGCTTTTTTATACCAACATGGAGTATGTAGGTAATACGTCGGCGGCGTCTATCCCGATTGCTTTAAGTGAAGCAGTGAAAGGGAACCGGCTCCGACCCGATGATGTGGTGCTGTTTGTCGGGTTTGGCGGAGGGCTGACCTGGGCCGCTTCGGTGGTGCGGTGGGATGTGCCGATACCGGAAGTTACGTTGTTAGATCGGGAATGGCGACGAGCAAAATATGTGTGGGCACGCGGCCGCAGTCAGTTTCGTCGTTTCTTGCGCCGTATGGAAGCTAAAATGACCCGCTCTCCTAAACCCGAGCCGCCCCGACATGGAGGGGAGTAACCCCGGCCTCAGCTCATGGCATTGCCCTGCCCTGGCGCAAGCGGCAGAGCAATGGGGCTACAGATGGCCTGACCAAAATCGGCACATGTGATCAGCCAGGAGAGCAGGTTGCTCCAGATGGATGGTGTGACCGGCAGAAGGGATGAGGCAGAGGTGGGCCTGGGGGAGTTGCCCGGCCATTTGCCGGGCAATGGCAACGAATTTACTATCCAGTTCGCCAGCCACAAGCAGAATGGGCAATTGAAGGTGGGACAACTGAGGCCAAAGTGAGGGTTGCCCCCCAGTGCCCATGCCGCGCAGGCTGTTGGCCAGACCGATGGGGTTGTTTTGGAGCCGTTGTTGCCGTACCGTCTGGCGCACCTCTTCCGGTAAGCGCTTTTGGCTGGCAAACAGGGGAATGTTTTCCCAATAATCAACAAAAGCCTCAATACCAGTCTGTTCTAGCCGCCATGCCAGTTGTTCGTCACTGACACGGCGGGTTTGCCGTTCGGTCTCTGTCGCTAATCCTGGTGAGCCACTTTCTAGCACCAGGGAGCGGAAGAGGTGGGGGTAATGCCCGGCCAGGTAGAGGGCCAGCCGTGCGCCCATAGAGTAGCCGACCAGATGGACGGGTGGGGTGGTGAGATCCAGGATGAGGGTGGCGAGATCCGCGGCCGCGAATTCCATCTTGTACCGGGTGGGATCAGCAGGTGCATCCGTCTTCCCATGTCCCAATAGATCAACCATTATGAATGGTGAATGGTGAATGGTGAATGGTGAATGATGAAGGAGGGGAAGCCAGTTGCGGCCGCGGCCGGTAAACCCGTGCAAAAGCACCACCGGTAAGCCCGAACCGGTTTGTTCATAATGGTAACGGAGTTGGTTGATGGGTTGATAGGGCATGGGGCAATTGTAACGATACCCGTCATCGAGGGCTAAACTTGTCGAAGCCCGGTAGGGCGATTACATCCTCGGATTTCCCCCACCCCCAGCGGGGAACTTTTTAAGAGCCGTTTTTCGCGGGCGAATGCCCGCGAAAAACGGCTCAAACTGTTTTTTCCCTTCCTGCCAGGAATCGTCAGGGCGGTGGGTTCAGGCGAACCGTTTCCGCCGCCACAGCACCAGCCCCGTAACAGTTACCAATCCCAGCACCAGAGCCATCCCCCAGGTGAACGGGTTGACCAAGGCCAGGGATTGTAAAGTAATGGCCGTGGGGCTGAACGACCAGGCGAAATCTTCGACTTCACCTGCGGCCGCGGCTCCATCGGCTGTCTCTGTACCATTCGGGCCAAAGGTTGGTTCACTGGCATACAGGCGGAAGCGGGCCTTGAGGATGGGATTACTGTTAGGATTGTACGCACCAACGGTCAGGCTGATGTTGTTGACCCCAGCCACCACATTTTGGGCCACCGCTTTTTCGCCTGCTGAGAACACACCATCATTGTTCCAGTCAAACCAACCGGCCAGATAACCACTCCCACCGGTAATGGTGGCGTTTAAGGTGACGGTATTCCCCGCGACCCACTGACCACCCGTTTTGACAATGCCATCATCACTACCATCGTCATTCCCCAACGTGAAACTGGAATCTGCTGTCCAGTTGCTTCCCAGGCGTAGTGTGCCATCACCAGTGTGCCAGGCCACACCATAACCCGTATCCAGGTCACTGTAATCACGGGCGGCGATTGACACACCGGCTATAGTCGGAATGAGACACCATTGGGTTAATGTTCCCGTATCGCCTCCCGCAGAATCTATAACCTGGAGAGACCAATCACTAGCGAGGGATAAGCCATCAAAAGCGGAGAGGGCGTTGTTGGGTGTGGGTTGACCAAACAGGGCGGGAAGGTTGCTACACATCGTTTCAACAGGCCCACTCCCCCCTTCATCGTCCAGGGTGGTCGCAATATTATCACCGAAACAACCATACGTACTGGTTGGTACGCCGGGGCGATCAACGATCGTGACGGTTGTACCAGTATTCACATGACGTAAGATAAAACTTAAATCGCCTACCCAGGTGTGGGTAGCGGCGAGACTTACGTTCAAATCGGTTAATGTACCGGTTGTCGCTATAGTCATCAGATCGGTGAGGCCGGTGGGGTTGGCGTCGGGGATGGCGGTGGTGAGGTTGCGGCAGATGCCGGGCAGGGTGGTGGGTGCGCCACCTGTGGCAAAGGCCCACACGGTCGAGTTAGCTCCAGTACCGCAGATGTTCGCGGCCGCACGCACGCGCCAGTAGTAAAGGGTATCACTGCTAAGGGGCGTAGCCACGGTATGGCTGGTTCCGGCTACATTGGCCGAGTAGGCTATTGTGCCAAAGGTGGGACTAGTGGAAATCTCCAGGGTGTAATTGGTTGAACCGGCGACGGCCTGCCAAGAGAGAATGGGGATGGTGGCGGCCCCGGTTGTGCCGTTGGGGAGAGAGAGAAGCGTGGGAGCGGTGGGCGCGGCCGCGGCCACATTCAACGTCATATTTTGCGCGTGTGACAACGTGCCATCCGTGCTATTCACCGTAAACGGATACGACCCCGCCGCTGTTCCTGCCGTCGTCACCGTGAGATTACTGCTTCCCGGCACGGCGACCGGGTTCACCGAGAAGCTGGCATTGGCTCCCCCAGGCAAACCGCTGGCGCTCAACGTCACATTACCCGTGTAACCGTTTATAACCGCCAGGTTGAACAAGGCGCTGTCACTGCCCGGATTACACACATCCAACACCGTATCACCTGCCGTCAGGGTGTAATCAGGTACAGACACACATTCAGGAATGGTGAACGTGCCGATCCGGGTACTCCAGGCACTCCCGGATGCGGAAAAATACTCTGTGGTATACCAAAAAGTACAATCGTTCGTGGGGTCTACATCTATCGCACTGTAATCACCCCAACGGCTGTGGGTGTCTGTCTGCGACCCAGTCCCGGCGTGCAAGGTAACTTCGGCCTGCAATGTGCCCAATGTGTCGCTGGCTAAACGAGTGGCATATCGGATCGAAGGAAAGGTGGTGGTACTGGAAGCACTGTAACCCAGAGCTATATTCCCTTGTCTGTCCTGGGCAATACTCCCCATCCAGCGGTGAACCGTATTGGCCGAGGTGTGTGTGCCTTCCTGATACAGCGACCAGGCCCCTACCCCGGTGCGGCGCAATTCAAACCAGCGAATCCCGGCCCGGTCCGAACCCACATCCACCGTAAAGTTACCGACCAGGGATTGGTGTGTGCCAAAGTTGCGGTAAGCCAGACGGAACATCGGCCATTCTGAAACCGGGTCCAAACGCTGTGTTGCCGTTGCCCCATTCTGGGGAATACAATCCAGTACAAAGAAGCCACAAACTGTGTAGGTGTAACTGGTAATCGGAAGGGTATTGACCAGGGCAAAGGTAGAACTGGCGGGTGTGGCCCAGTTTACGGTTAGATTAAACACCTCTAACCGATCGGAGCCACCATGGGCGGTGTTGTCTTTGAAGGTGTAAAAAATACCGGGAGAGCCAGCGGGTGGAGCGGTGGCCCCATCCAGGTCGGCGGGCATGAGCAGGTTGGTTTCACCGGTGAACTTGACATAGGTCGCGGCCGCGCCCGTTAACATGCTGACCCGATCAAACGCATACGCGGTATAGGTGCTTTCATTCGCCGACATGTAATACGCATCCGGCCACACCCCAAACTTGAAATAGTCGGGAGTGGTTGTCGCCACATTAAAGGCGTAACGGTAATAACTGCCGGTAGGGTCGGCCGTGGTGGAAACGGCGGCACAAATCATGTATGGCGAATTAACCGTGAACTGCGTCACCAGCCAGCGATCCGCCTGTCGGTCATACAAAACAATGGGATCGCCATCATTCTCTGTCTCACACACCCCCCCAAACCCCGACCAGATCGTGTTGCTAAGCACTGGCCCATACAGGGTTGTGCCACTTTTGTTGAAAATCTGAATACTGCCATTGACCATCTGCACATAATGGTTTGGCCCTACCGCCCCGACCGTGTCAGGGGGTGAACCCGTTCCCCCGGTGAGATAGCTAATTCCATTAAAGGACAGGCCGACGGGTGGCGTCAGGTCGCCCCCATTTTGGGAAATGGCGGCCAAGGGGTCAGGTTCGCCATCGGGCAAGAGGGGTGTCCCGTTCAACAAATTGCCCGGATGTGTCCGGGGGTTCAGTTCCCGATCCAGCATAATGTCTGGCGTGGTGGGGGTAATCTCGCGCAGGGGTGGGCTGACATCAGGTGTTACCGCTTCCCCTACGATGGGGCCGCTGAGAGCCGGGTTGGGGGCCTGATCCTGATTAAGTGCAAACCCGGATGAGCCGTTTTGCGCTCGTTGGGCTGATGGGGTTGCGGTTAATTGCAGTTTACTTCCTGTTTGCACCACCCAAAACAAGATAACAATTAGCATGAAGATGCCAGTGAAAACGCGCCAAGATTGTTTCATTTTTCTCCCTCAGAGCCAGACACAAAATCACTCTACGGTAGGACAGCACTCCGGTAACGTTGGGTATTTTAGCCAAATTCCCTCTATATAGTATTTGAAAATGGTTGTAATACTTAAGAGAAGCCGGTTTGCAACTGTTTTTGCACGGCATAACGTTCGATTTTGCCAGAGGCGGTTTGGGGTAAATGATCGGTGAATTGGATGTGGCGGGGGATTTTGTACCCGGCGAGGTGTTGCCGGGCGAAGGTGGTTAATTGTTCGGGGGTGGGCTGGTAGCCGGGGCGGGGGACGATGAGGGCGGAGACCTGTTGGCCCCATTGGGGATGGGGGATGCCGACAACGCACGCGGCCGCGACCCCCGGATGTTGTTTCAGTACATTTTCCACTTCGGCGGGGTACACATTTTCGCCCCCGGTCACGATGAGATCACTGCGCCTCTGCACCAGCCATAAATCCCCATCCTCGTCCAGATAGCCCAAATCCCCGGTGAATAGCTCCCCATCCCGGATCGTTTTGGCTGTGGCTTCCGCGTTTTGCCAATATCCCGGCATCACCGTTGGCCCCTGTACCACCACCTCACCGATTTCTCCGGCGGGGAGCGTTTGCCCCTGCTCATCGGCAATGCGGATGGTGGTGAAGAGGAGTGGTTTACCGACACTGCCGGGTTTGGCCTGGGCTTCGGGGGGCAGAAGGGTGGCAACCTGGGAAGCGGCTTCGCTCAAACCATACGTTGGCGCAATGAGAGGTATGGTGAATGGTGAATGGTGAATGGTGAATGGTGAACGACGCGGCAACTGATTGGCTCGATGGCTGAGGTCAGGGTCCGCGGCCGCGCCACCGAGCAAAATCAGGCGCAGGGATTCCGGCCAGTGGGTGCGGGTTTCCAGCAGGCGGTGCAACATGGTGGGCACAAGGGAGATCAGGGTGATCTGGTCGTAGTCGAGGCTGGTATTGATGCGTTCCGGGTCAAACCCTTGTTGCAGGACGACCGCCGTGCCGTACAACGCCGAGCGGAACAGGATGGCCTGCCCGCCCACGTGGTACAAGGGCAAACAGGTCAGCCAGCGATCATCCGGCAGAACACCGAGGCGAAAAGCGGACGCGGCCGCGCTCCAAAAGTGGTTGCCAAAGGTGAGCATGGCTCCTTTGGGCTGGCCGGTTGTGCCGGAGGTGAAGATGATGGCCTGGAGGGTGTCGAGGGAGAAGGGGGCAGGGAAAAAAGGTGTAGGGGTGGAAGACCAGAGTTGATCAATGGTGAATGGTGAATGGTGAATGGTGAATGGTGAATGAGGAGACTGGAGATTGAGAGACTGAGAGACTGAGAGACTGGAGACTGGAGACTGTTCACTGCTGACTGCTAACTGCTCACTGCTAACTGGTAACTGATTACTGATCACTACCTTACACCCGGTCTGCGCCACCTGCCAGGCCAACTCCCGTTCTGTCAGGCGGGTGTTGAGGGGGACGAGGGTGAGACCGAGGCGCGCGGCCGCGTGGATGAGGGCCACCATTTCCGGGGTGTTGGGCAGGCAGAGGCCCACTCTGTCCCCCACCGTGAGGCCGAGGCTGGCGACGCGGCCGCACCACGCATCCACCCAGCCATCCAGCTCCCGGTAGGTCCAGGTCTGTGGGCCAAAGAGGAGAGCCAGGGCGTGCGGCCGCGAATAAGCCTGTGCCTTTAACCAATCCATTTGCATGGTGAATAGTAAATGGGGCGTGGTTCAAAAGTCGGCAAACGGTGCTTAACACTTTGTAGGGCGATTTGGTAAATCGCCCACGAGACGATTTACCAAATCGTCCTACAAATTTGTAAAGCTGACCTGAACCATGCCGTAAATGGTAAATTGTAAATGGTGAACCGTATCATTCACCATTCACCATTCACCATTTACAATTAATCACGGCCGCCAGGGGTACTGCTTGAAGTTCACATCCCGCTTCTCCACAAACGCGTTGCGCCCTTCCTTCCCTTCCTCAGACATATAAAACAGCATCGTCGAGTCACCGGCCAATACCTGCAACCCGGTTTGTCCATCCATGTCGGCATTCATCGCCGCCTTGAGGAAGCGGATCGCCAGCGGCGATTTGCTCAGAATTTCCTGCGCCCATTCGATGCCCTCGGCTTCTAACTGCTCCACCGGCACGACCTTGTTCACCAGCCCCATCTCCAGGGCTTCCTGGGCGTTGTATTGGCGGCACAAATACCAGATTTCCCGCGCTTTTTTCTGCCCCACGATACGGGCCAGGGTAGAGGAGCCATACCCGGCGTCAAAACTGCCCACAATGGGGCCGGTCTGCCCAAAAATGGCGTTATCGGCGGCGAGGCTCAGGTCGCAGACGACGTGCAGGACGTGCCCGCCACCAATGGCATACCCGGCCACCAGGGCGATGACCGGTTTGGGCATGGTGCGGATGATGCGTTGTAGCTCCAGCACATTGAGCCGGGCCACACCATCATCCCCCACGTACCCGGCATGGCCGCGCACTTTTTGGTCGCCCCCGGCGCAGAAGGCGTATTTGCCATCTTTCGCCGGGCCGTTGCCGGTGAGCAAAATCACCCCCACTTCCTGATCCATCCACACATGGCGGAAGGCGTCAGTCATTTCGTCAATCGTCTTGGGCCGAAAGGCGTTGCGAATTTCGGGCCGGTTGAAGGCGATACGGGCCATGCCGTCCGCTTTGTGGTAGGTGATGTCTTCGTATTCTTTTACAACTTGCCAATTGGTCATGAAAAAACTCCTTTGAGAGATTGAGAGATTGGGAGACTGGGAGACTGGGAGACTGGGAGACTGAGAGACTAGAGACTGTTGACTGTTGACTGTTAACTGTTGACTGTTGACTGTTAACTGTTGACTTTCCACACCACTTCCTGCCGGAGGCGTAAATCTTCGGCGCTGTCGGTTTGTAATTCGATGACGGTGGGGTGGGTTGAGGTGAGGCTGGTGTGGAGGGCGGTGCGGAAGGCGTCGCGGCCGCGGACCAGCTCATGTTTCAACCCGTACATCTCGACCACCGGGCCAAATTGTAACCCATGTGGCGTCAGAAATAGCTCCGTAAACGGCGGTTCAATCCTGGCGATGGGCAGACGGCGAAAGATACCGCCCCCGTTGTTGTTAAGCAAGACAAAGGTGACATTGTTAAGTTGGTGCTGTTTAACGGCGAGCAGGCCGTTCAGGTCATGGTAGAAGGTGATGTCGCCGATGATAGCCACGAGGGGAGTGTGGGGGAACGCGGCCGCGATGCCCAACGCGCTCGACACATTGCCATCAATGCCACTGGCCCCCCGGTTGCCAAACACCTGGAACCGTTTCGCCGTCGGGGCGCCAAACTGATCCAGGTGACGGATAGCCAGACTGTTGCCCATAAACAGATTCGCCCCCTCTGGCAACACCGCCACCACTTCCGCCACCGCCGCCCCATCGAACCAGGTTTCACTTAACGCCAGGTGCAGAGCCTGCCAGTGGGTGTGTTCCTTTGCTTCAACCTGGATTGACCAGGGTGAAGAGGAAGAAAATGGTGAATGGTGAATGGTGAATGGTGAATGGTGAATGTCAGACAGTTCACCGCTTACTGCTGACTGCTGACTGTCCACTGTCAACTGTTCACTGTCCACTGTCCACTGTCCACTCTCCCCAGAGTTCCCCAGAGTTCCCACGAGTTCCCGGCACGTCACCGCCTCATCTGCCTGCAAAAACCACGTCACGCGGTGGCTGTCATCCGCCCAGATGCCGTTGGCGCGGATGTGGAGGCGGTGGGTGGGAGTGATTTTGTCCAGGTATTCGTTAAGCCATTTCGAGGTGGGAACCTGCCCGAAGCGGATGATGACCTGGGGTTCGGGCCAGCCGGGGCCGTCGCCCATGAGGAAGGTGTCGTAGCCGCCGATGCTTTCCGGCACGCCAAAACGCAACCCGGACAACGGATCAGCCAGTAACGGATAACCAATCATCTGGGACAACTGCCGCACCGCGTCAGGAAACTCCCCCCCCGGACAGCGTGGCCCGCAAACGATGAGGCCCCATGGGTGCTGGCGAATAAGGTCGGACAGGTGGCTGATTTGCTCAGGGGTGGGGTGGATGCGGCCGCGGCTTACCTGAGAGATTGGGAGAGTGAGAGATTGAGAGACTGAGAGATTGAGAGACTGGAGACTGGAGACTACCCCAGTCTCTGGTCTCCAATCTCCAGTCTCCGGCTCTAGGGGTTTACGGAAGGGAAAATTCACATGCACCGGCCCCTTCACGAGGCCATCGGCGACGGCGAGGGCGCGGGTAGCCAGGGTGTGCAGGTTACGCAGGGCCACATCGGGCGCATCAGCCTGGGGAATGGGCATGTCCACCGACCACAACACCTGGTCGCCGTACAGTTTGACCTGATCAATGGTCTGGTTGGCCCCGCTGTGACGCAATTCGTGGGGGCGGTCGGTGGTGAGCAGGAGCAGGGGCACACCGGACATTTTTGCTTCGACGAGGGCAGGGAAAAAGTTCGCGGCCGCGCTCCCCGATGTACATACCAACGCCACTGGTTTTTCCGTCGCCAGGGCCATCCCCAACGCAAAAAACGCCGCACTCCGCTCATCCAGATGGAGATAAACCTGAATATCGGGGTGATGGTCAAAAGCCAGGGTAAGGGGCGTTGAACGTGAGCCGGGCGCGATACAAACTTGCTTTAGTCCGCCTTGCGCTAGAGCGTTCACAAAAATTTGAGACCAGAGCAGGCTGGGGTTGGAGAATTGTGAATTGTGAATTGTGAATTGTGAATTGTGAATGGGAGCGGTCATGTTATGCGTTACCCTTCGTGGTTTTGACGCTACTGTTAATGATGCGACAAAGTTCGTCACATTCCTGATGCACTGGTTTGGGATCCATTTTCGGCGATAACTTGCTCTTGATAATGATCTTCAACCAAACACGGGATTCATTAAGTTCTTTGAGACATAGTTTCAGTTTATGAACAAAATCGGCAGTACTTTCTGCTCCACGAGCTTCCGCATAATGTGCCGCGGGAGACGTTCCACTCCGCAATAATTGTCCAGCCAGATGATTCCCGGCACGGGTACGCGCTAAACGGTCGCACAAATCAATCACCAATACCGAAAAATCAATCAACCGACTTTCAATATCATCTCCTTTTGCCATGATAGTACTCCTTGTCTTTTGTTAGAATGATGATGGAAAGGTATTTTCGTTCACAATTCACGATTCAGCATTCACAATTCACAATTTATCACTTCCCATTGCCTGCCGGATCGGACTAAACTTTAGCGCGGTTTCTTCCCACTCTTTTTGTGGATCAGAGTCGGCGACGATGCCCGCTCCGGCATACAGCCAGATACGCTCTTCTTGTGTCACAGCGGAGCGGATGGCGACGCCAAATGTGCCGTCGAGGTGGTGATCAATCCAGCCGATGGGGGCGGCGTACCAGCCTCGGGTGACGGGTTCGGATTCGCGGATGAAGGCCATCGCCCGCGGCCGCGGCGAACCACCCAGTGCTGGCGTCGGGTGCAGGGTTTCCAGCAAGGGCAAAATGCCTTTGGCCGCACATAATTGCCCGCTGATGGGGGTGTGCAAGTGTTGGATATAACTCAGTTTTAGTAAGCCGGTCGGGGGGATAATCAACTCTTGAATCAGTGGAGCCAGGCGGCGACGGAGCGATTGCACAACCACATCGTGCTCGTAACGGCTTTTGGGATCGGCCAGGATGGTTTGGGCCAGTTGCTCATCTTCCGGAGCCGTGCGGCCGCGCCGAATCGAACCCGCCAACGCCATCGTCTCTACCCGGTCCCCCTGCACACGGGCCAATAGCTCTGGGGTAGCACCAAAGAAGGCGTGTTGCGGCCGCGGTTCAAACAAAAAGGTCATACACCCAGGATACCGGGCCGACAAATGAGCCAACGCCTCATCCACGGTAATGGGAGTCGGGAAGCGCATCTCACACACCCGCGCCAATACCACCTTGTCCATCTCCCCCTGTTTCATGCGCGTGGTCGCCTCGGTGATCATCGCTGACCATTGGCGGTAGGAGAGGGGGTAGTGGATCAGAGGGGAAGAATGGTGAATGGTAAATGGTGAATTGGGAATGGTGAATGGGTTACTGTTCACTGTCCACTGTCCACTGTTTACTTCTTCCCCAAGCGCGGCCGCACGGATGGTCAGCGCTTCCTGCAAATCAGGCAACACCTGGGCCGGGTCTTCATCCGGGGGGAGCAGGGCGTTGAGGGTGAGCCAGGTCTGGTCGCCTTGTTGGGTGAATTGGAAATGGGGCAGAATGAAGTGGGCGGGGTGAAAGACGCTCCAGGTGTTGTCTGGGGTGAAGTCGTCGCGGAAGGCAAAACCACCGAACAGGCGGGGCGCGGCCGCGACATCCCCTTCGATCACCACTCCGGCAAACAACTGCCGGGCCTGCGCCTCCATCTGCTGAAAGCGCAGTTCGCCCCAGGCGAACAGCTCCGCCGCTGTGCCAAACCCGGCCAACGTCAGCGACCCATCAGCCCAATAAAACCGCTCCCGCCCCAAACCGTGATGTAGGAACGCGGCCGCGGACAGGCCTGGGCAGGGCTGGCTCACACTCACCAGACGATTCTTCACTTTCTGCTTCATGGGTTTTCAGTTGACGATTGACCATTGGCAATTCCTTTCCTCAATGGCTAATGGTCAATAGCCAATTGTCAATGGTTAACGGGTTCATCGTACCCCACACTATGCAACAACATCGGCACTAACGTGCCCATAATCCGGTCAGGCGTGGGTTCGCCGGTGTACACCCAGCGGATGATCAGCCCATAAATCGCCCCCATCCAGGCCACCGACACCACATCCGTATCCATGGGGGCGATGTCACCTACCTCAATGGCCTCTTGCATGTAGGTCTGAATGAGCCGGGCGAAGCGGTCGTTGACGGTGTTCCGTTTGTCCTCAAACGGCTGACCCAGCCCCACCGCCTGCACCAGCAGGATTTTGGCCGGGCGGCGATATTTGCCAAAGGTTTCCAGGCAGACCTGCAACGCCATCCGTACCCGCTTCATCCCTTTGGGCAGGGGTTCGATGGCATCACGCACCCGCCGCTCCAACAAATCGGCGAACTGGTCTACCAGGGCCAAAAACAAGCGTTCTTTGTTGGGAAAATGGAAATAAATGGATCCTTTGGATGTCTCGGATTCGTCTACGATTTCATCCATGCGGGTGTCGTAATACCCTTTGCGGGAGAATACATTGAGGGCGGCGTCAAGGATGCGGCCGCGGGTGGTGGTGAGATCATTATCCATATACATACTCCTACGAAAATGTAGGGCGATTTGGTAAATCGCCCGGTAAACGATTTACAAAATCGTCCTACAGATTTTCATCCCTCTTGCTGTGCCGCAGGCCCATGGGGAACTCCTCTGAAAATAGTCACGGATAATGGGAACACGGATAGGATGAAAATGGTGGCGTTATTTTCATTCATCTTCGTGCGCGTCCTGCCCATGGGGTACGCCTACTGCCTACTGTTCACTGTTCACTGTTCACTGTTCACTGTTTACTGTTCACTGTTTACTGTTCACTCCCCACTGTCCACTGTTCACTATTCACTCCCCCTGACCGACCGGTCAGTCCAATTGTAGCACAAAAACACCAGAGGGCTTTGTAAACCTTGACAAATCGTGTAAAATGCTGACGACTTATCCAGCAATAACGACACCAGAATTGGGGGCATAACGTGAACGATCAAACCTATCAACTTGTTGTCCGCAAAGGACCTCGCCCAGGCCATGTTTACAGTCTCACCGGTTCAGCCATGACCATAGGACGCGATCCTCTGGCTGATATTGTGATTGATGATCCGGAAATTTCCCGCCAACATGCTCGTTTGACGTTGACGGATAGTGGCTACCAGGTACAAGATCTGGGTAGCACCAATGGCACTTATGTCGATGGGAAACGTCTGGCCGGGGAAACGGTTGCCCTCAGAAATGGGCAACTGCTGATGACCGGCAGTAATGTCACGATGGCCTATGAGGTCATCTCCGCGGCCGCGGATCCCATGGCCACTATGGTCGCTCCGGCCGGTATGCCTTTCCTGACCCCTGAGCCAATGCCCGAACCGGCCCCTATGCCGGAACCCGAGCCTTTACATGCAGATGCTACCGCTATGTATCGGGACCCCATTATGCCGTCTCCGGCTACTGCACCCTTACCCTCCTTCGATGAAGGAAGCTCTGCCCCCTTGCCCACCTTTGACGAAGGAAGTTCCGCTCCCCTGCCTACATTCGAGGAAAACAAATCATCTAGCTCCAATTTTGGGAGTAATATGGGATCCGGAACCACAACTTCCGGGAGCAGTGGCGGAGTAGGCGGCATGTTAAATGGCCCCAATCGCAACATCATCATCGGGGTTGTGGTAGCCATTATCGTCCTATGTTGCTGTTGTTTACCCGTGGCTTATTATGCTGTCACCACCCTGATGGCCAGCACGGCCATCTCTTTCTCTGCCGATACCGTAATCGCCGCCATCCAGACCGTAACAACCAGTCTGATGCTCTAAAAAAGCTGGTGGTTTCCCCACCTTTCACTTCTTCAAAAGCCTGACCGGGATTTCCTGGTCAGGCTTTTGATTTTTCAGGATTTCGTGGGGTACGAGCAACCGTTGTGAGTGCCCCACACGGGGCAGGCAGAAGGCCAGCCCATCCATTAGGTTAGGACTTACGGGGACTCGATCCGGGCTTCGGCAAACACAGCCCTCGAGGGTGTGTATATACTTACCACGGTCATAAAATGACATTTTGTTGGCGGCAACTGCTGAGTAAGCCTGGGCAGGGAAAACCAATGGTGCGGTTTGGCGGTCGTCCGCCCGCCAAACCGCACCAGAAATAGTTTCCCGCCCCTGGGAGCGGGGTTAGGGGTGGGGGCCGCCTCGGACAAACCGATCATGAGACCAGGCACAGAAACATGGCCCCATTCCCGCCATGATAATCAGGCGTGTGGTGATTATTAAATGACCTGGACCGCCACTCTCTGGGAAAATGTCAGATCGTGCCCTTTGACAGTGTAGTTACAGATTTTGACCGTATGGGTCACTGCCAGATCAGGCGAAGCCCTAACACAATGAGCAACCATAGCACAATCTGACGAAACGTATGTGGATTAAGCCGTTTATCTATTCGCCCCCCCAACCACAATGCTAATCCCATCATGGGCAGGCTAAGGAGAAAATATTGCCCTATCTGCCCGGTAAAGTTACCCGCCAGCCAATGTGAGGCAATACTCGTCAACCCACTCACTAAAAAAGCCCCCTGCAAATTGCCTTTGAACTCGGCCGGTTCCCAGCGGCGACAATTGCCATAAATAACGTAGGCTGGGCCAGAGGTGTTATAAGCACCACTCAGCAAACCGGCCGCAAATCCGAAAAAATAGGCCCACCCGGGTTGTTTCAATTCTGGCAAACGCAAACGGAGTAAACCATATAGGGCGTAGCCAATTACCACGCATCCCAACGCGGTGAGGGTAATATTGGCGTCTAGCCAGCGCACCAGCCACACACCCAGGGGTACCCCGAGTACAGCGGCCAGAGAAAGACGCCAGATGGCGCGTAAGTTCAAGGCTTCGCGATAGCGGATGAGAATAGTAAATTCGGCAACTGTCGCAATGATAGCCACGAGAGGCGCGGCCGCGTTCACCCCCATTACTGTCGAAAGAATTGGCATCATCACCAGGGCCAGACCAAACCCGGCCACGCTTTGCACAAAAATACCCAGAAAAACAGAGAGAATAAGAAGAAAAAGGGTCATAGACGATGTAACCGTTCAGTTGTGTATACTGCTAAAGGGCATAATCTGACATTTTTTCGCCCTGTCGCCGTGTTGCTTTATTGCCGCGTTGGGCTTATCCAAGCCCCCCACCCCTTCCCTCGGGGATCGAAGGGGGATGGGTCATCAGCCCAAACCTACCCAATCTGTTGCCGCCAACAAACGGTCACTTTATGACCGTGGTAAGTATCTTCTCAATAAAGCGTGGTGGTGATGGTTGAGCCTATCGTAACCAACTGCCTTCGACAAGCTCAGGCCACATTTCCCCCGGAACATTAAGAAGATACCTTTGGCGGTATAAATAATTTGCTTGCTACGAGTGGCACGGTCAGAAGACCAGCCACAGCAGTTTCGTAGGTTATATAATCTTCGATCCTGAACAGTTACTCTGTCAGGCGAAAATTATTATGGATCCCTTTGCGGCAACCCTTCTTGTTAGCCTACCCTTTCAGCAATTGATCTCCAGGGTGGACGAGGAGCGGCTCACCTGACCAATCTCCATAGAAGCCACGCATTCCCCGGCTCAGGAATTGTAACGTTGTTTTAACGGGCGCCGGATCGGCATCAACGGGGTGGCCTAAGGCAAAACGGCTAAAGGCCAGACATGGTGTAGCCACAGAAAGGTGAACGACGCGGCCGCATTGCCCCTCTGCTGTTACCAATAACAATTCCCCCTGTAAATCAGCCAGTGTGACAGGTGTCGCGGCCGCGAAAACCAGGTTATCGCCGCCACACCCTACCCAAAGATGGGAGCCAAATTGCTTCTGCATCTGTTCATAATGGCTCGTAAAATTAAACGAGAGCTTATTCGCCTTCTGTAGGTGACTGCGGGGGTAATCGTCGTGATGCACATCCATAATCAGTTCACCGCCTGACACCCCCCATACCCCCCGTTCCGTCAGGCGCAAAGCCGACACAGCCAACAAATGAATGGGATCATACCGATCCCGTTGCGGCCCTTGCTTCAACGGCCCCGTCTGTATCTGACAATGCACCACCCGACCAATTTCTTGCATAACCAACATCCTGTAAAAACCCGGCACATACTTCTCCCCCCATTCCCCACTCACCATTCACCATTGAGTCCACTGAAAAAAGGTCAAAACAGTTAAAACTTTACTTTCGGCCATCTCATTGCTTGACAAAAGCAAGTAACAATGCCCAAAGTTCTCCTTTAGTCATTCGTACCTTAACAATGTGGGCTGGAAACGGTTAAAAACAGGTTATTCAATCCGTTTTTT
>JAGNBF010000191.1:3002-8342 GCA_018004935.1 Chloroflexota bacterium | reverse complement strand
GTTGGGGGTGGGGTGGGGTGCATCACCTCGGTTTGTGCGGCGGTGGGGGCCAGGCGGGTAGGGGTGGGATGGCTACTGGTGGCGATAGAGGCGAGTTCGTGTGTCAACGCGGCCGCGTTGCCATAACGCTCCTGGGGATTCTTGGCCATCGCCCGGTTAATCACCATCTGGCAGGTGGGGGGCAGATTTTGCGTCGCCAACGTCGGCACAGGGTCTGTCACATGTTTGATCGCCAGAGCCATCGGCGTTGTGGCTTCATAAGGCCGTTTGCCTGTGAGCATCTCAAACAGAATGACCCCCAGGGCATACACATCACTGCGCCCATCCAAATCCTGCCCCTGTACCTGTTCAGGACTCATGTAGGCTGGTGTGCCAACCGTCGCTCCCGTACCAGTCAACGCTTTGGTCGCATCCCCTTCGCTGGCCCATTTGGCAATGCCAAAATCAGCCAGATACGGCTCGTCGTACTGGTCGAACAAAATATTGGCTGGTTTCAGGTCACGGTGGATGATGCCATGCCGATGGGCGGCATCCAGGGCGGGAGCCAGACGGCTAAAAATGCGGGTGATTTCGGCCAAAGAGAGGGTTGTCTTTTCTAACCGGTCAGCCAGAGAGCCGCCGGTCATCAGGCGCATCACCAGATACGGCTGTCCATCAGCCTCGCCAAAATCATAGACAGGCACAATGGCGGGATGTTCCAGGGCGGCGATAGATTGGGCTTCTCGTTCAAAACGGACATGGAAGGCCGGATCATTGAGGAAGGCTGAGGGCAGGATTTTCAGGGCGACTTCGCGGCGAAAGCGGGGGTCATAGGCACGGTAGACAGTCGCCATGCCCCCTTGCCCTAGTTCGGCGATTATCTGGTAACGGTCAAATTGTTGTTGCGCCATCGCACCCCCAATCCAAAAGACGGTTATTCTTCAGCAAAATAGTCTGAATCCATCCGTTTCAGTTCATAAGTTGCGACCACATTGACCCCAACATTATAGTCAATCATTAATTGGGCTAATGCTTCACCATCAATCAACACGATCTTGCTATCAATAAACGAGGCATAGTCATGTGCCGATTGGGTGAATTTGGATGTGGTGATGAAAATTCCCTTTTTCGCCCGTTGACCTTGCAAGGCCCCAGCGAACTTCTGGATTTCCGGGCGACCAATCATCGTTTCATCCCAGCGTTTAGCCTGGATGTAAACAATATCTAATCCCAGGCGGTCCTCTTTGATGATGCCATCAATGCCACCATCGCCACTTTTACCAATCGCCTGACCTGCGTCTTTACGTGTACCACCATAACCCATTTTCACCAGCAAGTCTACAACCAGTCGTTCAAAAAACATGGGGGAGCATGTTTTGATTGTTTGGAGAAGTTCTGTTGCCAAAGCCAGGCGAATACGTTGATAAGCCAGTTCAAACTCTTCACCTGGGGATTGCAGGCTCTCTTCACTGGCTTCCTCAGTTAGGCTACCAACTGATTTGTTACTTTTATCCTTGAATTCGACAAACTCTGGGAACTGTTGCAAAAATTTGATGTTAATAGATGGGGGAGCTTGTTTTAAGACAGCAAGACCTCTTTCACTAATTTGAAAGTAACTACGTCGTGGGGAATACAAGAGTAATGCTTTTTTCAGATAGGTTCTGGCCCAACCTATGCGATTGTCAAAAATAGTTTGTCTGCCACTGGGGAGTAATTCTTTACGTTCAGCATCACTCAGGTTAAATCTTTTTGCCAACGATTCGATAGCTTCTTGCAGGGAATGTTCGCGCTGATCCCCGGCTAACTGTAACACGGGAAGCATCAAGGATTGAAAATCGGGGATTGCCATGTTTTACCTGTTTTGATGTTAAAAACTGAGACTACGGAAGAAAGGGGAGTTTTCAGCACCATGCCGCAAAGGTTTTCTCGGAGTTCTGCCGTTCTCAGCTTCTTGGCGGATTTTCCACTGTAGGGCATTTTGGCAAAGGGTGTGTTTCAAATGAGTTGAATAATGAGTCTTTGGGAATTCAGGGGGTTGACAGCAGATGTAGGGGCTGGCCTTGTGCCTGCCCCGTGTGGGGCAACCACAAGGGTTGCCCGTACCCCACGAAACCCCAAAGAACTTATTTTCTTCCTCTTAACCGAACCCTTTGGCAAATTGCCCTACATGTCTCCAGTCAAAAACGAACTCGAGGGAATGGTAGGTACTGGTTGTCCCAGTTCCTACGAGTTCCCTCGAGTTCCTATGAGTTAGTCGGCCAGGTCGGAAGCCATTTCGAGTTCGGCTAATTCGGTGGCGGCTTGCGGCCGCGGCAGGTCCAGGCGTACATGTTTGATGATTTGTTTAGCCAGTTGACGGGTGTTTTTCACGTTTAACTGATCAAACAAGAAGGCAAACTGCTCCTCCAGGGCGGAACCAATCCCCCCCAGCGCTTCTTCGGGCAGATCCCACCAGGCTTGTTTCATGGGGCCAAGCACTTTCTTGCGGGCGGAATAGATGAACTGTTCTTCTGTCTGGCCTTGTTTCCATTCACTCTTCAGATTGGCATGGACATATTCATACGCTTCTTTGACCTGCTCGGCCGGGAGTAAGTCAAAGACCATGTTCTGGAAGTTGGTGGCCAGGTGAATTTCGACGGTGCCAATTTCCGAGAATTTACTGAAGGCGTTAGGAGGTAAAGTAGACGCGCCGTGTTGGACAGCGCCACCCATGCCATACGATTCGCGGGCGACTCGGCTTAGCTCTTGTAGGGTGTCAAAATCCACTTTAACCTGGGCCAACGTGCCATCAGGCAAAACCACCCCACCATGACTGGTGCCGGTCTGGACGGAGATTTTGGAGATGCCAGGGATGTCATCGCCTAGAACGCGTTGGTATCCTTGCATGAAAGCGTCTAATTCTTCAACGGTGGAATTTTTGTGTCCCACTTCACCGATTTCCCCCCCCAAAGAGATGGTGATACCGGCGGGTTCTAGAGAACGGGCGTACCGGGTGAGTTCGGCGCAACGGGCATAATTGTCTCGTTGTTGTTCATCCAGGGTGGGGAAGTCCAGATCTACCAGGGTAGAAGTATCAATATCAATATTGAAGAACCCGGCCGCGACGGCTTCGTCCATGAGGGTCTTGACTGCATTGATCTCTTTTTCTGGGTCAGCCTTGAAGTTTTTGGCCGAGACCTGGAAGTGATCTCCCTGGATGCAGACGGGGCCACGGTAGCCTTCACGGAGCGCGGCCGCGAGTACACAGGCTACATATTCTGATGGGCGTTGACTGGTGTACCCCATTTCCGAGCGGGCAATTTCAAAGAGCATTGCTCCGACATCATGTCGGTTAGCGGCCCGGAATACGGCCCGTGAAGAAGTGTAATTAACGGCGCGGATGTTCATGGCCGGTACAGTAAACGTGGTAGGGATATCCCCCCGACCAATCGCCATATACAGATCATGGATAGAAGCCAGATAAACCCCCACTTCTTGGGCAATTTGCCAGATGATCCACCGAGCCGTGTCCCGCACCAAACCATCGGCAAAAACGGCGGTATAAACAAGTTGGTCCATCTTAGCGGGGAGGGCGGATTCGTCCAACACTTTAACGCCTTGACCTTCCAGAGTGATTACACCTTCCAAATGTTTATAGAGAGCAGTAGTAGTTTTGAAGGACATGTCTTAACTCCTTTTATTTAGGAAGAGCAGAGTTTAACAAATGAGGGGAGTTTGGTACCCAGTCAGACACTCGGGTTTTCTGTTTTCCCCAACCCAATTTTACAGTAATTTATCGGGTTTCTCTGCCCCGAAATAACCAATTGTTTCCAGGCCGGGCACGATATATAAGGCATCGCCAACGATACGCCACACCTTGTTACCGGCCAGATCAACGACAAAGTCGCCCTGGATGTAACCAGACGGTTCATCCTCCAGGGTATAGAGCGTGCCATTTTTCTCGTAGGCGAATAATTCCCCTTTGCGATCAATAATGCCTCGCATCGTATTTACTCCCTTGTGGCGTCGCGGCCGCGGTATCTTATGAACACTTCTTGTGCCTTACGCCAAAACGTGGAGCCACCCACCAACCCCGGGCGAGGTTAGGGGTGGAGATTTCTGGCGACAAACCGAGAGTGTGGCTTGTCATTAAACCCCCTATTGTCCTACAGATTTTCATTCAACCTGGTGAGCGCCCCGCTCATGGGGAACCCCTGTAAGTTTAGGACTTACGAGGTTGCTCGAGCCGGTCTCCTGACTTACTCGTTGGACTTCAGTGGGTACACCGGCCACAGCACGTAAGGTGCTTGTCTCCAGTCTCCTGTAAATTTTGGTTCTTTCGGAATTCGTGGGGTGCGGCTACATGTAGGGGCTGGCCTTGTGCCTGCCCCGCCGAGGGCAACCACAAGGGTTGCCCATAAAGATGGTGTCAACCCCCTGAAATCCCGAAGATACTAAATTTTTAATTCTCGTTCCTTAGGGTTTGCCCGCAAATAACTTTTGAGTTTGCTATGGCCAGTCTCCTGACCGCGTCACCCACATTATTTCTGAACGATGATTTAGGGAACGGTGTATTGAGCCTGTATCACACCCTCAGTATTTTTGAGTGTGACCAGGGTGCCAGAACTCCAGATGGCTTGTTCTAGCCCCCAATACAGGTTTGAAGCATCGTTCTGGCCGGTTTCCGTATGCACCAGAATGGCCGCCCCATCGCCAAAAAGCGTAACTTGCCCAAAGGTGAAGACCCGTCCGGCTGGGTCGCTGAGGGTCCACCCTTGTAAAGCCACTGCCCTGTTGCCTAAATTGGCAATGGAAACGGCTTCCTCAGGGAGTTGCCCCAGACCGATCACTTCACTAATTTGAATACGGACTTCACCGGTACTGAGTGGCTCGGTAGGAATGGGGGATGGGGGAACATTGGGTGTGGCGGGTACGGCAGTGGATGTCGGCTCGGGGGTGGGAGTGGGGATACCGCCTATGGGGATAACCAGGGCCTGGCCCACAAAAATGAGATCGCTGGTCAGATCGTTGGCGGCCATAATATCTTCAATAGGTACGTCAAAATCGGTGCTAATGGAACCCAGGGTGTCGTTGTTTTGTACAATGTATACCACAGGTTCATCACTGGCGACGGGGGTATCGGTGACTTGCAGGATGACCTCGGCGGTGAGGGTGGCCACAGGGGCCGTGGCGGCGATTTCGGTCGCGGCCGCGATGGTGGCTTCTACTTCCTGGCGGCTATCCCACCAGGATAGAATAAGTAATACCACCGTTGCGGAGACAATGATATTCAAGAATAGGAAAGGCAACATGCGCCGTAGTGTCATTTTTTGCCCATACGAATAATGCCTGCACCTGAGTCGTCGTCCTGGTACATCTGGG
>JAGNBF010000191.1:0-2902 GCA_018004935.1 Chloroflexota bacterium | reverse complement strand
ACTAGTTGGTTGCCGCAGGTGAAGGCTGATTGGTCGTTAAAGGTTCCTGCATCACAGTCAATAATTCCTCTAACCGGTTGCGCCGGTAAAGGTGGAGAAGCATCTGTCGTACCATATTCTTTTTACCCGCCCGCACTAATACCTCACCGCTCAGGCCCAATTCATCCACCATTTTTTCTAGTTGTTCCAAGGGATAATGAAACAATAAGAAATGACGCAAAACAGTTGGTGGCGAGTCCACCGATAATTTTTCCAGGCGGGGTAAACTTTCTGGGGAAAGTTCGGTGAGGATACGTTCTACGGCCAACGCCAGATCCCCCAGTTTGTTCTGACGTTCAGCCACATCCATCAGGTGAATGATGATCTGGCTCATGTCCTGAGTGGGGTTAAAAACATCGTTTTCATTGATGCTCACATCAAACATGGCATCCAGAACTTCTTCTGGGCTGAGACGGTGGCGGATCTGGTCGTATAACATTTGCCGGTCAACGGCTGTCTGGGTTTCGCTGTCACCAGGGGCGGAAGACCAGACAGGTTCATTGGAGGGTTGGGGTAGGAAGGAAGTGGGATTGGTGGGGGGCTGGGAAGAGGGTGTAACGAGTTGCGGCCGCAAAAGACCAAGTAGCCACGCGGCCGCGCCTGCAAACAACGCCCCACTCAGCACATAGTAGAAAAAGCCCATTCGCTCCCGCATCGCTTCGCCGCCCAAAGTACCCACAAACGTGTCCAGAAGCAAAGCAGTTGTCACCGTCAGCAAGCCAATACCCCACACAAGGCGGCCGCCACGGATGAATTTCACCAGGAAAAAAAGGACCGTCAGTAACTTAAGAATCGTTAAAACCAGTGCCATTGTGTTTCTTTATCACCAGAACATCGAATTATGGGTTGTTATCAACCCGGTAGCTGATTGTAACATTGGCCTAACAGGGTGCAAACAGAACAGAATTAACACCCGCTATTCTCAATTTAACCAACGGTTAAAACCGTTGCCCGCCAAAAGCACGCTCGGCTCGAAAAATGGCCCAACCCGTAGAACAGCCTTTCAGGCTGTTCGCCCTCTCGTGAAAACAAAAAATGGGCGTAACGATACACATCCTCGAAGGCTGAGCTTGCCGAAGCCCGGCTTCGCCTGCGACAAGCTCAGCAGAGCCGTGCTCCACCGCGCACAGCCTGGAAAGGCTGTGCTACGCCTGTGCTACGTCCAGTTGCCACTGGACGGATTACAGAACGTTTATCGTTCAAATTGAGAACTGCTGAATTAACACCAGAGTGATTGCCTACTCGGATTTCCCCTACCCCCAACCCCGCCCCCAGGGGCGAGGAGTTTTCTTAAGCGGGCGAAATAGGGTGCATTGCACCCTATTTCGCCCGCAAATCAGGTTCCCCCTTCCTAATTTCGGGAAGGGGGAAAAATCAATATGAGCCGTTTTTCGCGGGCGGCCGCCCGCGAAAAACGGCCCATAAAAAAAACCGCTCCTGAGAGTGAGATTAGCCGCACGGTCTTCCAGACCCCCAGCCCCGGGGGCGGAGAATGTTATATCATGTCGTTTTTGGGGGGGCGTACCCCCCAAAAACGACACAACTCCCTTCCCCCTTCCCAACGGGAAGGGAGGTCAGGGGGGATGGGCCTTCCGGCTAACCCGACTAAAACATTGTGTTAAGCTATGCAAGAGAATTGCTATAAGCCGATCCAGGCCACCTCATAGTCACAAAAGTGGCGCATACCGAATGGCGGCGAATACTTGACAGGTTTTGCAGTGGGTCTATAATACAACCATGCACCCCTCCCCCCCGGGGGGGGGTGGAGAGAGAAGAGTACGTACAATTCGTATGTACAACGTCACAATTACCAAAGTGACGCGCATCCAAACCGAACGAAGCATGTGTGGAAAAATTACAGGCTTATTCCCCAAGACCAGAGACCGCTATGATGGATGATTCTCACAAAAAAGTTGTTGTCCGACGTATTTCCAGTGCCGCCGGTCATTTGAAAGGTATTGAGCGGATGGTAGAAGAAGATACCTACTGTATTGACATTATTCGCCAGATACAGGCAGTACAAGCCGCCCTGGGCAAAGTCAGTGCGTTAATTCTGGATAACCATCTGCACACCTGTGTTACAACCGCCATCCAGGGCGATGATCCTGTAGAACGAGAACGCATGTTGCAAGAAGTGACCAGTGTTTTTGAAATGACCTCCAAGTTGTAAGAGCGTGTGGCGTGTTAGGGTATAAAACAGAACGCGTATCATGTAGCACGTTTCTTCAAAACCAATAACTACTAAGCCTCTGAGAACTGAGCTTGTTGAAGCCGTTTTGCCTTTGACAGGCTCCGGCAACAGGCTTAGCCGTTGCCAAAATCAGCTAAACGCACAGGAGTTTCTCATGAGTGGGGTGCTCACCAAGAGGAATGAAAACTTGTAGGACGATTTTTTAAATCGTCCACTGGGCGATTTAAAAAATCGCCCTACATTTTCGTAGGAGTTCATTTCATGCAACAGCGTAAACCCTCTTTGAATGTGGGCAACATGGCCCGAAGTCGGGGTAGCCGATGGCTCATTGCCCTGGTTATTGCCGTTTTTGCGCTTATCACCTATTTCAGTTCATCGGATGTGAATGAGATTACCGGTGAAACACAACACATTAACATTAGTGAAGAACAGGAAATTACCCTGGGTTTGCAGGCGGCTCCGGAGATGATTGCTGAGTTTGGCGGCCTGGATCCCAGTACGGAAGCTCAGGCTTATGTGGATGATGTGGGTAATCAGTTGGTGCGTCAGAGCGCGGCCGCGAACACCCCCTACCAGTTTGAATTTCACCTGCTGGCTGATACCCAAACCATCAATGCCTTTGCCTTACCCGGGGGGCAAATCTTCATCACTGCCGCCTTGTATGACCAATTA
>JAGNBF010000015.1:98091-101376 GCA_018004935.1 Chloroflexota bacterium | reverse complement strand
GTGTTGGTGGGGGTGGGGGTTGTAGAGGGTGTGGGGGCGGTGCCCGCGGCCGCGTTGCGGGCAAATTCCGAGCTATTCCCTGCTCCATCCGTCGTCAGCGCTGTAATAATCGTCCCCTGGATAATCCCCGGCATCACAATATTAAAGTTGCCATTCAAATCGGCCGTTCCCGCCGCCAGAAAAACCTTACCTTCGCCAAAATTGTCACCCTCTGGATTATTCACCACCGTCTTGTCTGCAATGTACACTTCAACCAGGCAAAAGGGGCAGGTTGTCCCACTCACATAATCCGTATTAACCGATTGCAAAATCGGGGCCGCGATGCCTTGATTGGGGAAATATTCCACATTGCCGCAAGTATCTGATTTTAAGCGGATACCCTTGGCGGCATTATCATACAGGCTGTTCTCGCTGAACGTATTGAAATAAGCCTCACATGTGGCATAGCTGAGATACCCCTCATTAGCATCTACATAAATGCCATATTCCGGATGAAAAGCAATGATGTTATGACGCAGGAGATTATTCTGTGCCCCACCTGTGATATACGCACCGCTCAGCCCGTAGCCATTGGCCGGAATAAACCCATTCGGCAATGTGAGCAGGCCCAGTTCGGTGCCAGGTACGGGCACAATATCATTTGGTTCCAAACCGGTAGGGGCCACGCCGATAAAATTATCGAATACCTGATTACTAAAAACGGTATAGAAGCGCACGCCATCGCCCCCATTATTAACAATGACATTGCGATAGACCAGATTGGCGGTGACGTTATCTTCAAACGTGACACCACGCCCCCCATTACGAATTCCGGCAGTCCCGGCGGCATTAAACCCAACAAAGTTGCCGACAACACGATTGCCGGTTGTGATCAAATCATGGGAAATTTCTACCCCATCCCGGTTGTTGCCACTGATGACATTACGATAACCGGGATTCAAACCGCCGATCCAGTTATTGGCGACACCTTCTGCCACGTCAACACCATCCGCTCCATTGCGTAAGATGGTGTTACCAGATTGTTTTAATCCCACATAGTTATTGATGATGATGTTGTTTTCCACCCCATCACCCTGAAGCCCAATTCCATCCTGATCATTGCCGGAGACAATGTTGCGTTCGGCGGGGTTGGTACCACCTATCAGATTGTCTTTGGTCCCTAACTCCAGGCGCAGACCATCGCCCTCGATGCCGGGGGCGCTTTGGGTGTGGTTGTTGGCGGCATTGGTGCCAATAAAATTACCCTGAATGGTGTTGTCGCGACTGCGATTGCCCAATAGTTCAATCTGGCGGTGCCAGTTGTAAACCGCCAGCCCTGTGATGACATTGTGTGGGGAGAGGATGTGTAAGCCAAAGACAAATTCGGTGTTAGTTCCTCGTATTTCAATTTTAATGTTGGCATTGCCTTCAAGGAGATTGGCGTTGGGAGAGGCATTGCACTGGCTGTAGCCATTAATGGTGATCCCGCTATTATCGGCGGCGTCTATGATAAATTCACTGGTGGGGGTGATGGTAACGATGCTGGGACAAGAACCGTTGCTATTGCGAATATCGAAGAGGATTGTATCTGCGCCGTCCAGGGCGTTGGCTTCTTGAACGGCGGCACGCAGGGTGCATGTCAGGGCGGCTGTGAGGCAAAGAGTATCACCGGGAATGAGGTCGCTCTGATTGCCGGATGAATTCACGGTGAAGGTAGATTCTGGGGCCAGGGTTTCGGTGGCTGGCGGGGGTGGGGGTGTAGGCTGTTGCCCCCAGGCCGCGAGGATAGTCTGAACATCCAGGATGTCCAGGCAACCAGAGTTATCTACATCATAATGGGTGATGGTAGGGGCCAGACAGCGTTCGGTGCGCTGTAGTTCGCGCCAGGCGGAGATGATGAGGTAGGCGTCGGCGTCGTTGATGCGGTTGTTACCGGAGAGGTCGAGGGTCAGGGGGGCTGGTTTTGGCCCGGCGGGTGGTTGATATTGGTTACTGGCCAGGAGCAAGTTGCCCGCACTGTCTACCAGAAGAATGTCAGCCAGTTCTACGCTAATGGTTCCCCCGGTACGCACGCGGAAGGTGTATTCGGCCAGGGTGATGGGGTCAGTAAGTTCTGTGGGGGGTGGGGCTTCGCTGAGGCTGTATTGGGCGGAGGCGCAGTCACTTACGGGGCAGACCGCGGCCGCGATGACAACCCCATTTTCGTGCTGGATATAACCAAAAGAGATGAGGTCGCGGCCGCGGGCCAGGGCCTCATTTACTTGCGCCGTCCCTAAGGACATCTGGGTTGTGTCAAAAGACAGATCGGCCTGGAACCCTGCCACATCAACCGCCCCCGTGGCCTTCAACTGGATAGTTACCCATTCCCCTGGTAGGGCCGTTTCTGGGAGTTCCAGAAATACCTGGGGGGCCAGTTGATTGTGAGCCACCAGTGCCGGGTTGACCGTGAAGGTGAACGCGGCCGCGTTTTGATCTCGTTCCGCCTTTATCTGGGGGGGAAGGAGCATTAAGGCCAGCCCCGCCAGCCCCATAAGCACAATCACCCACTTGCCGATATGTTTTTTTACCATTAGAACACCTCTTTGAACAGTAACAGGAATGGGTTTTCAGGAGTGCTGTGCATCCTTTGGTGAAAACGAAAACGCCAGACACAAGTGATTCATTGTTGCCTCATCCCTCATCCCTCAGCGCCTCAACAACTGCCGCCACCACCTGGGTCAGAGGTTGGCTGGCATCAATCACATAATGATTGGGCATAGGCTCTACCAGGCGGAGATAAGCCTCCCGGAGGACGGCACTCTTTTCTGGGGACAGTTCCGGTTTGCGAGCTTGCAAAACAGGCACTGGAGCATCTAATAACAATACGGTGCTGGGCATGGGTAGTAGATAAATCAGCCAGCGGGCCAGCCAGACCGGCCCTCCATAGCGGTAACGTTGGGGATCGGCCAGGATATCAAGAAAAGAGTGACGGTCGGCAATAACCAGAATGCCCTCAGCCTGCCGTCCACGAATATGCCAAAAGTAACCTACCAGCCAATCTAACCACATGGCCCATAACTTAAAGCTGGAAAGTAGAGCGCCATGGACTGGCTTACCGTAATGCTCAATCTGGTCGGGTGTTGGGGTAGCAGAAGCACGGTAGATGAGACGCGGCCGCCGGTGCAATACATACAATCCCGCATAAGGGAGAAGGGGGAGAGCCTGGTTTAAGGCCTGTAACACCGTAGACTTGCCCGTTCCATCTACCCCCAACAAGGTAATCCAGGGGGTTGTCGGACGGAGCCAACGACCAAGCCGACGCCACCC
>JAGNBF010000015.1:0-97991 GCA_018004935.1 Chloroflexota bacterium | reverse complement strand
CATAAGGGAGAAGGGGGAGAGCCTGGTTTAAGGCCTGTAACACCGTAGACTTGCCCGTTCCATCTACCCCCAACAAGGTAATCCAGGGGGTTGTCGGACGGAGCCAACGACCAAGCCGACGCCACCCGCGCCTCCCAGGCATCCCGTCTGATGGTTGACCTATACCAAAATTCATACCGCTCCTTGAATACACGCCCCGATACGGGCCGCCACATCTTCCCATTTATAATGGGCCTCAGCCTGTGCTCTGGCTCGTTGCCCCCATTGCTGTCTTAACTCGGTATTGGTAAAGAGACAGATCAACGCTTCAACCAGAGGCGTTTCATCCTTGGGGGGCACAATCAGGCCCGTAGAACCATGTGTGATAATTTCGGTCATGGCCTGCCCGGTAACACCAATACAGGGTAAACCAAAACTCATCGCTTCCAGTAGCACGTCCCCCCACGTCTCCAGGCGGGAAGGCAACACAAACAGATCGGCTTTCTGGTACAAACTTGCAATTACCTGCCGATCCCAGGTTGGTCGCACGATCTCAACCCCCTGTTGTGGCAAATGGGCGGGAATTGGCCCAGATGTAAGTAGGATCAGCCGGGCACCAGGGACTACCTGACGCGCCTGGGCAAACGCTTCCAACAACAGATCACCGCCTTTACGATAAAGCTCTTTGCCGATAAAGAGCGCTGTGGGTGTTTCTGTGGGCCGATGCTCTACCGGTTGGGGTAAAGGGGCAAAATTGATGCCGCCCCCCACCACCGTAATTGTTTCTGGGGCGATGGCATAATCATGAATGATGGAATCGCGCACCATTTCACTGCGGGTACAGATGTGGCTGGCCTGCAAAAAGGTATTTCGTTCTAACGCCAGCCAGGCTTGTCGCTGTTGAGGGGAGAAAGGGGAGCGCCCGGCTCCAGGAATGCGGGCGGCCAGTTGGGCCGTGTAGTCGGTATAAATCACGTTGGGGGGATCCCAGGCGTGCTGATGGGCGTTAAATAAGACGCCCACCTGTAAAATTACATCTACTTGCCCGCGCTGTCTGGCTATGTGCCGACTGACCTGTAATGAGCGTAAGCGGAAGGCCCGCACATTTTTGTAAAAGCGTTCGCGCCATTGTTTGGGGTCAGGGCTAAAGGTTAAAAGGGCGTTGAGGTAGCGGTAAAAGCCCTGCAAGCTGGCGTCGTATACATTTATCAGGGGCAGGTGTTGGCCCAAAGCCGCAAAGAAATAACCATATTTCACCCTGGCTCCTGGATCGGTATAGATGTCACCTACGAGAGTCCCGGCAATGCGTGGTCGTACTCGCTTCATTTTAAGTTACACCCTTGGCCAGTATGCCTTCTTTCATTCGCGATCCAACCTTGTGCCAGGTGTATTTATCCTGGGCAATAACGCGGCCGCGTTCGCCAAAGCGGCGGCATTTTTCCGGATCATCTAACAAATTAATAAGGGCCTGGGCCAGTTCACTAACCTGGCCCGGTTGAACCATATAACCATTTTCGCCCTGGCTGATGAAGTCAGGAATGGCCCCAATGCAGGTTCCGACGACAGGCAATTGGTAAGAAAGGGCTTCAATAAAGACAATGCCAAACGGTTCTAATTTGGTGGGCAGGCAAAAAATAGAAGCCCGGCGGTAGTAGTAGCTGATTTCATTCAGGGGAACGCGGCCAATTACTTCGCAATTGGGCGTATTTACTTGTGGGGAACAGCCGACTATTGTCAGGTGGGCATCAGGATGGACGGTGAGCACCTGGCGAAAGGCGGCCAGGAGTTCTGGTCCCCCTTTCCGTTGCCAATCTATGCCAACAAATAAGATGTTTTTGTTCTGATAACTGTCGTTTTCCAGGGTGTGATTGTGGAATGGGATGTTGCTTCCGGCATAAGCACAACTAACTTTTTGGGGATCACAGCGGTATTGTTCAATAAGTGAACGAATGATGTTGGTACTGCGCGTGAAAATGTGGCAGGCGTTTTGATAAATGGTTCGTTCCAGGTCAATCCAGGCGGGTGAGTAGAGTTTGGTTCTATCCTGGATGGTGTAAAGGTTATTGGCCAGGTTGGTGTGATCGGTGTAGATGAAGTGGGGTAAGCCGGGCACGCTGGCATCAAAGAGGGATTGCATCTGGAAGGAAAAGAGGTAGTCGGGGCTGGCGAGTTTTTGCCCCATGAGGGTTTTGATGGTTTGAAAGAGGTAGGTGGTACGAAAGAAGCAATCTCGGGCTTTTTTGCGGCCGCGCACAATCTCCCCGCCATATTCTTTTAGGGTGTAAAGGGTATTCCATACCACAATTTCCGGTCGCCCCGTCAGCCATTGCTTGATGTCTATCACTTCTACTGTCAAGTGAGGAAAACTTTCTTGCAGGGCCTGGGCTACATGGGCACTGGCCAGCGGAACTGTACCCTTGCGGATAAAGGCGATTTTATCTTTCATGGTCTTTTATTTTCCCGGTGAAGCTGGGTGTTTCACGTCGGGCTACCCGTTGCCACTGTGCCGTTTGTTGCCGTCTTAGAAAACGAACCAGGCCGGAGAGTGCGGCCGCGTTGCTGTTAAGCAAATAGACAGGCACATAGAGTAGTTTGCCTGCCTTGCCGCCGAACTGAACCGAGCGCCCTACCAATGCCAGGGCATAAAAAATAGACTGTAACCCTAACATTGCCCAGGCCAGACGACGCGGCCGCGCTGTCTTGGCCCTGTGGGTTCCCCACGGCCAGACCGCCCCCACGTTAGCCAGCAGGGCAGTTATCATGGCCAGTGGCACCAGGGGACGGAAATATTTATGGGAGATTATCTGCCACACCAGCAACGGTTGATGCCAGGGGAGTAAGTCCCGACCCCGCCCCATGGCCTGATAACGACCGGCGATAATGCGTGTGCGCCGGGTTACTTCATCCCGTGCGGTGGGCGAAACCCGCTCAATGGAGCGTGCGGTGGGCACATAAACCACCCGATACCCTTGTTGCAAAGCCCGAATAGCCAGATAAAAATCATCGTTGATGATGTCGGCCGGGGGTGGGGTGAATAAGTCCCGGCGCAGAGCCATCACCTCACCCGCCACCCCCACACAGGAGCCGAGGGTTGTCTCTTTCTGTTTGATGAACGCTTCATACCGCCAATACAGCCCTTCGGTTTCCCCTAACACCCCATCCCCCGCGCTGATAAGTTTAGCCCCACTGGTGACGCCCACCTGGGGATCGGCGAATGGTTTCACTAATTCGCTGAGGGTATTGGGCTGATAAAAATTGTTGGCATCAGAAAACACGATAATTTCCCCGCTGGCCTGGGGCATGGCCCGGTTAATGGCGGCCATTTTGCCTCGGCGGGTGGGTTCGTAGCTAAGTTCTACCCCTCGGTGAGCATACGCGGCGACGATAGCGGCTGTACCATCCTGGGAGCCATCGGCCGCGACCAAAATTTGCCGCTTTTCGGCGGGGTAATCTAGAGCCAGGCTGTTGGTAATTTTGGCTTCGATGGTGGTTTCTTCGTTGTAGGCGGCGATGAGGAGGGTGACGGTGGGGGTGTGTGGAGCAGAATGGTGGGGCCGCGGCCGCAGGCGGGCCAATACCGCCAATAAAACCGGGTAACCCAAATAAGTATAGAGAATAAGCCCAACTGATAATCCAAGAATGAGTAAAGACATTTTAATAGCCTGAAAACCCCGCCCCTACCCCCTGCCCCAGGGGAAGGGGGAAAGCCGCACCCCAAAAATTCCTTTCCTAAATTAGTTCCACCCAGACCTGACAGGTTTTCAGAAACCTGTCAGGTCTAAACCGGGAAGTTATATTTTTACGAACCCTAAGGTATAAACCGCTCATACAAAGTCACCAAACGCTCGGCCGTCACATCCAGGCTATAACCCGCCTCTATCCGCCGCCGCCCCTGCTCCCCCAGGTTAAAACGCAAATCATTTAGCGTAAACAGGGTAATGATGGCATTATGCAGGCACTCCGGTTGCTGTGGGGGGATAAGCCAGCCATTTTGTTTGTGGGTGATCACATCCGGGGCACCACCTACATGGGTGGCGATTACCGGTAAACCGGTAGCCATCGCTTCCAGCATGGCGTTAGATAATCCTTCGGTGAAAGAAGGCAAAATAAATAGATCCGCCGCTTGCAGGTAGGGCACAACATCAGAGGTGTGCCCCACAAAGGTAACTCCCTCACCGGCCATGCGGCGTAATTTGGTTTCCTCTGGCCCTGTCCCCAGGAAGACGATCTGGGCCTGGGGGTAACTGGCCCGCACGTGGGGCCACAAATGAATCAATTGATCCAGGCATTTTTCGGGAACCAGTCGCCCGGTAAAGAGGGCCAGGGGGCCGTTGGGTAAACGTAACCGTTGGCGCAACCAGGTTTTTTCTTCCGGGCCGACCGGTTCAAAACGGTTGGTATCTACCCCATTGGGAATGAAAAAGCGCTGATGTTGGGGAATGCCCCAGGCATCTAGCTCCTGATCAATTTCCTGACTGATGACAATAAATCCATCTACTAATTCTTTGAAGGTCTGAATTCGTTTGACGCCGCCGGTGCGCTTTTTCAGTTTGGCCAGGTCGCCCAGTTGCCCGCCCCGTAAAACTTTAGCCACGACCGGCACGCCGTATTGCTGTTTCGCGGCCGCGGCCGTCGTCGTCGGTGAGAGTAACTCATGGGCATGAATCAAATCCGGCTTCAACCGGCGCAACAAAAACAGAGCCGAAAAGGTAAATATCAGCGAGGCGATAGCTTTGGGGCCAGGCACGGGCAGGCGGAAAATCGGCACCTTATCAATAACCTCTCGCCGACTCATCCCCGGATATTGCCGGGTAATCACCTGCATATGGATATTCCGTTCCCGCAGGCGAGGGGCCAGCGCCGCCAGTTGCTGTTCTGCCCCCCCAATGTGAGGCAGATAAGCCTGGATAATCATCGTTACCCCTAAACGTCTGTACTTCATAAACTCAATGTCCTCCTGGTTGCACGGGCAAACGTATTTCACCAAGCGCCGCATAACCGGCTTCCCCTAACCGCCGATACAACGTTTCATACTGCTGAATAAACCGTTCCATACTAAAAAGGCGTTGTACCCGTTGGCGGGCTAATCGGCCTAAAGCCAGGCGGCGCGGCTCGTCCTGGAGCAGGGTTAATAACGCTTCTACCAGAGCAATCACCGAATTGGCGGGCACCACCAGCCCCGTCTGTCCTGATTCGACCAGTTCAGGATTGCCGCCAACATTGGTCACGACGACGGGCCTCGCGGCCGCCATTGCCTCAATGACTGACAATGGCACACCTTCCCACAGCGACGAAAGAACAAAAATGTCTGACTGCCCCAGAATGTGGGGAATATCATGGCGGACCCCGGTAAACACCACATTGTCGTGAATACCCAAATCACGAGCCTGTTGCCGGAGCTTTTCTTCTAGATGACCTTTGCCCACCAGCACAAACCGGACGGTAGGTATTTTTTGCACAATGATATGCGCCGCCTCCAGCAAAATATGCTGGGCTTTTTGCGGGTTGAAACGGGCTACATTGGTAATCACCGGCCCACCAAATTCCCGCTCGGTGGGGACGGATTCGGGTACTGCCAAAAATGGCTCCATCCGCACCGAATTATTAATGGCACTGATTCGCCGGGCAGGGATACCCCACTCGTCAATATACAACTCCCGGATCCGGGGGGAAACGGCAACCAGATGGGTAGCCAGATAACGAGCCGTGAGCCGTTCTAACCAGTACCGATCCCACCGTTGGCGGGCGTAGTTGTGTGGCATGTTGTGCATGGTCGAAAGCACCGGTATTTTTTGTCGCCAGCCTACAATCCGCCCCACAATATCGGCATCGGTGAGGTGGGTGTGAATGACATCAATCTGCTCTGCCCGAACGTATTGTTCTACCTGGCGGATGGTGTGTAGGTTATAAAATTGGCGACTGTTGAGAGAAAGCAAGGGGACACCCAATCGCTCTAGCTCTGGTTGTAATGAATTTTGCCGGATGACACTCAGACTACAGACATAGGGCGCAAACTGGAAGGAATTTATCCGTTCAGCCAGGCTTAGGACGATCTGTTCCGCCCCACCCACGGTGAGGGAGCTTACCAACTGGAGTATACGCATAGGTCTGTTCATGGTTTTTCTTTGGTAACGATACTGGTGGCAGTTTTGCCAGAGAGATCCTGAGTAATCATTCAGAAATAACGTGGGTGGCGCGGTCAGGAGACCGGCCACAGCAAATCGCTAAGTTAAATACATAAGCGTTCAGTTATCCCGCCCGGTGGTCAAACTACCGGGCTACATTTACGAAGCTCTGCGGGCTAAAACCCAAGGCCAGCGGCCTTTGTAACCATAGCCCGGTCATTTATGACCGGGCGGGTTTGGCGGACGAATATATGACTGAACGCGTACTTAAATACGGACGATTACTAAGGAATCATTTGTTTTGGGTAACTATACAGCCCCTCACCCTGACCCTCTCCCCAGGGAGAGGGTACTAACTCCCCTTTCCCGCTTGGGGAGAGGGGGCGGGGGTGAGGGTCAGCCATTGCCTATACTCATTCCACGTTCTGTGTCAAGTAGGACGATGACTAACAGCAATTCTCAATTTAACCAACGGTTAAAACCGTTGCCCGCCAAAAGCACGCTCGAAAAATGGCCTAACCCGTAGAACAGGCTTTCAGGCTGTTCGCCCTACACATCCTCGAGGGCTGAGCTTTGCCGAAGCCCGGCTCCGCCTATAGAGCGCACAGCCTGGAAAGGCTGTGCTACGCCCAGTTGACGGCCGGGCGACCTCGGCATTTTTAGACGTTCAGGCCAAATTGAGAATTGCTGATGACTAAAGGTTTTGCATTTCTCCGGCTTGCGGCCGCACTTCGTTTTTACCCGCAATTCCCTGGCGGCGTAAGACAGAACGGATTAAGAGGCTTGCCTGCACAATGTCTTCTCGTTGGGTGAGCCAGATGACCAGGGTATATACCAGCCCGCCCACGGCCACTTCACCGAGCAGTTCTAACAATGGGGGGAAGTTGATAAGCCATTGGCTGGCCAGCCAGACAGCCAGAGCCATCAGGCCACCGGCGAATAAACTGGGATAGAAGGTTTGGGCCAGTTCATGTAGGGGTATGTTGACGAGATGACCGGCCATGACCAGTTTGACGAGTCCAAAAAATAGGGCTAAGGCTACCTGCATCCAGGCAACGGCTAAAATGGTGTTGTAGGTGACGACGGCCCACCACAGGGCGGGGATGGTGATAGCGGCCTGGATGAGACTGAGCCGACTGAGTAACCCGGGGCGGCCAGTGGCTTTGTATACACTTCCGGCATTAAAAACGAGGGAGCGGAATAAGGTGTAGAGAGCAATCGCGGACATGACGGGAATGGCATCGGCCCATTTGGCGGTGAAGAAGGTGAGGACGAAGGGACGGGAGACAAGGGCTAACCCTAACCCCATGGGGATGGTGAGCATGGTCATGTAGCGCATGGTTTTGAGGAAGCCTCGTTTGAGGGCTTGAGGGTCGTCTCGTAGGCGGGAGTAAATGGGGAAGGTGACGTTGCCCACAACGTTGCAAAACTGTTTGACGAGCAGTTCTGGAACCCGGAAGGCGAGGGTATAGGTTCCTAACGCGGCCGCGCTCATGTAGCGTCCTATCAGCAAATAATCCAGGTTGAGCATCACAATCCCTAACCCTTCCATGGAGATAACGCCTGTGCCGTAACTGAGCAAAGATGTTGCCAAATGACGGTGAAAACGGAATTGCGGCCGCCAGGGCACAACCCACCAGTAGGCTAATGTCTCAACCGCTGTGCCTGCAATCTGGCCAATGATCAAACTCCAGGCCCCAAAACCCAGTAGCGCCAACACAACGGAGACAATTCCCTTACTCAGGGAGCGACTCATTTCGGGTACAAACTTACGGCCAAAAGCGAGCTTTTTCATCAGTAGGGCACGGGGAACCAGCCCCAGTGAGGAGAGGGGAAACACCAGGGCCAAGGCCTGGGTGACCGGCACGGCGCGGGCGTCCTGGAAAAATTGCCCCGCCAGCGGGGCAACCACAAAAAAACTCAGAACAAAGAGACTCAGCCCCATTCCCACCCCAATCCAGAAAGCGGTGTTGAGGCGGTCTTTATCTTCGTGGTGATAAATAATGGCGGAACCAATGCCTAGCCCTTCCACAATTTCCAGGAAACCAATTACCACCAGGGCATAACCGGCAATACCAAAATCTTCCTTAATGAGCAGGCGTGCCAGAATAGCGGTGCTGATGAAGACCAGGAAACGGCCTGTATATTGGGATGTGTATTCCCACATGGTTCCCTGAAAGGTGGCTTTTGCCAGATTGCGGTTTTGGTTCATTGTGTGCCTTTTTGGCCGTAGCCTAACTGTGCCATTGTTGCCTCAGCGTACTGCATGAAAGTGGCCCTATCAGCGGGGGCGAGGCGGGCAATCTGATTTTCATTGACATCTCGGTGCAGGTGTTGGCTGAGTTCATCCAGCCGATACCATTGGACGGCTTTTTCCTCAGCCCCAAAGCTGATAGTGCGTTGGCCATCCTGGCCCATTGATTTTTTGGCCTGGAGTTTGAACTTGGGGGTGGCGTTGATGTCTAAACCGGCCAGTTGATAGACCGTATTAACAGTTTGAGCCGGATCGTTGAGGAGATCTTCAAACCGGACGATATGGTAGTTAGGGTAATGAGCCGCGTCGTGCAACATTTGTGTGCCAATTTGCTGATACATGCGGCCGCAACGCTCGGCACTCCACCCCCGGCGCATAAATCCTTCACACAGGGCCAACCCGTTGCGTACCAGAGCAATGAAGGTGGCATCTGGGTACATCTGGGCAAAGATGGGAGTAGCCAGTACAACACCATTCACACATTTGCATACCATACGGGGCGTCTCCTCTGAGGTCGGCGAGGATGAACCGTGGACGTAATGATGGTTTTGGGCTAATCGCTGGTGCATATAAAACACCATATCCACATAACGCCTTGTGAGAGCCGGTAGTGGGCGTCTGGCTTCAAAACGATAGGGCCAGAAGCTGTGTTGACGAGCGGTTAACCAGACAGGAATAACCATGAGACGCCGTGCCCATTTTTTCATTGGCTCTGTTTCACGGCCATAAAACACCTCATGAATCTCGGCCCCTAAAATGTGCATTTGGGGATGGGAAGAGATCAGCCGCATCAAAATGTTGGTGCCGCCGCGTTGAAAGCCGTTGACGAATACGGGTGATTTGTTGAGCATACGGTTGTCTCTTATGGTCTGATGAAACACGCCCTTTGGTAATTTGCTGTTGACCGTGCCACCTAGGTTATTTTTGGACGATTCCTTAGCGGGCGATTTACCCAATCGGCCTATAAATTTTCATTCCATTTGGTCAGTACCGTACTCATGGAGAGTTCCTGCCTGGAATGAGTGACAATTTGGGGGAGGCCCAGGGCAATGCCCATGAGCAACCAGAAATAGCGCGGATAGGCCCCATGTAAAAAGAACGAGGCCAATAAATAACCCACCAGGCCAATGACTAATGCCGCCACCATGCTGGCTTCGCTATAATGGCCTGTTTGTAAGAGGGTGCGATAGGCAAAACGCATTGACAGTCCGGCATTGATTAGAATGGCGGTAAAGGCGGCGAGTCCGATTAGCCCGGTCTCGGCGGCGATTTCCAGGTAAAGGTTATGGGCGGAACGCTCTTCACGGCGGTTGTCCCAGCCCAGGGGTTGGGCATAATCCTGGTAATAATATTTGTAGTTGTTTAGCCCCACGCCCAGGATGGGGTGATCGGTGAAGATGTGCCAGGCGACGAGGACTTCACTGGTGCGGCCGCGGAAAGAAGTCTCATTTCGGGCATCCGTCTTGCTCCCAGGTAACAGATCCAGAGTCGTGGCCAGGCGATCGGTGTAATTGGCTGGTAAAAATTGCAGGAGCACAACCAAAACCCCCATACTCAACAAAATGCGACTGGGGCGGGTTGCCTGCCGTAAAACCATCAGCATGAGGACCAGGCATAAGGCTAAAAAGCCCCCCCGAGAAAAGGTGAAAATAATGGACAGGCAACATACCACCAATGACCACAAAGCCAGCAGGCGGAGTAAAACTTTTTTCTCTTGCCATAACCGATCTAAGGCCAGGGGGACAAGTACCACCAGAATCATGGCGTAGAAATTTGTCGCACTGACCGGCCCGGCTACCCGATAATCACTCACCTCGCCGATGATATTTTTTACCTCGGCCTGAGCAAAGCCCCCATAGTTGTTGGCAAAGGTGCCGGTGAGTTGTTGATAAACGGTGAGTGTGCCCATAAAAATGCCCGCTAACAGTAAGGCCCAGATCACATAAGAGAAGGATTCGCGGCGACGCAGGGCCAGAACAATGGTCAGTAGGATGAGGACATCTTTGATGTACTCCAGCAAAATAATTTGGGAACGGTCGGGCGCGGCCGCGTACAAAAGTGACGAAAACCCCACAAAACCGTAAACCCCCGTCAGGATAGCCACCTGTTCCCAACTGTGAATGGTTTCCCCCCAGAACCACCAGCGGAACACCAGCACCCCCGTAATGAGAATAGCCAGCGGCAAAACAAACGAGGGAATCCCGTTATGATGCTCCATCACATCGGAAAAACGGGTGTAAACAGAAAAAACCAGAATCGCCACCCCTAAATCAGGGTTAGTGAAAACGATCCAGACAAGTAACAAGGCCATGACAATAGCCACAGGCCAGAGCCACCCTGGACTCAATATCACCGTAAGGCCAGTCATCAGCCCCAGGCCAATCGCCCCCACCATAAAGAAGGTCGGGGGATCAAATAGAGAACGTGGTGATGCCTGTCGGATCAGGTTCATAACGATATGCCTCAAGTTGTTGCAAGATGGTCTGGGGTCTGTACCCTTTCAGCCGATATAGAAATGGTTCAACCAGCGATAAGAGCCAATGTTGCTGATTACGGTTGCGATAGAGGTCCGGTTTGCGCTGGTCCGTGAGTGGCCGATTGACGAAACGTTGCAACCGGTCAAACTCGGCTTGGGTTGTAACCAGAGCTTTGTATTCCAGCACCAGAAAGTCGCAGGGCGTTTGTGCCAGGTAGGTGAGAATGTTGGCATTGTGTTCGCACCAACTGAGCAGATAGCTCCAGGCCCGATAAGGCTCCCGATACCGGTTGCGTGTATGTTGGGGACGGTAGCGGGGCCAGGCTTCTGCCGGATCCCGGTAGACAATGATGAGTTTGTGTTCGGGTAGTTCGGTGGCCCAGAGGGGGTAGACCAGGCAGGTGCGTGGATCTTTGAACCCCCAATCGGTATATTGACGCTGGCCGGAAGTAATGATTTCGCGCATACAGAGGCGCTGTTCTGGAGTGAAGTTTAATGTGCGGGGGCGCTTTATATGTATGCTTCTCTGGCTACGGGAATGCAAAATGGCTTCATTGAGGTGCCAGGAAGATTCCCGTTCATACTGGTTGCCCTGGTCATATGTGATACCTTGTTCGAGGCCATCACCCATGTTGATGCCTGAATGGTGCAATATTTGTGACACCAGTGTCGTGCCCGATTTGTGCATGCCTAAAATGACGTAAATCAAAGCTGATTTCCTTAACCTGGATAAGCCAGAACCAAAGAGGGTTTGCCGTAAATTTCACGAACTATAGGTAACGATTAAGGGCCTGTAAAAGATTAAGTTCCGTCAAGACCTGACAGGTTTCCGAAACCTGTCAGGTCTAAACCGGGAAGTTATATTTTTACGAATCTCGTTCCTCTTCTGGGTTCTCAGGGGCATAATGGTTATTGTGGCCGTAAATGACCGGTTCGCGGCCATTTTTGCTGGCCTGCACCATAGATACTTCTAGCCGTTGGGTGAGTGAAGACACGGTGTCATTGTTCTGGTTGAGTACGGCGGCAATGCGGGGGGCCAGGTTAATGAGTTCGCCGCCGGGATAAACTTCCATGGGGTGGGAGAGGATCTGTTGTAAATGGTCTAGCTTTTGCCGGGCTTCTTCAGGGGTGTGGATACTGCGTAATATGACGGAAAAACTGATGTCATCCCAACGGCCAATGAGATCGCGGCCGCGTAGCTCATCCCGCATCATATTAACAATGTGGCGTAACAGATCTTGCCGGATAGAGGGTGGCAATTCCAGGCCGTTCAGGCCATCCAGGCGCACAATCCCGGCGACCAGGTTTTCACCATCAGCACTGAGTAGCTGGCCCAAACGATGGCGCAAATAGGGTTGCGTAAACGCCGTAGAGGCACGATCCTGAGCATTCCATTGGCGCAACGTGTCTAGCAATGGCTGGCGAATCTGATCGCGGAAGATAGCCAGAACGCCCCCCAACACCAGACCCATGATCAAAGCCAGTGAGGCGTCGCGCACTGGGGTAGGGCTGATGGGATTGTTGGGCACGGTGGCTGGGTCGAGGAGTTCAATACGGTAAATATCGTAGGTTTCACTGAAGTAATGAATGGTGCTCGCCGCGGCCGCGTTGGCTAACTCCGCCGCTACATCCGGTTCAGGCCCTTCTGCGGCCAGCTCTAACACATTGGCTTCAGGCAAAGCCACAGCCGAAAGTTGATATGGCGCGGCCGCGTCCGGTTCCAGCCCTACCTGGCTCACCGCCTCGCGCCGGATGCGGCTACTATTCAGCACTTCCACATAAGTCGCCACAATCGAACGTTGATCCAGGGTATCCAGACTATAAATGAGATCTCGCCCCTCAAAATCCAACATATTCGGCACGATCAGCAATTGCAGACGTGTGCGGTAAACCGGTTGGGTAAGCAAATTGATGAACAACGTTACCCCAACGGCGGCAATTACCGTCAAAGCAATGATCCACCAGTTCTGCCATAGGGCCTGTAAATACATTTTTAAACGAATCACAATAAGCGCTCCTCTTAGCCAGAGTCCAAAAGTGAGGTCCGGTTCTTTGGGCATTCGCCGGGTGTGGCTGAATGGGGATGTCCCCTCGAGGACAGCCACAAACGTTGCCCCTACGCTACCGATCACCCCACAAAATCCCAAGGACCCAAACTAATTCATAAGTGAATTGCGAATGATTACTAACTTCGTAAGTGTTCACCCTTCCGAAGGTTTGTTCTACTGGTCAGCACCTTTCCCGAAACCTTCGGAAGGCTTTCTCACCAGAGGGACTGAACGCTTACCTAACTTCACACCAAACTGGCTTCCGTATTGATGGCCGTGGCTGGCTGAACAGCCCCCGTCTTCAGGCTGTAGCCAAATTGAGCCGCTCGTGCTTCAAACCGGGCTGTCATATACCGGGCATAGAAGCGACCAAGCAGACCATTTTCTAACTGTTGCCACTGCTGGAAATATTTACCGTTGATATTTGATCGTATCTCCTGCTTATGTTGGGGCATGGGTGCAACGCCCAAAAAACGCCATATCTCCCCTAAAACAGGTGCCGGGTTAGCGACAAAATCTTCGTACCGGATCATAAGTACGTGCCGTAAATGGGACTTATCCTGCTGAAACCGCTCGTGGCAGACAAACCAATGGGATAAGAGTGAGATGAGCGGGCGTCGCGGCCGCCATTTTTTTGTCGCTAAGGTGACAGGGATGGGGTGGCGGAGCAGGATAATAAAATAGGCTTGGGGAAATAATGCTTGCAAAAAGCGGGTACGGATCAGGTTGGGTAGCGATTTTTCCAGCAAAAAAGGTTTACGTAAATCCCAGTATGGCGACCATTCACGCCAAAGCGTTGCCCGACTTTCGGCCGTCACAAGCGGTGATGTTTCATCCAGAGTGGCTTCGGGGTGGAAACCAAACAGCCCGGCCCCCCCAAACGCCTTCGCCGGGGGTATCACCGTTTGTAAATGTTGCCCCTCATCTTCAGGAACCTGGGTGTTGTAAAACCCACTAATCTGCGGATGATCCCGAAGCGTTTTGAATAAAATGCTGGTACCACTCCGGTGTAACCCACCGATAAAAATAAATTGATGGTTGTCCATATCTGATCCTTTGCCGCCATTCTCAATTTGAGCATTCTGCAATTTGGGTCTTCGGGATTTCGTGGGGTACGGGCAAGCCTTGTGATTGCCCCACACGGAGCAGGCACAAGACCAGTCCGTACATATGGTGTCAACTCCCTGAATTCCCAAAGAGCCTGCAAATTTTCACAGGCCCTAAAACACAGTAACGATACATGCCCTCGGAGGCTGAGTTTGTCAAAGCCTGGCTCCGCCTTCGACAAGCTCAGGCTTCGACAAGCTCAGGCAGAGCCGTGTACCACCTGTGTAGACACAAAACACATCTATTGCCAGGAAGGAGCTGGCTGGGTGGAGAGTGCAATGGGGTGTAAGCCAGCATACAGGTCAAAAAGTGAAGCCAATTTGCTTACATTGTCTTGTAAGTGAAACTGTTTGAGCACCAATGCCTGACCGGTCAGGGCCATGTTGAAACTTTGATGGGGTGTTACAAAGGTCTCCGCCAGGGCATTGGCCAGGGCGGGCGCATCGGCTGGTGGGACGAGGCGGCCTGTTTCGTGTGTTTTGATCAGTTCCGGCACACCAGAGAGTTCTGTGGCTATTACCGGCAGGCAACAAGCCAGAGCTTCCATAAGGGCCACGGGAATTCCTTCCATTTTGCCTGATGGGGTGATAATGCTGGGCTGGACATAACAATTGGCCGTGGGCAAAAGCTCAGCCACACGCTCTTGGGGTTGTGCCCCTAATAACTGAACCTGGTTTTCCAGGCCCAATTGGGTGTATAACAGGGTGAGGGCGGGACGTTCTTCCCCTTCGCCGATGATGCGGCAGTGAAAGGGGATGCCTTTGTCCCGTAAGAGGGCACAAGCCTGGATGAGGAATTGGTGGCCTTTGTAGGGCTGTAAGCTACCGATGCTGAGAATCTCCAGGCGTTCATGGGGTTGGGCGGGTTTCAGGCGGGGGCGATAATCTTCGGGGATGATGCCGCAATGGATGATGTATGTTTTGTCGTGAACCCATTGCCCCACTTTTTGGCTGAGGTAATCCCGGTTATAGGCGGAGATGGCGGCAATGAAGCTGGCTTCCCGTAATTTGGTAGCCAGCATGGCAGTGCGTACAAAGATGTCATGGGCATGGACGGTAATGCTGTAGTTGATGCCGGTTAGCTGGTGGATGAGCCAGGCAAAGAAGGCGGGGTGGGTGGCGTAGTGGGCATGAATATGGGTAATGCCTTCGGCTTGCATCTGCGCGGCCGCGGCCACGGCCTTCGGAAACAGGGCCAGGGCGCGTAGAAGCAAGTTAGGGTTATGCAGGTTTTCCTGAAAGGTGCGCCCCCACAGGTGTAGATAAGCCCCAGGGTACTGGCGGAAAGCCTGACGGTTGGCAAGACCAATTCCCCCAGAGAGATAGGGCAAGTATTTAGCTCGTGGCAACCAGGGTTTCGCGGCCGCGTGAACCACCGTTTGCGCCTGTAGCACCAGGGGATACAGGGCAATCGTCCACCCTTGCCGTTCTAGTTCATTCATCTCGCGCAGAATGAACGTTTCCGGCAAATGGGGAAAACGGGACATCACATAAGCAATCTTTCCCCGCATTAGTGCGCCCCTCTTTGTTGCAGAACTGCCGTCACTGTGCGGAACAAAATCTGCACATCCAACCAGATACAGCGTCGTTCAATATAAGCCACATCTAGTCGCACCCGCTCATCGAACTCCATCGAACCCCGGCCTATAATCTGCCATAACCCCGTTAACCCCGGCAAAATATCCAGCCGCTCTGTTTGCCATAACTCATACGTCTCCGGTAAAAAAGATGTGGGGCGTGGCCCTACCAGACTCATTTCTCCTTGGAACACATTCAAAAGCTGGGGCAACTCATCCAGGCTTGTCTTGCGCAAAAAACGACCCACCCGCGTAATGCGCGGATCATTCGTGATCTTAAAATCGGGCCATTGCAACTCATTGAGATGGGCCAATTCCTTTTTCAACGCTTCCGCATTGGGCACCATCGTCCGGAACTTGTACATGAGAAAAGCCCTACCCCCCTTACCCGTTCGTTTTTGCCGGAACATCACCGGGCCACCCGGTGATTCAATTTTGATGAGCAAGGCGCACAGCAAAAATAAAGGCAATAAGAGCGGCAATGACCCTACTACCATAGCCACATCCATTAGCCGCTTGGCCCGACGGTAAGTTTTACCCTGAAGCCAATGATTTTCTGGGCGAATATCCTGCCACCAGGCCATCCCCGCCAAATGGGGCTGGGGCGAAACCAACAAAGAGGAAAGAATATGCTTGTTGGGAGCCTGGCCCTGACCATTTTCGTAAACCTGATTGATCGAATACAACCGTGCCATTGGCTACCTCCTTGAAAAATAGCACTGAGTACGGAAAACAATTCTCACAGTTCCTGTGAGTGCCCCCTAATTTCTCCTCATTCCTCAATCACCCATCGCCCGTAACGCTTCCACCGCTACCGGTCTAGACCTATCAAGAACGGGTTCTTCCTGAACAGTTTTAAGTTTATTCGTGGCTTCTGTGACTAAAGAGTCAAAGGTAATGGCTTCATCCGGGAAGGATGCCAGACCATACTGTAACGTTAAACCCAAACGGTTTTGTACCATCTGGCGAATGTGCTCCGCCAACAGGTTGGTGCCATATCCATCTATCTCCGGGCAGAGCACCACAAAACGGCTATTTTCCCTATCTTCTAGAATCGTATCTACGACCCGTAATTCTTCGCCGATGACATGCGCCAGTTTGACGGTCAAACAACGTTCGGCAATCGTATTTTGAATTTCTTCCATCATTTGCGGAATCGCCTCGACCAGACTCAGTTTTTCTGGACGGAGAACGAGAACGCTTAAGGGCCGATGGTAATAACGGCTACGGGTCATTTCGCGGCGAATTTTGGAACTGGCTTCATCAAGGGTGGGTAGGTGAACCCCCGCCTCTGCCAGTGTGATATATTCTGCCAGTTCAAAAATAGCCCGATGGGCCAGGGCAACCTGGTGAGCTTGATACACCAAAAGCAGGATAAAAGAACCTTCGGTAAGGGTTAAATAGGTGTATAAGTTGCCGAGAAAAGGCCGCTCTACCAGGCCGAAGAGTTTGAAGATGAGGAAAAACATCAGCCACAGGGCCGCCAGCCGGGAAAATGACCATTGCGCCAGGACAGGCCAAAAAATGATGGCTAAAACTGCACTAACACCGAGAATATAAACAAAGGAGTGGATATCAATGCCATTGTTGATGTGGTTCTGATTGAAATCCACGCGCTCGATGTTAAAGAAGATGGTCAATGTGATTAACAATTTTGCCAAAGACCAATTAAGTTTTTTCATGGAAGCCTCTCTTTCCTTAATCCAGAGTTGCACCTTGTTTTAATGTGCTAATCTGAAATAGGCCCCATCTGGACTCGCCAGAATAAAAGAAGAAGGTAACGATATACGTCCTCAAGCTCAGGCAGAGCCGTACCCCACTCGTAGAGATACAGAAGAAGTACGATGAGTTACACCTGTGAGCTACAAGAAATGTTTTTGGGGGCCGGTAATGGCACCCTGGCCAGATGATTGCCTGAAGACGAGAATAGGAATCGTCTGGTTTTCCCGGGTGAATGATGGTGTTTTGGTTTCTGTGTTCTCTATATAACATAAAGAATCAAAAAAGGATTCAACAAAGGACTTAATGTTCTTCGCGGCCGCGCCCTTGTCGTATGTGCCAGGTGAGAGGGAAGGGGAAAATCCTACAGCCCGGGTTTTCGTGGCGCAGACCACGAAAACCCAGATAGAAAATGGCTGATTATGCCTTTGCCAGTAATGAATAGTTTTGGTGTCACAAATGCGGTGACACAGAGTGATTTAAAGAGTAAACAGATCCTTTGGGGAACAGAGAACGACCCTGCTGAGAGAGTTTAGGGGTATTGTTTTAGGTTCCGGTGGGTGTAAAGTGGGGTATGGGGTAAAAAGGTTGGGCGACTTTTAATGGGGGTAAGGGGGAAATTTATAAACATCAGTATGAACTGATTGTTTTTTGGGAGATGGTGGGGATGTTGAACTAACTATCGCTGTATGTTTAAGTAGTCCGCAGAATGAAGGGGGGAGTGTTTTCATCTGATATTCAGGTCCAATCAATTTGGGGTCTTTGGGATTTCGTAGGGTGATCGATGGGGTACGGGCAACCCTTGTGGTTGCTCCAAACGGGGCAGGCACAAGGCCAGCCCTTACATCTGGTGTCAACCCCTTGAATTTCCAAAGAACCTCAATACACTCCGATTTGGGAAAGCGAAAGGATAGTGAACTGTATGTTTCCCACTGTTCCGGTTTGAAACGGGAAACATATCGCTATGCGGCCGCGTTGTAATTCAGGGAAACGATCCCTGGGTATCCCAATACCTACCAAACTGGCAGACACTAATTCTGGGTTTGGCACAACGGGAACGCACAGCTATCCGTCTTGGGTGGCAGAAAATGCCCAGGAGTGGGGGGATGGTGACTAATAAGTCCGTATCACATAAAGAATGATTTCTGTGAATGAAGGAATGAAAATGCTAATCTTTACCATACCCCAACATGAGCATTTACCGCCTCACACCATATGATGGCCAACTCAAAGGTTTGGATTGTTAAAGAACAAGGCTGTAATGGATAGGGAACAATGAAGGGTGATGTGAACAATCCGATAGTAAGAATCAGGGTTTTCTATAAAACCGTCTATATATACATACTCCTACCCTGAATTCTCCTGTTTAGGCGTTACGTGTTGTGGCCGGTATCCCTACCAAAGCCCCACGAACACGGTCAGAAGACCGGCTCGAGCAATCGCGTAAATCCTATATTTTCAGCCTATCAATTTGTTCGAGTCTAGTACTCAAGTTTATTATGCCGAGAAATTAACCCATAAGTCAAGATACAAAGATCAAATATACCAGGTAAATTTGGGTGTTTGGGAATTCAGGGGTTGACAGCAGATGTACGGGCTGGCCTTGTGCCTGCCCCGTGTGGGGCAACCACAAGGGTTGCCCGTACGCCACGAAACCCCAAAGAATCACTTTTGAATTTGCTGTGGCTGGTCTCCTGACCGTGCCCCCCAACTTAATTTTGAGCGAACCCTAAGCTATCTTTCCCCGACAGTTTGCCACAGCCGATAGGCCAGTCGGGGAGTTCCATCGGGGTTGATCAGACTAAAGCCGCTCATTTCATCTTCTGGGGCACGGCCATAAACCAGATTCCACACAGTAAACAGTTTGACCCAGGGCCATTCTTGAGCCACGCGTTGCCGTGCGCCCAAAAGGTATTCTGCTTGTAGCTCGGCGGAGACAGCCGGTTGATCACCAGGATGAATGGTGTAACCCAATTCGGTAATCCATACGGGTTTAGGGGTGTTATAGGCCAGCAGAATGTCGTGGAGATAGGTAATACGGGCCAGGTTGAGGCCCGATTGGACAGTGCGGTGGCTATCTGGGCTGAGACCATAACCATAATCATGGACGGCCAGGATGTCAAAGCAATCAGCCGCCCCCGCCGCTAACATCGCCTGTAAAAAGAGGCGGTCGTCCATCGCTCGGGGGGAATTTTCGTTGGTGGGAGCCAGCCCACCCCCGATCACCAGGGCTGTGGGATCTGCCTGGTGCAGGCGCTCCTTTGCCACCCCCAAAACTCCTACGTAGTCGGCGGGATCGGCCACCCAGCCGTCGTACCGTTGGAAATGGTCGGGCAGGTTACCCCCGGAATGGCTCCATTCGGCGGCCAGGTTGGGTTCATTCCAGATGATGTACCCCCGGATGAGGCCCCGGTAACGGCTGGCGACGGCGGTTATGTAATCGGCGTAGGCAGGTAGATCGAAGGGGACACCGGCTGTAACATCTCGTTTGGCCCATTCGGGGGGCATGTCGAGCCGGATGATGAGGTTGAGACCATACCGCTGGGCGTTTTGCACCATATCATCGGGGGCACGCCAGACAATGCGGCCGCGCTCCGGGTTGATTTCGCTCCAGGGAAAAACCTGCACAATCGTATCGAATCCGGCTTCGGCGGCCAGGTGGGCCACGGTGTCATCCAGGTAGAGGGTATGGACGGCATAACGAGGTGGGCGAGGCGGTAGGATGGACGAGGGGGGAGTGAAGGGTGAAGGGTGGGGATACTGTTTGGGGTGGGGTGGCAGGGGAAGAAAGCGCCCGCAACCAGTGCCAACCGCGGCCGCGTTCCAGGTCAGGATAGGGCGTTTGTGCCACAGGTTGGTTGGTTTAGATAACCAGATGAGGCCAAACGCGGCCGCGAACATCAGCAGAACCAACCCCAGCCACCTGGTTGTTTGCGTTCTTGTGGTAGCAAAAAATTTCCCCGTCATTTTAAGGTGTATCTCCTGGCACGGGTAATTGAAAATAGGCCAATGGCCGGGGGGCGGCCGGGTCGGTGAGTGAAAAAAGATAAAGGCCCGACTGCGGAGCGATAACCGCCAAAAGATCCCCATCGTAGCTGATCTGGTTCAGGTAGAGGGTCTCAAGTTGTTGGTTCACTTGTTGGGGTTGCTCCATCTGGCTCAGGTTAAAGGTGATAAGGCCAGAGCCAGTGGCGGCATAAAGCCAGTCGCCTTGCTTTACGGCACTGGTGATAAAGGCCGGAACCTCTAGTTCAGCGACCAGAGTGGGCTGTTCTGGCCGGGTCAGGTCAAGAGTGTGAATGGTGCTCCCGGCGAGAATGACATGGGGGGGATGAACCAGCAGGGTGGGAAATGCGCCGTAGTGGGCATATTGACTGAGGGGTTGTTGTGGCGCGGCCGCGTCTAGAACGTTGAGGGTACTGCTACAACTGCGTAAACACCAGGCCGACTCCACCAACAGGTAATGGTCGTAGAGACCCAACGCCCACAGACTCCCCTCAAAGTTGCCGATAGGGCTGAGGGTACGGGGCGCGGCCGCGTTGCTGAGATCCAGACGAATTAAGGCCGTTTCGCTCGTGGCGAGAAAGGCGGTATCCCGATAAATGAGAATATGGCGTAGATTAAGCGGAGAATCATAAAAGGTGGTGAGATGCGGCCGCGGTGGTTCACTCAAATCTAACTGTTGCCAGCCATCAGCCAAAGTCGCACTACTGCTTCCGCTAGGGGTTGTGAGGATAAGCTGGGCCTGATCCCCGTTCAGGGTGATGTGCGTTAACCGGTTAGGGAGTGTCAGGTGGCCTCTTAAGACCGGTTGGGTGGGATCGCTTACCTCTAGCCAATAGAGTTCTTGCCCATAACCAAAGTAGACAAACCCACCCCACACCAGCAGGCCATTGTAATAAGGGGGATAAAGTGCTTCTTCACTTGCCTGGATGGTCAGGTTGGGGGATGGAACGGGGGTCAGGGGAAGGGGGTCCGGTTGGTTTTGGCACGCGGCCGCGAGGCCAACGACCAGGATACAGGTAAAAAGGGAAGGGAAGGCGAATTTCATGCTCTTAGCATAACCAAAAGCCAGGGGAAAAAGATGGACGTTTTATAGGCGTTTAAGAGACGTGCGGTTTTTTGACCCTCACCCCCGGCCCCTCTCCCGACGCGGGAGAGGGGAGTTGGTTCCCTCTCCTTGGGGAGAGGGCTAGGGTGAGGGGGGCTGGTTCCCTCTCCCTGGGGAGAGAGCTAGGGTGAGGGGGGCTGGTTCCCTCTCCCTGGGGAGAGGGCTAGGGTGAGGGGAGTTGGTTCCCTCTCCCTGGGGAGAGAGCTAGGGTGAGGGGGGCTGGTTCCCTCTCCCTGGGGAGAGGGCTAGGGTGAGGGGGGCTGGTTCCCTCTCCCTGGGGAGAGGGCTAGGGTGAGGGGAGTTGGTTCCCTCTCCTTGGGGAGAGGGCTAGGGTGAGGGGAGTTGGTTCCCTCTCCCTGGGGAGAGGGCTAGGGTGAGGGGTTGATTCGCCTCTTCCCCCTTACGATTCCCGGCGGGAAAGAGGAAATACCGGCACATTAAAAAGTTCCCCGCCCCTGGGGGCGGGGTTAGGGGTCGGGGAACCCCTATTACCTGACGATTTCTTAAACGACTAATACGACAGAGAACCTTTCTCAGGCAGTTTCCCAATGGTATTACCCGGATTTAACTGTACGATTCCAAATCATTCTCATCATCATCCCAATGGGTTTTGCGGCCGCGATGCTTTAACAACCATTCATCCAGGCCAAACGCCTCGTCCATATAAGCATTCTCTAGAGACATATCCCAGATGGCATCGGCCAGGGCGTCACTGACAAAAGCCGCATCATCATCAGCCAGATTGTCTAGACTAACCAGTTCATGGGTGAGAACATCCCGCTCTATCAGAGTTTGGGTAATTTTTTCTTTCAACTCACTCATAATCTCGGCGATGAGATCGCGCCCTTCATTGGTGGCTTTGTCTACCCGACGCATCAGGCGACTACTCCGGTGTTGGGCCAGGTGTTTGAGTTCAGTGTGGATTTCTTTCAGCCGATTTTGTACACGAGTAATTTCTTTGAGCAGGGCTTCGGCCTGTTGCTGTAAATTGTGATAGTGAACGATGCCACTCACGGAGTCTGGTTCTAAGGCTAACTGTTCCAGCCGGGCCAGATCTGCGGCCGCGTAGGCCGCATTAATGGCGATCATCAAGGCGGTGCGGTGCGTGCGGTCGGAATCGTTTTCAGCTAGATCGGGGTGGAAACGGCGGGCTAATTGGCGATAGAGCTTTTTGAGCGTGGCCGCTTCATCTTGGGTAACTGTTTTCGGAGCTGTTCGTTGGGCCGGATCCCGGTAACGATAGGTATCGCCAGCTTCAGCCCCTTCGGCCTCATCTACGACTTCCCACAACTCACCCCATTCCCCCACAATGGCGTCGTAGCCATTGCGCTCCAACCATTCTTCCCGGCGGCGGCGAATGAGGGTACGCAGGTCGGCGATTTCTGCTTCCAGGCTTTCTAATTGCTGGGTTAGATGACCGATGCGTGAACGCAGGTGAAATTCAAAGCGGTTGATCGTGGCTAAACGATCAGCCAATGACTCTTCGGCGGTGAGGAGTTGCGGCCGCAACTCCTCTAATAAAGTGACTAATTCCGCAATTTTGGCGGACCAATCTATGCCCGTGTAGGTGAGGTTTGTACTCATAGCGGCATTTTATACAGTAAATGGTGAACCGTAAACAGGGAAATATACCCAGGGTGTGCGTCAAATCTGTGGCCGATGAGTGTAAGCGATCAGTCGGGTTACAGAAAAGTAGGACGTATGTTTTTCGTACCTTACGCGTTAGCTCGTAAGGCACTATCGTTATGTTGGTGGCTCCGGGTGCACTCCCATCTCTGCCAATGCCTGGGGTACATCTACACCGGGCTGGAAATGGAGGGTATGCAGGCCAACGGCACGGGCACCGGCCAGGTTATGGGCAAAATCATCAATAAAGATGGCTTCCTGCGGCCGCACGCCCAGTCGTTCCAGGGTGCGTTCAAAAATGAGGGCGTCCGGCTTCATCACCTTCTCATAAGCCGATCCTACGATCAGGTCAAAAGCATCGGCCATGGGGTAGAGGGTGGTGATAACATGGGTCAGGTTATCCAACGCATTGCTGATGATGGCAGTCTGATACCGCGGCCGCAACTCCCGAATATAGGCTACCAGTGCCACATCCATACGATCTCCCCCCCAAAAATCACGCTGGAACTGCTGTAATGCGGCCGCGTCCAGCCCCAGATACTCACCGATCCATTGCCACAATTGAGACGTGGTTATGACACCCCGCTGGGCTTTTTGCCCCATCTCACTGTTGAAGACGATATTTTCTGCCTCGCCGGGGGCTAAATGCAGGCGTGCCTCCAGGGCGTCGCGGCCGCGTCTGTCCATCGTGCGGACGAGTACCCCCCCTACATCAAAAATAACTGCCCGGATGACCGGGCCATTGTTCGTTTTAGGTTGTGTCATAATACCCTCTGTTAAAAGTTGCGGCCGCGGGGCTAAGAGGCCGCCCGGCCATAAAACGGGCCGGGCTCTGGTTATGAAGGCCATTGGCCTGCTGTTTTAGCCCGTAGGGCCTGGTACTGATAGCCCGGCGGTTTGACCGCCAGGCGGATTAATGGAACGTTTATCGTTTAAAATGAGAATTACGGCAAAGGACATAAGCTGATATTTTTTTGTTCTGTTGTTTTATCGCCGCGTCAGGTATATCTGGGGCCGCCCCCACCCCTAACCCCGCCCCCAGGGGCGGGGAACTTTTCTGGGCGCGGTTTGGGGGCAGTCGCCCCCAAACCGCGCCAGTGGGTTTCTCCTCTCTGTCGTCCCGTCGTTTTATCGCCGCGTCAGGTATATCTGGGGCCGCCCCCACCCCTAACCCCGCCCCCTTCTCGAGGGAATCGGCAGGGGGGATGGGCCTTCAGCCCCAACCTACCCCGGCTGTGGCCGCCAACAAAGTGTCATTTTATAACCGTGGTAAGTAGTTACGTTCTCCTTACAAATTCTTGCCAAATAGCCAATCCACCCAGGATTGAATCTCATTGTTCTTGCCCAGGACAATGAGGGCCGTCGAGCTACAATTGCGGGCAATCTTCGCCGAAATGCTCTCCTGCGGTACTTTACCGCGCCAGTCACGGGGCGAATCCCCAATGAGCAACACATCATACTGGCTCGCTTCCTGGACAATCGCCTGTACCGGATCTGAACCTATCACCACCCGGTTGCGAAACCGTACATTATCAGGAATATATACCTCATGTAACGTTTCCGCGATACGTGCCTGCCCTTCCCCTTTGGCGTTAGGGTTGTCGGGGCGGGCCACATTCAAAAAATGAATCTCGGCGTTAAAAGCACTGGCCAGATTAACGGCCAATTGGGCGGCGGTTTTGGCATTGGGGCCACCGGCTGTCGCCACCAACATGCGGCTGACCCGCTTCAGCCCCCGATTGTGCACCACCGCTACATCGCAAATAGATTTGTTCAGGACCCGTTTGATTAATGCTCCCACATCTTGTTGTGAGGCGACCTTACCTTCATGCACATCAATCATCAATAGATCACATTGATGCTTTTGAGCCACATCGGCCAGGGCTTCAGGCAGGTTTTTTAGCCGTTCTGCCGGTAATAACACCGGGGCCGGATCACCCGGTGATGGGATATATTGGTGTAGTTTTTCGCGTAGGCGTAACTCCTGGGCCTCGTTTGCGGTGTGATTAAAGACGAGCGCTACCCCCGCCTGGGTTCCTGCCAGACCTGTAGCCAGATCGAGCAATGTTTCGCTTTCCTCATGGCCTGACAAAGGGATGAGGATGCTGTAATCGCGAATGGTGAGGGCTTGAATATGATGGGCTTCGGCGCCCCATTGTTGGGCCAGGAAAGCGGGATTAAACAGATCGGAGTCGAATTCGGCGGTATAGCCACAACGATTACAGACAAAACTAACCGGTAATACATCCAGTTCACTGATGATGCCTGGTTCCCCTTCAGCGAATTCATACAGGTGATCTCGGTAAACGCCTTGGAACTGTAACTCCCCCCGGCATAAAGGGCAGGGTAGGCGAAAATGATCCAATCGTTTGCCCCATTTTTGGCTTAGCCATTGCGCCCGCCGGAGCATAAACTGGTTTATATCATGGTTATGTCTGGCTTCGCCGTCTATTGGCGCGTGGTTATGTGATTCTTCGGGGTTTGTCATAACTTCCTCTGGAAATACGGTAAGCGTTCAGTTACCGCGCCTGGCGGTCAAACCGCCGGGCTAAATAGACGAAGCACTACGGACTAAAACGCCGGGCCAAGGGCCTTTGTCCCAATAGCCTGGCTATTTTACGACTGGGCGGGCTGGCGGATGAATTGACACAACTGAACGGTTACGAAATACGACGGGTAAACGTTTAGGTTTTCACCTCTGCCTCTACCGCCCTCTCCCTGCCAGGACGGTGATGAAGGCTGTCAGGGCTGTGCCCAAAGCGTTCCACATCACGTAATCCATTATCAGGCCAGAATGCCAGGTGCGACTCATGTGGGCCAGCCAGCGCACCGGACGAAGTTCCCGCCGGTTTTGGAGACGTTCTGGTCGTAGTAAGCTGGCTGTGAGCAAAATACCACCGATGAGGATTACCCCCGGAATTGGCCAATGGTGCCAGTCGAGTGGGTGGGGAACTTCATGGGGTTCCAGGTGGGCGGTATCTAATACGGAGGTTGTTTCTATGTGGATGACTTCACGGATGTAGGCACGACGGCCATAAAGGGCCGCGGCCGCGGGCCAGGTCAGATGCTCATTTACCCAGCCAGGATGCAAACCTGCCAGGAGTGAGCCACTAACGAGTAAGATGGCGGGTAGGAGTGCCAGGAGGGGGGCTTCGCGGACTGGCCGCTGTTGAATCTGCCGGTTGGGACCAAAAACGCCCCAAATCAGGCGGCCAATTCCGGCAAAGGTGAGCAGGCTCGACAAAACGGCCACCCAGCCGATCCAGTCAGCGCGGGTAGCGAAGGCGGCTTCTTCGAGCATTGTTTTACTGACGAAGCCGCTGAGAAAGGGTTGCCCGCTCAGCCCCAGCCCTGCTATCACCATGAGCAGAAAGGTGATGGGCATACGGCGAGCCAGCTTACCCCCTTCTTTGAGGTCGTGGATACCGGTGCGCCAGGTGACTATACCGGCGCTCATAAAGAGAGCGGATTTGAGAAGGGCATGGTTGAGGATGTGAAACGCGGCCGCGCTCACACCCAGCGGTGTTCCCAGAGCCAGCCCCATTACGACATACCCCATCTGTGAGACGGAAGAAAAGGCTAAAATGCGTTTGATACTCTGTTGTTGCACCATTTGGATACCACCGAGGAGCATTGTCGCGGCCGCGGTCAGCAACAACCCCGACTGAACTACCCCACCCGGCTCCAGGGGAACCAGGGTAAAAATGGAGCGGGCAATGGCATAAATCCCCACCTTGATCAATGCGCCAGAAAAGAGGGCGCTGATGGGGGCCGGGGCCACGGCATGGGCGTCGGGAAGCCAGAAATGCCAGGGGACCAGGGCCGCTTTGGTAGCATAACCGCCCAGTAACAACCCTAGAGCGACTAAACCGGCGGGAGTAGGGGTGAACGCGGCCGCGATCTGGGCCAGATTCAACGCTCCCGTTTGCATATACAAGAGTGTCAGGCCAATGGCAATGAAAAAGGCGGCTACCGAATTGGTAACGAGATATTTGAAAGCCGCCTCCACCGCCTGCCGATCATCAATATGAAAGCCGGTCAGGGCGAACCCGGCAAATGAGAACACTTCCAGCCAGACAAATTGATTAAACAGGTCGCCGCTCAGGCAAAAGCCGATTAGCCCGGTGAGCAGTAACATGACCAGGACATAATAAGAGCCGCGGCCGCTTTGCTCTTGCATATAAACGGTCGAGTAGAGCAACGACATCAGCCCTATCACCGCCACCACCAGGGCGATCAGGAGGCCCCAGGCATCCGCCACCAGACTGATACCAATCGCCAGACCATCTCTGGGTTCCCATCCGCCCATCCAATAAACCAAAATTTCACCGGAAAACACTGGTTTTGCCAGAGTCAGCAGGCACACCAGCGTCAGAATCATGGCGATGATGCAAAAAAGCGCCCGCACCGAATGGGAAATACGCCGTACCACGGGCACAAAAAAGGCTGTTGCCAGAGGAATAAGGATAGGGGCCGCCAGAAGCCGTTCGTCCATTAGCCGCGTAACTCCCGCATTCGCCCGGCATCCAGGGTGTGAAAATGGCGGGCTAACTGAATAACCAACGCCAGGGCCAGCGCCATTGTTACCACCCCAATGACAATTGAGGTGAGTGTCAACGCCTGGACAATGGGATCTACCACCATGGTTTCACCGGGCACGATATTGGCTTCATAAAAAATTGGGGCGGTTCCCCCGGCACGATAACCTATTGCTACCAAAAACAGGTAGGTGGCACTTTCCATCAGACCCAGATTCAAAATCATTCGCACCAAATTCCGTTGCCGGATCAGCCCAAACAACCCGATCAAAAACAACAAAATAGCCGCCACATAATTTATGACAAACATAATATTCCTTTTACCCTTCTTCTTTGCGGGATTCCCCTTTTTGGAGGGCCGCCAGGAGGATAAGTAACACCAGCAGTGTCCCGGCAACCACCTTAAACCCAACAACCAGATTGAGCAGGAAGACGATACCCCCAGAGAAGAGGGAACCGGGTTCGCCACCGCGTAACACATTGTCAAAGAAGCCAATACCCACAACCAGACCGAACAAACCGATAAGCAGATAACTCAAAGCCCCGATGTGTTCCATAAAATCCAGGTCTTCGTGGAGAAAACCGCGCACGGCCCCGTAACCATAGGCCAGGTAAAAGGCCATTACGGCCCCCACAAATGCCATTCCCCCCTGGAAACCGCCCCCCGGCGTGAGGTGGCCGTAGGTGACAATGTAGGTGCCAAATACCAAAATAATGGGCAACAGGGTACGAATGGTGGTGCGAACAATGATGGTCATCTCCGCTTTTGATTCGATATGGCGACGGCGAACACGGCGGATGGGTTGTTCTTGCATAAGGGTGTACCTCTCTTTGTTAAAGATGCCCTAGTAGTGCGACAGACAAGATTTGTCGGTTGGAAGGTGGTGGCACGGTCAGGAGACCGGCCACAGCTATTCGACGGAATAAGTTTGTTGAACTACTAGCCCTAAGAAAGGCCGGTTTCGCGGCGGCGGTATAGGTAATGACGAAGAAGGGCGGTGACTCCGGACGCGGCCGCGAGCAATAACGTACTCTCCCCCATCGTGTCATACGCCCGCCAGTCAAAATTGATGGCACTGATCACATTTGTGGCCCCTACCTCAGCCACCGTCTGCTCATTGTACAGTGCCGCTACCCCACCCAATGGCGCTGTCAATGGGGGCGCATCCAGAAACGCCCACAACAAAGTGATCCCTAATAACACCATTATCAACCCCAAAACCATCGTGCGAATACGTTGCCCTTTCATCTTTCACTCCCCTTCTGTCGGATCATTCAGCAGACCCCGAATCTTGGCCAGAGCAATGAGCAACACCAGCGGCACAGCAACCGTACCCACCGCCGCCTCGGATAAGGCCACATCCGGCGCTTGAAACAAGAAAAATAGCAGGGTCAAAAAAGTTCCCACAGCGGAGAAAGCGATAATCGCGCTGACAATGCTCCGTGTACGGACAACCAACAAGGCCGACACTAACAAACCTACCAGCAGAATAAGGTTGAGGATAGTAAAAAACATAGATTTATCCTTCCCTGAAAAAAGCTCAGCGCCAGACCGCACAAACGCAACGGGCGGCCCACTTACCCTTCTTCTTTCAGACTATCCTGATATTGATCACACACAGTCAACTCGGATAAAGGTGCCCCGTTGAGATAAGCCGCCCGCGCCAGGGCATGGGAACCAATAGGTGTAATGGCCAGGATCAAAAGGGCAATCAACATCACCTTCAGACCCGCCGGAACCTGCCCGACTTCAAATTGGCGGATTGCCAGCCCTAAAGCAATAAGCAATGCGCCTAAGGTGGTGTTTTTGGAACTGGAATGCAAACGGCAATAAATATCGGGCAGGCGAATAATGCCAACAACCCCAGCCAGGTTAAAAAACAGCCCACCTATATACAAGAGGAAAACCACCACATCTAAAGCGTTCATTGCAGGAGGCCCCGTTCTAAATAGCGGGCAATGACCAGTGTGCCCAAAAAGCTAAATAAGGTGAGCAGAATGGCCAGATCCAGGTAGATGACCCGTTCGGCAATGATGCTTAAACCGACCAAAACCAACACCCCTAAGGCCCCAATCAACTCCAGGGCCAGGAGCCGGTCGCTGGTTGTTGGTCCCTGCCACAACCGGTAAAGCAAGGGCATGCATAACAACCCCAGCGCAATCACCACCAGGTATTCCAGTAAATGTGGTTCTGTTGCCATAAAAATTGTTCTCCAACTATTCCCCAAGCCACCCCACGATTTTGTCTTCCAAACTGGCAATGACGAGCTGGTGTGCCTCTTGGGGATCGGTGGTTTGGACATCAATCCAATGAACGTAAATGATCCCTTTTTCCTGATCAATATCTATTGTGACTGTATCTGGTGTCAGGGAAACGAGGCTACCCAGAAGGGTAAGCTGACCATCGGTACGCAGGCGGGTAGGAATGGCGAGGATGCCCGGGCGGATGGGCAGGTTGGGGTGAAAAACACGCACTGCCAGGGTGACGTTTTGTACGATTAGTTGCCGCCAAAATTCGAGGACCAGTTTACCCAGTTCCCACCAACGGCGCGGTTCATATATCCATTGCCAGAAATCGAACAAGAGGAATTGGTAGGTAAAGCGGGTGATGAGCAGACTGGCGATCACTCCCCAGAGTATTTCGACCGGGTTGAAATTGCCAATGAGTAACATCCAGGTAAGAAAACTGACAAAAAAGACGCCGATAAAATGTTTACGTGTGGCGCGTCGTTGATAACGTAACTCTCCCTGGCGGACTTCTTGTTGGAAATGGTGTAAGTCGGTGGTCCAGGCGGAACCCTGGAATGATTCGATTTGTTTGAGGGAGAGGTGGGTGGTGTTGAAGGCGGTGATGAGGCCACAGGCGGGACAGGTGAACAAGAGTTGCCAGGGGGGAGTGTCACCATTGTTGCCAGACCGCGGCCGCAAACCCGTCACCGGCGTTACTGATCCACACAAGGGGCAAACAATAGTAGCCTCTTGCACCTCGGTGGGTAACGATTGCATGACTTGATGGGCCGTTTGACTACTCATGGGTTGTTCGCTGGTGACTGTTGAGCCTGCTGAAATAAGGGGTTAACAACACACGACTTACGCATTTTGGCTGGTGTCCCTAGCGTGACACAACGCACATGGTCAGGAGTTCATTCGATTGACCAAAACCCGATCATCCCCTTCACGCCGGGTTAGTTTTTTCTCATCCAGATGCTCTAACAGGGCAATGGCGTATTTGCGGCTGGTGTTGAACAGATCGCGCACCTGAGCGGCGTTGATTTTGCCCTGTACCCGCAAATAGTCAAGAATGGCCCGGATATATTTTTGATACTCCGCGGCCGCGTACACCACACTCTCATTCACCGGTTGCAACATACCTAAATCCACCAGCGCAAAATAAACATCCTCACCCACCCCATCCTGACACTCCTTGGGACTGGGCGAATTAATACCCGCCTGCCGGAACTGAGCCATCAGCCGGTCAATTTTGCCCTGTTGGGCAGGGCTAAACTGGATAGTGTGGCCGGGCAGGTGCAAAACGGCATTTTCTTCGCGCAGATGCTGAGCCGCGGCCGCGTTCCGTACCAACGGATTAAACACCGCTGGTGTTAGCTTTAACCGACTCCGTAACTCTTCACGGGGCATACCCAGGCGCAAGGGCCGTTCCCGGTGATATTGGCTGAGCCACTGGCTTATCTGGTTCAACCAGCGGCGATGAGTCGCCGTGCTGATCAGTTGTTCATCCAGGTGGACGATGAGCTTTTCCTGTTCCAATTCAGCCAGAGCCTCCTGGCTGGTGGCTTCATCCATCCCCGACTGTTTCAATAATTTGGGCGACTGGATCGGTTCCAGACGAGTGAGCGTCTGCAAAAGCAGTTCGGCCGGTGTGCCCTGGGTGAGGGTTTGCAGGCGGGTCACGACTTCTGGGCGGAAGCGGCGGTGTTGGCGGCCAGGATGGGCATCCAGAATGATGCCCCCACCGATGGTGGCTCCGGGTGAGGGGCGGCGCAAAATAAAATGATCACCTCGAGTAAAGGCGGCCGGTTCACGCAAAACCAGTTGTAACCAGCCTTCCTGCCCGGGTTTGATTTCGGTGGCTCCTAAAACCCGGGCGCGGGCCAACACCTCTTTGGCCCCGACAAAGAGTTTTACCTCGCTATTGTGGCGTAGAGGGGTATTGGCCGCGGCCAGGTGGCGATAAGCCACATCGCACAGGATGGTGCTTTTGATGACATTCGCGGCCGCGATAACATCCCCTCGTTGTACGTCATCCTTCTCAATTCCGGTCAGGTTAATGGCGACCCGGCTACCCGGGCGGACCGATTCGAGCTTCGTTTTGTGGCTTTGTAACCCCCGGATGCGCCCCTTCAGGTTGGTTGGTTGCACCTCAATAGCCTCTCCCACCTGGAAAGAACCACCAATGAGCGTACCGGTAACGATAGTGCCGAAGCCGGGTAGGGTAAAAACACGATCCACAGGGAGGCGGGCGCGGTCGCGGTCTTCACGTGCTTCCACCTGCTGTAATCGTTCACTGAGAACCTTTTTTAGCTCCTTCAACCCTTTACCCGTCCGCGCCGACACAGGCACGATGGGAGCATCCGCCAGAACCGTCCCCTGAAGAGCCTCGGCTACATCCAGAGTAACCAACTCCAGCCAGTCAGCATCATCTACCATGTCAATTTTGGTCAGCGCGACTATCCCGCCACGAATTGCCAGCAAATCCAAAATCGCCAGATGCTCTCGCGTCTGCGGCATCACCCCTTCATCGGCGGCCACAACAAAGAGGGCCAGATCAATACCCCCCACGCCCGCCAGCATGTTTTCGATGAAATCTCGATGACCAGGAACATCTACCACCCCCACTTCATCGGGAAGGCCATCCAGTTTGAGCCAGGCGAACCCCAAATCAATGGTCATTTCGCGGGCTTTTTCTTCCGCCAGACGGTCAGGATCAATGCCGGTGAGGGCGCGTACTAGAGTAGATTTGCCGTGATCAACGTGTCCGGCGGTGCCAATAACGTACATATAGCGTTTAAGAAGTAACTATGCCAATAATGGAAACAAGCTCGACTTTAAAAAGAACCTGGGCTTCTTAGGTTGGGGTTCTCTGAATTGGTGCTAACATAGTGGTGGTTCCTGATGAAAGATGCTGGGAACTCCGAGGAACTGAGGGTATTGTGGGAACTCATTTCTCCGTTGGGCTATTTGGCCGATTATACCACACCCGGAGTTGCTGATGCGGATTCGACCGATTAAAACAAGGGACGCGGCCGCGCTCCTACCCCTTTTCCCCCTGGCTTTCCCTGATCGTGTCATTACCTTACGTGAAGTACGGGAGCAGTTATCTGCGGCCGCCTACTCCCTGCTTGCGGAGATAGATAGCCAGACTGTCGGCTTTGTGGTGGCTATGCCTGTGCCCGGTTTGCCCGATCAGCTTGATCTGTCGGGTGCGGTGGCGGTAGATAGGCGGCGACAAGGGATAGGCACAGCGTTGTTGCAGGGATTGGTGGCGCATTTGCGGCCGCAAGGTTATCACACCTTAACCTATGCCCTCACTGATTCACACGCCCCTGTCGCCTATTTTTTGCCCCAGCGCGGTTTTATCCTGCACCATGAAGAATGGGAACTGCATCGCCCCGGTGATCTGGCCATCCCTCCCATCTACCTACCCTATGGTTATTCCCGGCGACAATTGACCCGGCTTGCGGCCGCGGCCACCTTCCGTCGGCTTTATGATGAAAGTTTCGGGCCGCATCCCTGGTATCAACCCTATGGCGACGAAGAGCTATTACACCTCTTTCGTCAACAAGGGCTACCCCAATTTCTGTGTCAGGGAGAACTGCCTGTGGGGTTTATCTGGAGTTGGGTAGATCGAACCGGGCTAGGGATTATCGAACCGGTGGGTATCATCCCTACCCATCAGGGACAGGGGTTGGGGCGGCAACTTATTCTATCGGCCCTGCTTGGGTTTCCTCCCGGAGCCATACCCCAGGTAAAAATTGGAGCGTGGCACAGCAACGCGGCCGCGATTCACCTCTACCAATCACTTGGTTTCCGCCGCGTTCACACCATCACCCACCTGCAATTGAGGATTGGCGAATGATGTTGGGGGCATCTGCCCCCAAACCGCTAAATGATTGTATCTATACAGCCCCTCACCCTGACCCCCTCCCCTTGTTCATTAAATTTTTAATCGGGTAACGCCTTCACTGACCCCATCCCCCCTGCCGATTCCCGAGGGAAGGGGGGAATTCTAATGGGGCATTTTTCGGGGCATTCGCCCCGAAAAATGCCCCTTAGAAAAGTTCCCCGCCCCTGGGGTGGGGTCGGGGATGAGGGTCAGCGGTTTTACCTTCTCATTGCACCCTCGGCGTCGTGTAAGACGCAGAGCGTCCCAGAGGGAATTCCCACGCCGAGCGTGGGAATAAGTTGTGACACCTGAATAGATACAAATGATGAATCGGGGAATGAGTTGATTCGCCCATCCCCCGAAGACGCAAATCGCAAATCGTAAATCCTCCCCAACCTACCCGATGGTGCAGTTTACTTTTGCTTTTTTCCGGTTACAATCTTTTTGTCCTTTAACAAGTTGGGCGTATCGCCCAATTACGTCATTGCTACCGGGTTCAGGCATTTTAACCACATAGTTTAATCGCCTTAACCCGGTTTTTGTTTCAAGAGGAACTCTTAGGAAGAGCCGGAACTCATTGGAACGTATGCGTAGTTCCCATAGGTCCCCCAATTCCTGGAATTCCCCGAGTTCCTGTGAGGAATACTATGTTTAAAAACATCACTGACGTTCGCCAACGCCTACAAGAACAGCAATATATCACCTCTGATGAGATTGCCACGGTTGTTTATCTGGCCCAAAACCTGTGTAAACCGATTCTGGCTGAAGGCCCTGCCGGTGTGGGCAAAACCGAACTGGCTAAAGTGTGGGCGACGGCCCTTGGTCGCCCCCTCATTCGCCTGCAATGTTATGAAGGTCTAGACGAAAGCAAAGCCCTTTATGAGTGGGAATATGCCAAGCAAATGTTGTATACCCAACTCCTGCGTGATACCCTGCGCACATCCCTTGAAGGTATCAACACCCTGGCTGAAGCCGCACAACGTATTGCTCAGGAAGAAAACGTCTTCTTCTCCGAAAACTTCCTGCTCCCCCGCCCCCTACTCATGGCCCTCACCTCTGACGAACCGGTCGTCCTGCTCATAGACGAAATTGACCGGGCCGATGTCGAATTTGAAGCCTTCCTGCTTGAAGTGCTCAGCGATTTTCAGGTCAGTGTTCCCGAATTGGGTACCATCTCCGCCAAATTCCAGCCGATGGTTTTACTAACCAGCAACAATACCCGTGAACTCAGCGAAGCCCTCAAGCGTCGTTGTCTTTACCTGTATGTGGATTATCCCAACCTGGAAAGCGAACTGAACATAGTTCGGCTGAAGGTGCCCAACCTGACACCGGAACTGGCCCGCCAGGCAGTTACGGTTGTCCAACAACTACGCAATATGGATCTCCGCAAAGTACCCAGCATCAGTGAAACATTGGACTGGGCGCGGGCCTTGGTCACACTCAATGCCAAAGATATTGACCAGGAAACATTGACTAACACGCTGACCGTTCTACTCAAATACGAAACCGACGTGCAAAAAGCCAAACGCATGATGGGTGATGGTGGTAGCCGTCGCAAGGGAGGAGGCAGCAGTTATGGACGACCGAATAGTTGAGTTCATTCGTGGGTTGCGTGCCGCCGGGGTGCGCGTTTCTGTAGCCGAATCGGTGGATGCGTTAAACGCTACAGGGGTAATGGGCATTAGCGAGAAGGATCTATTTAAAGCCTCGCTCAAAAGTACGCTCGTCAAAAAGTCAGATGATTTTGGTGCGTTTGAGCAATTATTCCCGCTGTACTTTGGTAGTGGGGGGCCGCCCCTGCAAAATGCGTCGGATGATTTGACAGAAGATGAACAGGCGATGTTGCAGGCGGCGATGTCGGCATTAAGCGGCCGCATGCAACAACTTCTCGATTGGCTTACTAGTGGCAACCCCCCCACCAAAGAAGAATTAGAAGACCTGGCACGGCAAGCCGGTATCCGGTGGGCTAATAATCCTGGAGAAGCCCAATATATTACCCGGCGCATGCTCCGCCAGATGGGGTTTGCCCACCTGGAAGAGCAAATGCAACAACTCATGCAAAAATTGCAGGAGATGGGCATGAGCCAGGAAGCAATGGAGAAGTTAATGGGTGTTGTCAGGGCCAACCAGGAAGCCCTCACGGAACAGATCGCCCAACAGATCGGCTTACAAATTGCCCAAGATCGGGCGGCACGCCCAGATGAGCTATATGGCTCCGACCTGATGCACAAACCCTTTGAATCCCTTAGCGCGGCCGAGACCGATATTTTGCGTAAAGAAGTACAACGGCTGGTGACGCAATTACGTAGTCGGGCCGCTTTACGGCGCAAACGGGGTAACAAAGGCAAGTTTGATGCCAAAGGGACGATTCGTACCAACTTGCGGTATGGGGGTGTGCCCGTAGAAATCCGCTTCAAGAAAAACAAACTCAAACCCAGCCTGGTTCTCATTTGTGATGTGTCCCGTTCCATGCACCATGTCCTGGAATTCATGTTACAGATGGTCTATGAATTGCATGATCAGGTGCATCGGGTGCGCAGTTTTGCCTTTTATGGCGACCTCTCCGAAATCACCGTGGATATGGCTAACTTGCGCGTTGAGGATGCGATTCAGGCGGCCTATAAGGCCGTGCCTGGTGGCAGTTATCGCACTGACCTGGGGCAAAGTTTACAAACTTTTCACACGCGCTACCTGAGTACAGTAGATTCACGGACAACGGTGATTGTATTAGGAGATGGGCGTAACAATTACAACCCCTCACGACTAGATTTGCTTAAAGACATTCAGCGCCGGGCCAAGCGGCTTCTCTGGTTCAACCCGGAACCTCGGGGGCAATGGGGTACAGGTGACAGTATTATGGAAGAGTATGAATCAGGTGCTGATGAAGTGCTTATCATCCATAATCTGGCACAGTTGGCGACAGCGATTGATAAGATGATGGCACAGGGAGCGTAAAAATCGCTCTGAATTACGGGGTGTGCGTCATTTTTGTAAATACGACGTACACCCCACACCATGTTATCTGACTGCTTTTTAACGACAAGCGGAAAAGGAGAAACCCAGCAATTCTCAATTTGGCCTGAACGTCTAAAAGTGCCGAGGCCGCCCGGCCGTAAAACGGGCCGGGCTATGGTTACGAAGGCCGTTGGCCTGCTGTTTTAGTCCGTAAGACCTGGTATTATGGATAGCCCGGCGGTTCAATTGGGCGTAGCAGAGCCTTTCCAGGCTGTGCACTCTCTATACAGGCAGAGCCGGGCTTCGGCAAAGCTCAGCCCTTGAGGACGTGTATCGTTACGCCCATTTTTTGTTTTCACGAGAGGGCGAACAGCCGGAAAGGCTGTTCTACGGGTTGGGCCATTTTCCGAGCGTGCTTCTGGAGTCCAACCGTTTTAACCGTTGGCTAAATTGAGAATTGCTGGGAGAAACCCCTTCCCGCCGTTTTTCGTGGGCGAATGCCTGCGAAAAACGGCCCTTAAAAAGTTTCCCGCCCCTGGGGGCGGGATTAGGGGTGGGGAAAACCCGTTGTGTTATTGTTTGAGGACGTACGCCCTCAAACAACATACATCCTACTTCCATAAAGCTTTACCAGCCATCCCCAGATTTGACCCACACAGTACACTATTTTGCCCATTGTTGATCGGTTAAAGTTTCTATACAATCGCCAGTCATCCACTTGTTTTGTCAGTCAGAATTGTTTACCCCTACAACCCCAATTTCATAGTAAGGAGGACCGCATCATGAAGCGACGAGAGTTTTTAGAATTGGTGACTAAAGGCGCTCTTGGTAGTGCCGCCGTTGGTCTGGTTGGGTGTCAGAACCAGAATGGCAATAATGCCGCTGAAAACAACAATGTTATCGCTAACAATGCCGCTAACAATGCCGCCAATACCGCCAGTGCCACGGCGGCCCAGTCGTCTGATCTCCCGGTTATCGAGTGGGATATGGCGACAAGTTGGCCCGTTAGTCTGGACACTATTTTTGGTGGGGCAGAGGTGTTTGCGCAACGGGTTTCGGCTATGACGGGGGGGAAGTTTGCGATTACGCCCCGTGCGGCCGGTGAATTAGCCCCCGGAACGCAGGTTCTGGATGTGGTTTCACAGGGGGCAGTGCCCTGTGGGCATACAGCCTCTTATTATTATGTAGGGAAAAGCCCGGTAACCGCTTTTGGTACGGCATTACCCTTTGGCCTGACGGCGCAACAGCAAAATGCCTGGTTGTATGAGGGGGGTGGTTTGGCGTTGTTGCAACAATTTTATGCGGATACCTTCAATGTCATCCAATTCCCGGCAGGTAATACTGGGGCGCAGATGGGTGGCTGGTTTCGTAAGGAAATCAACACAGTAGCTGATTTGCAAGGGCTGAAGATGCGTATTCCTGGCCTGGGAGGGCAGGTGATGGCGAAGTTGGGAGTGACCGTGCAGGTTCTGGCCGGTGGAGAAATCTTTGCCGCTTTGGAGACGGGGGCGGTTGATGCCGCTGAGTGGGTTGGCCCATATGATGATGAGAAGCTAGGCCTGAATACGGTAGCGGACTATTACTATTATCCTGGGTGGTGGGAACCAGGTCCGACTCTGGAAGTGGAAATCAATTTGGATGAATGGAATAAATTGCCACCAGAATACCAGGAGGTAGTGAAGACGGCGGCTTTTGAAGCCAATATGATTATGTTGGCGCGGTATGATGCCCGGAATAATGAGGCGTTACAACGGTTGGTGGATGCGGGGACCCAGTTGCGGGCATATAGTGATGAGATTCTCGCGGCCGCGTCTGCGGCCGCAGAAGAGTTATACGCCGAATTTTCAGCCAGCGATGCTACTTTCAAAACCATCTATGAGCAGTGGAACGCGTTCCGCTCCCGTGTGCGCGACTGGAACAACCTCAACGAAGGCAGTTTCAATCGTTTTGTCAACCAATAAGAGTGGCGAACAAAATAAGTGGACCTCTTTACCTGAAACCTGGTAACGATTAACCCTCTCAAGGGCTGAGCTTGTCAAAGCCCGTTTGCCTTCGACAAGCTCAGGCAACAGGCTTAGTAGTTACGAAATCGTTCGTTTTTGGGCAAAGAGATGAGTAACAGAAAAGGCGGGTCTGGTTAGCCAGACCCGCCTTTTTTGTTATGCGGATGGAGCAACAGTACCAACGGCCTTCGACTAACTCAGGCCTCGTTTGCCCCGAAATATGGAGAAGATACGTTCAATAATCGGCACACGCTTGAGGGGGGTAGGTTTAATTCGCTAGTTGGGCGGCACGAGCCACCTCTACCAGCCAGAGCACAAGTTGAGGGAAAGCCATTGTGACAATGAGCGCCAGGCCTTGTAATCCCATAAAAGGCAAGGCCCCTTTGTGAATATCTATGGTATCTACCTCTTTGGGGGCGACACTTTGCAGGTAAAACAGAGAAAAACCAACTGGTGGGGAGATGAATGCCATGTTGAGGTTAATGGCCGCGACAACGCCAAACCAGACCATATTGATGTTTAGGGCTTCGGCCGCTGGTACAAACAGAGGCATAGCAATGAAGCAGATTTCTAGAAATTCCAGGTTGACGCCTAATAAGAAGATGGCAATATTGGCGATAATCATAAAACCTAACTGGCCGCCGGGCAGGTCGGTGAGCAGGTTGGTGATGTAATCTTGTCCGCCCAGACCATCGAAGACGAGGCTGAACATGGAGGAAGCAAAGACAATCATGATTACCAGCGAGGTGATGCGAACGGTGGAGTTGGCGGCACTTTTGAGTGTTTTCCAGGAAAGCTGGCGGTTAAGGATGGCTAACAGGCATGCCCCCATGGCACCAACGGCTCCTGCTTCGGTGGGGGTGGCAAAGCCGGTGAAGATACTTCCTAAAACAACAAAGATGAGAAAAACTGGGGGAACGACAGAGATGAGAACAAGCCGGGCCAGTTTGGCTCCTTTAATGTTACGGGCTTCCAGGGGGAGGGCGGGGGCTACCTGCGGCCGCAAATAGGCATAAATTACGACATACGCGGCATAAAAACCGGCCAGCATCAAACCCGGAATTAAGGCTCCCAGAAACAGATCGCCCACAGATACGCCAATCTGATCGCTCAATACAACAAGTACCAGGCTGGGGGGGATGAGTTGGGCCAGGGTGCCAGAGGCGACAATGGTCCCGGTGGCTAGTTTATGGTCATAACCGTAACGGAGCATAATCGGTAGGGAGAGTAGCCCCATGGTGATGACAGTAGCGGCGACAACCCCGGTCGCGGCCGCGAGCAATGTGCCTACAATGACGACAGCCAATGCCAGCCCTCCCCGCAACGGACCTAACAAAATACCAATCGTCTCCAACAACTGCTCCGCCAGTCCTGATTTTTCAAAAACCGCGCCCATAAAAACAAAGAAAATAATGGCCAACAGCGTAAAGTCTGACATCGTGCCAAACCACCGATTGGGTAACAAGAGCAAGAGCCGGGTATCAAATGCCCCCAGGGCCAGCCCCAAGGTCCCAAAAGCCACCGCTGTACCGGCAAAAGAAAAAGCAACCGGATAGCCGATCAGGATTAAAATGAAGAAAAAAACGAACATGACCAGGGCTAACCATTCAAAATCCATGGGGAACTCCCGGAATTGCAGTAGGGGGGATGGAGTATTGTATCTTCTCAATAAAGTGTGGTGAAGTTGGTTGAGCTTCTCGAAACCAACGGTCTTCGACAAGCTCAGGCCTCGTTTGCCCTGAAATATTGAGAAAATACGGGTATTCCTTATTCAACGGGTCTTTCTTTCAGTTCATCAACCGCAAGGGCGATTTTTACTTCTGTGTGTCCACGAATAACCGCATAGGCTTTAATGACTTCCGCAATCGTCTGTAGCAACAAGAGCACAAAAGCCACAATAATCATCGTTTTGATGGGGGCGCGGGGCAGACCATTGGGGTCTGGGGAGAGTTCCCACAAGCCATATGATCCATTGGGTAGGCGACCCCATGATGAAAGCACAGGTTGGATGGTGACGTAAATGCCAATAAAACAGAATGGAATCAAAAAGAGGATGTGGCCGATAAAATCAACCCATGCCTTGCGTTTTAAGGTGTAGTGGGAAAAATAAAAATCTACCCGCACATTAACGCTGTGTTTCAGGGCGTAAGCAAAACCCAGGAAAAAGACGAGGGAAAACAGATACCACTGGATTTCGATGAAGATGTTAGAGGAGAGGGTAACACCAATTTCGCGTCCCACATAGCGGGCAACGACGTTATAAAAACCAACGCTAATGGTTATTAATACCAGACCGGTTGACAGATGGCCCGACCATTCGCTGATCCAATCAATGAGGTGTGTGTATTTCAGGAGAAAACGCATCAGGCTGTCCTCCTAGAATAGGAACAGGAGCACGAGTAAAGCGTTTAGATAATAACCTGTGTCTCGTTTTTCGCAAAAAATGTAATCATTACCCAGGTTGTTGGCCCGGTTTTATGGCCAGGGCGATTGCATATTCGGATTTTCCCCCACCCCCAACCCCGCCCCCAGGGGCGGGGAGTTTTTTAAGGCGGGTAAAATCGGGGCTTCGCCCCGATTTTACCCGCCGAGTGGGTTCCCCCTTCCCGATTTCGGGAAGGGGGGTAGGGGGATGGGTTCATTCTGATGAGTATGCACTCGCCCTCGTTTTATGGCTGATTACCGGGTGCGGAAGGGGGTGATGAAGGTAAGATGTGGAATTGGGTAATTTCAGAGGGGAGAAGGGTATCGTGAAGATAACGATGGCTGGAACTCGCGGCCGCTTCGCCTATCTCTGCTCCTGTGGCCCATCTTCCCTGGCTTGTTACGCCGTTTATTGCGCCTACAAAACAAAAGGTCAACAAGTTTTCTGGGGTTACATAAACCCCAGCTAAATCTATGATTTTTACCGCCTGACCGATTTGTGCCTCAGCCAACGTTGCGGCCGCGACCCAAGGGGCTTGCATCCTATCACATGGCCCACCGGGCAATTCCCACCCGGTCTGCCCCTCTCGCCATAACAATTGTCCCTGTTCATTCCGAATCAGTACCACCGTATCCACCATCCAGGCACGCATAGGTTGGTAAGGCGGAGAGCCGTGCCAATACCGTTTCACATCTTTCCACCGATAAACGAGTTGGCGTACAAGTTGCCATAGCCAGGGGTGACGCTCTTGTTCAACCAAAAGGGCTGGGCCACCCGTGTGATATAACCCCGCCTGTAGCCGTTCTCGGTGTGACCGAGCCATGATGGGCAGGTGATCCGTTTTGACAAAACCAACCTGGAGTGATTCGGCGGAAGGGGTAGCGGTGCCGCCGCGTAATATGCCCCGGAAGAGAAAAATAAGTAGGGAAAGGTCGCGGCCGCGGATATAACTCACCTCTACCAGTCGCACCGGGTGCACCTTAAACCCCGTTTCCTCAAAAACCTCTCGTACCATGCCCACCGGGGGCAATTCATTCGCATCCAATCCCCCCCCAGGCAATGCCCAGGTACGACTATCATCCCGCTGAATCAACAGCACCTGCCCAAACTGATTCAGAACCAAACCTTCTGCACCTATAAAAAACATAGTCCCTCATTCATTGTTCCTTACCTTTACCCGTGACCGTTCAGAACAGAAACCAGGTTTTTCACTGACGGATATTCACTGGTAGGGGTGCAGGCAATTTTTGCCGCCGATGTGGCGGGAGATTATTCCTCGCGTAGCCAATTGCGGCCGCGTCCCCGCTTGATCTCACCCCGTTTTTTCTTAGCTACATGGCGACGTTCTTGCGAGGCCAGTGAGGGCTTCGTGGGGTGTCGCTTTTTTTGTACCTTCAGCGCCTCAGCCAACAACGTTTGCAGACGCTGGAGCGCTTCGGCCCGGTTTTGGTGCTGACTGCGATGGATTTGTGAAGTGACAGCCAGGATACCATCTTTGTCCAGGCGTGAGGCAAGCTGGGTGAGGATGCGGCCGCGTTGCCACTCACTCAAACTAGGCGAATGGGCCACATCAAACAGAACGACCACCTTTGTTTCTGCCTTGTTGACATGTTGACCCCCCGGGCCACTGCTGGCGGCAAAACGAAAATTCAATTCCGCCAACGGAATTGTCAGTTCATTATTGATCGCGAGGCGGTTATCATCGGATGGTTCAATCATGGGGTAGATAAACCTGTCAGGTTTGTATGTCCAATACCATTGTTAAAAAGGAAAAGGTACACAATTATGGGAGCAGGGGTCAAATTTTGGGTCTTTGGGATTTCAGGGAGTTGACCCCCATCTGTAGGGGCAACCCTTGTGGTTGCCCTCGGCGGGGCAGGCACAAGGCCTGCCCCTACATCTAGCCGCACCCCACGAATTCCGAAAGATCCCAATTTTTTTGATAACGTTTAGTGAGTGTCTAAAAATAACGTGGGTGGCGCGATCAGGGGACCGGCCACAGCAAGCCGCCAAGTTAAAAACGAACGATTACTAAGTGAACATCTAAAAATAACTTCCCGGTTTAGACCTGACAGGTTTTCGGAAACCTGTCAGGTCTGCGCGGAACTTATTCTTGGACGATTACTAAGGAATGAGAACTATCGCCGCATGTTAGTGCCCCAAACCGTGTTCTCGTAATTTAGCGATGACGCGGGCGGGGGTGAGGGGGATTTCCTCAAACCAGACACCTGTGGCATCATGGATGGCGGCTGTAACGGCCGGGGCATACGGTATCAAGGGCATTTCGGCCATACCCCGTGCGCCCCAAGGGCCTAACGGGTCAGGATGTTCTACCAGCACCGATTCCACCTGGGTGGGTATGTCCATGATGCCTGGCATCAGATAGGTGCTGAGGCGGGGGTTGAGGATGTGGCCGTTTTTTGTTTGTAAATGCTCGGTGATGCTGTAGCCATGGGCCTGTACAACCGCTCCTTCTATCTGGCCTATGACCAGTTGGGGGTTGATGGCTTTGCCGACATCATCAGCACACACGACCCGATCTACATGGATGTGGCCGGTTTCAATGTCTACCGTGACCTCAACCGCCTCGGCAACATAGCCATAGGTGAAGTTCGGGAAATCTGATTGCCCGGTAACCGGGTTTAGAGCGGTGGTGGCGGGAGGGGTGAAGCGTAAATGCCCACGGGCCGGGCGCTCTTCATTGTGCCACGCTTCCAGGGCTAATGCGGCCGCGCCCCGAATTGCATTTCCCGCCATCCACGTCATCCGCGAGGCCGAAACTGACCCGGAATCACCAGCGGTAGCGGTATCTGAGGCTACCAGCTTGACACAATCTACTGGAACCCCAATGGCTTCGGCGGTCATCTGTTTAAAAACGGTGTGGGAACCCTGCCCCACATCGGCTCCGGCGTGGTAGAGTGTTACCTGTTCAATATCGGCCGCACCGCGTAACTCAATGGTGGCCTCGCATCGTTCGGGAAAACCAAAAGAGAAACCGACATTTTTGAAGGCACAGGCAAACCCGCGGCCGCGACGAAGCATGGCCGGGTTCGTTTTTAGCGTTTTTATACTGTTAAATGGTTGAGATGGTGGGCCAGTGACGGCAGATAGTTCACTTTGCCAATTTGCGGCCGCGGCACATGCCTCAATTACCTCTGGCATACTCACGCCGGGGGGCATCGCTGATTGCACAATAGACTCACTGCCTTCGCGTAATACATTGCGCCGCCGGATTTCTACCGGATCAAGGCCCAATGCCTGAGCCAGTTTGTTCATCTGATTCTCGGCGACAAAGGCCCCCTGGGGTGATCCGAACCCACGGAACGCGCCGCCGGGCGTGTTGTTGGTGTAGACGGCGTAACTATCTACCCAGGCGTTGGGGACTTCATAAGGGCCACAAACACTCATGTGGGCATTGCCTAATACCTTATTGCTGGTGTAATTGTATGCGCCTGCATCTAACACCAATTCTGTCTTGATGGCCGTTATTTTGCCGTCACGCGTGGCACCCCACCGTGCATGGATATTGCCCTGATGCCGTTTGTGGTGTCCAAGGATGCTTTCTTCTCGTGACCAAATGATGCGGATGGGTCGGTTAATGCCTTGTTGGTGGAGACGCATGGCGGCCAACCCTAACACAATTTGCACCGACATATCTTCGCGGCCGCCGAAAGCTCCCCCAATGGCCGGATAAATCACCCGTACCCGTTCGTCTGGTAGATCGAGGGCATGGGCGATTTGCATCTGATCTTCATGGACCCATTGCCCACCAACAACAACTGTCACTCGACCTTCGTTATCAATATAACCTAACCCGGCTTCTGGCTGTAGGTAGGCGTGTTCTTGCATTGGCAGGTGGTAATGACCTTCAATGATGACATCCGCGGCCGCGAAACCGGCCTCAATATCCCCCTTGCGAATGTGGTATTTTTGGCGAAAGTTAGTGCCATGACGGGGGTGTAGAATCTGGGCGTCGCGCATGGCTTCAAAGACGTTATCAACTACGGGGAGGGGTTCCCATTCAATTTTGATTTTGTGTTGGGCGGCCGCGGCCGCGTCTTCACTTTCTGCCACAATCATGGCTACCTGATCCCCTTCCCACAGGCTCAGATCACAATACGGTTTGCTACTGCCCAGCCCTACCAGTACCGGCTGATCAAAGATAGTCAGACCATATTCATTCACTGGCACATCTTTGGCGGTAAAAATGGCTACCACACCAGGAACCTTTTCCGCTTCGCTTAAATCCATTGAGAGCATACGGGCATGGGGCTGACCACTGAAAAGTACCCTGGCGTGGAGCAGGTTTTCCGGTGTGATATCGCCAGCGTAGAGGGCCTGCCCGGTCACTTTAGCCGGAGCGTCAATTTTGGGAATGGTGGTAGAGATAGACATGAGATACCTCGTGTGTGATGAACGTCAAACAGAACAATTTGAACCCGATAAGACCTGAATTGCGATCTCTGTTGTGGCCGGTCTTCTGACCACGCCACTCCTGGCCCCATCCTGTAGCCCGGTCGTTTTGCGCCTGGGCGGGCGGGTGAATTGACACAACTGAATGGTTGCGCTGATCATTTGAAGACAACCGGTATGTAAATGTTATCAGGCATGATTTCCACTGGGGCGCTGTAGATATCATTGCCTGATAGATTGGTGACGGTGAGCGTGACGGTATAGGTGCCCGCGGCCGCGTACTCATGTGTCGGGTTGGCGTCGGTGCTCCCACTGCCATCGTCAAAATCCCAGGCGTAGGTTAGATTGGCCCCGATAGAACTGTCAGTAAAAGAGGTGATCTGCCCCAGGTAATCAGGGCTGGAAGAGGTGAAACTGGCCTGGGGGGCGGCCAGGCTGGATACTTCCAGGAAAGCGGCGGTGACGGGACCCCAATTGTTGCCCCCATCGCGGCCGCGTACATATACCAGATGTTGGCCGACTGGTAGCATACTGAGATCCAGAGTGGCGTTGGTGGCCTCGTTGGTGCTGTTAAACGTGCCATCGGTAGCGGCCAGGGGGTGGGCCACGGCTCCATCTGCCCAGGGGGGAAGGTCTAGATAATACTCTGCGGCCGCGATACTCTGGTTGCCATTGTACACATCATTAATGGTCGCCGTGAGCGAGGCGGTTTGTGTTTGTGTGTAAACCATCGTCTGCACATTAAGCGCATCTGGGCCGAAGGATGTCAAATAAGGGGTGCGGGCTACTTTGGCGGCATAGATAAACGCCGGGCGATTTTCCGGCCATTGGATAGAGTCCACCTGGCTATAGGGAGGCATAAATTGGGTGCCCACTTCAATGGTATAGGCGGGAATGCCTAAAATGCCATACGCCCAATCATCGGTGGCTCCGGTGGTGGGATAAAGACAGTTCGTTGCGCCGGATTGACAAGACGTGTACCCATTATAGGTTGCCATTTTGTCGCTGAGGGCTTTAAGCTGAGTGTAGTTGGGGGCTGTGGCTGTTGTATCCCCCCAGGGGTAGAGCACCCACTCCCCTGAACTATGGACGGTAATCATCACACCTGTGGTATCGGCGGGCGCGGGATCGTTACGATTCGGGCCTTTCTGGTCAGGGATGAGGGCCAGCATCAGGTCTTGAAGGGCGTGCGATTCTGGCTCGGACGCGGCCGCGGTTCCCTGGTAAGTCTGGCTACAGGGGGTGTTACTGGCTCCCCCCCAGCCAAAATCATGGTTGCGGTTTAAATCGGTGCCAAAATGGGATGTGCTATTGGGGGGCCAGGTAGCACATCCATTGGTGCGGGCATTTTTGCGCTGGTAATAAGGGTTGGCATCCCCGCCCAGGTCAACAATCCAGCGTCCATCCGGGTTAGAAGTGGGAATAATCCAGATTTCGTGCCAATCTACTAACCAGGTGGCCTCAGGGTTTGTGCCGTAACCATCTAATAACCAGCTCATAAAACGCATCATCAGTTCTGGGGTGGTTACTTCACGGGCATGGATGTTGGCCATGAGAAAAAGGACGGGTTTGGTTCCCGAGATGACGCTAGTGCCACTAATGGTAGAACTACCGGCAATGGTTTCATTGGTAATCCGTAAAGCCAATAGATCGTACCCGGTTGTGACCTGGCTGTTTGGCATGGTACAGGAGTTAATGGTTTTGCAATAACTATCCCCATAATCAAAAACGGTGGCGAGGGTTGGGTACGCGGCCGCGAGCGTCTGCATATCCGCATATAACTGATCAACTGACCGATACCCCGGTGGTACAAGTCCATCATTTGCCTGTACCTGGGATGTGGCCTGAGTGTCCACACTCAGCCGCCACCCTTCGGCCTGAAGTTGGGCATAGGCGGCTTTGTCTACCAGTGCCAATACATATTTTTCAACCGAATTGTTGTATTCCCAAACATCATACGCCTGCAAACGGCTGATGTCGCTACTTTGATTGTAGTAAATACGCACCACAAATGGGTCTGCTGGTAGATCCGCCTGAGCCTGGGCATTTTGTCCGGCCAACAAGACATACAGGAGCAGGGTAGTCAGACTGAGGGCGGTAACAAAGCTAAGTAGGCGTCCAAAAATAAGTGCCGCCCAGACCTGACGGGTTTCTGAAAACCTGTCAGGTCTAAATCGGGAAATCATTTTCAGGTATTCACTAAGGGAAGGGCGCGGACGCATCATGAGAACTCACTTTGAGGGGGAAAATTAGTGGGATTGGGCCACTTTTTCTACGGCTTCGATGATTTTGTAATAACCCGTACAACGGCATAGATTGCCAGCGAAGGCCTGTTGAATGTCGTTGAGGCTGGGTCGCGGCCGCTCTGCCAACAATTTGGCCCCAGACATGATAAAACCGGGTATACAGTAGCCACATTGTACGGCCCCAGTCTGGATAAACGCTTCTTGCAAAGGATGTAACGCTTCCGCTGTGCCTAGTCCTTCAATGGTGGTGATCGTGGCCCCATGCGCCCGTGGTGCAGGAACCAGACAGGCCATCACTGCCAGCCCATCCAGATAGACGGTACAGGCCCCGCACTCACCTTCGGCGCACCCTTCTTTGGTGCCGATCAATAGACCTTCTTCGCGCAACCAGCGGAGCAGGGTTTTATGGTGGCCGCTGGTGGTGCTAAGGGTCTGACCGTTGACGGTAGCCACAATCGGGGTGTTGGTGGTGTGGGTGGTAGCGAAAGCGTCACCCGTGGGCCAATGACCGGCGGTGTCTCCCCATAGCATGATGGGATATTCGGGCCAGGTGGCGCGTTCTTGCCCATCCCGTAGGGCGGTCAGGGCGCGTTTGGTGAGGATGCGGACCATTTCGGTGCGATAGCGGGCGGGTCCCCGGATGTCATCAATGGGGGTAGCGGTGGCGGCGGTGCGTGCGGCCGCGTGCTCAATCACCTCATCCGTCAATGTTTTACCTACCAGATAAGACTCCGCGATGGGGGTAGGAATAATCGTGGGGGCTACACTCCCTTGCGTGATACTGGCCGTTGTCACCACATCCCCCTCAAATTCCAGAATAAAGGCCAGATGCACCACCGAAATGGCCTGAGCCTGACGCAAGCCCAATTTGGTAAAAATTCCGCGTGCATTTGCTTTCATAGCCGGGAACCGGATAGCCAGAACCATTTCATCCGGTTGCAGGACTGTTTTACGCACACCCGTGTAGAAGGTACTCAGGGGAACAGTTCGTTCGCCCCGTATGGAGGCCAGACGGAGTTCCGCACCCAAGGCCCACAGGGGCGTGATGGTATCGTTGGCCGGGCTGGCTGTTACCACATTGCCCACAACGGTGGCCCGATTGCGTAGCTGAGGCGAACCCACTTCCCAGCAGGCCTGGGCCAGGGGTAAGGCATGGTTGACGATGATAGCAGAAGCCACTACCTGGTTGTGGGTAACGAGAGGCCCAATTTCAATGAAGCCATCGTCACCGTGGGTAATCTCATCCAGGCCAGGGATGCGTGTAAGATCAATGAGGATCTCCACATCAGGGCGTTGGGCACGTTCCAATTCCAGGATGAGATCAGTACCCCCGGCAATAAGGCGGGCGCGCGGGCTATAATGGGCCAGTAAATCTAGCGCCTGGGCTACGGTTGTGGGGGTTTCATACTGTTGCACAATCTGTCGCGGAGGGGAGAATGGGGCGGTCATGGGTTCACCTTTCTGTATAACATAGGGATTGTTCTTTACCCATTAGTTTACCTGTAATCAGGGTTCGTGACTATGAGTAGGCGAGTAGCGAGTTTGCGAGTGGGTGAGTGGCGAGTGGGCGAGTGGCGTTCACACGCAAACACACAGACACACAAACTTATTTTCGTAGGAGTTCCCCATGGACGGAACGCACACCAAGAGGAATGAAAATAACGCCACCATTTTTCATCCCCATCCGTGTTCTTTCCTATCCGTGTTTCCACCATCAGTGGCTATTTTCGTAGGAGTTCCCCATAAGCCTACGGCGCACCAAGAGGGATGAAAATTTGTAGGACAATTTTGTAAATTGTCCACCGGGCGATTTAAAAAATCGCCCTACATTTTTGTAGGAGATGAAATGAGTGAATTACGGGAAGTGGCCTGGTTGGCGTTGAAGTTGGGAGTGACAGGTTTTGGGGGGCCAGCGGCGCACATTGCTATGTTGCATGATGAGGTGGTAAATCGGCGTAAATGGTTGGATGAGAAACATTTTTTGGATTTGTTGGGAGCAACGAATCTGATTCCCGGCCCTAATTCGACGGAAATGTTGATTCATGTGGGGTATGTACGGGCGGGTTGGCCGGGATTGATTGTGGGAGGGGTGGGTTTTATTTTGCCTGCGTTGTTGCTTGTGTTGGGGTTGGCCTGGGCTTATGTTCGTTATGGCACAACACCCGCGGCCGCGTGGCTCCTTTACGGCATTAAACCGGTTGTTGTGGTGATTGTGGCCCATGCACTATGGACAATGGGGCGGAAGGTCATCAAAAAAGGGGGGGAGATCGCGGCCGCGATTCTCATCCTACTTCTCTACCTCCTCACCCCCATTGGGGAGATACCCTTGTTATTGATGGTGGGTCTGATTTTTGCCTTATGGCAAAACCGCACCCAACTCCCTGGGCTAAAAACAATGATTTGGCCCTTTTTCACCCTATCTCCCCTGCCCCTTGTCCCCCTCGCCTCTAGCCAACTCATCACCCTATTTCTGATTTTTCTCAAAATTGGTTCGGTGCTTTATGGTAGCGGATACGTTTTACTTGCCTTCCTGCGGGCCGATTTTGTCGAAAATCTCCACTGGCTTACCAATCAACAGCTAATTGATGCCGTGGCGGTCGGGCAGGTAACACCAGGGCCGGTCTTTACGGCGGCGACATTTATTGGTTATGTGTTAGGCGGTGTGCCGGGAGCACTGCTGGCCACTGTCGGTATTTTTTTACCGGCCTTTATCTTTGTGGCAATTAGCAGTCCACTAATCCCCCGTATACAGCACTCCCCCTGGGCGCGGGGGTTTTTGGATGGGGTAAATCTGGCTTCCCTGGTGCTAATGGCGGCGGTGACGGGGCAGTTGGGCGTGACAGCTTTCGTTGATAAATACGTGGTACTCCTGGCGTTGGTGACAGGGATTTTGTTATTTCGTTTTAAGGTAAATACGACGTGGCTGATAGGCCTGGGCGCGGCCGCGGGCTATTTGAGCACGTTTTTGGGGGTGGGGTAAATCTAAGGGCTTACTCCAGGCGTTTATCGGGTTTTGTTTTCACGAGAGGGCGAACAGCCTGATTGTCGTTTAAAAAATTAATCAGGTAATGGAATCCCCCCCGCCCCTAACCCCGCCCCCAGGGGCGGGGAACTTTTCTAAGGGGCATTTTTCGGGGCGAATGCCCCGAAAAATGCCCCTTAGAATTCCCCCAATCCCTCGGGAATCGGCAGGGGGGATGGGGTCAATGAAGGCGTTACCCGATTAAAAATTTAATGAACAAAAAGGCTGTCCTACGGCTTGGACCATTTTTCGTGGGAATTGCTTATTTTTGCGGGACCAGCTACCCAATTTTACGTTATTTGTTATGATCGCCGTGAGTAATTGTGTAAGAAGGTAAACGTTCAGTTACCCCGCCCGGCGGTCAAACCGCCGGGCTAAACATGCGGGGCTTTGCGGGCTAAAAGCCCAGGCCAGCGCCCTTTGTAACCATAGCCCGGTCGTTTACGACCGGGCGGGTCTGGCGGATGGATATATATGACTGAACGTTTACGTAAGAATCAAAAATACGGTCATTCCTTACTCTACCCAACTTACGGCATAAGCTATCCCTCTACTTGCTAAACCGGGGCGCACATCAGGTGTGATTCCCCGGTTTTTTCTTCCCCTGGAGTACCCCATGCGTCAAAGAGATATTTTCTGGTTCTGGCTTCCCTTGTTTGCCAGTTGGTTGTTGATGACCGCCGAAGGGCCGATTATCAGTGCTGTCATTAACCGCCTCCCGAATGAGGTCATTATGCTGGCGGCCCAAGGTGTCGTCATGGGGCTATCGGTCATGATCGAAAGCCCCATTATCAATATCCTGGCGACCTCTACAGCCTTGAGCAAAGATTGGGCGTCGTTTCGCCTGATACGACGGTTTACCCTTCATATGGCCCTTGTGTTGACCATCATAACGGCGGTTGTAAGTTTTACCCCCTTATTTACGGTGGTTGTGGAGCAGTGGCTGGGTGTAGAGCCAGATGTGGCTTACTGGGTGCGTCCGGGGATGCAGATTATGCTTTTGTGGAGTGCGGCGATTGCCTGGCGACGTTTTCAACAGGGAGTCATGATTCGGTTTAAGCAGACGCGGAATGTGGCCTGGGGAACGATGGTGCGTCTGAGTTTTTCGGTGGGGGCGGTGGTAGGGCTGGCCTGGTTCACGGATTGGCCGGGTATCATTATTGGGGCTATGGCGCTGATGGCCGGGGTGATTGCGGAAGCGGGTTATGCAACCTGGGCGGTGCGGCCGCAACTCCAACACGAACTTGCCCCCACCAATCCCCCTGCCAAAGGTGAGCCACTGACCTACCGAAACCTCTTCTGGTTCCATTTGCCTCTGGCCCTGACTTCGGTGCTCGTGTTAATGCTCCAACCAATGGTCACATCTAGCCTTTCTCGCCTGGACAATGCCACCTTAAATCTGGCCGCCTGGCCGCTTGTTTTTCAGGTCTCTTTGATGGCCCGTTCGCCCGCCTTCGCCCTGCCCGAAGTCGTCATTGCCCTGATGAAAAACAGGCAAGACGGTCAACCCCTCCAGCGTTTTACCCTTTCTTTGGTGGTTTTGGTGACGTTCATCATGGCGGGATTTGTGTTGACCCCATTTTCCCATTGGTATCTGGTAAATTTACAGGATGCCGCCCCAGAAGTGGCCGCGCTGGCGCAGGCGGGCATGATTTTTCTTTTACCTCTGCCAGGGATGATGGTGTTGGTTTCCTGGCTTCGGGGGATGTTGATTGCTCACCAATTTACGCGAACGGTGAATGAAGGGATGTTTGTGAACCTGGGAATAACGGGGCTGATTTTGGTGTTGGCGGTGTGGCAACGATGGACGGGGCTTATCGCGGCCGCAATCGCCCTCGATATGGCGCTTTTGGTGGAATTGATTTATCTGTTCTGGCGGGTGCGGCAAAAATTGGCTTTTTCCTTCCCTCTGTTGAAGTTTGTCAAAGCCCGACCTACAATGTAGCCTGATACACAAGACATATACTATTCTGAAGCAGGTGTTTATGATTCAAATCCATCAATTCCCCCTGGGGCCGTTGCAAACTAATTGTTATCTCTTAGGCTGTGAGCAAACGATGAAGGCGGCCGTCATTGATCCGGCCTGGGATGGGCGCAATATTTACGCGGCCGCGGACGAAAATGGTTGGGAAATCACCCACATTCTTCTCACCCATAGCCATTTTGATCATGTCGGGGGTCTGGGCCAGCTGAAAGAGGAAACCAATGCGCCCATTTATATGCATCCCGATGCCGTAGAGATGTTACGGAATGCGAGTATGTCGGCCGCCATGTTTGGCCTGAAGATACCCTCCGTGCCGCCCCCTGATGTAATGATTCAGGAAGGGGACTGGATTGAAGTGGGTAAACTCCAGTTGCGTGTCCTTTACACACCGGGACACGCCCCCGGTCATGTCAGTTTTTATTTACCTGATTACCATGTGGTGTTTGATGGGGATGTATTATTCCAGCAGAGTATTGGTCGGACAGATCTGCCGGGTGGTGATCAGGCCACATTGCTGAAAACGATCCGGGAAAAACTACTGACCCTGCCTGATGTAACCCATGTTCTCTCTGGACATGGCAGTCCCACTACGATTGGCGATGAACGGGAGAATAATCCGTTTTTGCAGGAGTGGTAAGCGGGGTGGCACGGTCGGGAGACCGGCCCTAGCAAATCGCTAAATTAATTGCGAACGGTGGCTATTACCCTCTTAATAAGGTTGTTGGACTTACAACCCTGACAGGTTTCTGAAAAGCTGTCAGGGTTATCACAAGCTCTTTGTTAAAGATACACTAGTAGTTCAACAAACTTATTCCGTCGAATAGCTGTGGCCGGTCTCCTGACCGTGCCACCATCTTCCAACCGACAAATCTTGTCTGTCGCACTACTAGTACAGTACGGCGTAAGTAGAAACCAGGTTTTTATATCAAGTTCGGAAGCGATTTCAGGAGAAAAACCGGGTTTCTAAACCTGCTAGAGACTTCCGCCCAGATGTACTAGTTTGTGCTTGTGATTTGCCAGGTGAAATGTTCGGGCGCACTGCTGGCCCCAATAGGGGCATAAATAAAACCACCGTCATCTCTGCGGCCGCTGACGTTTACAATCGTTACGCGCCACTGATAACGGTGAGCACCATCGTCTAAAGGGCGCCATTCTCCGGGTAATTGGAATGAGGTGTGGCGAGTAAATGCCCGATGGGGATGGCTATCCACATCCGTCAGATCCACAATTTCCACCATATACCACTCATTGCTGGCTAAATCTTTCACCGTAACCCATTGTAGAGCAATAACTGTTTCCGGGTCACTGATGGCTGTTTCATCAATCGGGTAAAGCAGTTGTGGCCCATCTGGAATGGGTGTGGGGCCTGGGGTAGGGGAGGGGCCGGGCGTTGCTGGAGCTTCACTGCCCAAGAATTCCACCTCGGGCAGGCACAGGGAATCCCCTGGCTGAATAACGGATGTTTCGGTGAGCCGATTGGCGGCAATGATGACGCGGAAGTCTACCCCTTGTGTGTTGCCAATACCCACCAATGAATCTCCCTCTTGAATGATATAAGGATTGGTACAGGCGCTGGCATCGGCGGCGAAAAATTGCCCATCAATCTCGACCAGAACTGGCTCTAAGGGGGGAGTGGCGGTGGGCCAGGGAATGAGTAATGTTTGGTTGATAATGATATTGGCATTAGTGCCCAGACCATTGAGTTCGGCGATACTGTCGGAGGTGACGTTGTAACGGAAGCCCAGGGTGAAGAGGGTTTCCCCTTCGGCCACGACATGGTTTTGCGGTGGTTGTAAGGTCGGGGTGGGGGCTGGGGTAAGGGTAGTGGTGGGGGCGTCCGTGGGAGTGGTTGTTTCGGTGGGGATGAGGGTGATGGTAGGGGTAAAGGTAGGGATGATAGGTACGGTGGGTGAACCCGCGGCCGCGACCGATGTTCCCTCTGTTTCTGTCCCAGGATAAGGGATGACAAATACTGCCAGCAAAACCACCAGCACTAACACAACACCAAAAATAGGGCCTAAGGGGAGGGGGCGTTTGCGGCCGCGTACCGGCACAGGCGTATGCACAGCCGAGGGTTTGAGGATGACAAGAGGGGGTTTATCCTCAGGGACAATGGGTGTTTGTGGTAAGGGTTCAGGTGTGGCAACCGGTTCCTTGTCTATGATAGGTGTATCTGGGGGAGACGCGGCCGCGACGGGGGTAATTGGCGGAACCGGTGGAGAGACAAGCACTGGCTCCGGCTCCGGCTGAGAGGCGGGTACGGGTGGAGGGACAGGTGGAGGGGTAGAAGGAACCGGGGCAACCCTGGTTTTAGGGAGTGGTTTGCCACACATTAAACAACGGGTTGCCCCTGACCGCACCACAGAATCGCAGTGAGGGCAACGTATCGGCTCCGTTTTTATTTCTTGCTCGCTCATAAACCGTTAAATTAAAACCCACTTTTGGGTGCAAAAATTACCGCTGGTATGTCATGATCCGTTTTTCTTCCCAGAGGTCAGGTGGAATAAAACCCACATGTTGCACTGCGCCGGGCATTATAGCAGAGACGGCCCGTGTTACCACGTGTCCGCCGGGCAGTAAGCGTTCAGTCATATATATTTGTCCGCCAGACTCGCCCGGTCGTAAATAACCGGGCTATGGTTACAAAGGTCACTGGCCTGGGGTTTTAGCCCATAGGGCTTCGTATGTTTAGCCCGGTGGTTTGACCACCGGGCGGGAGAGAATGTGTATATACTGTCAAAGGGCATAATCTGACATTTTTTCCCCTGTCGCCGTCTCACTTTATCGTCGTGTTGGGTTTATCCAAGGCCACCCCCACCCCTAACCCCGCCCCTGGGGGCGGGGAACTATTTTCGGCGCGGTTTGGCGAGCGGACGCTCGCCAAACCGCGCCGTTGGGTTTCCCCCCCTTCCCTCTTGTTCATTAAATTTTTAATTGGGTAACGCCTTCATTGACCCCATTCCCCCTGCCGATTCCCGAGGAAAGGGGGGAATTCCCATGGGGCATTTTTCGGGGCATTCGCCCCGAAAAATGCCCCTTAGAAAAGTTCCCCGCCCCTGGGGGCGGGGTTAGGGGTAGGGGGATTCCATTACCTGATTAATTTTTTAAACGACAACTGGGAAGGGGAAGGGGGATGGGTCTTCAGTCCAAACCTACCAATCTGTTGCCGCTAACAAAATGTCACTTTATGACCGTGGCAAGTATAGTTACCTTCTCTTTTACAAATATGTGATCTTTTCTTCACAACTTCTACACAACCGCTGAGTAAGCTCTAAATATGAACACAACCGATTAAGCGGGAACATGAAAACCAAAGGAGAAATATCATGAAAACCTTTCTGAAAATTGTGGCTATCACCCTTTTTGTTGTCGCGTTGGTAGCGGCGGTAGGGGCCGGATTCGCGGCCGCGCAGTCAGTCAACACCCCTGCTTCCCCCACCACAGGCATGGTTCCCGGCCAGATGAACAGCCCCCGGGGATCCATGATGGGTAATGGCGGTCAGGGCATGATGGCCAATGGCGGGCAAGGGATGATGGCCAACGGCAGTCCTGGTTTTGGCCGGGGAATGGGCCTCATTGACATGAAAAGCATCATCGCCGAAGCCCTCGGTATCACTGTCGAGGAGTTAGATACGGCTCAGGCCGCCGGGCAACGTCTACCCGAACTTGTGGCCGAATTGGGGTTAGATATGGACACCGTTCAGGCCAATATCGTCGCTGGCCTGAGCGAAGCTATCAACCAGGCTGTAACTGAGGGAACCATCACCCAGGAACAGGCCGACCTGATGTTGGCGCGGTTAGAAATGCGCACCCTGGCCCATGACCTCATTGACATGCAGGCTATCGTAGCCGATGCTCTGGGTATCACGGTGGAAGATCTATTAGCCGCCCATGCCGATGGTCAATATCTACCAGAACTGGTGGATGAACTGGGTTTAGACCTGGCGACGGTCCAGGCAGACATCCAGGCCGAACGGGAAGCGGCCATTAACCAGGCCCTGGCCGATGGACTTATTACTCAGGAGCAGGCCGATTGGTTGCTGAGTCATGGGGGTCATGCTGGTATGGGCTACGGAGGTGGTCAGGGACACCGTGGTGGTGGTAATGGGGGCAACTGCCCCAATATGACCCCACCCACTGACAACACCGTCCCCACTGACGAAGCCTGATCCTTGCTTACTTTATCAAGGGCAGTTACCCTTCCGGTAACTGCCCTTCTAAACGTTTAATAGCCCCGTCTGGTGGTCAAACCGCCGGGCGAAACCTACCAGGCCAACGGCCTTCGTAGCCATAGCCCGGTCCGTTTTACGGCCGGGCGAGCCTGGCGAAGGACATAAGCTGACATTTTCCCGCCGTGTCGTTTTATTGCCGCGTGGGAAATATCCGAGGCCACCCTAACCCCGCCAGTAGGTTTCTCCCCTTTCCCTCTGGGATCGCTAGGGGATGGGTTTTCAGCATAAACCTACTCAGGCTGTGGCCGCTAACAAAATGTCACTTTATGACCGTGGTAAGTATAAATCTACGAAAGCTTAGGTAAAGTTGTACGACGCTCTCGTCTCAGTTCCGTAGGTTATTTCATCCTTGATCCTAAAGATTCATGGGAGTCATATCTTTATGTCTCATACTATTCTTCTTGTTGATGATGAACCCCGTTTGCTCTCCCTTGTCAAAGCATATCTGGTACAGGGTGGTTATCGGGTGCTGACTGCCAATAATGGGCGTGAAGCGTTGCTTATTTCCCGCCAGGAAAAACCCGATCTGGTATTGCTTGATATTATGATGCCGGAGATGGATGGTTATGAATTTATGCGTCTGCACCGCCGCGAACGAAATACCCCGATTATTCTACTGACTGCCAGAGTTGAGGAAGAAGATAAGGTGGTTGGCCTGGAGTTGGGGGCGGATGATTATGTGACCAAACCTTTTAGCCCGAGAGAACTGACGGCCAGGGTGCGAGCTTTGTTGCGCCGGGCGGTAGCCGAGCCATTGGTGTCAGATATTTTGCGGGTAGGGGAGATGATGGTAGATCGGGTGGGGCATGTGGCGAAAATAGGGGAGCAGGTGTTAGATTTGACTCCCTCTGAGTTTGCCTTGTTGGCAACGATGTTAGCCTCGCCGGGTAAGGTATTTAGCCGGAGTGAGTTGCTGGAGCAATTGCCTGGTGACAATCTGGAAGGGTTGGAACGTACGGTAGATGCGCATATTAAGAATTTGCGGGCCAAATTAGGGGATGATCCACGCCAGCCTCGTTATATTGAGACGGTTTATGGAGTGGGGTATCGGGTAAGTGAATCGTGAGTGTGCGGCAATGTGATCAATGTAGCAATTTGTTGCCAGAGGCCCCCACCCCTAACCCCGCCCCCAGGGGCGGGGAATTTTTCTGAGCGCAGTTTTTCGGGGCAAAGGCCCCGAAAAACTGCGCTGTGGGTTTTCCCCCTTCCCCGTGGGAAGGGGGCAGGGGGATGGGTTTCTGTCTAAACCTGTCTAAGTGTTTAGAATGTCTCCTGTATTCAATTGTGTTGAGAAAATTATGCGGCCGCTTACCTATAAACTTACTCTCTCCTTTCTCGTTGTTAGTCTAACCGGTATTCTCCTGGTGGCGATTTTGGCTGGGGGCATTTCTGCCAGGGCATATGATACGGCGTTGGAGTCCCAGGCTGTAACCGCGGCCGCGGCCAATCTGGCTGATTATTATGCCCGTAATAGAGATTGGAGTGGGGTAGAGCAATTTGTGGGCACTCTGGATGGTTTTGCTTCAGGGAGTGGGCAAATGCGGCGAACGGCTCTGGCAGACGCCACCGGCCACATCATCGTGCCTGGTGCTGGCTTTTCCCGTAATACCAATTTAACAGCGGCGACGCTGGCTTCAGGAGTGGCTATTACCCTGGATGGTGAGCGGGTGGGTACCTTATTAGTAACCAGTGGGCAGGAACACACGGGGATGATGGCAACACAACAGCGTACCCTGTTTGCCACACGCTTACGCACCGGGTTAATTTTGGCGGCCTTGGGCGCGGCCGCGATTGCCCTCGTGTTAGGGGTTCTGTTGGCCCGCAATCTCACCCGCCCGTTACAAGAACTCACCAGCGCCACCCGTGCTGTCGCCAGAGGGGAGTGGGGTCAGACAGTACCCGTCCGTTCGCAGGATGAAATCGGGGAACTGGCTCAGGCATTTAACCAGATGAATGTCGAATTGGCGCGTGGTCGCCAGCTTCGGCGGCAGATGACAGCCGATATTGCCCATGAATTGCGCACCCCCTTGAGCCTTATTTTGGGCCATGCGGAAGCCATGCAGGATGGTATTTTGCCGCCTACACCGGACACATTAGCCATTATTCATGATGAGGCCCGCCGCTTGAACCGGCTGGTGGATGATTTGCGTACCCTTTCCCTGGCTGATGCCGGAGAATTGACCCTGTTGGTACGCCCGGTGGCGTCACAAGAGTTGCTCACGAACGCGGCCGCGTCTTTTCGCCCCCAGGCCCAACAAAAACAGGTGGAACTACGCACAGAAATCGCGCCGGATTTACCAGAGGTACAGGTAGATCCTGACCGAATGGCGCAGGTGTTGACGAATTTGTTGGCTAATGCACTCCGTTATACGCCGGAACGCGGCCGCGTTACCCTGCGTGCTCTCCTCCATGCCGATGGTGTTGAGTGGCAGGTACAGGATAACGGCCCTGGCATTGCTGTAGAAGAAGTGCCCCACCTGTTTGACCGTTTCTATCGCGGCGACAAATCCCGTCACCGGGCTGAAGGGGGGTCTGGGTTAGGGCTGGCGATTGTGCGTTCTCTTGTAGAAGCGCACAAAGGGCGAGTATGGGTGGATGGTCGCTCCGGTGAGGGAGCTATTTTTCATCTGGTGGTGCCGGTGGCGGGGGCTGAGCGGTGAGGGCCTGCCTGACGGTGCGGATAAGTTGGTGCTGGTCATAAGGTTTTTGTAAGAAGGTGGTTAGCACATCATTTTGGAAGCGAGGGATAACCTCTTTTTCGCTGTAACCAGAAGAGAGAACGATTTTAATCTGGGGTTCAATCTGGCGGAACCGTTTGTAGGTAGCTTCACCACTTAGACCAGGCATTGAGAGATCGAGAATGACGAGATTGATACTGGTGTGGTGTTCCTGGAAAAGCCTGAGACCGGTCTGACCGTCCGCGGCCGCGAATACGGTAAAACCATCCAGGCTCAAAATATCATCCATCGCTTCACGCACCCACCTTTCATCATCAATCACCAGAATCGTCTGCGTTTCTGGGGGCGGGGCTGGCATTTCGGCCAGTTCCTCTATCTGGGTGGAGGGTGATATCAGAGCTGGGAAAAGTAAAGAATAGCGAGTACCTCGTCCGAGTTGGCTGGTTACACTAATTCCTCCCTGATGACCGCGCATAATACCCAGGACGGCGGCCAGACCCAACCCCCGGCCAGTGGCTTTGGTGGTGAAGAATGGATCAAATATGCGTGCCAGCAAGGCCTCATCCATGCCAATGCCATTATCTTCAGCTTGTAAACAGACATAAGGGCCGGGCGACAGAGGCTGACCGGTGAGCCGCCAATAGTGACGTTCTTTTTCTTCTCCCTCTAACCAGAGGATTTGAGTTGAAAGATGGACATAGCCATCATCGTTTTGAATCGCTTCGGCTCCGTTGATAATCAGGTTCATAAGCACCTGTTGCATCTGACCGGCATCGGCTTCGATGGGGGGCAAGTGGGGATCCAGATTGGTTTCGAGGCGGACGGAAGGAGGTAGGGCTACTTCAAACAGGTGAATATTTTCCTGGATGAGGTCGTTGAGTTGAACGGTTTGCATATTGAACTGGCCCCCTCCTGAGTAAGCTAAAAGCTGGTGGGTCAGCGCGGCCGCACGTTCAGCCGCCTTTTTCATTTTTTCGATATGCGGCCGCGCGGCTTCCTCATAGCGCATTTTTGCCAGGGCCACAGAAGCCTGACCTAATATCGCCACCAGCAAATTGTTAAAATCATGAGCGACCCCCCCGGCCAGTAAGCCCAAACTCTCAATCTTCTGCATCTGCCGTAACGCTTCCGCCTGTAGTTCTCGTTGTGTCAAATCCCGAATACCAGCCAGACGGGCCGCTTGCCCTTTGTAAACAATCGTCTTGGCTGTCACTTCCACAGGCAGGGTGGAGCCATCTTTGCGCACCCCTGTGACTTCCAAGACTCCTTCATGATTGTGCTTCATGTAAGCATAGACCCGTTGCGCTGATTCTGCCGTGAACACATCCGCAGGTGTTTTCCCGAGCAATTCCTCTCGGGTATAACCAAACATATGGGCAAACGATTCATTCATCTCTACCGCCTTGCCGTTTATCGTGATGACAATCCCATTAAATGAAGTTTCGGCAAAAATGCGGAAACGCTCTTCACTTTCGCGCAACGCTTCCTCGGCTATTTTTAGCTTTTGGGTATTGATGATGATACTCAGATGGGCGGGTTGCCCCAGATAGGCAAAGGGGGCAATGGAGACTCTGTTCCAGGTGATAAGGCCCAGCGCATTGCGCAGACGAATTTCAAAATGATGCAAGTGCCCTATTTTGAGGAGATGAGAGAACATTTCTATTTTGATCTCATCATCGGCGTAATAATCGAGCGCACTTTGCCCAATCAATTGTTCCGCCGGGAGACCCGCATAACGGGCACCCAATTCATTCAACCAGAGAATGGTTTGGCGATCATCCTGGGCGCTGATGATAACCGCCGCTGGAATGGCACTGATAATCTGTTCCAGTCGTTGCTTTTCCTGATGTTCCCGTTCTTCAGCCTGTTTGCGTTCCTGAATATCCAGAATGCTGTAGCGGAGTAACCGTCGTGGAGAAGTGGTTAGAAGGGCCAGGCGTACTTCACAGAAGAAAGGGACCTGGTTGCGATTGTGGGCTAACCATTCAACGACGGGGAGTTCACCTTGTAGGGCGCGTGTTATGAGGGTGGTGACGATTTCAGTGGCAGGGAGGCCTTCTGCTTGATGGGGAGCGATCAGGGTGAGGGGTGTGGTGTTGAGTAATTCGTTGCGGCTGTAGCCAAAGAGTTTTATCGCACTCTGATTAACGTCTATGATGCGGCCGCTATCCACATCTACCACGAGAATGGCATCTGGGGCATGTTCAACCAGGATGCGGTAGCGGGTTTCGCTTTCGCGTAGGGCTTTTTCAATGAACTGTTTTGCCTCAATTTCATGTTCCAGGTGGGTGTTGGTGGTGCGTAAGGTTGCGGTGATCTCTTTGTCGCGCTGAAAACCCTGCTCAATACTGTGGGTTGTGAGGTGCAGAAGGGTAGCCATGACCAGGCTATAAAGGTTTTGAATGGTATAGGATTCCCACAAGAGGGAGGCTTCTTGGGGGAAAAAAGGTAACCGCCCGTTGATTTCCAGAGAAAGAAGTAGGGTGAGGGCGAGAAAGGTCGCGGCCGCGAAGGCCAGACTGGCTCGCCCCCCCAGTAACAATCCGGCCATAACGATAATGAGCATGTAGCCACTAATGCTGGGATTGGTGACACCACCGGTAAAATAAAAGGAAATGGTCAATGCTATCCATAAACCAATCGTGATAGACAGACTGGCTACGGTTAAATAACCACGACTGCCCAAAGCCCAGGTCAAACCCAGGTGTATCAGGATAAAAAGGATCATCACCAGACTCATATAAAAGGTAGGTGATAAAACGAGCAAAACCAGACCATAAATAATGGTGGCGATAAAACTCACACCCAGGATGGTATTGAGAAGTTGGGAGATCCGTCTCTGCGTTTCATCGGTTGAGGCGGTATTCCAATTACGTGTTTTCATTGGTTCATTCATCCGAATCATGAGAGGATGGATTAATCTGTTTGGGGTCTTCAGGATTTCGTGGGGTACGGGCAACCCTTGTGGTTGCCCCACACTGGGCAGGCACAAGGCCAGTCCGTACATCTGGTGTCAACCATCATACTTGCATTTAGTTATCTGTACTTTACTGGGCAGGCACAAGGCCAGCCCGTACATCTGGTGTCAACCCCCGGAATTCCCAAAGAGCCTCTGTTTGTTGGCTGATGGCCCTGTCGTACTGGGATGTGACAATAGACCAATCATACGCGGCCGCGATTCTGGCTAATTCTCTCCCGATTTGCCTGGCTTCGGTAGGGTGTAAAATCGCCCACCGTAAACGTTGTTCCAGACCACTGTCATTCTCATACAAACAGCGTAGATGATACACTTCTGGAATCAACTCTGGGTAGCTCAAACGGTAAGGCAAAACAGGAAATGTATGACAATAAAGGGCTTCCAAAATACTGATACCAAAAAACTCGTGATGGGCCGTTGAAACTGTCACCGTCGCCGCCCATAATAGCCGTTTATACGTGGCCTCATCGGCATAACCCGCATGGATAACCCGCTTCCCCAGGCGGGCAATGGCCATGTCAAACTCCTGAGGTTTGAGCCGAAAATTTTCCCCACATAAAGCCACCGTAAAATCCAGCCCCGCATCCATGAGCCGATACAACACCCGAAAAAATGCGGGTGGATTCTTATCATATTCCCATCGCTGATTCCAAAGGATGAGAGGGGGAGATAGAGGCTGGGACGTAGGCTGTGTCGTGGGGATCACTTCCTCCCCCGGCTCCGTTCCACTACTAACTGCTAAAAGTTGACTTCCCCCTATTGACTGTTCATCGTTCACCCTATCAAAGCGTCGCAGATCAATTCCTACCGGCAACACCTGGCTCCTGGCAACCAATGAAGGGATGGTTTCTAGCTCGTTATAGTCGGGAAAATGTTTGAGCAGGTTAGGCAAAGCGGCGAAGAAACTCTCCCGATGGTAATGGGAGTTAAAGAACACCTGATTGGCGACTAACATAGATTTGTAATTGATGAGGGCATAGTGGCGGTCGCGTTCGCCCAGTTGACGGCGCATTGGCCCTGTGGCACCGTCTTCGGGCAAGGGGTAAGTGAGCTGATTTTCGTGCATGTAGAGGAAGACAGGAATGTGGGGAGAGACGCGGCCGCGAACCAACCCTAACCACGTCGCCACATCCAACATCGAAGTGGCCAGCACCGCCTCGGGCACAAAATCCCCTTCCCCCAATAGCCGCGCCAACGCCACGGCCCCCCCCTGCAACCGCCACTTCCAAAACCGCCCCGGCAAAGTAAGCAGCCGTACCTCATGCTGACTATTCCGGGTATATCCCTCGGCCCAGGCTTTGTGGCTTCCCGTATGATAAGGCGAAATCAACAATAATTTCATGCTCGCTCGATCCGATTTTTTGGCTCTACCCGGTAAAACCCCTTGAGGGCACCGGCAACAGCCAACATATCCTGACCAATTGATTGCCCGTGATCGGGAGTCATCGCCCACTCAAACTATCCCCTCTCCCCATCCTATCCCCTACCCAAACCTTGTAAGTTCTGAGGGGACCCAGAGGGTTGACACCCCCTGGAAGAGGGCACGCTTGGGATCACCCTCGACCAGGCAGACACAATATCGGCCATCTCCCCCCTAAGCCCTGATAACCCGCTTTGTGAAAAATATCATCAGTTCATTCGACGCTCTACTGACAATGTTGTATCATATGTCAAGCAGGTTGAGTAATTTCGCCCGTTAATACGTCCTCCGTAAGCTGTACTTTTCTCAAGATTAACCCGTAGATAAATTACCGTTACGAATGACGCCATAGATAGATAATGCACGAGTTGTACTGGGACTCAACCTACGCCATTGTTGTTGCCCTGATGGCGCGATTTCCCCACCTACAACCAGAAATGGTTGGCCTGGATGAATTAACTGACATGGTAGAAAATTTACCCGGCTTTGTGGATGATCCTGCCCTGGCAACCGAACGCATGTTATTGGATATTCAAATTACCTGGTACGAGGAAACTCAGTAACCAGTGACCTTACTTAAGGAGAAGCGTATGACTGCGGCCGCGAAAGCCTTAGAGTCCGACATTCCCATTCCCAGTGAATTACAAAACAATATCTTCATCACCAGCCTGGACAAAATATACAACTGGACCCGGCGCAATTCCATTTGGCCCATGGTTTTCGGCCTTGCCTGCTGTGCCATCGAAATGATCTGCACCGCCGCCAGCCGCTACGACCTGGCCCGCTTCGGTATGGAAGTGTTCCGCGCTTCCCCCCGCCAGGCCGACCTGATGATCGTCTCCGGAACCGTCACTAAAAAAATGGTTCCCACCATCGTCCGGCTCTACAACCAGATGCCCGAACCCCGTTACGTGATGGCCATGGGTGCTTGCGCTTCCGGTGGTGGCCCCTTCAAAGAAGGGTACAACGTCGTGGACGGCATTGACAAATTCATCCCCGTGGACGTTTACGTACCCGGATGCCCCCCCACTCCCCAGGCCCTCATTCACGGTCTCATCGCCCTACAACAAAAAATTGACAACCAATCCATCCTCACCGCCCCCTGGTATCCCTTCAACAAGGTGCATGATGAAACGGTTGATCTCGTCCCTGTTCCCGTCCTCGGCCCCGATCTCGTAGACGTGCGCCAATTGGACGTTATCCGCGCCCAGGCCCAGAAAGCCCAAGCGGTCGAATCTTAAACGATAAGATAAAGGTATATTAGTCTATTGGTGTATTAGTCTATTAAATAGAACCAATACACCAATAACCAATATATTAATACACTTCTCTGGAATAACACTATGAGTGACATGACTGCCGAAATGGAACACCCCGTCACCTATGACAACCCGGTAGATGAAGCCCTGGCGAAACTGACCGCCCTCTACCCAGAACACGTCACCGCCGACAGCCGTCCTGGTTACAGTGGCCTCGTCGTTGCCCCGGACAAACTTGTGGAAGTTGCCACAACCCTACGCGATGAACTCGGTTTTAATTACCTTTCCAGCGTTACCGGGGTAGACCTCATTGAAGAAAATAAACTGGAAGCGGTATACCACATCTACAGCATTGATAAAGGTGGTAGTGCCGTTGTCCTCCATGCACAGACAGACCGTAACAACCCCCTCATCCCTTCCCTTGTTCCTGTCTGGCCCGGTGCCGATTTTCAAGAACGCGAAGCCTACGACATGATCGGCATTCAGTTTGACGGCCACCCTGATTTGCGCCGTATTCTTATGTGGGAGGGTTTCCAGGGTTTTCCTCTGCGGAAAGACTGGCACGAACCATTTTACGAAGAGGCCAACAAACCATTTGGCACTCGTTGGCCTGGGGGCGAGATACGACGCGCCGAGGAAATGAATCCTTACGGCAAAAATGTGCAATACCCTGCTGGTTGGTTACCCACAGGTGAAGAGTACGAAGTTGAAACAGAGATGTACGAAGGTGTCACCATCAGCCGGGATGCTACCCCTGGTCTCAGAACGGATAAGGTCACTGTCAATATGGGGCCGCAACATCCCTCTACCCATGGCGTGTTCCGTATGGTTATCACCCTGGACGGTGAGACGATTTTGGCGCTTAAACCGGTTATGGGCTACTTGCATCGTAACCACGAAAAAATCGGCGAACGTAACACCTTCATCCAAAACATTCCCTACACTGACCGCCTGGATTACATCTCATCAATGGGTAATAATCATGGTTATGTCTTAGCCATAGAAAAACTAATGGGTTTACAGGTCTCCGAACGAGCCGAATGGATTCGTATCCTCATGGTGGAGCTAACCCGTTTGTGTAACCATTTTTGGGCATTGGGCTTCCTGCTTAATGACCTGGGTGCATTACAAACCCCCATGCTTTACCTTTACGTGGAACGGGAACTCATCCTTGACCTTTTTGAAGCTACGGCTGGTTCCCGTATGATGTGTAACTACATGCGGTTTGGTGGAGTTGCTTATGACCTACCAGATGAGATACGCGGTCAATCCACGATGGCCTTTTTGCATGACCTGATCCACAACCGCTTGCCTCGTACTATCACTGAATTTGACGATCTCGTCACCAATAACGAAATCGTGAAAGCCCGCTCCATCGGTATTGGTCGCCTCTCTGCTGAAGAAGCCATTGCCTACAGCGCCGCTGGCCCACTCCTTCGCGCCAGCGGGGTAAAGTACGATGTGCGTAAAGCCGAACCGTATTCTTTTTACCCCCATCTGGATTTTGATGTAGCGGTTCGTTATAACGGTGATATTTACGACCGTTATCTGGTTCGTCTGGATGAGATCTGGCAAAGCCTGAAAATTCTGCGCCAGGTATTACCCCATTTACAAGAAACCCAGGGGATGTCGATCAATTCCGAAAAGCCCCAATACTCTCTGCGTTCGCCTAATGCTGGTGAAGCCTATGGTCGCGTAGAAAATCCGAAGGGTGAACTGGGTTATTATGTCACTGCCAAGCGACGTTCAGGAAACCCGGAACGTTATCACGTGCGTGCGCCATCCTTCATTAACCTGACTCCACTGGAAAAAATGAGTGTTGGTCATAAAGTGGCCGATGTCGTAGCGGTGTTGGGTAGTATTGACATCGTGTTGGGTGAGGTAGATCGCTAAGGCGTTATTGGTTATTCGTATGGGTTATGGGTGAGACGGTTTACAAATAACCACTAACCAATAACCTCTTTTGAGGCAATTATGTTTGGAATCGGTATCCTTCGAGGTATGGTCGTTACGCTAAGACATTTTATCGCCACGTATACAGATGATTTGTTTTGGTTGACACGAGGTGGCCGCTACTATAACCCGGCGGCTTTGCAGGTGCGGCAAAGTCTGAAAGGGCGTGGGGCTATTACGATCAACTATCCGGAAGAAAAACTCTCTATGCCGGAGCGTTTCCGTTTTGTGCCATTTCTGGTAACAGACGAACCGACTCCTGGTCAGGTGTATGGGAAAGATTGGTGTACCTCTTGTGGTATTTGCGCCAAGGTGTGCCCGCCACAATGTATCTGGATTCAGCGAGGGGTGTTACCAAATGGTCGTCCCAACCCGGAACCGGAAAAGTTTTTCATTGATATTGATATTTGTATGAACTGTGGTTTGTGTGCTGAGTTTTGTCCGTTTGATGCCATTAAGATGGATCAGGATTACGAACTGGCGAGTTATGATCGCACCACAGCCCATATTCATGACAAGGCCCGGTTGAGTAAACCGATTAGTTACTGGAAGTCTGTTGCGCCTAAGAAATCTGGGGCGGAAGCGGCCGCGCGTGATTTTGTCGAAGCCAAAAAGGCCAAACCCAAGAAACGGGGTGAAGAGGCTGGCGAAGAAGACAAGTTGGGTGAAGAATTTGCCCGGCAATTGCCGTATCGTGGGGCTGGGTATTAGTCAGTTACCAGTAATCAGTGATCTATAACCAGTAGAGATTTGTGATTGGGTAAGTGGGTAATGACACAATTACCCACTTACCCAATTTTTTTATAGGTGATCTATGTTTGGACGTAAAAACAATGGGGTGACGGAAGAAGTCGTGATGCGTGCGCTCAGTACAGTGATTGAGCCAGAACTGCATCGCGATCTGGTCGCCTTGAATATGATTCGCAACCTGGAAATCAAGGACAATGATGTCACCTTTACCATTATGCTGACCACACCTGCCTGCCCCTTGCGCGGCAAGATGGAGGGGGATTCACGGGCGGCTCTGGCTCATGTGGAAGGTATTGGCAAGATTACCATCAAGTGGGATGCCAATGTGCCTCAAGATCGGCGTATTGGCGATCAGATTGGGCAGAATTGCCGTAGCATTATTGCGGTTTCTAGTGGTAAGGGTGGGGTGGGCAAAACCACCGTTTCGGTGAACCTGGCCGTGTCGCTGGCGCAACAGGGGGCCAAAGTGGGGTTGTTGGATGCGGACATCCTTGGCCCGAATGTGCCCAAGATGATGGGCATTGAGAAGATGCCCCCCCCCCGTGACCGAAAACTGATCCCGGCGGAACGGTATGGGGTGAAGGTGATTTCGATGGCTTTTTTGGCGAAACCGGATGAGCCGTTGGTATGGCGGGGGCCGATGCTTCATAGTGCCATCCGTCAGTTTTTTACTGATGTGGATTGGGGGGAATTGGATTATTTGATTGTGGATTTGCCGCCGGGAACGGGGGATGCTCAGTTGACGCTGGCGCAAATTGTACCGTTGACCGGGGCGGTGATCGTTACCCAACCGATGGAAGTGGCGGTGATGGATGCCCTGCGCGGTTTCAAGATGTTTGAGAAGCTCAATGTGCCGATTATTGGGGTGATTGAGAATATGAGTGGGGATTTCTTTGGGGCCGGGGCGGGACAGAAGTTAGCCCAGGATTATAAGTTGGAATTCTTGGGGACGATCCCGTTGGATGCGAATGTGCGTGTGGGTGGGGATAGTGGTGAGCCGGTGGTGGTGGTGCATCGTGAAAGCGCGGCCGCGGCCGCGTTCACCGCTGTCACCAAACAAATCGCCGCCCGGGTCAGTTTGCTCAACCTCGCCAGCCAGCCCAATTTCATTCCCATTCAGATGATTGGCTAAGGGTAGTGAGCCGTGAGCAGTGAACAGTGAGCAGTTGTAAAGCCCCGTTTCCGGGGCTTTTTGTTTCATGACCTCAAGCATGACCTTCGTCACTGCCTGATATGACCCACTTCCTGTTATGCTCACCCCGTCAATGGGAAACGTGAACCTTACTCTTTCTGAATCGTTTTCCCGTATAGCGTCTGCCGTGTTTTTTTACGTAACACACTTCACGCGTAACCGTTCAGTTCAGAGACGATTTTAGGCCGTTTGGGATTACTTCAGCGGATTTAGAAAGGTACGGATTAAAGACGACCTCTGGAAAATCTGTTTGTTTTTTAATCCGTTGATGTAACCGAACTGAACGTTTACCTTCACGCAAACCATCTCATCAACCGAGGTTATTCATGTCAACGATTATTGAAGTCCATAATCTGGAAAAGCAATATGCCCCTACCGCCGAAAAAGCGGTTAAAGGTATCTCATTTGCCATCAAAGAGGGGGAAATTTTTAGTTTGCTGGGGCCAAATGGGGCCGGTAAAACCACAACCATCTCAATGATTAGTTGTCTCCTCTCGCCTACGGCCGGGGATGCCACAGTTGCCGGACATTCTATCCGTCAGGAACCGATGAAGGTCAAGCAGGTAATTGGGGTTGTGCCCCAAGAGATCGCCTTGTATGACACCATCAGTGCCCGCGAGAATTTGCTGTTTTGGGGGCGGATGTATGGCCTCTCCGGGAGCAAATTACAGGAACGGATCAATGTCACCCTGAAAATCGCGGGCCTGGAAGACCGGGCTGGGGATAAGGTGAAAACCTTTTCTGGGGGGATGAAGCGGCGGTTGAATATTGCTGTGGGGTTGCTCCATGAGCCGAAGGTGCTGTATATGGATGAGCCGACGGTGGGTATTGATCCGCAAAGCCGCCGCCGCATTTTGGATACGGTTAAGGAACTCAATCAGCAAGGGTTGACGGTTCTGTACACCACACACTACATGGAAGAGGCGGAAGAGTTGAGCCATCGGATCGGCATTATTGACCATGGGCAACTGGTGGCGATGGGTACGCAAGATGAATTGACGCAAACCGTAGGGCGGTTTGACACAATTACAGTGCAGATGAATGGGGATATGGATGCGGCCGCATTGTTGGCAGGCGTAACGCAATTACCCGGTGTGCATAAGGCCGATGGCACAGTGGATCATCTCGTTGTGCAGGTCAATGATGCTAAACAGGTTCTGCCCCATTTATTGGGTTGGACGGATGGGCAGGGGTTGCGCCTGCATGGGGTAGAAATTCAGGAGCCAAACCTGGAAGCGGTGTTCCTGCACCTGACAGGACATGCGTTGAGAGACTGAGAGACTAGAGACTGTTGACTGTTGACTGTCCACTATCCACTGTATGTGAGGGTCTATGAAAGCCTGGACGATTGCCTGGAAAGATACATTGATTCGCTTCCGCGATGTCAATGCGTTGTTGTTTATGTTGGCGGCCCCTTTGCTGATTACAGCGATTATTGGGTCGGCTTTTAGCGGTTTTTTTGATGATGATGGAGATGTACCCATTACGGAGATTCCGTTCATTATTGTGGATGGGGATGAAACGGAGTCGAGTGAGCAGTTGATTGAATTATTCACGGATGATGAAACGTTGACTGAATTGTTGGCGACGGAGCAGATGGATGATCTGGATGCGGCCAAACGTCGGGTGATGGTGGGAGAGTCACGGGCGGTGTTATATATTCCCGCCGGGTTTGGGGCGCAGGTACAAGGGGATGAAGAAGGTGAAGCCACGACACTAGAACTGTACGTAGACGCGGCCGCATCCATTACCCCCAACATCATTCGCGGCATTCTGGATCGGGTTTCCGCTGGTTATAGCACGGCCCTGATTAGTGTAGATGTAGGTGTGGCCCAGATTGTAGACGACGCGGCCGCGTATGGGCCAGCCCTGGCCAATCTGGAAACAGTCGTGCAGGCACAGGTAGACGAGATTGCCGCCAACCGGGGTCAACAACGCATTACCTTGCGCCAGGTTATAGAAGGGCAAGACGAAGAAACGACAACCTTCACCCCGGCGGCCTTTTTTGGCCCCAGTATGGCTATCTTTTTCCTGCTGTTTACCGTTATGGAAGGAACCCGCTCGATTCTGGTGGAAGATCAGGAAGGCACGTTGCCCCGCCTGCTGAGTACACCGACTCGCCCCTCCACCATTTTATTGGGCAAAATGGGGGGTGTCTTTTTGACCGGGGTGTTGCAGTTTACGGTACTCCTGGTGGGATCACGCCTGTTGTTTAACATGGATTGGGGCAAATCCCCACTGGGTATATTACTCCTGGTGGTGGCCTTCGTCGCGGCCGCGACCAGCCTGGGCATGTTGATCGCCGCCTTTGCCCGTGACAACGTGCAGGCCAACATCATCGGCTCGGCCATCATCTTGCTCTTTGGCATCCTGGGCGGCAACTTCACCACCAGCTTCAACTACCCCGATTGGCTCATCAGCATTAGCAAACTCACCCTCAACTACTGGGGGCTAGAAGGATTCTCCGACCTCACCTGGCGCGGCCTCGGCCTGATTGACATCCTACCAGAAGTGGGCGCACTGGTTCTCTTCGCCCTGATCGCCTTTGCCCTGGCCGTGTGGCGGTTCCAGAAGCGACTGACTCGATAGGAACTCGTAGGAACTGAAGGGCACTTTGGGAACTCAGTAAACAGTCATCAGTGACCAGTAGTTGTCACAGGCATCACGGATCAACCCGAAACCTGAAACTCGAAACTTCAAACCTCACCACCATGTTGACAAAAATCATTCACCTGGCAACTTTTTATATCACCAACACTTACCGGGAACGGGCGGTGTTTATCTTTAATTTGCTCATGCCGTTGGTTTTCACCTTTGTCTTATCGCAGGCCAATCAAGGCCCCATTGAGATTGATGGGCCATCGAGGTGGCCGTTGCAACTGGTCAACGAAGATGAGGGGGAATTGGGGGCTGACCTGTTCAACCGTTTAGAAGAGAGTGACTTGTTGGAAGTCGCGGCCGCAAACCAAGCCGACGCCCTGCAAGCCCTTCGGGATGAAGAGACGGTAGCCGTTTTGCTCATCCCGGCCGATTTTTCCGCCCAGGTTTTGGCCGGACAAGCGGTTACGCTGGAATACCATGTAAATCAGGTTGCCAACGAAGCCCAGATTGTGCAGGCAGTTATTGATTCGGCCCTGACAGAGATGAGTGGCTCGGTCGCGGCCGCGGAGTTTACCCTGGCCGTAGCCGATGAACTGGGACGATTTGCGGGGGACGCGGCCGCGGAAGACAGCTACTACCAGACCGCCTTCCAATCCGCCCAACAACAATGGCAAAACAATCGGCCCGTCATCGTACAAACCGCCAGCCTCACCCGCCTGGAAGTCCACGAAAACGCCATCGCCGTAGGCATCAACCAATCCGCCCCCGGCATGATGGTCATGTTTGCCATGTTCTTCACCCTCGGCGGCGTCGCTGTGCTGGTTGTAGAACGAGAACAAGGCACATTACGCCGCCTGCTGGTCCTCCCCCTCACCAAATTCACCATTCTCTTTGGCAAACTGCTGGGCATCTACATCGCTGGCATAGTCCAAATTGCCATTCTGGTCCTGGTGGGAGCTTTCGCCTTTGGGGCCGACTGGGGGCGCGAACCGGTAGGCTTGACCATTCTCATCCTCTGTTATTCCTTCGCCATTACCAGTTTAGGCATGCTTATGGCCGCCCTGGTGCGTACCTCGGCCCAGGCCAATACCCTCAGCACCGTCATCATCCTGCCCATGGCCGCCCTGGGAGGAGCCTGGTGGCCGCTAGACATCGTTCCCCCCTGGATGCAGACCTTCGGCCACCTCTTCCCCACCGCCTGGGCGATGGATGGCTTCACCGACCTCATCACCCGGGGTCTGGGGACCCAAGATATTTTGCTCGAAGCCGGGGTTTTACTCCTCTATGGGGTTGTATTCATGGTAATTGGTGTCTGGCGTTTCCGTTATGAGTAACTAGTACATCTGGGCGGAAGTCTCTAGCAGGTTTAGAAACCCGGTTTTTCTCCTGAAATCGCTTCCGAACTTGATATAAAAACCTGGTTTCTACTTACGCCGTACTGTACTAGTAGTTCAACAAACTTATTCCGTCGAATAGCTGTGGCCGGTCTCCTGACCGTGCCACCACCTTCCAACCGACAAATCTTGTCTGTCGCACTACTAGACATTGGTCTTTTTCGTTTTTACCAGAGATTACGTCCAGAGGTCGCATACAAATTCGCCAGAATTGAATGAGTAATATGAACCCATAGGGTGAATAATGCCTACTGGAGCTTCTCTCCACCCCAACCCCGCCCCAGGGGCGGGGAACTCCGAGTAGGCAATCGCCCTGTGGGTTCAATTCGTTTTCTTGTCCCATTTCACGGTACAATTACATAATGCATGAATAGTTCCAGGTTAATAACCTGATGAACCGAGCGTGTCCTTCATTTATCACCGAACAAAGCATTTTCACCTTACGTTAAATGCCTTATGCATGGCGTATCGGGAGTAATTTATGGCTAATGATGTCGTCGGTATCCGCTTCCAACAATTAGGGAAGCTATACCATTTCAAAACCGGATCTGTGAAAGGGATTGAACCGGGTGACCATGTAATAGTGGAAACGAAACGCGGCCGCCAATTGGGCCAGGTTATCGCCTATGTTGAACCCGATCCGGCGCTCAAACGCAAAGGGATGCGCCCTATTGAACGGCTGGCAACTCCCCGTGACCTGGTGATGCGCCAGGTGTGGCAAGAAAAAGAGCTGAGTGCGCTCATTCTCTGCCGTGAACAAGCTCATCAACAAGGGATGAAAGAGATTAAGTTCGTCAAAGCAGAATATAGCTATGATGGAACCTGGCTTATCATCTATTTCACCACAGAAAACAAAAAGTTAGACCTTAACCCCCTGCAAGCGACCCTGGCACGGGCTACCCGCGCCCGCGTAGAGATGCAACTCATTGGCCCGCGTGATGTAGCCAAGATGCTAGGTGGGTTTGGTGCTTGTGGGCAACCCCGTTGTTGCTCTACCTTCCTGACGGAATTTAGCCCGGTTTCTATCCGTATGGCCAAAGAGCAGGGTATTTCGCTTAGTCCTCAGGAGATAACCGGGATGTGCGGCCGCTTGCGCTGCTGTCTCGTTTATGAGTATGAACAATACGTGGAAGCCCGTAAATCCCTGCCCAAAAAGAACAAACGGATCGGGACTCCCCACGGGATCGGCATCGTCAAAGATGTGCGGCCGCTACGGGACGCCGTTTTGGTGGAAATTGAGGGCAAGGAAGGGGAATGGATCGAGGTGGAGCGAGAGCAGATTGAACCGCTAGAAGAGTTGGAAGCGTTGGAAAAGAAAGCGGCCGCGGGTTGTTCCAAACATGAAGGGGGCGGCTGTACCTGTGGAGCTAATCGCGCACCCCAAGTCGAACCCATCCTCGAAGAGGTTCTGCCAGAAGAACCAACCGCTACGCTCACACCGAATGAAGAGGAAGAATAACCCTTGATGATGGTAGATTAACGATTGACGATTAAAAACCCAATCGCAAATCTACAATCGTTGTAACTACTAACCGTTTCGAGGGCTGAGCTTGTCGAAGCCCGTTTGCCTTCGCCAAGCTCAGGCAACAGGTTTAGTAGTTACCAATCGTCAATCATAAATCTATGAAGACACGGAACGACGCCTGGAATATTGTTTGCGAATATGTACAAGATGAAGGGTTGCGGCGGCATATGTTGTCCGTTAGTGCGGCGATGGGGTGGTACGCCACTCACCTGAATGCCGACAGCGAATATTGGCGCACTGTGGGCCTACTACATGACTTTGACTGGGAAATCCATCCTGACCTGGATCGCCATCCCATGGCTGGTTCGGTAATTTTGCGCGAACGGGGTTGGGATGAAGAGACCATCCGGGTCATTCTCTCTCATTACACTGGTGGGAGTGGCGTGGAACGGGAAAAACCGATTGACTTTGCGCTGTTGGCCTGTGATGAGATTACCGGGTTGCTTATTGCTACAACCCTTGTACGTCCAACGAAAGACATCCGCGAGGTGGAACTTGCCTCGGTGCGTAAAAAGTGGAAGAACCGTGCTTTTGCCGCCGGGGTAGACCGAGACCATGTGGAAGAGGTGACGGCTGATTTTAGCCGGGTATGTTTTGATGGGCAGTTAGATTTGTGGCAACATGTGGGGAATGTACTGGTAGCGATGCAGAACGCGGCCGCAGACCTTAAACTCGACGGTTCACTTTGATAGCTTGCCCGCCAGCTAACACACTTGTAGCTTTTAAGAAAAAGATTTTGACTGTACGGGCAACCCTTGTGGTTGCCCCAGTGCAGGGCAGGCACAAGGCCAGCCCCTACTCAAAATCATTATCTTAACGTCTATAGTAACTGTCCAAGAATAACTTCCCGATTTGCTGTGGCCGATCTCTTGACCGCGTCACCCAACTTATTTTTAGACGCTCACTAAAGTAGAAAAATGGCAGAATATCTTACCGTCAATGAAGCTCTCACTGCCGTTTTGGCTGGGGTAGACGTTCTATCCGCCGAAACGGTTGATCTGCTGGATGCCTTGGGGCGTGTTTTGGCCGAGCCGGTAACGGCTCGTGACAGCCTGCCCCCGTTTGCCAATTCCTCAATGGATGGTTATGCCCTACAAGCCGCCGATAGCCAGACGGCTACTCAGGAGTATCCAGTCAATTTGCAGGTGCTTGGTGATATTGCCGCGGGGAGCGTTTCTGACATTACCCTCGTTCCCGGGACGGCCGCCCGGATTATGACCGGTGCGCCTCTCCCTGCTGGGGCTGATGCGGTTATCCCTGTAGAAGACACCAACGAATCCTGGCGGGATCTGTCGCGGCCGCAACCCGCAAACGTACTCATTCGTCGGTCTGTGCAGAAAGGGGATTACGTGCGCTGGCCCGGTGAAGATGTCCGAGCCGGGCAGGTGGTGTTGGCGGCGGGCCATTTGTTGCGGCCGCAAGAAATCGGGGTAATGGCTTCGTTGGGTGTTAGTCGCGTGCAAGTCGTAGCGCGGCCGCGAGTCGGCATCCTGGCTACCGGTGATGAACTAATCGGTGTGGCAGAAGCCCTGACACCGGGCAAAATTCGTAATAGTAACGGTTATGCTCAACACGCCCAGGTGCTGGCTCTTGGGGCTTTGCCCATTGCCCTGGGAGTAGCCCGTGACACCGAAACCGATATCCGGGCAAAACTCCAGGCGGGTCTGGATGCTGGTGTTCATCTGTTTATTAGTTCGGCGGGGGTGTCGGTGGGGGCGTATGATGTGGTGAAGACCGTTTTGGAGCAAGAAGGAGCAATTGGTTTTTGGCGAGTGCGAATGCGTCCAGGGAAGCCCCTGGCTTATGGACGCTATGGGGGTGTGCCTTACCTGGGTTTACCAGGAAACCCTGTCTCGGCGATGGTGTCGTTTGAACGGTTTGCCCGGCCCGCTATTCTAAAAATGGCGGGAAGAGGGGTGTTAGCGCGGCCGCAGGTTCCCGTTATTATCCAGGAAACCATCCACTCCGATGGTCGCGAAAGTTATCTACGGGCCATTGTGCAACGGGATGGCCTCCATTACACCGCCCTCACCACTGGCAATCAGGGTTCCCATATGATGACCTCTCTGGTAAAAGCCAATGCCCTGGTTGTCGTACCAGAAGGTGTAACCCTTGTTACCCCTGGAGATACACTTTACGCTTTGATGCTTGATTGGCCGGAAACGGTATTTTGATCAAGCCGCACACAAGCGTTCATTTACCCCGCCCGGCGGTTTGACCGCCAGGCGGATTAAGGGAATGTTTACCCTTCAAATTGAGAATTGCTGAAGAGCCAAACAAAAAAGGCGCGTTTTGCGCCTTTTTGTTTATCTGACCACAATTTGCTGGTCGCTATTTATAGTTTACTTGTTTAGCTGTGACGAAGCGTACGATTGAGGATATCTTCCTGTTGCGTCCGCATTTTTTGCCGGTAATTGGTTTTCTTCTGACCTTTCTTGTTGCGACCGATTTTGTGACTGTCCCCTAAGGCCATACGGAAAGCCAATTCCATGGCGGTCAGAGGTTCATCTTCCGGTTCTTCCACTTCATCGTAATATTCTTCCGGCTCTTCCATTTTTACTGGGGTTTCGGGGACCGGTTTCTCCAGCAACGCTTTAATACTTAGATTAATACGACGTTTGCGTTTACTGAAATTCAGCACCTTGACACTGACCTCATCCCCAACCCGTACCGCTTCTGAGGGATGTTTTACATAATCGTGGCTGAGTTCACTAATATGAACCAAACCTTCTTTTTCTGCGCCAATATCCACAAAGGCCCCGAAGGCTTCCAGGCGCATAACTTTACCGGTATAAACTTGATTTTCTTCCAGGTCGCCCCATTCCACACCAATCGGCTCGACCATTGTCAAGATAATTTGATTTTGTGACGGGTTTACCCGATCTACCCATACATCTACTGCCTGCCCCACTTGTAACACATCAGACACCCGGTTGACACGATCCTGACCGATTTGGGAGATGTGTAAAATGCCGTCAGTTCCGAGACCAAGGTCAACAAACGCCCCATACAACTCAACCCGCTTGACGGAGCCGGAGAGTTTTGTTTTCCGCTTCAAGTCGCCGATGCTTTGGGGAGTCGCAGGGGCAATTGCTAACTCAGCGGTGGGCGTTAATTCTTCACTCATGACTTTTCTCCTCTATTCAATTCACACATTTGACCCACCCGACCTGCGGGTTGAGGATGTTGATTCCCTTATTGTTACCCGATGGGGAGCCAAATATGAGTACGTATTTAGCAGAGGACAATTATAGCCCGTGAACAAGACGTGTCAATCTTTTGCCGTAGCCAATTGTGCCATTTTTCACATTTTGCGGTGGAGTATCAGGGGGTGTGGATGACGGTGAAGGATCTGTTTTGCCCTAAAAGCACACACGCCAGGTAATGGTCTATTACCTGGCGCGGTGCTTAAGCAGAGCAGAGCAGAGCTGTTGGAAGCGAAGGAAGCAGGGGTGAAGAGTAACGGGTGTTTACAATTCACTCCCTACGAGAATCATACCGCATCCAATTCCGCTTCTTCGTAATCATCGGCGGTGATGGAATCAGGTACGAAGGCGTTGCTGTCTATGGATTGGCGAATGATGTTTTCAATTTCGTATAAGATAGTACTGTTTTCTTCGAGGAATACTTTGGCGTTTTCACGCCCCTGGCCAAGAAGCATGTCTTTGTAGCGGAAGTAAGCCCCACGTTTGTCTACGATGTTCATGGTGACAGCCAGGTCAATGACATCACCACTGCGGGAGATACCCTGGTTGTACATGATGTCGAATTCGCATTCTTTGAAGGGAGGGGCCACTTTGTTTTTCTTGACTTTGATGCGAGTGCGGTTGCCGATGACATCACCGCCCGCTTTAATGGATTGAATGGAGCGGATGTCGAGCCGGACGGAAGCATAAAATTTGAGGGCGTTACCCCCGCTGGTGGTTTCCGGGTTGCCAAACATGATGCCAATTTTGTGGCGAATCTGGTTGGTGAAGATGGTGACTGTATTGGTTTGTTTGATGACACCGGAAAGTTTGCGCAGTGCCTGGGACATGAGGCGAGCTTGCAAACCTGGATGATTGTCACCCATTTCGCCTTCGATTTCGGCGCGGGGTACGAGGGCGGCGACGGAGTCTATGACGACGACATCCATGGTGCCGGAGCGGATGAGGGCTTCGGCAATTTCTAGAGCCTGTTCGCCCGTATCGGGTTGAGAAACGTAAAGGTTTTCTACATCTACGCCCAACTTTTGGGCGTAGTAGGGATCAAGGGCATGTTCCATATCTACGAAGGCGCAGACTCCACCCAATTTTTGGGCTTCGGCGACGATATGGAGACAGAGGGTTGTTTTACCGGATGATTCGGGACCGTAGATTTCGATAACGCGGCCGCGAGGCACACCTCCTACACCCAGGCAAATGTCTAATGAAAGACAGCCAGTAGGAATGGCTTCTACGATCATATTCTGGGCGTCTCCAAGACGCATGATTGTGCCTTCACCATATTTTTTGGTGAGTGACTCAATGGTTTGTTTGAGGGTGTTGTCACGCCCATTACTACTGTTGCTACTGGCTTTTGCCATGAGGTGCCTCCTTGAGGGGGGAATAAAGAGTTGAGAATCGTAAACGTTTTGGTGTTGCGTGTAACGTGTTTGACCCTGTACATTTGTTCTTGATGATGGACGGTAGTTTAGCACGGGCGTTCGATTCTGTCAAGAACAAAATAGAACGATTGTTCAAAATAGAGAATGTGATGCATCGTGCGTGAGGCGTGATAAGATTGGGTGGCTTTATTCGGGATTAATGCAAGATAGTTAAGCCCTCAAATGGCTTTTGGGGATTTCCTGGGGTTATCTCTAACCCCAGGAATGCCGCAAGGTAAGCGTTCAGTTCCCTCGCCCGGCGGTCATTAAACCACTGGGCTAAACAGACGAAGCCCTGTGGACTAAACCCCAGACCTGCGGCCTTTGTAATAATATCCCGGTCATTTTTGTTGATTAAAGGATTAAGCGGGTAATAAGTTGATTTGCCCCTCCCCCGGCGCTTTCTGGCGGGAGGGGGGAAATACCAGGCGTGCCGGTTATCGAGCGCGGCCGCGCTCCATGACCGGCACACGAGAAAGTTCCCTGCCCTGGGGACGGGGTTAGGGGTGGGGAAACCCTATTACCTGACTATTTTGTTAAACAACAATTACGACCGGGCGGGTTTGGCGGATGAATTTATATGACTGAACGCTTGCGCCGCAAGAACCCCAAAAATTTTATGAATTCCCTTCAATTTCCCCGACAGATGGCAATGATGGCCGCGATGGCGGCCAACCGGGTGATTGGTCGGGAGAATCGTTTGCCCTGGCGATTACCGGGAGATTTACAGCGAGTGAAAAAGCTAACGCTCGGTAAGGCATTGTTGATGGGTCGGAAAACTTATGAGTCTATTGGGCGACCATTACCGGGGCGGTTAAATATTGTGTTGACGCACCAACCCGATTATCGGGCGGAAGGGTGTGTTGTTGTGGCAACGGTTGAGGCTGGAATCGCGGCCGCGTACGCTTACGCCCCGGATCAGGAGATTATCATTTTTGGTGGGGCTACTCTGTATGAACGGTTTTTGCCCCAGGCCACTCGTCTTTACCTTACCATTCTGGACGAACCTTTTGTGGGGGACGCTTATTTCCCCGAGTTTGATTACTCGGATTGGCAAGAAGTTCTCCATGAACGTTTTCCTATGGATGAGAAGAATCCCTACGCTTACACCTTTGTCATTTTAGAACGGAAATAATTACGTTTTGGCAGTTCCTTTTTCAGTCGGCTCATCGTTCGCCTTTCACGGAACGATTTTGCGATTGGAGATGAGAAACTCGTCTCTTTATGTAGAATGTCCATTGAAAGCTATCATGCGATATAGTCTGCGCCGTCGTTTAAATCAAACTTTTATAGGCCTTTCGCTGGGACCACTTCTGGTGGTTGGTGTGATCCTGACGACGCTGGCGTACATTGTGGAAGAACAGCAAGCTCGAGTGCAGGAATCCCTGGTTGCTCAGCGTGTGGCCCATGATGTGCAATCGTTTTTACGTGAAGTAGAGGGGGAATTGCAGTTGACGATTCAGTTGGGTCTGTTTGGGCTTAATCACGAACAGCAGACGAATATGCTTCTCAATCTTCTTTCGCATCATGATGATTTTGAGGAATTAATCTTGTTAGATCACACGGGCCAGGAGTTGACGCGGGTGGCCCGGTTGGCGTTGGTAGTGCCCGATGAGACGCTAAGTCATGCGGCCGCGGACGAATTTCTGGCCCCGTTTTTTACCCAAAATACCTATTACAGCCCCATCACCTTTGCCGAATCCACGGGTGAACCCATCCTTACAATGGCTGTGCCTATTGTTAATCCTCGTGATGGGCAGGTGGCTGGCGTTTTGGTGGCCCATACGCGGTTAAAACAGGTGTGGGATATCATCGCTCTTATGACTCTGCGCACCGGAGAATCGGTTTATATTGTCAATGAAGCCGAACGGGTTGTCGCGCATCGTAACCCCTCGGTGGTGTTACGCGAAGCGACCTTTGCTCTGCCACCAGAAGATGGGATGGCGGTAGGGTTGGATAGCCGTTGGGTCATTCTAGCACGCCAACAGCTCCTTTTACGTGGACAAAACCTCATCGTTGTGGCAGAAAGGGCGGCCTGGAATGCCTTAGCCTTACCTATCTTAACGGGCATTATTACGGCCAGCCTTTTTCTGCTGACCTGGGTAGTCGCGACTGTTTTGGGGGTGCGGGCTGTGGGGCATGTGGTGTCTCCCCTACAAGATTTAGCGGCCGCGGCTCGTTCCATCCGTACGGGGGATCTGGCGCGGCGGGCGATGGTGGTGCAAGAGGATGAAGTGGGGGAGTTAGCGGCCGCGTTCAATGATATGGCCGATCAATTGCGGATTACCTTAGACGGCCTGCAACAAAAAGTGGCTGAACTAGAACAACTCAGCCGGGCCTTGCAAGAAAATGAAGCTCGCTACCGCTCAATTTTTGAAAATGCCCAGGAAGGTATTTACCGTGCTGTGGTTCAAGGCCGATTTGTTATGGTGAATCCGGCCCTTGTGCGTATGTTAGGGTATGACTCAGATGAAGAACTTATGAACCTGGATCTGGCTCAAGACGTTTACGTTGTGCCCACAGATCGGGATGTTGTGCTCCGGCAATTAGAGGAACAGAAGAAAATTGCCAATGTCGAGATTAACTGGAAAAAGAAGGATGGTCGTCAGATTACGGTCAGTCTCTATACCCATGTTATTTACGATGCCCATAATCAAAACATAGGGTATGAAGGAATGGTGCTGGATATGACCCACCGCCGACAGATGGAACGAGAACGGGAAGCCCTTATCCAGGAACTGGAAGCCAAAAATGCTGAATTGGAGCGATTTACCTACACCGTTTCCCATGATCTGAAAGCCCCACTCATTACCATTCGAGGGTATCTGGGTTTTTTGGAGAAAGATGTACAAATAGGGAATGATACCCAGTTTAAAGCGGACATGAACCGCATTATTGAAGCCACGAATAGGATGCAAACATTGTTGGCCGAACTCCTCGAATTATCACGTATTGGTCGGCAGATTAACCCCCCGCAGATGATTCCTTTTGCTACTGTTGTACAAGAGGCGATCACCTTAACCTCCGGACAACTGATTTCGCATCAGGTGGAGTTAGTGATCGCGCCCGATTTACCGGTCGTTTATGGGGATGAGGCCCGCCTGGTTGAGGTGATGCAAAATTTGCTGGATAATGCGGGTAAATATATGGGCGATCAGCCTCAGCCCTGTATTGAGATTGGGTTTACCCGGCAGGATGGTTTGGGGGTGTTTTTTGTGCGAGATAATGGCCTGGGGATTGATCCCCGGTACCATGAAAAGGTGTTTGGCTTATTTGAAAAGTTGGATCCCCACAGTGAAGGAACGGGGGTGGGGTTGGCCCTGGTAAAGCGGATTATAGAAGTGCATGGCGGCCGCATCTGGATTGAGTCGGTTGGTTTGGCGCAGGGGGCTACATTTTATTTTACTTTGCCCCTGGTGCCTGTGGGGGACGTATAAAGCCGAAAGCACATTATGAATGTATGGGGTAGACAATCGCCCTATATATGGGGGAGAAAATAGAATTTAGGATTTACGCGCTGTGGCTGGTGTCTCCACCGAGCCATACTGAGCACGGTCAGGAGACCGGCTCGAGCGACCCCATAAGTCCGTTTCCCCCTTACCGCCGGAAATCGCCGGGGGATAGGCGAATCAACTCATTGCCTGATTACTCATTTAATCAACAATAACCGCCGTGCGGCCGCTACAATTTTAGAGGCTCAGGTCAAACCGAGAATTGCTGGTGGCCTCGGATTGAGATTGCCCTTGCTCTTGGTAATGCCTACAATATGCTCTCTTAACAAGGTTGTTGAGCTTACAAACCTGACAGGTTTCTGAAAACCGGTCAGGTTTATCACAAACTCTTTGTTAAAGATACATTAAATTGTGGGCGGTTGAGCTGGCTAAACCAGAGGATTTCTTAGCGCAATGCGCAACGTTTCCCCTTTATGGCAGAAAACTTCAGTTGGCACACAGATGAGGATAAAGATTGGGATGAATTAACGCCCAGAGGTTCTACGCCTCCCCCAAAACATTTTCGTTGGCCCTGGTTTGTTGCACTGTTCGCGGCCGCGTTTCTTATCAGCCTCGTCCTCTATCTGCGCCTGCAACAGCAGGTGCGAGAAGCCACCACCACCGCCAAAGAAGATTTGTTAGCCGCCCACCAACTCAATCAGCAAGCGGCCGCCACCCAAGACCTTGATCTTTTCCGTTCTAACCTATCCCGCCGCGACCCGGTGTGGTCTGATACGCAACGTGCCTTGGTGATGACCGGCCTGTTTTTTGATCGTTCTGCCTTTGGCCTGCGCTGGTGGGGAGAAACAGATTTAACCCTCAGCGACGCGGCCGCGACCCCCACCCGTCCCATCACCATTACCCTGGCTCCCGACTTACTCTCGGCAGAAATTGTTTATGAACAGGAGTATCTACTCCTTAGTCATAGCGCCATCAGCCAGACGGTGCGCCTGCAACATACAGCCGTTTATCGGCGGGGGAGTGGTCGCTGGCTTTTGGCTGATCCCTTACCCGAATTTTGGGGTGACTTAATCAGCACCGCACGCTCTCATCTGACGCTCAGTTATTCCCAACGAGACGAAGCCATCGCTTTACGGCTGGCTGATGATTTGAATGATGAACTAATACGGCTGTGTGTGGCCTTACCTGCGCTGGAATGCCCAACCGATCTACACCTAAACCTGCGTCTGACCCGTGATCCGGCCAGTTTTTTCAGTCTGGTAGACCTGGAAGATGTTATTACTGCCGAGGCGGAGCTTATCCTGCCCGCCCCTACCCTGGTGGGATTACCCCTGGATGAGGCTGGGTATCAGGCGATAGTGAAGGGGTATGCGGCACCGTTGGCCGCGGCCGCGATCTCTCGCCTCATCGCTTATGAATGTTGTTACCGGGGTTACTTTTACCATGCCTTCATGTATAAGCAACTCAGTGAACTGGGACTGCAAACCTGGCCCATGACCCCAGATAGTTATGCCGCGCTTTCCCAAAGCGAATTGCTGGCTCGTGTGGTACGCTCCTGGGGACAAAACACCCTCGACTATGCCGATTATGCCGACCTACCCCTCTTGTATAGCCTGGTAGATTACCTTACTACAGGCGTTCAGCCCCCGCTGATCCCCCTCGACTGGTTGCGTGAACTCAAGTCCGATGTTACGTTTATAGGGTGGCTGGAAAACGTTCTCCCCGATGATCCGGGCACTAATTTGTTGGAGTCACGCTGGCTGGTTTACAACAGTCAGCAACAATACCAGAACGACCCCCCCCCATTGCCCCTGCCAGGGGGACAGGTGCAGATGAGTTGTAACTCCGATTTGGGTATTCCTACGCTATTCACCTACGATATTGATGCCGCAACCTGGGATTCGACCTTTCTCAGTACCGGTTTTTATGAGCCGTGGGCAGACGGGCATGTAGAGATGAATTTTGTCGGCGAGGGAAAACAGTTGGTGTTTATAGATGGTAATAACCAATCTACAGTGATTACTACCACCTTCAATAGTGATCTGACCTATTCCCCAGATTACAGCCTCATCTCTTATCTGAACGGATCCCCCCCAGAGGGTTTTTTCACCTTTGCCACTTATGGCTCTGAGGCAAATAGTGTGGCCAATGCTCAATATTGGCTGGCCGATTTGGACCAATGTGATGGGGAGGGGTGTATGTTGCGGCCGCTATCGGGAACACCCACCTGGTCGCCTGATGGTCAGCATCTACTCCTCACCGCTGATGATGGCAGTGAAGAACTTAATTCATTCCTTTATCTCACTGATAACACGGTGGAACATCTTGCCCTGCTAGGAACGGGTTATTTGCCCTTCTGGTTAGACGAAACCCATTATGGCTTCTTTCGGATAAATGAGGGATTACAGTTTGTAGAGATGTGGATTGGCGTTGTGGGTGAGTCTGAGCCGAAGGTTCATCTTACCAGTACCGATATCCTGCCTCAACTAGAAGGGTTCATAAATCGTTCGCTTTTGTTAGCCTGGTTGGTTGTGCGGCCGCATTCTAGCCCCCCTTCCGCTGTCCTCTTAGCTATCAGTCAGGATGATAATGAACAGTTTGTGCCCGTTTTACTAACCTGGGATGAAAATTGGGAAACCATTCAGGGCATCCAGGTTATTCGTGATACCGGAGCCACCTGGTTTCCCTTCTATTCACCCGACGGCCAATATCTCATTTTGCTGGGCACACCCATTTCTGACATGGAACTGGTTATTATTGATCTGGCGACCGGAACCGAACAAAATTATACCCTCAATGAATTTATCACTTTTCCGTTTTGGTCAGACGACGGTCAATGGCTCATTCAACTGGCGAATAACGAAATTTTACTTGTCGCCCCTTCTGCCCAATATATCCGCCGTATTCCCCACACCTTCTCCTTTTGTAATCGCTATTTCTATGTGCCCGAACCGGAGTAGCGCCTGTTGGAGAACGAGGGTGTATTCGTCTATACGTGTATTGGTTATTGCCAGTCCGTTGGCCTAAAACGAATTAACTGATATACCAATACACCAATAACTTTCTTCCTATGTCACAAAATTTTTCCTGGCAAACTGATGAAGAAGGGGGGTGGAATGATCCCCCTCCGCAACCGCCACCGAAACCCCAGCGGCGACTACCGTGGGGTTGGGTGTTGGGGCTATTCGCGGCCGCGCTCCTCATCACCATCGTCATTTACACCCGCATTCAGGAGCAGGTCAAAGAAACAACCGCCCGCGCTGAGCAAGACGTATTGGCCGCCCACCAGTTGAGCCAGAACGCGGCCGCGAGTGGCGATCTCGATCTCTTCCGCCTCAACCTTTCCCGCCGTACCCCTGACTGGGCTGATGTCCAACGCCAACTCGTCAGTGAAGGGTTATTTATGGATCGTACTGCTTTTGGTTTGCGCTGGTGGGAGGAAAGCGGCATCCTGCTGAGTGACGCGGCCGCGACCCCCACCCTACCCATCACCATTACCCTCGCCCCCGACCTGCTCTCCGCCGAAATCATCTACGAACAAGAATATTTGCTCAGTGGCAGTGCCACCACCAGCGAAACCATCCGCCTGCAACACACCGCCATCTACCGGCGCGGCAGTGGCCGCTGGCTCCGTGCCGATCCCCTCGACGAATTCTGGGGCGAAACGGTAGACATTAAGAAGCAATATCTGACGGTGCGCTATAACCAGCGTGATGAAGCCATTGCCATCCGTTTAGCCAAAGACCTGAACGAACAACTGTTGGCAATGTGCCAGACCTTCCCTGGCGTTACCTGTAGGGACAATCTCCCCATCACCCTGCTTCTCACCCGCAACCCGCAACCCTTCTTCACCCTGCTGGACATGGAAGAAATTATTACCACCGAAGGCACTCTCCGCTTGCCTTCGCCCACCCTTGTGGGTTTACCCACCGATGAAGCAGGTTATCAGGCCATTATGCGTGGTTATGCTACCCCGGTGGTTTCTCTGGCGATAGCCCGCTTTTTGGGCTACGAATGTTGTGATCATGGCCTCTTTTTCCGCGCCTTTCTGGATAAAGAGTTGAGCGTTCTCGGCCTGCAACCGTGGCCGCTCACAACGGAACAATACGCCCAACTCACCCCAATGGATGTACCCACTGACACAGCCTTCATCTGGCTTCGCTCCCGCATCAATTATGACTCTGGGGTAGATGCCATCTCGCTTTACACGCTGGTGGATTTTCTGGCCCGTGAATACCCCGATGTCGATCTGGCCTTGTGGCAACAAGGGATGCAACCAGGGATCTCGTTTTGGGAATGGCTACAATCTGTCCTGGGGCTAATCAAAAGCCAGGAAATGTTTAATACCGAATGGATGCAATTTGTTCAGCGACAGGCCGCGGCCGCGAGCATCCCCTCCCTACCCACCGGTCAACTATACCTGGCCTGCACCAACAACATCGGTGCGTTCAACATCTACACCTACCAACCCCAAACAGACGAATGGAGCATCACCCGGCTGGACACCCGCGAAACACCCACATTCCCCTCTTCCGACGCCCTTAATTTCTTCCAGGCCATTCCCGGCGGTTACGTGATGGATCAACTCATCGGCACAGACCGGGTACTCGTCGTAGAGCGTCATGGCCTCTCAAACATCGTTACCCAGGCCCCCCTAAACGAGGTGCTTTTCACCACACCCTATCCCTACCTGCAACTCCTGGGCGGCAAGTCACCAGAGAACTACTTCTATTTTCAGAGTTACCGCCGGGATGGCAACGAAAGCCCACAACATTGGCTGGTTAATCTGGATGAGTGCTCCGGCGGTCAGTGCCAGCCACAACAGATTGCCGGGATGCCTATCTGGTCGCCAGATAGACAGTTGATGCTCTTACTTGATGATTATTTTTACGAAGGGGTAAACAGTACCATCAACCTTCGCCTGGCCGATCGCAACGGCCAGATAATCAATGAGGTTGGCCTGGGACAGATGCCGTTTTGGATTGACAATACCCATTTTGGTTACTTCCAATACCAGATGGTAGATGGGGAATTCATCAGCACGACTGATTTGTATATAGGTGAGACAACTTATGGCCCGTCGCCACAGCCCTTGTTGACCCATGAGCAGATGCTCGGCCTTTTGCCTCAGGATGTGGGCAATGATTCTTATTACATGATTTGGGCGGTGGCGCGTCCTGGCGATAGCCATAATCTGTCGGTGTTGGTGTTGCCCCATGGGGATGATGTCCCCCAATATTTTGTACTTGACCTGGTGTGGGATGAAAGCTGGCAGTCGCTGATTTCCATTGATCCACGTTCAATCAACAACATGTCCCTACCTACTTATTCGCCGGACGGCTTGTTTGAACTGTTCATTGATTTGAGTGGGGGATCAGAGGAATTGCAGTCGCAGTTGGCGTTTTTGAACCGGGAAACCGAAGCGATACAGATAGTTCCGGTAACGGTGGGAGATATTCTTTTTTTCAGTATCCCGATTTGGTCGGATGATGGGCAATGGTTGATCAATGTGAGTGATGTCGAGATTTTATTGGTGAATCCGTATGAGGGGTTGGAGTGGCGGACACCTCATGGATTGGGGGTGTGTAATCAGTTTTTTTATGCACCACCTGTATCTTCTCAATAAAGTGCGGTGACGTTGTTTGAGCCTGCCGCAACCAAAGGCCTTCGACAAGCTCAGGCCTTGTTATTCCAACACCCCCCTGGGTTGCCCACCCCTATGCCATAACAGGTCTCCAGGGCGATTGCACACGCCCCAAAATGAACCCATCTCCCTACGATTCCCAAAGGGAAGGGGGAAAACCGCACCAGAAATAGTTCCCCGCCTCTGGGGCGGGGTTGGGGGAAACCCTATTACCTGACTATTTTTTAATCAACAATTCGGGAAGGGGAAACCCTCTCGGCGGGTAAAATCGGGGGGAGATGCCCCGATTTTGCCCGCCCAAAAAAAATCCCCGCCCCTCTTGGCGGGGTTGTGGGTTGGGGAAATTCGATTAGGCATATGTCATCAACATGTCTCCCAAATATGAAGGGACAACCAGGTAATTGGTGCTAAAATACACCTGTTTTCTTTCCCCACTTCACCTACTAAAGGAGTCCCCCATGCACGGCCTGATGATGAATTACCAACTCACAATGGATCGCATCCTCGAACACGCCAACCGCATGTTCCCGCACAAACGCATCACCACCCTCCAGCCCAACGGTTCCCTGCACCGCTATACCTACGCCGACATGTACCAACGGGTCAAACGGCTGTCCAAAGCCCTCGTCAACCTGGGCATTCAGCCCGGCGACCGGGTCGGAACCTTCGCCTGGAACAATTACCAGCACATGGAACTGTACTTTGCCATCCCCGGCGCGGCCGCGGTCTGTCACACCCTCAACATCCGCCTCTTCCCCGATCAACTGGCCTACATCGTAGACCACGCCGAAGATCAAATCGTCTTCATCGAAGCCAGCCTGCTCCCCCTTTATGAGCGCATCGCCCACGAAGTCACCTGCGTCAAACATTACGTCCTCATCAACGCCCCCGCCAACATCGAGACGCGCCTGCGTAATGTCGTCCATTACGAAGACCTCATCGCCGACTCGGACGAGGATTTTGAGTGGCTTTCGACGGATGAGAACATGGCGATGGGGATGTGTTACACCAGCGGCACCACCGGCAACCCCAAAGGGGCGTTGTACAGTCACCGCTCCATGTATCTGCACACGATGGGGGAAAACTCCGCGGCCGCGCTCGGTCTCCTCGAATCAGATGTCGTGTTACCCGTCGTGCCCCAATTCCACGCCATGGCCTGGGGCCTGCCCTACGCCTGCGCCATGGCCGGTTCCGATGTCGTCATGCCCGGCCTGCACCTTAAACCGGAACCCCTGGCCCGCCTCATCGAAGAAGAACAAGTCACCGTCGCCGCCGGTGTGCCCACCATCTGGATGGGGTTGTACCAGGAACTGATGCAAAACAAACGGGACATCTCCCGCGTGCGTGCCCTCATCGTGGGCGGCTCCGCCATGCCGCGTAGCCTCATCGAAGCCTACGAGCGCGATTTGGGCGTCTCCGTCCTGCACGCCTGGGGCATGACCGAGCTTTCGCCGTTGGGCACGGTTTCTGTTTTGCAGAAACACCACCAACATTTGAGCAACGCCGAAAAGTGGGACGTGAAAGCCCGCCAGGGATACGCCATTGCCGGGGTGGAGATGCGGATTATGGACGATAGCGGCCGCGAACTGCCCTGGGACAACAAATCCGTCGGCGAGCTACAGGTACGCGGCCCCTGGATCATCCGCCAATATTTCAAACGGGAACACAGCGAAGAGCAGTTCACCGCCGATGGCTGGTTCCGCACCGGCGACGTGTGTACCATTGATCCCTATGGCTACATGACCATCACTGACCGCACCAAAGATTTGGTCAAATCCGGTGGTGAATGGATTTCCTCAGTGGAGCTAGAAAACGCCATCATGGGCCACCCCAACGTCATGGAAGCCGCCGTCATTGCCGTACCGGATGAACGGTGGTCGGAGCGGCCGCTGGCGGTCGTCGTTATCCGTCCCGGCGCAGAACTCAGCGAAACGGAGCTAAAAGGGTTCCTGGAAGACAAAATCGCCAAATTCTGGATGCCCGATCATTTCGTCTTCGCCCCGGAACTGCCCAAAACCAGCGTCGGCAAATTCAGCAAAGCCACCCTGCGCCAGATGTATGCCGACGGCAAGCTGAATTGACGCTCTAACACTCAGTGCCCGGCAAGGAATCGAATAATTAATGGTTGCATTGTTGAATTGGTGAATGATTAACGAAGCGGCAATCGCTTTTTTATTAACAATTCAACAGTTCAACAATTCACCTGTTAATTATTTTTCGGCTCCAGCCGCAACGAACCAATATGAGACCGCTGGCTTCCCTCAACATCCTCGACTTCACCACCCTCTTGCCTGGCCCGTTTGCCACGATGATGCTGGCGGATATGGGGGCGGATGTGCTCCGCATCGAAGCCCCCAACCGGCCTGACATGGTGCGTTTCACGCCGCCGTTCGATGGCACGACTTCGGCCTGGCACGCTCTGTTGGGCCGGAACAAACGCTCGCTGGCATTGGATTTGAAGCATGGGGACGCGGCCGCGATCATCCACCGCCTCCTGCAAAAATACGACATTGTAGTGGAGCAGTTCCGCCCCGGCGTCATGGAACGACTGGGGCTGGGGTATGAAACCTTACGCGCCATCCGCCCGGATCTCATTTACTGTTCCATCACCGGCTACGGCCAGACCGGCCCTTACCGGGATCGCGCCGGGCACGACCTGAACTATCTGGCGCTGGCGGGGGTGTTGGGGCACAGCGGCCGCAAACAGTCCGGCCCCACCCCCCTCGGTGTGCAGGTGGCCGATGTGGGCGGTGGCTCGTTTGGGGCGGTGACGGGCATCCTGGCGGCGGTCATCCAACGGCAAGTCAGCGGCGTGGGGCAATGGGTAGACATCAGTATGTTCGATATGAGCGTGGCCTGGAACAGCCTGGCGGTGAGCCAGTTTGTCGTGGGTGGCAGTAACCCCACCTACGAAAGCTGGACGCTCAACGGCGGCAGTTTCTACGACACCTACCGCACCGCCGATGGCCGTTACCTCTCCGTTGGCAGTCTGGAGCCGAAATTCTGGGCCGGATTCTGCCAGACCATCGGCCGCCCCAATCTCATCAATCTGGGGCATGTGCAAGATGCGGCCATTCAGTTCAACCTCAAAGCCGAATTGCGCCAGATCATCGCCCAAAAGCCGTTGGCGGCCTGGCTGGAACTGTTTGCAGAGCAGGATGTGTGTGTGGAACCGGTGCTGACGGTTGAGGAGATGTTGGCGCACCCCCATACCCAGGCGCGGCAACTGCTGGTAGATGTACCGAAACCGGATGGCTCAACGCAAAAACAGATCGCCAGCCCGTTCCATTTTTCGGCCAGCCAGCCGGAATACCGGCACGTGGGCGGGGCGGTGGGGGCGGATACGGCTGAGGTGTTGGGAGAGATGGGGTGGGACGCGGCCGCGGTTCAGGCGTTGCGGGCGTCAGGGGTGTTGGGGGGGGGTAGGAATTTGGGGGAACTTGGGGGAACTTGAGAAATGGTCAATGGTCAATAGCCAATGGTCAAGGGGTGTTTCATTTCAGTGGCGCGTACATTCAGTGCCTGGCACGGGGCGGTAACATTTGGTCTGACCAGGCTTTTCTGCCCCGTGCCAGGCACTTATTGTTCCACTACCTGACCATCTCCGCCAGTGCAGTGCGGTGGGCGTCGGTGTCGAAAATGGCGCGGACGGGAACCACGAAGCCGGGCAGTATCACACTTTCAATCTGGCCGGTGCGCCCTTTCATCACCAGGGTGTAACGCTCCTCTTCCAGGCGGTATTGCTCAACTGTTTCCGTCTCCGGGTCTACCAGCCAATACTCTCCCACCCCGTGTGCCGCATAATCGGTAAACTTCACCCCCCGATCCAGTTTGGCGGTGCTGTTCGATAACACTTCCACCACCAAATCCGGCGCAGGGAATTGCATCTGGCGCGGCGTGAACTTCTTGGCCTTCTCTTGACGGAAATAACAAACATCCGGCTCGTAATCGTTGCGGGACAGGGAAACCATGATTTTCTCATGCCCGACGAAGCCCAGATCGTGTTTACTCACAAAGGTATGCAACAGAATCAACACACGCATACTGGCTGCATTGTGCTGTAGCTTCACTGGCGATTGGAAAATCACTTCCCCGTTAATAAACTCCACCTTATCCTCTTCCTGCACCTGGGCATAAAACGCCTGACGACGTTGTTTTTCATCGGCCAGGAGTGCGTTTAGCTCCTTCAAGTAAAAAGGCAGGCGTGGTGATTGCTGTAAGGTGCGGAGGATGTTTTGTTCTTGTTGGATGAGTAATTCTGGTGTCATGGTGTCCCTCTTTGGTACATTAGGACTTACGCGCTGTGGCCGGTGTCCCCACCGAGCCACAACGAGCACGGTCAGGAGACCGGCTCGAGCAACCCCGTAACTCCCAACATGACACATTGTAACAAAATCGGGTTCGCGGCCGCAATCCTCTCTGAATTGAGGGGTGCGCGTCATTTTTGTGGATACGAAGTGGCACGGTTGGGAGACCAGCACATTATTCTCCGAGTTTACGCTACTCCACAAAGGGCGATTGCCTACTCGGAGTTCCCCCACCCCCAATCCCGTCTCCCGGGGCAGGGAGTTTTTTAAGACGGGCAAAATCCGGGGGAGAAGGCCCCCGATTTTGCCCGCCGAGTAGGTTCCCCCTTCCCGATTTCGGGAATCGTCAGGGGGATGGGTTCATTCTGGTGAGTATGCAATCGCTCTGTCCCCACACTTTGCGTGATCCCCCTCCCCGTTATAAAATCCTCCCTACCGTCTCCCAGGCAATCACATCAACAGGGATCCCCCTGAACACTGTGCTGGGTGAGATTGAGCCAATGGCTCAAATCGGTCGTTTTGTTGTCCTTTTTGCGTGAGGGAAGGTCTCCCCACCACGGCAAAACACTGACGGGAAACCAGCCCTGGTTTTCCGGCTCACTGGCACTGCCCCCCATAGCGTGCCAGATCACACAGGGTTTTAAGACCCGGATGAACGTTTTTTCGCCAATTGTTTTTGGCTTACAAGCCGTGAACCGTCACTAACCCGACTGTTCACTGTTCATGGTTCACTGTTGTTATAGGGAGTCAGGATGTCTAAAACGCCTGCTGTTGAACTTCGTAACGTCACCAAAAAGTTCGGCGATTTTGTCGCTGTGGATGACATTGATTTAGAGATTCGGGATGGGGAGTTTTTCTCGCTTTTGGGGCCGAGTGGTTGTGGCAAAACGACTAATCTGCGCATGATTGCCGGTTTTGAACAACCCACCATTGGTGAGATTTATATCAAAGGGCAACAAGTGGCCGGTATTCCGGCTCATCGTCGCCCGGTCAATACCGTTTTCCAAAGTTATGCCCTCTTTCCCCACATGAATGTGGCCCAAAATGTGGCTTTTGGCCTGGAAATGAAAAAGGTTGCCCGGCCCGAAATTAATCAGCGGGTGCGTGAGGCGCTGGAGTTGGTGCAGTTGCCCCATTTGAGTGATCGTCGCCCGAAACAGCTTTCCGGGGGGCAACAACAGCGGGTGGCTCTGGCTCGCGCATTGGTGAATAAGCCCCAGGTGTTGTTGTTGGATGAGCCGTTGGGGGCGCTGGATTTGAAGTTGCGTAAGGCGATGCAGTTGGAGTTGAAGCAAATCCAGGTGGAAGTGGGGATCACTTTTATTTATGTGACCCATGATCAGGAAGAAGCGTTGACGATGTCGGATCGGATTGCGGTGATGAATGAGGGGGTGGTGCAACAGATTGGGGAGCCGCGCCGTATTTATGAGCATCCGGCTAACCGGTTTGTGGCCGATTTTATTGGTGAGACGAATTTTGTGGAGGGGCGGGTGCAAGAGGTAAAGGCTTTGGCGACGGTGGCAATTCCGGGGGCGACGGTGATGGCCAGTTCGGAAGGGCATGTGTTGGCCGAGGGGCAGTTGGTGACGCTGGCGATTCGGCCGGAGAAGATTAATGTGTACCCGGTGGGGAAGGTGGATTTGATGAAGAAGGAGACGGGGATTGATGTGGAAGCGGCCGCGAGCCTGTTTGGCGACAAAATCCCGTCTGGTGAGGTGGATGTGCGGGAGTACCTGGCGATGGAGAAGAATAGTGTGGTTGTCCGCGGCCGCGTGCAGGAAGCGATCTACATTGGCACCGATACCCGCTATAAAGTGGGCCTCGGCCAGGGCGAGACGGCTCTGGTTGTCCGGGTGCAAAATTTCGGTAGCCGTTATGACACCATGTTCAGTGTGGGTGATGATGTTTATGTCCATTGGGCGGCGGAGAATGCGCAGATTTTGTTGGATTGAGGAGGGGGAGGTGGTTATTGGTATATTGGTATATTGGTGTATTAGTGTATTAGTGCGATTGACTTGTTGGTGTGGTGATGAAGGGGCGATGATTGGTGAATTAGTGCATCAATAACCAATCCACCAATCCACCGTAACTATTCAGGTGGCACTTTTGCCAGAGAGACCCTAAAGGTTTTTATTAACATGAGGCCAGAATCACCAGAGGTCAAAACCTTTAGGGTCTGAATAGTTACAATACACCAATCCACCAATCCACCCATACACTAACCCACCAACCTCTTTCCCTGGAGAACATGATGGCAACAACAACCCTTTCCTCGCCAGATGAGCCGATGATGACGGCGGGGGTGAATCCGTTTTGGCGTGCGGCCGCGACTCTGTTTTTAGCGCAGGGGGTGGTGTGGGGCGTCTTGCTTTTCCGCTGGGCTACGTTTGGGGCCATTGGCTGGACGGCGACGCCGTTTGAGAATGCCCTGGCGCAAGGGGGCGGCCTGACCGGTTATCTGGTGTATGGTGTTTTGCTGGCGGTGGATTTGTTTGTAGGGCTGGGGCTGTGGCGGGAGAAGCGGCTGGCGGCGACGGTGGGAGTGGGACGTGCGGCCGCGGGTGTGCTGTTGGGCCTGGTCTATTTTGGGCTGACACGGGAGTTTTACGGCGCGGCCGCGTTCATCGCCCTCTCCGGTTTTGCCTTCATCCTCATCCGGCGCAATATTGCCGGAGCGTTGGCTTATCCCGCCGGGTTCTGGTTGGGCCTCTTTTTTGTCGCCCCGATTCTCATCGTTTTTGTTGTCAGCCTGGGCGAGCGTACCCGGTCAGGAACTGTCACCTACCCGGCCTTCAGCCTGGGCAACATCGGTGCCTACTTCAACGATTACATTCGCTTTTTCAGCCCGGTGGGGGGCGAATACCTTTACCTGCGGATTTTCTGGCGGTCATTAGGGATCGCCATCTTCAACACCCTCATCTGCCTGCTGGTTGGTTACCCCTTCGCTTACTGGATCGCCCGGCAACCGCAAAAGTACCGCAATGCTTACATCTTTCTGGTGATGATTCCATTCTGGACTAACTTTCTGGTGCGAACCTACGCCTGGATGCTCATTTTGCGCGATTCGGGGCTGATCAATAATTTCTGGACGATTACCTTGCATGATCAGGCGGTGATGCTGGCCGATGGCAACGGCTTTTTTGCCTGGATAGCCGCCATCACGGAGCAAAAGTTGCCCCTGTTGTTTAATCAGCCAGCGGTGATGTTGGGGCTGTTTTATGGCTACCTGCCGTTTATGGTCCTGCCCCTGTATAGTGCGTTGGAGAAGATGGATTGGACATTATTGGAAGCGGCCGCGGACCTGGGGGCCAACACCTTCTGGCGTACCGTGCGGGTTCTCATCCCCCTGACCATGCCCGGCATCGTCGCCGGTTCCATCATCGTCTTCATCCCATCGTTGGGGGCGTATGTCACCCCGGACTTAATGGGTGGGGCCAGGGTAGCTCTCCTGGGCAACCTGCTCCAACAACAGTTTATGACCGTGCGCGACTGGCCGTTTGGTTCGGCCATTGGCTTCATTATGATGGCAATTATGCTGGCCGCGACGTTGTTTTATTTCCGCACCTTGAACCGGAATCAACAGTTGAAGTAGTTCACTGGAGTTTAGAGCGAGAGGAGAGCAAGAGGATATTACTTTGGAAAACCCTCTAGCTCTGGCTCTGAACTCTAAACTCAAGTAGTTCAGAGTTTCGAGTTCAGAGTTTAGATCACACAGTTTTCCAGTCTCTTAGGGTCTGTAAAAGATTAAGTTCCGTCAAGACCTGACAGGTTTTCGGAAACCTGTCAGGTCTAAACCGGGAAGTTATATTTTTACGAACCCTTAGTCTCGCAATCTCTCAGTCTCCCAATGGCAACTATGACCACCGCAACCGCAAATCGTCCGCAATCTTTCACCATCCCCCGGCAGATGTTCGGCCACAACCTGCGCCAGACGTTTAACAAGCATGTGTTGACCTGGCTGGCGCTTGGCGTGTTTTTGTTCCTTTACCTGCCCATTTTTATCCTCATCATCTATTCGTTTAACGCCAACAAAGTGGTGGGGGTGTGGCAGGGGTTCAGTACCCAGTGGTACAGCGAACTGTTTACGGATCGGGCGTTGGGCCGGGCTTTGCAGGTGAGTTTGTGGGTCGCCTTCTGGTCTACCGTGCTCAGTACCATCCTGGGAACCCTATCGGCTCTGGTGTTGGAGCGGTATCGGTTTTGGGGCAAGCTCACCTACGACGCCATCCTTTACCTGCCGGTCATCATCCCCGATATTGTTATGGCTCTGTCTAGCCTGCTCTTTTTTGTTATGTTTAATGTGGCCCTGAGCCGGTATACCGTGTTGGTGATTCATGTGGCCTTTAATGTGGCTTTTGTGGCGATTGTGGTGCGGGCGCGGCTGGCGGATATGGATGAACGGTTAGAGGAAGCGGCCGCGGACTTGGGAGCCGATGGCTGGACAATTTTTCGGCGCATTACCCTGCCCTTGCTTATGCCGGGCATCATCTCCGGGGCTTTGATGGCTTTCACCCTCTCCCTGGATGATTTTGTCATCACCTTTTTTGTGTCTGGCCCCGGTTCGACGACGTTACCGGTGCAGGTGTACTCAATGATCAAATTCGGCATTACGCCAGAGATCAACGCTATTTCTACGCTGATGTTACTGGGATCAACCGTTTTGGTGGTGATCTCGCTGGTGTTGCAACGGCGGTAGGGGGAGGGGGGAGGGGTGTATTAGTATATTGGTGTATTAGTATATTGGTACACCAATACACCAATACACCAATACACCAATACACCAATACACCAATACACCAATACACCCTTTCTTATCTCAGGGCGATTGCATCCTCACCCCAATGAACCCAGCACTCTAACAATTCCTGGCCTGAAGGGGAAAAAACCAATTTGAGCCGTTTTTCGCGGGCATCGCCCGTGAAAAACGGCTCTTAAAAAGTTCCCCGCCCCTGGGGGCGGGGTTAGGGGTGGGGGAAATCCGAGTATGCAATCGCCCTATTTCTTATCTGGGTCTTCGGGATTTCAGGGGGTTGACACCATCTGTAGGGGCAACCCTTGTGGTTGCCCTTGGCGGGGCAGGCACAAGGCCAGCCCCACCATGTAGCCACATCCCGCGAATCCCGAAAGAACCTTTCTTATCTTTCGGAGGAGAACATGAACAAAACACGTTTGTTATGGCTTTTGCTACTGGCCCTGGTGCTGGTGGCCTGTGGGGGTGGCCCGGCGGGTGGGCCGGGTGGGGATAACGAGGC
>JAGNBF010000190.1 GCA_018004935.1 Chloroflexota bacterium | reverse complement strand
CGGCTACCATATAGCCGACGACATAGCGGCTGAAAATGTCCAGAATGGTATAGAGATAGTAGTAGGTGTGCGTGACCGGGCCACGCAGTTTGGTAATGTCCCAGGTCCAGACCTGGTTGGGCCGGGTGGCGACCAGTTCAGGTTTGGTGTAGGCGGGATGCCGCTTCTGGTGGCGTCGTTCGCGCACTTCGTCGTTGGCCTGCAAGATGCGGTACATGGTGCTGACCGAGCAAAGATATTCGGCTTCATCCAGGAGCGTGCCATAGACCTGGCGCGGCGAGCAGTCGACAAACCGGTCGCTGTTGAGGGTCTGGCGCACCTTTTCCTGTTCGGCCGCGGACAAGGCTCTGGGCGAGGGGGCCTGCGAGCTATTCTCGGCCTGAACCTGGGGCATGGAGGGTCGTTGTTGCCGGTAGTAACTGCTCCGAGGGTAGGCTAGCTCACAGGCCTCGTTCGTACCTACCTGCTGGGCTAATGTCTTGACGATGGCTCTCATCTGGGCTTGCCTCTCTCCTGGTTCAGGGTGAGTCCTAAGATTTCCGAGAGTTTTTTTTGGGCCTCAATGATTAACTTGGCCTGGGTCACTTGCCCTTCCAGCCGTTGGATTTCTTGCCGTAAGTGGCGCATCTCCACGGCTTCTTCGTCTACTTTGTGGCCGCGCTTCTGCGGTGTCAAGCCGACCAGTTGACCGGCCTCTCGTTGCCGTCGCCAGGTGGCGAGGTGGGATGAGTACAATCCTTCCCGTCGCAGCAGTGCTCCGATTTGACCCGGTTGGTCGCGGCATTTGTCGGCTTCTTCCAGAACCCAGAGCTTGTACCTGGCGGTGAAGATGCGCCGTTGGGCTTGGGGGACGACTTCGGGGTGCGGTGGTTGGGTGACGGTTGACCCGTTGCTACGCACGTTTTGGGACTGTTTTTGTGTCATGTTTTTTCCTCTTGGGCCTCGCATTCTACACTAAATTCGAGGCTTGGAGTGTCTCACTCTATATTGACACAATGGGCTATGCCAACGTCTGTCCCAACTGACCTGACCTCCCTACCCCAACGGCAACCGTGCCACCTGCGCCAGGGGCGGCGGTGATAAGAGAGCAAATACCGGGACATCTGGGGCGCGAATGTGGTCGTTTTAGTTCACATCCGCTTTTTGATAACTGTGATGACGAATCGGTAGTTTAGTTATTGGATGTCATCAAAAAGGGCTGGGGTGTTGTTGAGAGCATCCTTTCTAGCCATAGCCAGGAACTGGTTGATAAATATAGACGGCAGGGAAGAGTCTTTACCTCTTTTTTTGAATGCGTTTAACTTTATATTCCAATTGGTAAAGATAGTTCATGAGGTCTTCTAAGACATCAATACACTGTTTTAGAGTGGACAGGTTTGGTGCGTCTAGTTCATGAACAGCACTATTGCCGATAAAACGAAAGGTATGAAGATGGGCGATTATGTTTGGGGGGAGATGGTGATCCTTGAGATTGTCTATTCTTTGTGATAGGTCTTTTCCCTTGACCCCTTTGTCAACACATATACCTTCTAGAAGGGCACGGATGCCTATAGCGCATAGGATATTAAGGCTGTGGTTGAAGCTATGCGTTACCTCTTGATAAATGGCTGTTAATTTGGCAGGAAGGAGGTGGAATTCTTTGGCGTATACACCGTGCAATTGGCGAGGCGGCACATATTGGGCTTCAGGCGCCGTAGGCTCGCCTTCATGATAAAGGGTTTCCATGAGGCAGGTATCACACCCTTGACAAGCCCAGAGACAAAATTCAAGATAGTGATCCTCTTCACCCTCATCATCTTCATATTCTTCGTCATAAACATCCATTGTATCGATACGAAAAAACCAAGTGCGACTACGATGAGTAGCTAACATTTGATGGTGAGTGCGGGCGTTGCAGTAGTTGCAATGGATCCACTTGCGGGCACCAACTTTGAGATTGATGTTTTGGTCAATTTGCATAGTAGTTTGCCGTTGTAAAGAAAGACGATTGCTGGTTGAGCAGAAATCAGCTTAGCCATTAGCTGTAGCGGATTGTAATGAAGCTAAATTTGTCGGTCTAGTTCTGATAATGGGCTTCACTCTCCTGACATGGTAGGTTAAAATTCGATCGAGTTCGTTCCAATGCAGACATATCGGTTGCAGAATGAGCACTAATAACTATAGGATTATAGTAATTCATCTAGGGACAACATACTTTGCAGGGCAAGATGGCCCAAGGTTTGTCCATAATTCTATTTACGGTCGCAATTGAAAAATCCTTATCTGTAAATTGAGGGAGCGTTGATGCCTTTTTGGCATATTCACAATGATCTTTGTGAAGTTTGACGACACCGGTCACCTTGTCAACGATAAATATGGCCATTTCATTGCTCCTTTTCGTGGTAGAGGATGAGCGGCTTTCCCCATCCAGGAATGCCTTAGACAAGCCGATGCCACTGCTCACCGTTCAATGCCGCTAAAAATGGCGATGGTAACTGTCGGTCATAGGCCACAAACAGATAGCGCATGGCTCGTGTACAGCCCACATAAAAAAGACGCCGCTGTGCCAGATCCTGGACAACAATCTCCTCTGGGTCAGTGGCGGCTGTTTCACGCGGCAATCTGCCTGCTTCAACGTGAGCAATTACGACAATCGGGAATTCCAACCCCTTGGCTGCATGTAACGTGGTCACTTTAATGCCCGGCTCGTCCAGGTCAAAGGCCTGGCTGCTCATAAAACGGGCTGGCAGGCCATGCCCCACTAAAGCCTGAGCCAGGGGTTCCCCCACACTACTTGAAGCCACTAACACCGCGGCCGCGTTCACCGGTAATCGCAACCGTTTCACGGCCTCTACAATCTGTTCTGCAATCCAACGAGCCTGATCCTCGCTCCCTGTAGCCGCATATAACCTGGGCAGAGGGCCAACGTGGACATAATCCTGACGCAAAGCTTCCCCATCAAACTCAGGGGTGGAAGCCATAATATCTGCGGCCGCGGCCGCTATTTGGCGTGTACTGCGATAATTGCGATGCAAAATCCGGGTACGGCCGCTGACATTCAACCCTTCATGAACTGCTTTCCAACGGAACCCCTGATTGTAGAGAGACTGATTGGCATCGGCTGTCAGGAACACACCACTCGGCTCACGGCATAACTCCACAGCCAACGCTAACGCAGCCGGGGGTAAATCTTGCGCCTCATCTACCAGGACATAATCCCACCGTTGCTCAAAACCCCCTGATTTTACCTCATCCAGAGCCATCAAAATCAACGCACCCCAGGTGAGCAAACCGCTTGCCCCCAGGTATGCCCGGTATGCTTCATACAAGACCCATACCGCCTGCCGCGTCTTGGTGGTAAAGGGCAAACCTCGCCCTACTCGTGAAGCCGCCAAGTAGTTGGCTTCGGTGCGGCAATTCTGACCTTCAATAACCCAGGCAAACTCATCTATTAGATAATCATCACGCAAGTCGGCGATAGCCAATGCCAGGGGGAGTTTAGCCGCATCCTCTAATCCACGGGGCTGTAAGGTCGCCCGAGCCGCATGTAAGGCTTCCAGTTGTTGCCGTTCGTTCGCCATCTCATAGGTCTGGCCCGTGCGGTGGGCAATCCAGGACGCTGTTTTGTGTAGAGTCGTGACCCGAATCTCTTTGGGTAAGGCACGTTTGCCTTTTAGATTAAGAACATCCCCTAAAAGTTGGCGTAGGAGAGAGGTACTCGAGTTGATGAGGGCATTGGTGTAGGTGGTGAATAACACGCTGGGAACCTGTCCTGTTACATTACAATGGTGGGCTACCAATGAACGTAGTCGGTAAAGAGCCACCGTTGATTTACCAGAACCAGGTCCCCCTTTCACCAGGGTTGGGCCAGATAAAGCCCAATGGGTGAGCGGCTCTTGTTGTTCATCCAGATGCAACAGAAAGGATGACAGCGTGCCTTCGGCGTAGCGGGCCAGATCTTCGGGATCAAAGAGAACCTGATCCGGTTGGGAAGCCAGACGTTCCACTGACGCCGGATAGAGCGCATCCATGACCCACCCTAACACCTCGGCAGGCACTTTATTTTCCGGAATATTGAGCAAATCATCTTCATAGAGACAGCGCATCAGGGGTTCGTGGTACTGGCTCCCAACGCGCCACTTTTCGAGCAAGGCTGGGGTCAGCTTACGGGGTAGCTTCTCTTTAACAGGTTCAAGGGTTTGGGGTTGGAACCATTCCGGGTGAGCCATCCATTCCGGCTGGACCGCGAGTTCAGGGCCAAACTCAACCACTCTGTCAGGGGCATCCCAACCCGGGTAATTGAAACGTTCATAGATTGTGCCTCGGGGGCCAATAGCGAGGAGTTGAAGCATCCGCGCTTCAGGCGCGGCCGCGTAAATGAGGCGAAAGTCGCCCAGTCGGTAGCGGTACACATTGGTGTACCCGGTCATTTTCTTGATTGTGTTGCCACGGGGTGTTAAGGGGTCTTGCTCTAATTCGCGTAAGGCGTTGATGACGGCCTGTTGTAGATTTTTGTTCAGTTCAATAAAGTCGGTTAGATAAGCGGGTTTTTGGGTTATTTGCCATGAACTCATTGATTATCCCCTTCAATAAAATATTCCACAGATACTCGTAATGTCTCGCTGACCGGTCCACAGGTGCGACTGTTCATCTCAATAATGGCCTGACGAATCGAAATCGGCAGAGCTTGCAGGTGGGCTTTGGTGGTGCGGTCGTGTCCCCGAATTTGTAAATAAACAGGCTGATTCCACAGCCCGCTGGTCGGATACACGAGTAAAGCGGCAGGCTGTTGCTGGCCTGTATCGTTGTAGGCATAGGCGTACAGAAAGGACTGGTACATATCAGCTGGACTCAAACGTCGTTCATCATACAATTTGTACTTGGCGTCTACGGCGAGGCGACGGCCATCTGTCCTTTCAATGAGGAGATCGGGGCGGATGTGGGTATAGGATTGCCCCTGTTGTGCCTCCCAGATGATGGAACGGTCCCGGTTCTGGGGCAGAACGCGATAGCTGGTATGTTGCAAGGCATGAACCATAAAACGGGCCATGAAGCTTTCAAACAGTTGGTTCATATCCAAGAGAAAAGCAAAACTGGAAGTCCGCCCCACACCGAGGAGATCATCCACACCCATGCCATCAAGGAGTAGCCAGGCCAACTCGTGGGCCTGGCGGTAGTGCTCGTTCAGGCGATGGTAGATCATGTTGGCCCGAGTCGTTTTGAAGTCCGTCAATTTTTCCGGTGAACACGCGGCCGCAAACAGAGTATGTAACTTGTGAACGGGCAAACGTACCATAGGATGATGAACACGGCTACGGCACACGGCTAACACGGCCGCGAGAATCTGATTCTCTACCACGTCGGTGATGTGATCATCATAACGACAGGCCAGCCGATCAATACGGCCATAATGCTGGCGTACCTGTTGGCCGACCAGGAGACGACCCCGTAGTACCGGTAAGTCTGCCTCTTGTTCCACATAATCGTGCCACAGCCCGCCCTGAATGATCTGCTCGCACGCTTCGGCAAAAAGTAGGGCGATGAGGTCAAACAAGTCCATGCTTCTATGCAGGTCCAGCGTGCGCTCCCCTTTATTGCGCCGCAAGGCGTCTAGCCCATTGGTTAAGGCCAGCATTTGCACTACCCCGGCACTGCCATCAGCCAGTTTGGGTGTAATACGAACCTCGAAATTCTGAAAGCGCACCACCCCGATCCAGGAACGAGCGCGTATCCGTAACCCCTCGCGTAACTCCTCTATCTCCAGCCGTCCCGCTTCCCCGGCTGTCAGAGAATCTGCCAACTGCCTGTCCGCGGCCGCGAGGAAAACGCCGGGCAGAACTGCGGTTTTCCATTCGGTTAGCTCGCAGATGGGGAAGTGATGGGTCATGCCCTCGCCTCTTCATTGACAAGAGCTGTCAGGGCCTCAAGTAGTGAATCTACGTTGCTGAGGGTTTGGGTGTTTAGCGTTTGGTCTTTCTCGTTGATTAATTGCGCACCTAAATAATAAGCCAACTCGGCATAATCATCGTAACAATACTCTTGCAGGAGGGGCAGAATCTCCTGGCGGAAACGGCGGGCAAACTCTTCTGGCTCGCTGATGGGTTGTTCCCCATCCAGAAAATAAGCATGGCCAATCTGCTTTTCCCGCCCTTCCCTGGCGGCGATGCGTTTGTTGAGGGCCTCAAGGAAATCATCCAGGGGTAGATTGTTGATGGTTGCCCCTTGTAACGGCGATACATCGGGCATGATTTCCATAAAGGCAAAACGACGACGTAAGGCGGCATCCATCAGTTTGATACTACGATCCGCGGTGTTCATTGTGCCCAGAACAAATACATTGGGGGGAATAGTGAAACTTTCTTTGCTCTGCGGAAGGGTCACAACCAGACCACGTTTGTCTTTTTCAAGCAAGGTGATGATTTCACCAAATACTTTGGCCAGATTGGCCCGGTTAATCTCGTCAATAATGAGGAGATAATGCTTGCGCGGATGCGCCTGAGCCGCCCGGCAAATCTGCTTAAACAGGCCATCTTCCAGCTTAAGCACCAGACTCCCATTGCCGGTATCTACGGGTCGGAAACCTTCGATGAAATCTTCGTAGCTGTAGGAAGGATGGAACGTAGTCCAGGTCAGGGGGCCAATGATATGTTCGCTGTTGGTTATCTCGGTGAGGGAAGAATCACGTTCCGCGAGCAAGGCCAGCAGATAATCGGCTTCACTTTCCGTCAGGCTGAAAAGTGTGCCCTGGCAATGGAACCGCATGGGTTCCGACTGGCTCAACCTGCTGTCGGCCAACAACTCAGCATAGGTGGGGCCATTGGTGACGCGGTGCAAGGGTTTTAGCGTGATGGTTGGTTCACCATTGTCGGGCTGGCTGAGGCCCTGTTTGATTTCAGCCAGGGCGACGATGCGTTTATCCGGAGTTGATTGATAACCGACGACGAGATCGCCAGGTTGTACCAGTGGATAGTTACGTTGCAGGCGGCCATAACGATAGGCCACCTGACCATCCTTGAACAGCTGATCCCAACTCCACTCTTTGGGGTTAGCTACCACCCACCAGACGCGCCGTGTAATCTGAAGTGTTTTGAGTTGACGTTCGGCGGCTATGACCTGCTCTTTGGTAGCCAGCACTGCGGCCGCGTTGTTATCACCCCCGTGTTGGCGCAACCACCAAACCGCAAAACGCCGGACGTGAAAAGTCTTTCCTGTTCCAGGTGGCCCGTAGAGAATGACCTGCCCTCGTCGCTCCAGTGCTTCCGCCAATTCCAGATAAAGATCAGGCACTGGTACGGCGAGCGCAGGGCTTTTGCCTTTGGTTAAGATACGTTGCGATAGCTCCAATCCCACATCCGTCACTGTGACTGTGGCCCAACGTTTGGGCAGTTCCATCTCTTTGGCAAAGGATGTATCCCACTGCACGCGGACCGTGTGTTTGTACTCCGGTCGCTCGGGATGCCATTCATATCCAGGTTCAATGACTTCACCCACTGCAAGTACATGGGATAAGCCTTGATTGGCGACAATCAGATCACCTGGCTCGAGTTCCATAAGCCGCCATACTTCTTTGGCCTTTTTACTGATAGTCGGTTTGTGGTTGTTGTAACCAGAGGCGTACAGTGTGGCGAAGCGTTCGCGGAATTCATCCTCTGACTCAAACTCGCGCAAATCGCCCGTATCGTCCCAGCCCACACAAATGTAACCGTTGCTCAGGCAATCATCCCAGTGCCTGCCTCGTTCACCGGGCGCGATCTTTACCACTCGCCGGGCTTTGCGGGGATCGGCCCAGGCATAGAGAAAACGAACCATTTCCGCACTACTCCACTCTTGGAGTTCCCCATAGCCGCGCATGGTTTGGAGCAAATGCCGGTTTAGGCGTACCCCATCCCAGTTTTTCATTTCTTCTTGAAAGGCCCCCAGCCGCTGTAAAAAATGTTGCAGATGATCACTGGAGGTGATGGGCAGGATGTCATCCGGGAAGTAGAGATGGAGTGATTTCAGCTTGAGGGCGCGACCTAGTGACTCGATTTCGCCAATTTCAGCCCAACGCCCTTCCCTGGCCAGTGTGAACATACGGACAAAATCTTCACGTATTTGTTGCCACGCCTCCTGTTCATTACTAAATGAGGGTGGGTAATACCAGCCAGGTTTGTTTTTGTGTTTGTAGATGAGATGCTTGAGCGAACTGCCCCCCCGCATACTGCCCATGTGGGGTGTGCCGAATTCCAGCCAACGGCAGTAGGTTTCGGCAGAGTCCGGCTGGCCCAGGGCATACTGCTCTAATCGCATGTCAGGCCAGGATTCCAGAGGGAAGCGTTGTTGCATAGCTTGACGCTCTTGTTCGGCCTGAGTGACATGATCTTGATGAGCTGCCCTGTCATAGTTCTTGAGCGCATATTGAATGGTTTGTGTCGGCTTTAGCATGAAGCAGTTCCCCTTATTGACCCTACTCTGAAGATTCTTTTAGGATGTTATCTAC
>JAGNBF010000090.1 GCA_018004935.1 Chloroflexota bacterium | reverse complement strand
AGTCCCCTGTGCCGATAGCCGTAGGGTTTGGTATCAGTACGCCAGAGCACGCGGCCGCAGTGGGACAATTTGCTGACGGGGTGATTGTGGGCAGTGCCCTGATTAATGCCGTAGATGGTGGGGGAGAAAATGGGGTGGATGCGGCCGCGCACTTCATTCACAGCTTGCGTCAGGTGTTACAAAAAACGTGATACGTATAGGGTGAACCCGGGTTTACAAACGGGGTATAAACATTGGCTAATTGATCCTTTGATAGGTGTGATCGGACAATTGGATTTACCCACTGACGCTATCCCTTCCGTTGGGATTAAGTTGAAAACAATAAAGCGACAAGTTGCAGAATTCGGTTATAATCTATCTGCAACTGTGCGACGTTGTGGTGAATGTGAACCAACGAGCCACACAGGAACCACACCCCAAGTTTTTGACACTTGAGCTTTCAATTAAATAACACCATAGGATTTGCGCGAAAGTTCGAGCCGGTCTCCTGACCGTGCTCGGTGTGACTCGGCGGGAATACCGACCAGAGCGCGTAAATCCTAACCATAATCCAGCGGAAGGGCAAAAACGGCAAGCCAATCGCGGCCGCGTCCCCGGTCGTCCCTTTGTTCACCCACTGCCTTTCCTTGAATCCGTTGCTGACAACGAAACCAACTTTTCATAAATCAATTCCCCTGCCTGCCTGCTCAGGTGGGACCATTTGCTGGCAACACCATGCTTGACCAGCCCTGTCTGCTTAGGAGAATCACCCATGCCCAATCGTTTAGCTCACGAAACCAGTCCTTATCTACTGCAACATGCCCATAACCCGGTAGACTGGTATCCCTGGGGGGCCGAAGCCCTGGAAAAAGCCAAAACTGAAAATAAACCAATCCTATTGAGTGTCGGTTATGCCGCCTGCCATTGGTGCCACGTCATGGCCCATGAATCGTTTGAGGATGAAACCACCGCCGCCCTGATGAATGAACATTTTGTCAACATCAAGGTAGACCGGGAAGAACGTCCCGACCTGGACGGCATTTACATGAACGCCGTTGTGGCTATGACCGGGCAAGGGGGCTGGCCCATGACCGTCGCCATGACACCCGAAGGGGAGCCGTTTTTCGGCGGAACCTATTATCCCCCCACGCCCCGCCAGGGTATGCCCGCCTTCCGCCAGGTGCTGATGTCACTGGCCCAGGCGTGGGAAAAACAAAACAGCCAACTCCGGCAGAGTGCGACGGACATCGCCGAACACCTCAGCCAGGCGGCCATGTTGGAAGGGCAAGAGGGGCAACTGACCGCGGCCGCGCTCGACCGGGCCTTCGAGGGTATCAGCAAGGTTTTTGATGAGAAACAAGGTGGGTTTGGCCCCGCACCCAAATTCCCCCAGCCCATGACCATCGAATTCTTGCTCCGTTACCACCAGCGCACCGGCGACAAACAAGCCCTGCATATGGCCGAATACACCCTCAAACGGATGGCCTACGGCGGCATGTATGATCAGGTCGGGGGTGGATTTGCCCGCTATTCGACCGATAACATCTGGATGGTGCCCCATTTCGAGAAGATGCTCTACGATAACGCCCAACTGGCTCGTGTCTACCTGCACGCCTGGCAGATGACCGGCAAACCCCTTTACCGGCGCATCGTGGAAGAGACATTGGATTATGTCCTGCGTGAAATGACCCACAAGGACGGCGGCTTTTACTCCAGCCAGGACGCCGATAGCGAAGGCGAAGAAGGTAAGTTTTATGTCTGGACAGTGGCAGAAATCCAGCATAATTTGGTCGAACATGAGGCGGACCTGTTCATCCAATCATACGATGTGCGGGAAACAGGAAATTGGGAAGGGCGTAATATTCTGCACCTGCCGCGTGACCCGGAAGAGATTGCCCACGACCGACGCTTCAGCCCGGAAGAGTGGCACCGACGCATGGCTACCGCCCGGCAAAAACTGTATCAAGTGCGGAGTGAACGAGTCTGGCCAGCACGGGATGAGAAGATCCTGACCGCCTGGAATGGGCTGATGTTGGCTACTTTTGCCGAGGCGGGCCGGATGTTTGACCGGGATGATTATCTGCACGCGGCCGCGAGCAGTGCCGAATTCCTCTATAACACCCTGCGCACCCCCGATGGCCGCCTGCTCCGGGCCTGGAAAGAAGGCGCGGCCGCCAAAGGCAACGGCTTCCTGGAAGATTACGCTTACCTGGCCGAAGGGCTTCTCGCCCTCTACCAGACCACCTTCGATACCCATTGGTTCGCCTGGGCCTTAGAACTGGTCGAACTGATCATGCTCCATTTCCATGATGTGGAAAATGGGGGCTTCTATGACACCTCAGATGATCACGAACAGCTTATTCACCGGCCCAAAGATGTGCAAGATAATGCCACACCCAGCGGTAACGCCATGGCTGTCCACGCCTTACTCAAACTGAGCCTGTACACTGGACGCATGGGCTACTGGAAAATCGCTGAGCAGGCCACCTCAGCCGTATATGGGGCCATGTTGAAATACCCTACCGGATTTGGGCAGTGGTTGTCCGCGGCCGCGTTCATTCTCGGCGAACCCCAAGAGCTGGCAATTATCGGTGAGCCAGGCACATTTGAGACCGATGCCCTGCTTAAGGTCGTCAATAAAGGGTATCGGCCCCATCTGGTGGTAGCCGTAGGGGATGAAACAGATGGCAAGAAGGTAGAATTGCTGAAAGCGCGGCCGCAACTCAATAACCAGGCCACCGCCTACCTCTGCCGCCGCTTCGTCTGCCAGCAACCCGTCACCTCCACTGACGCCCTGACCGAGCAATTAGCCAATGCCCACAAAGAGAAAAAATCCACCGCCCGCAAACCGGCGGTCTGGGGATAGGAGCATTTCAGCATTTCAGCTTGTCAGATTGTCAGCGCAGGCCAGCGGCTAATAGCCAATCTGCGCCAATCTCCAAAATCTGCGGATCATCTTGATAACTTGAGTTTAGAGTTCAGAGCCAGAGCTAGAGGGTTTTCCAGAGTAATTTCCTCTCGCTCTCTCCTCTTGCTCTAAACTCCAGTGATGAATTGGCCCCATCCCATTCGTCGTTTGTTTAGATTATCCATAACAACGTACCTGGCACATGGAAAATGAAATTATCCACCAGGTTCGGCGTCAATGGCATCAAGCCTGATACGGTTGACGCACCACCGTCCGCATCTTCTCCGGGGCGGTTTGGCGCGGATCACTCAGATAAACCTCGTGGTGTTTCCCATGCAACGCATATCCCTTCTCGGCAATGAACGCATGAAGTTTCGCCACCGTCGGCCCTTCGGCGCTGTATGGCCCATTGTGCATGATTTGAACGGATGGCCCTTCGTGATAACTTTCTAGCCGCACCTCCGCCAGTGCCGCTAATTTTTTTTTCTTCATTACCTCGGCCAACACCTGGGTAAACATCTCCCCCGTCACCACCTCCGGCTGTAGGATCATCATCGTCCACAACCAGTCTGATTTCCGCTCCACGCTGAACTGGCTCATATCTTCGGCCCACCACAACCCTTCCAGTGGCATGACCGTATAATCCACCCCCGCCGTGCGTTTGAGGTGGAATTTGAGGCCATAAGCAATACCAAAAAGGGCAGAGACCGCGGCCGCGTACTCCTCTGCCGTATTGGGGTCTCCCCGCCCATCAATGAGCAAATAGTTCATCGGCGGCACATCCACCACCGTCACCTCTTTATTCGTCGGATTGTACAGATGTCTTAACGTCTTCTTGAAGTCAATTTTGTCCATAATCAAGCTCCACAACGCTTACAAAATCCTCTGCCCCAACAGCGAAGCCATCAATTCCACAGCCAATTCGGCCGTATGATTACCCTTATCTAAAATCGGGTTAATCTCAACAACATCAATAGAATGAACTTTGCCGCTATCACCTAAAATTTCCATCAATAGATGGGCTTCGCGGTAAGTCAACCCACCGGGAACGGGCGTCCCCACACCAGGCGCATACTCAGGATCCAGACTATCCATGTCCAGACTGACATGAATTCGGGGCAAATGGCGCAGGCGATCCAAGGCATTTCGGGCCACTGTCGCCATGCCCATCTCATCCAGATGACGCATGGTAAAAATGTTGATGCCACTGTTGAGCATACGCTCTTTTTCTTTTACATCCAGGTCACGAATCCCAATCTGAACAATGTGATGAGGTGCCACTTTGGGTCCCGGACGCCCAAGGTTGACCAGAGATTCTGGCCCATCGCCCACCAGAGCAGAAACGGGCATCCCATGGATGTTGCCGCTGGGAGAAGTGGCCGGGGTATTGTAATCGCCATGGGCATCAACCCAGATAACCCCAACCGGTGATTGTTCGGTCGCGGCCGCAACCGAGCCAATACTAATGCTATGATCGCCTCCCAAAAAGATAGCCACCTCACCAGCCGAAACACAATCGCGGCCGCGTTCATAAATTGCTTCACAGACCGCCGTCACCGCCTTCAACCGCTTCCCCGATGTCTCTACACTCTCCTCTTCACGGCCCGGAACCGGCACATTGCCTAAATCCAACACCCGGTACCCCAACCGTTCCAACCGCCCCTGTAACCCGGCATAACGTACAGCACTTGGCCCCATATCTACCCCGCGCCGACTTTGCCCCAAATCCATAGGGACACCGATAATACGAATGGTATTTTTCACGTTTAACCTCTTGGGATGTGGAATGGATAAGGCTATTGTCGCTGATTCAGTTTGCGGCCGCAATAGTCTACCACTTGGGCTGTTTTTCGCGGGCGAATGCCCGCGAAAAACAGCCCTTAAAAAGTTCCCCGCCCCTGGGGGTGGGGTTAGGGGTGGGGGAAAACCCAAGTAAACAATCACCCTAAAGATCTACCCAGGGCGATTGCATCCTCACCCCAATGAACCCAGCACCCTAACAATTCCTGGCCTGAAGGGGAAAAAACCAATTTGAGCCGTTTTTCGCGGGCATCGCCCGTGAAAAACGGCTCTTAAAAAGTTCCCCGCCCCTGGGGGCGGGGTTAGGGGTGGGGGAAAACCCAAGTAAGCAATCACCCTAAAGATCTACCCGCAACAGTTGACGGTTTACCCAGGTCAACGGTACAATATGACCCTGTATATGGGGTGGTGGCGAAATGGCAGACGCAGCGGACTTAAAATCCGCCGGTCGCGAGACCGTGTGGGTTCGACTCCCACCCGCCCTACCAAAAATGGCTCGTCATTCGGCGAGCCTTTTTTATTTGTGGTTATTGGTGTATTGGTGTATGGGTGACTGCCTGTGTTCCAGTTGATAATTACCAATAGACCAATAGACCAATAACTAAGTGGCAATTGCCCCATTGATAACTCCGTTTATGAGGCTTGTTGAACGAGTCAGAACCTTTTTGCACGACGCGGCCGCGACCATCCCCGACCTGATGATTCGCCATTGGGTTGTCGGAGTCTCGGGGGGGCCAGATTCACTGGCCCTGCTTCACCTGTTGGTACACCACATCCTGATAGAACCAAAACAGTTGGTAGTCGCCCACCTGCATCATGGCTTGCGGCCGCAGGCCAGCAACGACGCCCACTTTGTTCAATCTATTGCCCAGCTTTGGGGAGTACAAGTCAAAATTGGCTATGCGAATATTCCCGAACTGGCTCAAACTCGAGGCTGGTCCATTGAAGAAGCCGCCCGCAACGCCCGCTACCAATTTTTAGGAGAAGTCGCTAAAACCGTAGACGCGGCCGCGATCCTTCTCGCCCACCACGCCGATGATCAGGTCGAAACCGTCCTCATGCACCTGATCCGGGGTAGTGGCCTCGCCGGTCTTCGTGGCATCTTGCCCATCGCTCCTTTCCCATTCACCATTCACCATTCACCATTCACCATTCACCATTCACCATTTCCCCTTCTCCTTCGCCCTCTGCTTACCACCACCCGCCCAGAAATTGAAGCCTACTGCCAGGAACATAACCTGACGCCGATGCAGGACGAATCCAACCAGGATACCCGCTTCCTGCGTAACCGCATCCGCCATGAACTGTTGCCTCTGCTGGAAACGTACAACGCACAAATCCGCGGCCGCATCCTTGACCTGGCCGAACTGGTAACGGCGGATGAGGCGTTCCTGCGTTGGTTTCAGACGGAAATAGGGCCGCAACTGGGCCAGGAGCAGGCCAGTCGTGCCGAAATAAACCGGGAACGTTGGCTGGAGTTGCCCTTGAGTATGCGGCGGCGGACATTGCGCCAGGTGATTGAGCCGTTGGTGGTGGGAGATAAGGAGTTGCCGTTTGCCGTGTTAGAGCGGGCGCGGCGGCTGATGGAAACGGGCACAGTGGGACAACAGATGGACTTACCGGGCCAGGTACGGATGGTGCTGGAGTATGAGAGGGCAAGTTTCGCGGCCGCGTCTACCCTCACACCTCTCCCTTTTCCCCAACTCCCCGATGATCAGCCCATTCCCTTGCCCGTCCCCGGTGAGGTGGCCTTGCCCAACGGCTGGATCATCCACGCCGAGCCGGTGCAGGCGGTCAGTCTGGACGAAATTCGGCACAATCCCGACCCCTGGCAGGCGTTTGTGGCGGTGAAGGAAGGGGAACAACTGTGGTTGCGGCCGCGACGCCCCAGTGAGCGTATCCAGCCGTTGGGGTTACAGGGCCACTCGCAAACCCTCAAAAAAGTGATGAACGAACGGCAAATACCGGCTCCGGCTCGCGGCCGCTGGCCCATCCTCGCCACCGACCAGCACCCCCTCTGGCTTGTCGGCCACATCCTCGATCACCGCGCTCAAATTCGAGAGGTTTATCAAACTGTTTTACAGGTACGAGTGGAGCATACTGGTGCGTAAACGTAAGCGCACATTGTGGATTGTTGAGGTTAAAGAAGGGAAAGTTGCCCTTTCTCTTTGTTATGGTGAAGTGTTTCTCTGTTGCGGCCACCATACCCTACTGATGCATCACGCATCATGCATTTCATAAAGTTCCGGTCTGCGATCCGCAAACACTGGTATTTTGGCCCGGACGGTGTCTACCAGAGAGGTATCAATCGTGGCGACGAGTAGTTGGGGGGATTCGTCCCCTTCGATAACCGTTTCACCCCAGGGGTCAATCATGCAGGAGTGGCCGAAGAAGTGGCTGTTTTTGGATGTGCCTACCCGGTTGCAGGCGATCAGGAACATCTGATTCTCGATAGCGCGGCCGCGAACCAACGTCTGCCAGTGCGCCAACCGGGGATGGGGCCACTCCGAGGGCAAAAACACCAGCCGCGCCCCCGCCAACGCATACGCCCGAAACATTTCCGGGAAGCGTAAATCGTAACAAATCGCCAGCCCCGCTTTACCCCAGGGCGTTGTCAACATCGCCAACTTCTCCCCAGCCGTCAGAAATTGCTCCTCAGCCATGAGCCGGAACAGGTGAATTTTGCTGTATTCGGCCTGGTTTTGCCCTTGCGGATCAAACCAGACCGCCGTATTGCCAAACCGGTTTACCCCCAACAACGACAGGCACGATCCCAGGATGTGCAGGTGATGTTGGCGGGCCAGGTCAGCGACACGGGCGAAGATGCCCTGATCGGTGGGGGTGACATACGCGGCCGCATTCTCCAAATCGTACCCCGTTGACCACAACTCCGGCAGAACCAGAATATCGGCCTGGCGTGCGGCCGCGGCCGCGGCCATCGCCACCACCGTCTGCCAGTTCCGCTCCGGCTCCCCCAACTGCACATCCATCTGCCCCAAGGCGATTGTGACGTTCATCATGTACCTCAATGGTGATTAGTGTATTGGTGTATTAGTGTATTAGCGCATGAACCAATACACTAATATACCAATATACCAATAACCATCCCCTTTTGAACAATTACCATCGGCATAGTATAGTACACGCCCAATTGATCAACCAGAGGTGAACATGAGCTATCAGGCTGACCGCATCCGTCACATGGGTACATCTATTTTTGCCGAAATGACCCACCTGGCCACCCAACATCAAGCCCTCAATCTCGGTCAGGGGTTCCCCGATTTTCCCGCTCCAGCATTTCTCAAGGAAGCGGCCATTGCGGCCATCAACCAGGAGATCAACCAGTACGCGCCGAGCGTGGGGCGGCCGCGTTTGCGGCAAGCGGTGGCCCAAAAAATGGCGCGGGATTACGGCCTACAGGTCAACCCCGACACCGAAGTGCTCATCACCCACGGGGCCACCGAAGCGATTTTTGCCAGCATTCTGGGACTGATCAATCCCGGCGACGAGGTGATTATCGGCGAACCGTTTTACGATTCCTACCTGCCTGCCGTGCAAATGGCCGGGGGCATTCCCCGCTTTTATCAGCTTCAGCCGCCAGACTGGGCGATTGATTTTGATCATCTGGCCGGATTGTTCAATGCCAAAACCAAACTAATCCTCATCAACACCCCCCACAACCCCACCGGCAAAGTGTTTACTGCCGACGAGATGAGTCGGATCGCCGCCTTGTGTATCGAACATGATGTGTTGGCCCTGGTGGATGAGGTGTATGAACACATCATTTTTGATGGTTATCAACAGGTGACAATGGCGCAGTTGCCGGGCATGCGGCCGCGAACCTTACACATCTCCAGTCTGGGCAAAACCTTCAGTGCCACGGGGTGGAAGGTGGGTTGGGTCGTGGCGCCACCGGAACTGACCCAGGCGGCCTTCCGTACCCACCAGTTCATGACCTTCTGCGGTGCGGCTCCGTTTCAGGAAGCGGCCGCGGTGGCTTTGGAAACCGCCACCACCTACTACGAAGAACTCCGGGTCATGTACCAGGCCAAACGGGATTTGTTGGTGGATGGATTGAAACAGGCAGGATTGCGGCCGCTGATTCCCCAGGGCACTTACTTCGTCATGGTAGACATCAGCAACCTGGGTTTTGCCGACGATGTGGCCTTTTGCCGCTACCTCACCACCGAAATCGGCGTGGCGGCCATTCCCCCCAGTGCCTTCTACCACAACCCCCAAGATGGGGCGGGATTGGCCCGGTTTGCCTTTTGTAAACGAGATGAGGTGCTGATCGCGGCCGCGGCACGGTTACAACACCTAAACCCCCCAAAAAGCATCCTCCACCCTAGCCAATGAAACATCACCGGGGCCGTTTTTATGCCCCCAAAAGGTTCCCTGCCCCTGGAGGAGGGATTAGGGGTAAGGAAAAACCCGCGCAGGCAATTGCCGCACTCATCTCCACAGGGCGATTGCATACTCACCCAAATGAACCCACCGCCCCGACGATTTCCGGCAAGAAGGGAAAAAAAACAATTTGATCCGTTTTTCGCGGGCAAATGCCCGCGAAAAACGGATCTTAAAAAGTTCCCCGCCCCTGGGGGCAGGGTTTAGGGGTAAGCGAAATTCGAATATGCAATCGCCCTACTCATCTCCATTTTCCGTTTGACACACAGGCGAGGCGGTTGTACGATCACGGGAGGTTATTTCCTAATAAAAGGCGGTAAATCGGTGCCATGAAGAAACAACAACCTGTCCGCCGTGAAGTCCTCACCTGGTCCGATGTTGACAAACTGATAGATTACCTGGTGCCCCAAATTCACGGCCGTTATGACTCAATGATGATCATTACCCGGGGTGGGTTAATCCCTGGGGGCTTATTAGCCGAAGCCTTAAACATCACCTATATTTTGACTGCGTCGGTGCGCTTCCCAGCCGATTACATCGGCACATTACCCACGCCTTTAGAAGAACGGTATGCCATTCCTGAATTTCTCCAGTTCCCCGATGACACATTATTGGAAGGGCGACGCATTTTGGTGGTGGATGATGTCTGGACACGCGGCCGCAATATTGTCACCGTCGCCAGTCGCATAGACTCCGCCGGGGGTATCCCTGAAACTTGTGTCTTGCACTACAAACCCGGCTCATCCCTCTATCCGGGCCACACCCCCACTTACTATGCCGCCGTCACAGATGCCTACATCATCTACCCCTGGGAGTTAGATCGTGGGCCAGAAATACTCGGCGTCTGGAACTAAGTGAACGTCTAAAAATAACTTGGGTGGTGCGGTCAGGAGACCGGCCACAGCAAAGCGGGAAGTTATTTTTGGACAATTACTAAGTGAGCATCTAAAAATAAGGTGAATGGCACGGTCAGAAGACTGTCCATAGCAAAAAGGGAAGTTATTCTGAGACGGTTCCTAAGGGGGGAAAGGGAAAGTAAGCAGTAGAGAGGGCACAGGACCAGGTCAGCCATTCACAGTCCCCTCATCTATATTTGCTCAATAACCCGCTTTTTGTTACGATTCCATCCGCTCAAATATGCTCATGGGGCCGGTGATGACTGGGTCCCTGGCGGCGGGGGCCATCGAACCGTGTCAGGTCCGGAAGGAAGCAGCACTAAGGTGTATCCCTCGGGTGACCAGGAAAACCTGGTGGTCATCGGTCTCATGAGCATATTTGTTTAAACCGCGTAGTGGTGCGTAGCAAAACGATTTCTACCCGCAAGACGCTCCCCATAACATGCATGATCCGTCTCTCTCGCTTTATTCTCCCCTTTGGTATTGGTCTGCTCCTGTTAGGGGGTGTCCTGGTGACAGCCTGGGCATTATCACAGGAAACGCACATTGTGTATGTAGATGGAGAAATGATCGAAATAGAGGGGGAGTATGAAACAGTAGGCGAATTGCTCGCGGCCGCGGACATTACTACCCGCCCCGAAGACCTCATCCAACCAGACATCCTTTCCCCCCTCACGGCCAACACAGTTATCCAAATCCAACACGCCAACCCCATCACCCTACGTAATCAAAACGGCACCCATACCTACTTTACCCATCAGCCCACCCTGGCCTCATTCCTCAGTGAAGTGGGTCTTACCATCCAACGGTCCGATCAAATTTACGCGAATGGCTTACTCCTCGCCTTCAGTCAGATTGGGTCTGCCCCCGTGCCCCAACTCCTTGAAATTGGCACCTTCGTAACTATTACCATTCACGATGGGGCACAACAACAGATCGTCCGCACCGCCGTACCCACAGTCGGGGCGGCTTTACAAGAAGCCGGAATAAGCTTCTCCCCTACCGACAAAATCGAACCACCCCCAGATGTCCAACTCACCGCCAATCTTCACATCTTCATTCAACGCTCCCAACCTTACACCATCATCGCCGATGGACGCACCATCCAAACCCGTAGCCACAACACCAATGCCTTGACCGTACTGGCGGAAAACGGCATCAACCTTGTGGGATACGACTACACCCGCCCCTCGGCTGACACCTTGCTCCAGGCGGGACAAATCATCCAGGTTATTCGTGTTACCGAAGATTTCCGTGTAGTAGATATGCCCATTCCCTATGAAACGGTCTGGCAGGCCACCGACCAGGCTGAAATTGATCACCAAATGGTGCTCCAGGCAGGTGTAGTGGGTATCCAACGCCAACGGGTACGGGTGCATTACGAAAATGGGGTTGAGGTCAGTCAGCAAATAGATGGCGAATGGCGGGCCGCCGAACCGATCAATGAAATCATCGGTTATGGCACTTTGATTATTCCCCGAATTATGGAAACGCCGGATGGGCCTTTGGAATATTGGCGCATCGTGCGTATGCGCGTTACCTCTTATACCGCCGCCAGCTCCGGCAAAGAACTGGATGACCCCAGTTATGGCATTACCGCCAGCGGTTATGTTGCAGGTACTGGTCTGGTAGCCGTAGATCGGGCGATAGTGCCGTTTCGGACTTATGTGTATGTGCCTGGTTATGGGGTTGGTTATGCCGGTGATACCGGGGGGGGCGTGCTCGGCCGCTGGATTGACCTTGGCTACGATGAAGAGGAGTTTGTGGGGTGGTCAGGGTATGTGGATGTGTATTATTTGACGCCTGTGCCCCCGGTAGAAAGAATTAATTTTCAACTCCCCACGAGCTTGCCCTAAACCCACAGATAGGGAGATGGGGCGAAAATAGACGTTGTTTAACAGAATAACCAGGGACGAATAGACCCAAAACCCTAAAGATGCATCCAAAAGCGATTCTGCAACAGTACAATCTGGAACCCAAAAAGAGTCTGGGCCAAAATTTTCTCTTTGATGATCAGGTGTTAGGCAAAATCATCGCGGCCGCGGCCCTCACCCCCACTGATCACGTGTTGGAAATTGGGCCAGGATTGGGCCACCTCACTCAACACCTGGCCTCTGCGGCCGCGACCGTCACCGCCGTTGAGTTAGATCAACGTTACCTGCCCCTCCTGGAAAACCGTTTAGGCCACCTACCCCATGTACGCCTCATCCATGGAGATATTCTAGCCCAAGACCTGACTGCCCTTTTCCCTCAGCAAAGCTACAAAGTTGTCGCCAATGTACCCTATTACATCACAGGAGCCATCCTGCGCCATTTGCTCTCAGCCGCCAGTAAACCGTCTCTGATGGTCATGACGGTACAGAAAGAGGTAGCCCAACGGCTCGCGGCCGCGCCGGGCAACCTGACTCTTCTGGCGGTCAGTGTGCAGTTCTACGGCCAACCCCGTTTCGTCAGCACCATTCGCGCCGGAGCCTTCTGGCCCCGCCCTGATGTAGACTCTGCCATCATCCGGTTAGATTTATATCCAGAACCCCTTCTGCCCCTGGCTGAGGAAGAAGCTTTTTTCCGTGTAGTTAGAGCCGGTTTCAGTCAGAAACGAAAACAGGTAAAGAACAATTTGTTATCGTTAGGAATAGAAGCGGCGCGGGTCGCGGCCGCGCTCCAGCAAACCCACATAGACGGCCAACGGCGGGCTGAAACCCTTACCTTGCCCGAATGGGTCGCTTTGTACAAGGACTTGTGGCCTGTTATGCCTCAGGAGTAGCTGGTTCTGTTGTCGGCGTGGGCGTACCAGGGTAAATGAGAAAATCAGCGGCCACCCACCCCCGGTTGCCATTCACCGTTTCCACTTCTTGCCAATTCACATTGTCCACAGTCACAAACCCCAACAAGAGAATCACCGCCGCTTGATGCGGAATCAATTCCACTTGTTGTACCCCACCTGGTGCTTCCCGCAAATATAAACCATTGGGACTGTTGATATAGGCTGTAGGGGGTAATGTGGGTGAAGCTGTAGCCGTAACGGTAGGGGTTGCGGAAGGTGTCACTGCCGGGCTGGTTGGTGTACTGGTGGCTTCCGTAATCACCAGAGTTGGGGTTGCAGTAGGGGTAATACCAGGCGTTGGGGAAGGCGTCGCTGTGGGCGTTACCACCACAATGGTTGTTGGTTCAAGCGTGGGCACAGGGGTAGAAGTGGGCTGTTGGCTCATAGCCAGGGCCGAAATGCCATACATAGCCACGCAAGCAAAAGCCGCCACTAAAAAAACAAATCCCACTAACCCATATCGCTGGCTATCTTGGCGCAACGTTTGCCGCCCCACACTGTACATTTGCCGCCGGGCGCGATTGCCACTCTGGAAGGTCTGCAACAAGAAAATGACCGCCAGAAAGAAACAGAAACCCGCTAGAATCAGCGCAATATTATTGATCAGAACAAACACACAACCTCCAACGATTGACTCAACATGTAGGCGTTCAGTTACCCCGCCCGGCGGTCAAACCGCCGGGCTAAACATACAAAGCCCTGCGAGCTAAAAGCCCAGGCCAGCGGCCTTTGTAACCATAGCCCGGTTGTTTACTGGCCGATGAATATATATCACTGAACGCTTACCTCAATATCACCGACAAAGGCAGTAATTCACCACTTTCAAACCTTTCACGACTGACTAATTTGTCGCTTTACTTCCTGCCATAAGTCATCAAGGACGGCAAAATCTAGTTTTGCCAGATCGATACCTCGTTCCTGAGCGAGTTTCTCCACCCCTTGAAAACGCTGGCTGAAACGCAAATTGCTTTCCCGCAAAGCCGTTTCTGCATCTACTCCCAACCATCGGGCCAGGTTTACCACAACAAAGAGGACATCGCCTAATTCCGCAGTACGTTCGGTAGGCGTCGCGGCCGCGTGCAATTCCTGTACCTCTTCATCCAACTTTGCCCAAACCCCAGCGATATCCGGCCAATCAAACCCTATCTTATTCACCCGATCCTGAATCTTCTGGGAACGGGCCAGAGCGGGCAAAGCCAAAGGAATATTATCTAACAATGAGTGGGGCGCGGCCGCTTTCTCTTGAGCCTTAATTTGCTCCCAATTCCGTACAACTTCGGCACTATTCGCTACTTGCCAATCCCCCCACACATGCGGATGACGCCGTTTAAGTTTCACATCAATACCGGCCACCACATCCGTCAGCTTAAACGCTTCCTCTTCAGCGGCCATTTGCACCTGCATGACAATATGGTACAGCATATCACCCAATTCTTCACATAGGGCGTCACTATCCTCAGCATCCAAGGCCGCTAACACCTCAGTTGCCTCTTCCAAAAAACCAGAACGCATACTTTGCGGCGTCTGCTCCTGATCCCAGGGACAACCACCTGGTGCCCGCAAAATGGCTACCGTCTCAGCAAGGGCCGCCAATGTGCCGGGCAAAGGTAACGGGGGCACATACAAACTCGTCAAATGGGCTGATTGCGGGGTGCGATCAATTTCATACAACGGCAAACGCTCAATCGTTTGCGTCTGCGTACCGGCCTCATGCACCAGGAGCACTTCATGTTCATCGGGGTAAACTGTCATCAAAGCCAGTTTTAATTCGCTGGCGATCATCTGGTTATATACTTGACCCAATAAAACCGGTGCATTCGGGTTGAACGGGGGATAATGCAAACTGATTACATCCAGAGCATCATACAATTGTAAACCATTCAATCCCTCCACCCCCAAGGCAGAGAGCGTTGGTTCAACAAAACTCAGGCCTGGGACAATGGTAACGGGAATGCCTGCCTGCTCCGCGGCCGCGAGCACCCCTGTCACTGTTGCTTCTCCCACAAGGGGGTGACCCGGCACCGCATAAACCACATCCCCATGCCGTCCCATATCCACCACCTGCCCAATAATAGCCTGATATACCTGGTCAAAATCTTCAGCCGTATCATACAGATGGTCAAAGCTGTGCCGTATTCCCCCCGGCGGCAAATCGGCTACAGCCGGATGGCGGGCCGTGCGCACATAAAGCGGATCTGCGGCCGCGAGTACTGTCCACGCCTGTCTGGTCAATAACTGCCCATCTCCCGGTCCCAACCCTACAATAACAATCCCCATCATTTCACCCCATCACAAACTAAACAACACAAGTTAGCCAAAACAAAAAGGCGAGAACATTGTCTCGCCTCTGGGTATGATTTGTCAATAAACCTATGAACCGTTTTGCGGTCCCAAACAGGTTCTCTGTTTAACGCTTGGTATAAGTTGGTGCCTTACGCGCCCGTTTGAGGCCGGGCTTCTTCCGTTCCTTAATACGAGCATCCCGCGTTAGATGGCCATTCGTACGCAGGGTGGGTTTCAGATTTTCATCATATTCCACAATCGCCCGCGCCAGACCCAGTCGTACTGCCGCTGTTTGGCCGGTAATACCGCCACCTTCTACCATCACCGTCACGTCCATCGCACTAACCAGACCAACATCATTCAATGGACCACTTAAAGTTTCCACATCACCCAGACGCGGAAAATATTCCTTTACATCCTTACCATTCACCTGAAAAACGCCCGTACTGCCACCGGGGTAAATCCGTACCCGTGCCGAGGAGCGTTTACGCCGACCAATGCCTTCATGATATCGCCGATTTTCCAACATACCTTACCTCCTAAAGCTCCATCTCCACGGGCTGTTGCGCCTGATGTGGGTGCGTTGCCCCTGCATAGATCTTCAGTTTTGCCAGCATTCTCCGGCCCAGGACATTTTTGGGTAACATACCCTTCACCGCTTCTTGAAGTACCCGGTTAGGGAACTTCTGAAGCTGGTGTTCCAGGGAAATAGAACTCAAGCCGCCGGGATAACCGGAGTGCCGATGATAATACTTCTGTTCCATGCGGCGCCCTGTCACCTGGACTTTTTCTGCATTTACCACCACCACATAATCACCACAATCCACTGATGGGCTGTAAATAGGTTTATGTTTGCCCTTCAAGATGGCGGCAATCTGTGAAGCCAGACGGCCCAGGGTCTGGCCTTCCGCGTTCACGACATACCAGCGACGCGCCTCGTCGGCATCTGCTGGTTTCGTCACGTACGTTTTCATGTGCGCTTCTCCTTCACCAATTCAGCCTTTCATCAGGCTGGAAAAACAATCTACAGATGGCGCAGATTATTGATCAATAAGTTACCGACAACAAGAAGAGACCGTGGGCTGGGGCCGTTGTGCCTGCCTGACTGCGATCAGTGGCCTCAAACGCCTGAGCAAATTGCTCCGTTGTCCATTTGCCACTGCCTACTTCCACCAGGGTTCCGACAATACTACGTACCATCCGATACAAAAAAGCGTTGGCTTCGATGGTGAAGATGAGTTCATCTCTTTGCCGTTGCCATTCAGCCTGGTACACATGACGGGTACAGTTTTCCCCTTCTGGGGGTTGACCAAAGGTAGCGAAATTGTGCGTACCAATAAGCATCGCGGCCGCAATATTCATTCGCTCTACATCCAAAGGCCAACTCACCTGCCAGACTTTTTGCCGTCGTAGGGCACTGCGTATCGGGGCATTGAAAACGATGTACTCATAAGCGCGTCTTCTGGCCGCGTAACGGGGGTGGAAGTCTGCGGCCGCGACAACAATATTTTGTACAGCGATATCCGGCGGCAAATGGGCATTCAGCGCCCGTAACAAGGCGTCTTCACCATGTCGCCATTCCAGGTTAAAAGCCACTACTTGGCCCCAGGCATGAACGCCACTATCCGTTCGTCCTGCTCCAAGAACCGTAACTTTTTCCCCACTTAGCCGTCCGAGCGCAGTTTCCAACTCACCTTGAATAGTCGGCTGGTCATCCCGTTGCCGTTGAAAGCCAAAATAAGCTGTGCCGTCGTATTCAATCTGCGCCCGGTAACGCAATTGTGCCTCAGTTAAGGTGCATCAGCGTTCCCAGAGTCCAATCTTGTTCCTACACATTCCCAATCAGTCTCGGGAGAGTAGAAAAAAGGGATACTCGTGAAACGAACTTACTTCTTCTTGTCATCATCTTTGACCAGCATAACAACTGCCATATAAGCATTGTCACCATTGCGCTGGCCAAGTTTGATCATGCGGGTATAACCACCAGGGCGTTCCATATAACGAGGGGCCACATCATTAAACAGACGTTGCACCACATCTACCTGCTGGGTTTCCCCTTCTTCATTTTCAAAAGTGCGGAAACGGGGTAAGCGTGCGGCCGCAAGACGACGAGCATGCACTTCACTTGCCGGATTCTGCGCCTTCTTGACCAGGCCACGTTTCGCTAAGGTAATCATTTTTTCGGCCAGCGGCCGCAACATCCGCGCCTTCGCTTCCGTAGTAACAATCTTTTCATAACAAAGAAGATCCGCTACCAGGTTTTCACGTAAGGCACGTCGGTGGGCCATATCCCGGCCCAGACGATAACCATGTACTCTATGTCGCATCGTGCTTCCTCAAAACGTATTGCGTATCACGTATTGCGTTTGTCATCTTCAGGCATACGGCATACGGAATACGAACGACGTTATCAGCCAAACAACTCCTCATCCTTCAAGAAGCCTTTTGCTCGCAGTTGCGACTTCAGTTCATCCAGAGATTTTTCCCCAAAATTACGAATCGCTAACATGGTTTCTTCACCCCGACCCAGCATTTCCAGCATTTCACCGACTTTGGTGATACCAGTACGCTTCAGGGAATTGAAGACACGCACACTGAGATCTAGATGTTCAATGGGCGTATCATAGGCTTCATTCGTGATGGTTTCCTCTTTCTTTTCTTCCGCTACAGGGAGCAGACTTTCTTCACTCACCCCAGCAATCGGCCGCAACTGTTGCATAAGAATCTGCGAAGCCTGTGCCAAGGCCTCTTCGGGCCGAAGGGTACCATCGGTCCAAATTTCTAGCGTCAACAGATCATAATTTGCTACCTGGCCCACCCGTGTTTTCTCCACTTCATAACTTACACGAACAACCGGGCTAAAGATAGCATCCACCGGTAATTCACCGATGGGCAAGCGGCCGCGTTCATCTGCCGAGGAGTAACCTCGACCGGTTTCCACGGTCATTTCGATTTCTAAGAAAGCCTCATCCGAGTCAACAGTAAACAGATAGAGGTCAGGATTAATAATTTCCACTTCCGGCGGTGTTACCAGGTCAGCGGCAGTGACCGTGCCCGCACCGTGGACTTCTAGACGCATCCGGCCTACATCCGTGTCATGCAATTTTAGGCGAATCTGTTTCACCTGTAAGATCAACTGCATCATGTCTTCACGGACATAAGGGACGGCAGAAAATTCGTGGGACACATCAGTCACGCGGATAGATGTAATCGCCGCACCGGGCAAAGATGAAAGCAACACACGTCGCAGGGAGTTCCCTAACGTGGTGCCATAACCGCGTTCCAAGGGCCCAATCACAAACCGGCCATATTTGCGTGACATGGCCGAACTTTCGATTTTGGGTAAGACCAGATTATTGATAGCCAAGGCAGACCCCTCTTCGTTTTACAAACCAGATAAACCAAAAGGCCACCAACCGGCCAAAGCCGGTTCGCGGCCGCAAAAGGTTATCGGGAGTAATACTCAACAATCAGCTGTTCGTTCAAAGACACATCAATGTCATCACGAGCGGGCAGGTTGAGGACAGTCGCCGAGATATTCTTCGGGTCCAGAGAGATCCAGCGCGGTACATGTACCCGCCGATCATCCAATTCCTGGCGCAACCCCTTGAAAAAAGTCCGTTTCATACTCTCTGGGCGTACTGTAATTTTGTCGCCGGGGCGCACCAAGGCTGAAGGCACGTCCGTTTTACGACCATTCAGCAAAATGTGACCATGAGAGACGATTTGGCGCGCCTGAGGACGAGATTCCGCAAAACCCATGCGATAAATGACATTGTCCAAACGTCGCTCCAGCAGAGCCAAAAGGTTTGCACCAGTGAGACCTGGTATCCGTTCCGCTTTATCGAAGTAACGGCTGAATTGCCGTTCAAAGACACCATAGATACGACGTGCTTTCTGCTTCTCACGTAACTGGGTGAGATAGTCAGAAGCGCGGCCGCGACGGAATTGATTTTCCTTACCATGTTGCCCAGGTGGATAACCCCGTCGTTCAACGGCACACTTGGGCGACATACACCGCGACCCTTTCAAAAATAGCTTTTCACCTTCACGGCGGCAAAGCCTGCAAACGGGACCGATATGTCTTGCCAACTTACTTACCTCCTACACAGATTAAGATCAACAAAACTTCCCCAATCGGGGAAGTTTGATAAGAGAGAGGTTTACAGGTGTGGCAACCCTTCTTCCCTCTCCCATGAATACCAATTTTTAACCGTCTAATTGCGACGCCGTTTCTTGGGGCGACAACCGTTATGGGGTACAGGTGTGATATCCTGAATGGAGCGGATACGCAAACCAGCGGCTTGCACGGCCCGGATCGCCTGTTCGCGCCCTGGCCCAGCACCTTTCACAACAATCTCCACCTCTTGCATACCGGCATCTTGTGCCGTCCGGCAGGCACCCTGGCTTGCCATACGTGCCGCATAAGGAGTACTCTTGCGTGAGCCTTTAAACCCGGAGTTACCGGCACTAGCCCAACAAATAGTATTTCCTTGTTTGTCTGTCATCGTCACAATAGTGTTATTGAAGGTGGCAAAGATATGCACCTGCCCTTCAGACACAAATCGCTTAATCTTTTTACGCGTTGCCTGTGCTTGTCGTCTACGTCCCATAATATCCTCTTCATCTTACGCGGACTTCACAGGTTAGCCCTGATCTCTTTTACAAGACATTACCCAGGGCTAACCACAAATCCGTCTACAGGTATTACTTACCGCCCTTACGCCGCCCACGACCGGCCACTGTTTTCTTAGGGCCTTTACGAGTCCGAGCGTTTGTCCGTGTCCGTTGCCCATGCACAGGCAGATGACGACGATGGCGCAATCCCCGGTAACAACCAATTTCGGTGAGCCGCTTAATGTTTAGAGAAACCTCGCGGCGCAAATCACCTTCCACCACAAGATCACGTCCAATGACACGGCGCAGTTCGGCGATTTCAGATTCTGATAAATCGCGCACACGGGTATCAGGGTTGATGTTAGCCTTTGCCAGGATACCATGGCTGGTAGGCCGCCCAATCCCGTAAATGTAAGTCAATGCTATTTCCACCCGTTTGTTCCGGGGAATGTCAACACCTGCAATACGAGCCATACTTTCCTCTTGTAATCTTCTCTGGGATTGACCCCTAAAAAGCAACCGCTCTATTATACACAGTTACTCCAGAGAGCCAAGTCTTTTTTCGGCACAACATTAACCCTGACGCTGTTTGTGGTTAGGGTCTTTGCAAATAACGCGCAATATACCATTCCGACGAATGATTTTGCACTTAGGACAACGTTTCTTGATAGATGGTGTCACTTTCATGATGTTGACTCCTCTCATTCAGTAACCGCCGCAGGTCATACGAACGAAACAATTGACCGATAACGACGATTCACTTAGCTACAAACATGTCAAGATTTCTGGACCGTTATCGGTAACAACGACCGTGTGTTCAAAATGAGCCGTCAACTTCCGATCCTTAGCAATAACAGTCCACTGATCAGCTAATGTAATGACCTCATGGTTTCCCTGTAACACCATAGGCTCAATTGCGAATGTCATTGCCTGACGCAACAAAGGCCCTTTACCAGGTATACCATAATTGGGTATGTGGGGATCTTCGTGCATGGTACGACCTACGCCATGACCACCATACCCGCGCACAACATTGAACCCATTGGCTTCTACATATTGCTGTATCGCGGCCGCAATATCACCCACACGATTACCAGCTACCACATTCTCTATTCCCACATATAACGCCCGTTCTGTTACTGCTAACAAGCGTTCTGTTTCTGAGGTAGCCTGGCCCACCATCACACTAAATGCTGAATCACCGATATATCCCTGGTAACGGCTGGCACAATCTATACTTAGCAAATCCCCTTCTTGTAACTGTCGCGAACCAGGTATCCCATGAACTAATTCTTCATTGATACAGGCCGTGATCGTCGTTGGAAAAGGGGGTTTTTTATCGCCGTAAGTATATCCTTTAAAAACCGGTTCTGCGCCAAGTCTGACTTGCACCTGTTCAGCCACAGCATTCAACTCTATGGTGGTTATCCCAGGACGAACAGCTTCACGAACAGTTTCTAATACCTGCGCGTTGATTCGTCCGGCCTGGCGCATGAGGTCCAGTTCTTTTTTTGACTTAAGGATAATCATGCCACTTCATCAATGGCTTGCCGGAGATCAGCGTAAACCTCTTCAACACCCTGTTCACCGTTTATTTCTACCAAAAGGTTTTTGTTACGGTAATAGGCAAGTAAAGGTTCTGTCTGTTGTTGATAAACACGCATCCGGGTACGTACTGTTTCTTCATTATCATCAGAACGACCTTCTAATTCAGCGCGTTTAAGCAAGCGACGGACCAGTTCTTCCTGACCCACATGAATATACGGAACAAGAATGACGCGGCCGCTAAATTCACCTAGCAACGCATCTAATGTTTCCGCTTGCATAGGATTACGGGGAAACCCATCCAAAATGGCCCCTCGGGCACAATCAGCATGGGACAAGCGCTCCCGTACCATTGCAATAGTCACGGAATCAGGCACTAACTCTCCAGCATCCATATATTTCTTGGCCAACAAACCTAATTCTGTTTGCTGTTTCAAGTTATAACGAAACAGATCACCTGTAGCCACTTGGGGCAAATTAAGAGCCTCTTGCAAACGCTTCGCTTGCGTTCCTTTACCAGCTCCTGGAGCACCCATGAGTACAATGTAGGTTTTTTGCATAAGTACAAGAGTCAGTAAACGTACACAGAACAAGTAGCGTTACTGACGGGCAACAATGGGGTATTACCTAGAAACCTTCATAGTGACGCATCAAGAGTTGAGCTTCTAGTTGTCGCATTGTGTCAATAATGACACCAACGATAATGATAAGCCCGGAACCACTGATGACCTGTGCGCTTCGATCCAGCTGATCGATATTTAACAAAATACCGATGCCCGACATAATACCAGGCAAAACCGCAACCGAGGCCAGGAATAACGCCCCTACAAAAGTAATACGACGCACAACTTTGGTAATGTACTCCTCTGTTTTCTTACCAGGGCGAATACCAGGAATAAAACCCCCATTTCGTTGGAGCATTTCTGGTAACTTTTGCTGTTGCACCATCACATCCGTATAGAAAAAGGTGAAAGCAAATACCATCAGAAAAAAGATGAGCCAATACAAAAAGCCTTGTCCTTGACCAAAAGTATTATTAATGGCTGATGCCGCTCGCTGAATGAAGGTAGTGGCCTCAGCCCCGGCTTCAGGCAAGAAAAAGCTGGCAATCAGACCAGGAAACGTCATAATGGACTGAGCAAAGATAATCGGGATCATGCCCGCATAGTTGACTCGCAAAGGAATATGGGTGCTTTGGCCCTGATAGACCTTGCGGCCGCGAACTCGTCGCCCATATTGCACTGGAATTCGTCGTTGCCCTTCCTGAACAATAACAATAACGAAAATTGTTACAACTGTTAGAAGAATGAACGAAATCCAGGCAAAAATCTGTGCTTGCGTCTCCAGTTGGGCAATACCGATCAAATTTTGGGGAACATTGGAAATAATCCCACTAAAGATGATCAAAGAAATACCTTGACCAATCCCGTTCTCTGTAATCAGTTCGCCTAACCAGATAGCGAACATCGTTCCGCCTACCATCGCCAACAAAGTAGCCAGAGTAGGCAAAATGTTCGCCGCTGAGCTAAACCCAAATTTCGGCATAATTGCCGCGACACTAGTCCCAACACTCAGAGCCACCAAGTTAATCTGACCAACCGCCTGCAAGATAGCCAACGGGATTGTCAGATAATAAGTAATCTTGTTCTTACGATTCCGGCCAGATTCTCCTTCAGAATCCATCTCCTGGAGAAAAGGAATCACCGGTGTAAGCAACTGAATAATGATGGAGGCCGTAATATACGGATATACCCCCATCGCCAACACAGAGAAATTACCAACAGCCCCACCCGAAAGAAGGTTTAACACGCCCAACAGATTGTTAGAACCAAAGGTTTGTGAGCCTTGATTGAGCGCATCCCAAAACTGGAAATCAACACCTGGTACCGGAATATTGGCCACCAGGCGATAGATTACGAGTAGTAGAACCGTAAACAGGATCTTACGCCGTAGATCAGGCAAGGCAAAGGCATTACGCACAGACTCAATCATTCTGTTTCTCCCTCACCGCCCTCAGGCCAGCGGCAGAATTTCAACGGTTCCGCCAGCGGCAATGATCTTTTCTTGAGCCGAGGCTGAGAAACGATGTGCCTTCACGTTCAGGGCAACAGTTACATTCCCTTCACCAAGAATTACCACCGGATCTTCCAGCCTATGCACAACACCCGAAGCCACATACAGTTCGGGACCTACTTCTGTGCCAGCTTCTAATTCTTCCAGGTCACGTAAATTAACTGGGTTGTAATAGACCTTACGTCTGTTTGTAAAACCACGTTTGTAAGGCAAACGGCGGGCCAGGGGTAATTGACCCCCTTCAAAATAAAGGCCCTTGCCTCCCCCAGAACGAGCATTCTGACCTTTGGTACCGCGCCCGGCAGTTTTTCCCTGCCCGGCACTAATACCACGACCTACTCGCTTGCGCTTCTTACGTGAGCCTTGATCAGGGCGCAGATCGTGCAGTTTCATTTATTTCACCTCTTCCACAGTAACCAGGTGGTTAACCTTGTGGATCATACCCCGTATAGCTGGAGTATCATCCAATTCCACGGTTTGATTCAATTTACGAAAACCCAGCGCTTTAATGGTTCGCTTTTGGTCTTCTTTATAACCAATAGCACTTTTGCTGTAGGTGATGCGTAACTTAGTCATTACTTCCGACTCCAAAAGGGCGCAACTTCATTGACATCTTTACCCCGAGCCTGGGCCACTTGCTGAACACTTTTCAGGTTAGAGAGACCATCCATCGTGGCATAAATGACATTGAGGGTGTTGTTGCTACCCAATGACTTAGACAAAATGTCTTTGTAACCGGCGGCTTCAATGACGGCACGCACTGCCCCACCCGCAATAACACCTGTACCAGGTGCGGCTGGCATGAGCAATACCTCGGCAGAGCCGTGACGCCCCACGATTTCGTGGGGAATAGTCGTATTGACCATAGGGACACGATGCATAGCCTTACGAGCGGCTTCTATCCCTTTTCGAATTGCGTCAGGTACAGCACGGGCCTTACCTACGCCAAACCCAACATTACCCCGGTTATCGCCAACAACGACAACAACACGAAAGGCAAAACGGCGACCACCCTTGATCACTTTCGCTACGCGGGCGATGTCAATAATACGCTCGTCGAGTTCCTGGCGATCTTTTTCACGAAAACTTTGACGTTTCTGCCCCATCTTCCTATCTCCTTAGAACTTAAGACCGCCCTCACGTGCACCGTCAGCCAGGGCCTTAATGCGACCGTGATAAAGGTATCCACCCCGATCAAACACGACTTCATTGATGCCCACAGCCATCGCACGCTCAGCCACGGCTTTACCGACCAGGGTTGACTGTTCTTTCTTAGTTTTGCCAGCCAGGGCGGCGGCCAATTCCTTATCAATGGTGGAAGCAGACACCAGGGTGTGGCCAGCCTCATCATCAATAGCCTGAACATAAATATGCTCCAGACTACGGTAGACATTGAGCCGCGGCCGCAGGGCTGTCCCTGCTACTTTCATGCGAATACGACGATGGCGTCGTTTACGTGCAACTTCAGATTTCTGCGACATTTCACGCTCTCCAGCTTACACCTTACCGGTCTTACCCGCTTTACGGCGAATGACTTCGTTGTCGTAGCGAATCCCTTTACCCTTGTAAGGTTCTGGGGGGCGTCTTTTGCGAATCTCCGCACAAATTTGCCCAATCAGTTCCTTATCAATACCAGAGACTACAACAACCTTGCCTCGATCTTCCACATCGAACCGCGTTTCTGGATTCGGAGGGATAACCAGGACAGGATGGGAATAACCCACACTCAAGACCAGTGTCTTTTCTTTCATTTCAGCGCGGTAGCCGACACCCTCAATGACTAATTTGCGGGTGAACCCCTGATGCACACCGGTTACCATATTGTTGAGCAAGGCACGAGTCAAACCATGCAAAGCCCTATGGTTAGCGGCATCAGTAGGACGTTCTACCGTCAGCGTATTGTTTTCCAGTTTAACCGTCATTTCTGGATGAAAGGTTTGTGTTAAAGAGCCTTTAGGCCCCTTGACAACAACCGTGGACCCTTGAACATCCACATTGACGGCGCTGGGTACCGTTATTGGTTTTCTCCCAATGCGCGACATAAAAAACCTCCGGCTACCACACCTTACAGAGAATCTCACCACCCAAACCAAGGTGGCGAGCTTTCTGTCCGGTCATCACACCCTGAGACGTAGTGAGAATGGCAATACCCATCCCACTAAGAACCCAAGGAATTTCGGATTTTCCCACATAAACACGTCGGCCCGGCCGGCTGATACGTTCAATGGCGGTAATAACGGGTTGACGGTTCCGTCGATCGCCTACGTACTTCAGCTTCAAGCGCAGAACAGATTGCGGTTTTTCGGGAATTACTTCAAAGCTCTCGATGTACCCCTCATCCTTCAAGACATTGGCAATATTTTCCTTCAGTCTTGAATAAGGGATAGACACCGCCTGGTGCTGTCGCTGTACCGCATTACGAATGCGTGTCAGCATATCGGCAATAGGATCGTTCATTGACATGCTGCACCTCTACCAACTAGATTTCACGACGCCAGGAATATTGCCTTTTAAGGCTTCTTCCCGGAAGCAAATCCGACACAGGCCAAAACGGCGTATGTAACCGCGGGGGCGGCCACATGTTTTCCCCGAATTGGGGTCCACACGTTGACAACGATTGCGGACACGAACTTTGTATTTGCGGTGTTGTTCACGTGCGGTGATTGACTTTTTTGCCATGTTTATCTCCTGTACCTGTTACCCAAACCTTTATGATGCCTCGTCAGGTTAAACCTGTTCCTTCCGCTTAACTGCGACGGTATGGCATTCCCAGTAAGCCTAGCAATCGCCGGCCTTCTTCATCTGTCTGGGCAGTGGTAACAATAGTCACTTCCATACCGCGGATCTTATCAATTTTGTCATAGTTGATTTCAGGAAAAATCAACTGCTCCCGCAAACCCAATGTGTAATTACCCCGCCCATCAAAAGAATCGGCAGGGACACCCTGGAAGTCACGGGTACGGGGTAAAGCCACATGCAACAAGCGTGCCAGGAAACTCCACATACGCTCGCCCCGCAAGGTCACTTTTACTCCAATAGTACGCCCTTCGCGCAGTTTAAAACCAGCAATAGATTTTTTAGCTTTGGTAACAACCGGTTTTTGACCGGTAATGCTGGTAATATCCTGCACCGCAAAGTCAATTGCTTTAGCATTATCCAACGCTTCACCGAGGCCAACATTTACAACAACCTTGGTGATGTGAGGAATCTGCATTGGGCTTTTGTAATTAAATTCTTTGAAGAGTGTTGGAGCAACTTCTTCCTTATACAACTCTTTTAACGGCTTAAAGGCCATCATTTGCCTCCTACATTCCGAGTGGCAGGTTCGCTACACAATCACACTTTGAGGCAAGTGGATTTCTGGGCGACCTGGCTCAAAGATGTGACTTAATCAATATCTGTACCGCTCTTGCGGGCCACGCGAATACGTTTGCCCTCATCGTCACGGCGCACATTGACACGAGTTGGCTCGTTGCTTTTAGGATCAACAAGCATAACATTGGAAATATGAATGGGGGCTTCAAATTCAATGATGCCACCCTGCACCTGAGAACGGCCACCTTGACGCGGCCGCTGATGCTTCTTGACGATATTTACCCCCGAGACCACAATTCGGTCTTTGCTTGGCAGAACACGGACAACCTCTCCTTGTACGCCTTTGTCATCCCCGGAGATAACCATCACCTTATCGCCTTTTTTGATTCGCATGGTAGATACCTCACCTGAATCCCAGATGACTGACCCCTGGTGTCAGCTTATCCGTATTCTTACAGTACTTCAGGCGCGAGTGATAAGATACGGCTGTACCCTTTTTCGCGCAGTTCACGGGCCACGGGACCAAAAATACGGGTTCCGACGGGGTTGCTCGTGTCACCACTCAGAATGACAGCGGCGTTATCATCAAAGCGAATATAACTTCCATCATCACGCCGATATTCTTTCGCGGTACGGACAATAACGGCCCGCACGATAGCACTTTTCTTCACTGTACCGGTGGGGCTGGCTTTTTTGACCGTGGCAACCACCACATCACCGATACCACCATAATGTACTCGGGAGCCACCCTTTACCTGGATAACCAGGAGTTCACGCGCCCCGGAGTTATCGGCTACTTTGAGACGAGACTCTTGTTGGATCATGTCACACGCCCCTTTTACTTGGCTCTTTCGGTAATGGCAACGACGCTCCAGCGCTTGTGGCGGCTGATGGGTCGTGATTCAATGATCTGTACAGTATCACCCATTTTGGCATCATTATTTTCATCATGGGCTTTGTACTTTTTCACATATTTCAGCACTTTGCCGTACAACGGGTGCCGCTTAATGGTAGTGACGGCGACGACAACGGTTTTGTCCATTTTGTCACTGGTGACGACGCCTGTCAGTCGTTTACGTTGTTCTCTCATTTCTTCACCTGTACCTCTCGATTAGGCGACACTATAGCTTTTAACCAGGCGAGGCTGTTTTTTGGCAACCCGCGCCCGTCGGCCCTGCGGCCGCGCCGCATTTAAATTCACAATCGCCGTCGCTAACTCTTTGCCAGCCTTATCTGTAAAACGAACCGCCCAGGCATTATCATCTTCACGGGGATCTTCTGGGTTACGATACTGAAATCGTGCCGTCCCCGTCCATTCATTTCCCGCCAGCTTGCCCGCTACCGCCACCTCTTCAGCAGCGACCTGCACAGCCAACCAGCGTTGGTGCAATACCGTCTCAATCTGAGCAATCTCACGGCGTACCTTCTTCAGGCGGGTATAATCTTCCAATCGACCAGAAGCCCGTTGAAAACGGTAGTTAAACAATTCTTCCCGACGGTCTTCCAGTAATTCTTCGAGCTTTTCATCGCTCATATCACGGAGTTCTAAAATCTCAGCCATTACAACCGATCCTCCCGTGCGATCACTTGCGTTCTAATCGGCAGTTTATAACCGGCCAGATGCAACGCCTCACGCGCAATATCTGCAGGAATATCACCCACCTCAAAGAGGATGCGGCCAGGCTTTACCACAGCCACCCAATGGTCTACTGAACCTTTCCCCTTCCCCATGCGGGTTTCGGCAGGTTTAGCCGTCACCGGTTTATCTGGGAAGATACGGATCCAGTTCTTACCACGACGGCGCATGTGACGGACAATCGTACGGCGCACGGCTTCAATTTGGCGACTGGTAATCCAGCCGGGTTCCAAAGCTTGCAAGCCAAACTCACCATATAGCAATTCAAAACTGCCCTTCGCCATACCTGTCATGCGGCCGCGGAACTGTTTACGGTACTTCACTCTCTTCGGCATTAACATGATGCTTTCTCCACTCAATCGTCAGGAGCCACCCTGGCCGCTCACTCGCTGACGTACACTTCAATAGGTTCCGCCGCTTTTTGCGGGAGGATTTCACCCTTGTAAATCCAAACCTTCACACCAATCCGGCCAAACGTAGTCAACGCTTCAGCCGTACCATAGTCAATATTGGCGCGGATCGTTTGGCGCGGTACGCGACCATCAAACAACTTTTCCGTACGGGCCATTTCCGCCCCGGCCAGACGTCCACTCACCTCAATACGCACACCCTTCGCACCCTGGCGCATTGCCTGGACAATCGCCTTCTTCATGGCCCGGCCATGAGAAATACGGCGTTCTAACTGTCCAGCAATATTTTCTGCCACCAGCGTCGCATCCATATCAGGTTGGGTGATTTCTTCAATCTCCAGCTTCACAGTCTTATTAGTAAACTCGCGCAGTTTATTACGCAACTTCTTGACCGTTTCACCCTTACGTCCAATCACAACACCAGGACGTGCCGAGTGAACCATCACCTGCACCTGATTGGGAAAACGCTCAATTTCAATAGTTGAAATAGCCGCACGGGGCAACTCTTCGCGTACTAACTGGCGAATGGCAAAATCCTCATGCAACAATACACGATAACGATCACCTTCCGCGAACCAACGCGTATTCCAGTCACGAATTGATTTCAATCGAAATCCGATGGGATGAACTTTACGACCCAAGGCTGCGCCTCCTTACTTGTACTCTGTTACTTCACGCTCAGACAAAATGACCGTGATATGGGACGAGCGACGCACAATCGGCTTGAATCGTCCACGGCTACCAAAACGGCCACCGTAGGGCGCCAGACGGTGACGTGGACCATCATCAGCGAAAATGCGCTTGACATATAGTTCATCCACTTCCAGCCCATAGTTCTGTTCGGCATTCGCTACAGCGGATTGAATGAGCTTAAAAATTGGTTTGGCCGCTTTATGAGGCATGAACCCAAGGGTATTCATCGCCTCTTTCGCCTGCATTCCACGGACGGCATCTACCACCAGGCGCACTTTCTGGGGAGATTCCTGGATATATCTAGCAACTGCTTTGACTTCAAATGCCTCGGCCATGATTACTTCTTCCCCTTCTTTTCCGCCTTGGAGATATGCCCACGGAAAGTGCGTGTCGGAGCAAACTCACCCAACTTATGGCCGACCATATTTTCCGTAATATAAATCGGAATGTGGCGACGACCATCATAGACGGCAATCGTATGTCCTACCATTTGCGGGAAAATCGTACTGGCACGAGACCAGGTACGAACCACCTGACGCCCTTTCGTCGCGTTCAGGGTTTCAATTTTCTTCAGTAACTTCGGCTCAATAAATGGCCCTTTTTTCAGTGAACGGGACATGCTTTAACCTCCTGGCGACTTAACGGCGCTTATTTGCCCGACGACGGAAAATATATTTGTCGGTGGCCTTGTTCTGGCGTGTCCGTCGGCCAAGGGCAGGTTTACCCCAAGGTGTCTTTGGACTTGCCATACCCACAGGAGACCGCCCTTCACCACCACCATGGGGATGGTCACGAGGAGTCATCGCCGAGCCACGAACCGCCGGACGAATACCCAGGTGACGCTTACGGCCCGCTTTACCCAACTTCACATTACCATGCTCAATATTACCCACCTGACCAATCGTTGCCAGACACTCATGGCGCACATACCGTTCCTCACCAGAAGGCAGGCGCACTGTAGCATATAGCTCATGGTCACGGGCTAACAATTGCGCCGATGTTCCTGCTGAGCGCACCATTTGTCCACCCTTCCCCGGCTGCAATTCAATATTATGCACCATCGTACCGAGGGGGATATTCCGCAAGGGCAAAGCATTACCGGGGCGAATATCCGCTGTTGGGCCACTCATCACCTGATCCCCAACTCGTAAACCCAATGGGGCTACAATATAACGCTTATCGCCATCAGCATACACCAACAAAGCAATACGAGCGGTACGGTTGGGATCATATTCAATTGCAGTCACCCGGGCCGGAACGCCATATTTTTCCCGCTTGAAATCAATGGCCCGGTAAAGTCGTTTGTGGCCTCCACCTTGATGACGGACGGTAATTTTACCGCGTACATTACGGCCACCACGTTTACGCAAGCCGCGTACCAGCGATTTTTCCGGTTCGGTACGAGTGATTTCTTCAAAAGAATAACCACTCATATCGCGCCGTCCCGGAGACGTTGGTTTGTATATCTTAACGCTCATACTTCCTCCAGAGACGGATGGTTGATTGTTCAGTAACAACGGGAACATCACCCCGTGCCACTGCAATCCTCATCCCTGATCTTATTACACACCCTCAAACAGATCTATCGTACTGCCTGCAACGAGTGTCACAACCGCTTTTTTCCAGGCCGGTTTACGTACTGTCACCCGGCGCCAACGCCGGGCACGTTTCGCTGGCATGTTAGCCACACGAATCTTATCCACACGTACATTCCAGGCTGTTTCAATAGCGACTTTAATCTGTGGTTTGCTGGCCTGTGCGTGCACCACAAAGGTGTACTGGTTGTAATCACTGGCCAGATTGTTCGTTTTTTCGGTAATAACCGGTCGTCGAATAATGTCACGCCAATGCATGATTACGCCTCCTCACCTTCAGACGCGGCCGCGTCCTCTTCCACTTCCAGAAAACTCTTCAGCACATCAAGAGCCGAGAGAGGTAAAACCAGTTTCTCATGCCCCAGCAAATCCCGCATATTCAGGTAATGCGCTCGCAAAGCCTTCACATGCGGCAAATTCCGCGCCGAAAGTTCCACATTCACATTTTGTCCTGGCAACAACACCAAAGCACTTTCTGTGCCTACCAGGCGAGCAACAATCCCTACCATATCTTTTGTCTTTGGTACAGACAGTTGCAAATCATCCAACACAACAATATTGCCATCACCGGCTTTTACCGATAACGCCGAGCGCAACGCAGCACGGCGCATCTTTCGCGGCATCCGCTTGACATAATCACGCGGTTGCGGCCCGTGAGCAATACCACCGCCCACAAAAATCGGCGCCTTCTTACTTCCATGACGGGCATTACCCGTGCCCTTCTGTTTATACACTTTGGCCGTCGTCCGACTTACTTCCGCACGGGTTTTCGTCTTATGAGTGCCACGTCGGGCATTCACCAATTGATAAACCAGCGCCTGGTGCATCAAACCACGATTCACCTTAGCGGAAAAAATAGAAGCCGGAAGCTCGATACGGCCTACTTCCTGTCCAGAGGTATTCAACACTGAAACTTCCATCGCTTGGTCTCCACTATCCCTTCGCCGCATCGCGAATGATAACCAGGCCGCCTTTCGTACCGGCCACTGAACCTTTCACCGCAATCAAATGGCGCTCGGGGTCAATCCGTACCACTTCCAATGTTTGGGAAGTGTGACGATCATCACCCATATGCCCCGCCATCCGTAGCCCTTTAAAGGTATGGGCTGTACCCGAATTCGCACCAATAGAACCAGGGGCACGATGACGGTCAGATTGGCCGTGCGTCTTGGGACCACCATGGAAACCATGGCGCTTCACCCCACCGGCAAACCCGCGGCCTTTCGACTTACCCGTCACGTCCACCGCTTCGCCTACCTGGAATTGTTCTACAGTTAGCTTTTGCCCCACACTATAATCATTAGCCGACTTCGTGCGAAACTCACGAAGATGTTTTACCGGCTGGATCCCCACATTCTTCTTCCGTTGGGGGTGCTTCTTATCAGTTTTCAATAGCCCTAAATGTCCCTGTTCCCCCTTGGTAAGGCGTTGCATTTTTGCCTCACCAAAGCCTACCTGAATGGCTTCATAACCATCTTTGCCAGTAGTTTTGACCTGCGTCACAAAACAAGGCCCGGCCTGAATAACCGTAACAGGTGTCACGACGCCCTTCTCGTCAATCACCTGGGTCATACCGACCTTAATACCAATCAAACCTTTCATCATAACCTCCTGGGACTGTCAGCTACCGGGCGTGAACTGCATCATCCCCATTCGAGAATTACTACTTTGCCTCGATCTCAATATCTACCCCGGCCGGCAGGTTGAGCCGCATCAGCGTATCAATCGTTTTGGGATCGGGATTGATAACATCAATCAATCGCTTGTGCGTCCGAATCTCAAAATGCTCATGGGAGTCTTTATCAATAAAAGAACTCCGCCGCACTGTAAACCGTTCCAGACGTGTCGGTAACGGCACCGGCCCCAAAACTTGAGCTCCTGTGCGCTCCGCTGCCCCGACAATACGCCGCGCCGATTGATCCAGAACGCGGTGGTCATAAGCCTTCAAGCGAATGCGAATTTTTTGCGCCATACTTTATAGCCTCATAAAAAGGGGCTTTGACTGAGCAAAGCCCCTTTCTTTATTGCTTACATTACGCCAGGATTTTAGTGATAACCCCAGCTCCAACCGTCAAACCACCTTCGCGAATGGCAAACCGACTGCCATCTTCCAACGCCACCGGTACAATCAGCTTCACTTTCATCTTCACATTGTCCCCA
>JAGNBF010000089.1 GCA_018004935.1 Chloroflexota bacterium | reverse complement strand
GTAGCTACCATGAAACCATTCTCAAAACTCTGCATTGTCCCATTAAACGCTCTTTCCACATCCGTTGCATTTCCTAACCCATTACGAATGGCGGAAATATCGCACCACATTGTGCCAAATCCCCGCCGAGGAGTGGGCGGAGATTGAGCCGGAGTATTGGCATCTGTACAGGGGTATTCGGGGTCTCCTTCATTGTAAGGGGCATGGCTGTAAATACGCCATGTGCCATTGTCAAATAAAACCAACGCCTGGGCATAATCAATTGGTTCACGCCAGAACATTTTGCCACCCACAAAGTTTTCTTCCACGATAACTCCGGCAACCGCATTATTGGCGGCACAGCCAATGTCATTTTTCACCTGGCCCCAGGCATTAGCAAAAGGCCCAGAAATAGCCGGACAGGCCGGGGTGACGGTTGAGGTAGGAGTGGCAGGGGGATGATCTGTCGGTGTGGCAATGGCGGAAGGGGATGGCGAGGGGGTTGTGGTTGGTGCTACCAAGGGGTCTGTTCCTTCCGCCAATTCTATGGCATCGGTACGGTTATCACCATCGCTATCAGCCAGTGTGGGGTTAGTCAGGTACTGCTCAATCTCATCTCCGTCGGTCAATAAATCAGCATCACTGTCCTTGTTTAGGGGATCAGTCTGATGCTGTAACTGTTCGGCTCCGTCATCCAGGTTATCACCATCTGTATCAGAGTTCATCGGATCGGTGCCAAGTTGATCTTCCTGAGCATTGGTCAAACCATCTTGGTCCTCATCTAATAAGGCGGGGTTAGGGGTGGTGCTAAGCGCAGGGGTGATGAGGGTGGTGATGGGGGTTGTAGCGGCCGCGACAGGCACCACAGGGGTAGGAGTGGTGTCCGCAGTGGAGAAAGACCGGAGTAGAAACGCGGCCGCAACCAGAATTAAAATGCCTATTACCCCTATAACCACCAGGCCTATCCGGCGACGATTGATGGGTAAGATTCCAGGTAAACCCTGCGAGTTAGCTTGAAGTGCTGTCAGCAACGCGGCCGCGTTCGGCAACCGGCGCGTCGTAGAGACATCCATCGCCAACAGAATGGCCCGCTCCGTGCGTATCGAGATAGTAGGATTTATCTGGCGCGGGGGTGGCAAAGCGCTCTCGTCGGCAATAATCGCCACACTTTCCGGGGGCTGTTGCCCGGTCAATAACATATAAAGCGTTGCCCCAATGGCATAGACATCTGTATGAGGAGCCGTTTTACCTATACCATACTGTTCTGGCGGACTAAAGCCGGGAGTAATCGCCCGTGCTCCCATAGTCGTGGAAAACTGGGCATCATATACCTTGGAGATGCCAAAATCCACTAACATGGCCCGCCCTTCTGGGGTCACAATGATATTATCCGGTTTAATATCGCGATGAATGATGGGGGGGGTTTGACTATGCAGGTAAATAAGGGCTTCACATACCTGAGTAATCCAGGGTAATATCTCCGCCTCACTAAGGGCGCGGCCGCGTTCTACCAGATGCTGTTTCAGGCTTTGCCCCTGCACAAAATCCATGACCAGATATTGTCCCTGGCCGGGCACAAAAAAATGATCCGCCATACGGGGCAGGTTGGGATGGCTTAATTTAGCCAGAAGCGTCGCTTCGCGCTGAAATTGCCGTTGCGCTTCTTCGCTAGTGTCCAGGTTTTCCTTAACAGCACAAGGGCGACCCAGCGTCATATCCCACCCCCGGTACACCGCCCCAAAGCCGCCCTGGCCAATTAACTCCACTATACGGTAACGACCTTGTAAAATCTGCCCTTTATCTAATGACATGGGTTTGCCTGGAAAACATTCAACTTAATTCCGCCATACGGCGCACGTTTTGTTGACACTAGACGCATTCGTCACATTACGCTCATTGGAACCATCCGCATTACTGACAAAAATATCATAAACGCCAGGTCCCACCGGCTTTCGGTACAACAGGCTGGACCCATTAGGAGAGAAAAATGGTTCATATCCCTGGGACAAAATATGGTCATAACCCCCAGAGGGATAACCGGCATAGGTATCGGTACCAATGCTAAAAAGAAAGGTGGTACTGCCAGGGGACCATTGTAATCCGTCCTGTAGATCTAATACCCCTTGATAAACAAATTGCACGGCACTGGCATTCCCTGTGGGACGCACTAACAGGCTGGCGTTATTGGGGTCTTGGGCATCAATCACAATTTCATACGCCCCGTTAGGTGAAGCACAAGTGCTGATGGTTTGGGGTATACCACAGCGATACCCTCGGAACAGGTTGTAACTTTGACCACTGACAGTCGTAGCCGTTGTGCCACAGGTATTACTGGAAACTGTACCCACTTCTCTCCCCATACTCCAATCGGGATTGGTGGTCATCAGGGTATTGCTGGCGGTGTATAAAATTTGGCCGACACTGCCGGGGGGCAAGGTTGCAACCGAGATGGTTGTCCCTACAGCAGAAGGCGTGGCTGTCGCGGCCGCATTTCCTGACCCAGGTGTGGCCGTTGGCGGTAAATTGCCTGGATCTAGCGTCGTTGCCGTTAAATCATCCACATAAATGATACTCTCGCCGGTAAACGTGTCAGGGCGATCATCTATAACAAAGGCACGAAATTGGATAGGGTAATCCACAATGCCATTATCCGTGCCACTGATTGCCTGCCAGGGCCAGACCTGACCGGTTTGAATGAAACCAGTCATCTGTTGCCAACCCGTATGCGTGAGACGACCCATGGGCACTTGCCATGTCTGGCTATCACTATCCTGAATCCAAATATTGAAATAATGACCAGTACCATCGCCATAAACCCAAAGTTGTAAGGCATTGGGAGAGCCGCTTATGGCATTAAATTGGAGAAAAACAACGTAATCATTGCTCTCCGCCGGGAAGTTGTAACAAATGCGTGCCGCGGCCGCGCCGCCATGCACCCGCTCCCCTGTAGACACAATGGCCCCATTGTTCTCATTGCCCCGCACCCAATTACCAAACGACTCAAAAGTAAGAGGCAACCCCCCACCGGAACTAGCCGAACCACCCCCCATAGAACAGCCCGCGGCCGCAGGCGCTGTTGTTGAAGTAGACGAAAGGGTAAAAGTTGGGGACACACCCACAGAAGCCGATGCACTCGTGCGTGTAGCTGTGGCGGTGCGAGTGGGCGTAGAAGTACGGGTAAAGGTGGGCGTAGCCGTAGGCTCTTCGGTTGGAGCCACAACCTCATTTGTAGGGGGAAAGGCGGTAACCGTTGCAGTTAATGAAGGAGTCAGGGAAGGCGTCTCCGTAACGGCCATCGTTTCTGTGGGCGCGGCCGCGATCTCCTCCGTTACCGTAGCCAGTTCGGTAGGAATTTTTGTAGGGTCATCGTTTATCGTTGTCAACAGCATAGCCAACAAAATAGCCACCCCTAACACCATAATCATCCCCCCACCCACCAACAGCCAGATCAGGCCACCTCGTTTCTTTTTCGGCAAGGGAACAGCCAGCGAATGATGCAACGCCCGCCGAAATTCAGCCACATTTTGAAAGCGCTGAGTAGTATTTACTTCCATCGCTTTCAGAATAGCCGCTTCCAGAGTTGGGGTAATCTGGGCATTCACCTGGCGCGGAGCCGTCATCTTCACCGCTCCGGCCATTCGTTGCACACTCTCCGGCGGTTCTTTGCCGGTAAGCATCGTGTACAGCATGGCTCCCATAGCATAAATATCTGCCCGAGCATCCGTCATACCTCCGCCATATTGCTCTGGCGGACTATAACCCGGCGTAACAGCTTTAGCCCCCACAGTGGTGGAAAAGTCGGGATTGTAAATTTTGGAAATCCCAAAATCCACCAACATCGGTTTCCCGTCTGGGGTGATGATGATATTGGCGGGTTTAATATCCCGATGAATGATGGGCGGAGTCAGGCCATGCAAATAAGTTAAAGCGTCGAAAATCTGTTCAATCCAGGGCAAAGCCTCTACTTCGCTAAATGGTTGTCCTCGGGTGAGCAACAATTCCTTCAGGTTTTGCCCTTCGACAAAATCCATCACCAAATATTGACCCTGACCAGGCATGGTGAAATGGTCTGTCACCCGGGGCAGATTGGGGTGACGTAAACGGGCTAAAAATGAGGCTTCCCGATAAAACTGTTTTTGGGCTTCTTGGCCGGTATCCAGGTTTTCTTTGATGGCTACAGGCTGGTTGATGGCCGTGTCCCAGGCCCGATAAACCGCCCCAAAACCACCCTGACCAATAAGGCGAGCAATACGATAACGGTTATTTAATAACTGTCCTTGAATGAGCGGCATGAAATTTATGTCCCTAAAATGCCCGCTTCCAATAATACCAGGAGTATAACCACGACAATGGTACACAACGCGGCCAGAAAAATGCCCCCGAACAATAAAATGAGCGGCCACCGACTGCGGCCGCGAACCTTCTCCCCATTCGCTACTACAGGTGTAACCGGTGCCACGGGCAAAGGTGTTCGCACCGCATCCAACTTTACCGCCACCCCTGAGCGCGGAAAACTCAACACCTGTCGAAACTCAGCGATGGTACTATACCGATCTACCAGCATCACATTCATCGCCTTCATCACTGCCTGATCCACCATTCCCGAAATTTGCGGGTTAACCTGACGCGGAGCAGGCATACTTTTCATATTCGCCATACGCTCCAGACTAATGGGAGGCCGGTTGCCCGTCAGCAAAACATAGACAGTAGCCCCTAGAGCATAGATATCCGTCCGGGCTTCCGTCTGACCACGCCCATATTGCTCTGGGGGGCTATAACCGGGTGTAACCGCTACCGCACCAGTAGCAGTCAACCGTTTGTCATATACTTTGGAGATACCAAAATCCACCAGTATTGCCCGGCGCTGGCTGTTAATAATGATATTAGCGGGTTTCACATCCCGATGAATGATGGGGGGTTGGCGGGTATGCAAATAATGTAAAGCATCACATACCTGATCCACCCATTCCATAATCTCACTTTCTTGAAACGGTCGCCCTTGTTGTTGCAAAATCTGCTCTAGATTTTGGCCCTCCACAAAATCCATCACCAAATATTGCCCTTGCTCAGGAATGACAAAATGATCAGTCACTTGGGGCAGGCTAGGATGATGCAAATTGCTCATCAAAGTAGCTTCCCGCTGAAACTGCTCCTGAGATTTGAGATTGGTTTCCAGATTTTCTTTAACGGCACAAGGTTGCCGGGACACTACATCCCAGGCTCGGTAAACAGCACCAAAACCACCACGTTGGATTTGTTTCACAATGCGATAACGATCATTTAAAACATAACCCGTTGTCAGTGGCATGATAAATTATTCCTTGTATCACGGCTTTTCCAAAGTTAATTGGATATATCACGAATCGAAAACACCCTAACCCCCTTCCACCCCCGGGAAGGGAGTTAGGGACAGGAATTTGTCCAGTAACGACCCTAGCCCCTTCACCCCCGGGAAAGGGGTTAGGGAGAACCTATTTGTGTCGTTTTTTGAGGGCGTACGCCCTCAAAAAACGACACATTATCCAATTCCCCGCCCTGGGGGCGGGGTCAGAGGTGGGGGAAAGCCATCACTGATATAAGGCCAGGGCTAAAAAATCAGACTTTGGAAAAGCCCTGTTCCTTGTGTGAAAGGCCTTTAGTCACAACTCAATAATGAATATAACCTTCCCCAGGTTTACCCAAATTGTTACAAAGACGTAAGTATTCAGTCACCCCGCCCGGTGATTTGACCACCAGGAAAAACTGACCAAACTCTACAGGCTGAAACGCCAGGCCAATGGCCGTGGTAACAACAGCCCGGTCGTTTTACGGCCAGGCAGGACTGAACGGTTACGCAAAGGCATCGTTATTGAAGGTAAAAGAGTAGTACCATCTTACTTAAACGAATTTCGTCACCATTTTGTAGGATGTGGCGGGTATGAGGTGCTAGTTTTTGCCGATTAACAAAGGTGTAATTAACAGCCTGCATATCTTCTATAAAAACCTGATTACCCTGAACCGTAAAACGAGCATGACTACGCGATACACCCAGTTGCTCGGCCCCATAAGGTCCCAGGTCAAGTTCCGGAAAGTGTTCACTTACGGCATCTTCTCGCCCAATAATCAGCACCGTTTTGCCTGCCGGGAAAGGTAGTACCACATTGTTGGCCTGGAGCACCAATCGAGGGGTGGACGCAGATTGTGGTCTTTGTTCATAGGGATTTGGGTTCGGAGGTGGATAGTTGCTTTGGTTCTGCGGAAGCACATGCACAGGGGGCATCGGCGGATTTCCGTAATTACCCTGGCTCTGCGGTTGAGGGTAAGGGATCGGGGGCGCGGGAGGATAAGTAACCGGCGGCGGTGGGGGGGGCGGTGGGTAAACGCCGCCGGATGCGTAAACACCGGGTGTTGGTGCGGATTGGCTAGCGCCACAATTATCACAAAAAACGGAACTTGCTTCATTAGGGGTACCGCATTGGGGGCAAATATTGCCCGCGGCCGCGACGGGAGTCATGACAGGAGGTGCTGGGTAATTGACTACTGGTGGAGAAGAAGAGGCTTGAGGAAGGGGTGCGCCGCAGTTGCCACAATAAGCTTCTCCTGCCTGATAGGGAACACCACAGATAGAACAGGTAGTGGCTCTGGCGAGTGGGGATGGCCCCGCAGAAGCCACAACCACAGGTGGAGAAGGTGGTACTTGTGTAGGGGCCAGGGTGGAATTACCAGAACTATCTCCTGATAAAAATTGGGAGCCGCAGTTATCACAAAAAGCTGCGCCAGAAATATTGGGCGTACCACATTGTTGACAAATGGGGTTCATTACGTTTACCTCTTTTAGTACCTGACGAGTCAATTTCTTGTACAGCTATAGGATGACACCCATGCTACTCAATGTTTAAGTTCCCGGTAGTAACTCACCCGTATCCAGCTTACGAGTCGCACTATAAAACCGTTTAGTTTGTCGGGCAGAGAGGGCTTGACCGGCATTAAGTTGTTCCGCCAGGTTAAGCGCTTCCTGAGCTTTTTCTTCCTCACCTAAACTGAGGAGGCGGGTCGCGGCCGCACGCAATTTCTGTGTTGCCTGGGCCATGTGTCCTAAGGAAACATCAGCCAGTGCCTGGGTTTGAAGTTTAAAGGCGGTTACTTTTTCCACCACATTCATCACTCGGCCATCCGGGGGAGTATCCCCAGTTTGAGCAAACGAAACCAGAATATTCTGTTGGACTTTTTGTCCCATCAGACCTTCTAAAGGCTGATCATACCGGAGTTCGGCCTGCGCCAGACGGTAATGTCCTGCCTGGCGTGGGGGCCAGGTCAATTCTACCAGAGCAGATTGTCCGCCAATTTGTAAATCACCCAAATAAACCTGGACATCTCGGGCGGAGAGGGCCTGATGAGAGAGGCGGTCAATGAGAGGGGTAACGCGCCAGACAGTTCGCGGCCGCACCCCTTCCAGTAACCGTAAAATCAGATTCACGTTGGTGATGGTGGTGGCTTGCATGGTAGATACAACATTCTGAAACGCGGCCGCGAGCTGGGCCGGATCATCAATATAATGCCAGTTTCCCCCAGAGAAAACGGCTATATCAGTCAAAAGTTGCTGGTTCCATTCTTCACCTAACCCCAAAGCGGTAATGACCACCCCAGATTGTCCCGCCTGCCGCGCCAATTCGCGGCACTTATCGGCATCTTCCCACGTTTCTCCATCCGTCAGTAAAATCAGGCGATTCACCCGCCCCGCTCCGGCTACAGTTTGTAACTGTTGTAAACCGGCCGCCAGACCAGTGGATAAGTGTGTGCCACCTCGTTCCTGAATCGCCTCAATCCGCGCCAAAAACATTTGAGGGTCCCTCACAAATTGGCAGGGAACCCATATGTCTGCCCGATCATCAAACAGGATAATCGTGAGCATATCCTGAGGGGATAACCGCTGTACTACCAGCCGCGCCGCCCGTTTCAGGTTATCTAATTTTTCCCCGGCCATAGAACCACTACGATCTAACACCAGGGCCAAATTGAGTGGCGGACGCGATTGTTCCTGACCAGCCGGGATTGTCGGTCTGGCTTCTACCAGCACATAACCAAGCTGTTCCGTATCCAGTACAGGATAGGCTGATTTGTTTAAGGTAACGGTTAATATAAGTTCATTCAAGGTGTATAACCTAAAAGCATTGATTCTTTGGGTTTTGTGGGGTACGGACAGCCCTTGTGGTTGCCCCACACGGGGCTGGCACAAGGCCAGCCCCTACATCTGGCGTCAACCCCCTGGAATTCCCAAAGAACCAAAGCATTTTGTGACCTTAGGACTTACGGGCTGTGACCGGTGTCCCTACCAGGCCACAACGAGCACGATCAGGAGATCGGCTCGAGCCATCCCGTAGCGTCACACCAGAAACTGAGTACAGCCACATAACAGGTCACAAAAACTGTTACGAAACAGCAACGACAACAACGGAAATATTATCTTTACCCCCAGCGAGATTAGCCCGGTAAACCATCTCATCACAGGCCCGTTGGGGGTCGGTTTCGTAACCGAGAATGGTGGCAATCCCTGTGGGGCGAATCATTTCCCATAACCCATCACAGCACAAAACCAGGGCATCACCGGTTTGTAACTGCAAATGATGTGTGTCCACTTCGACGTTCTCTCTTTCACCCAAACTGCGGTAAATGATACCTTTTTGGGTATGGTTGTAAAGGGATTCTTCATCCGTAATTTCCCCAGCGGCCATGAGGGCGGCGACCAGAGAATGGTCGGTAGTCAGTTGTTGCAACTGCCCCTGCCGCCAGAGGTAGGTACGACTATCACCCACATTGGCCGCGGCCGCGTACTCGTTCAGGCTCAAAACGGCCGTGAGGGTTGTTCCCATATTGTTGCCGCGTTGTTGGCGCATCTGGTAAAGTGCCTGGTTCACCCTGACAATGCTCGCCTTTAGTGTTCGCTCTAACCAACCAGTATTTAATCGTCGGTCCAAATGGTACGGGGAATGATTAGCACTGACCGTCACTCGTTTAAAGGTCCGTTCCACAATTTCCCAAGACAGGTAATAGAGCGCCATGCGGCTGGCAATTTCTCCGGCTTCGCTCCCCCCAATACCATCTGCCACGGCAAACAGGCCCAACGTCACCGGAATAAATCCCTCTACCATACCGGTTAATTGCACAGTAATCAGACTGTCTTCATGGTTTTGCCGCTCCCGGCCTCTGTCAGACTGAAAACCATACCGCAATGTGATCCCTTTGGGGGGGAACAGGGGCAGAGGCATGGTAGGCGTCAGGGCCGGATTGAGACCATTGACGAGGGGGGCAAGAGCGCGGCCGCATTGATAACAAAACCGGGCTTCTGGTCGGTTGGTCGTGCCACAATAAGCACATTGGGGAGCAGAAATAGATGTCATTACCATGAATTAATTGCCAATATCACGGCTACCACAGTCCGGGCAAACCGTTACAGTTGCCGGTAAACCCAACCCACAATTGTTGCAATATTGGGTAATGGAGCTAGAGGGGGTTCCCACTGAGGAAGGAATAATTCCGGCGGTCGGGATGGGGGGAGACATTACTACCGTCGGTGCCAGCGGCCGCGAAACAGGCACACCGGGATTTTGCGGCCGCAGTTGGTAACCACAATTGGTACAAAAAAGGGCATCAGGCGGTACCACCTCATTGCAGGAAGTACACTTAACCTTGGTAGGCGTAGCTGTACTGGGTTGACTCTGGTTGGCAGGCGTAATCGCCCCAGTTGGCATAACGGATGCCCCACAACGGGTGCAAAATTTACGCCCTGGCACTAACGGCGTCCCACATTGTTGGCAGGTCAACACCGGCGCAGATGGCGGCGGCGTGTAATGGGTCACGAGGGTGGGCGTTCCCTTATTCAGGGCAGGGGCTATCTCCGGTTCAGGCAACCGTGGTTTTAGAACCGGCGCTGGTTCGGGCAGACTCACCGATTCAGAGGGAACCGGGGCGACCACAGGGGACGGGGCAGGGTCATCCATTTCAGTTTTGCTCGGGAACAACTGTGGCTCCAGGCTGACAATTTCCATACACAACGGAAGCAATGACGGATGATCCAATTCTCCGGCCGCATAGGCTTGCATTGTTGCCTGCCCTAGCATAACCAATTTGGTCGCCATCTGTTGCCAAACGTTTATCGGAATTTCGGACAATGAGGAAGTAGGTGGTCTGGTTGTCATAAGCAAAAGGAATTAGGGGGTCTTTGGGATTTTATGGGGTGAGCGGTACTGTAAGGGTAAGCCTTGTGCCCGCCCGGCGAGGGCAACCACAAGGGTTGATGCTACATGGGGTGACAACCCCTCAATTGCCAAAGAGCCGAATTAGTTTAGTTGGATAACACACGGATGATTTCGGCGATAAATCCCAGGCAAGCCAGCAAGGCTAACACAGTGAGTCCCAGGAGTATTACTTTTTGCCAGCCCGCCAGGGGATGTGCATTTTGAACATCGGCAATGATGACGCTGATATTGTCTGGGCCACCCTGTTGGTTGGCTTTCTCAATAAGGCGGCGTACGGACCGTTGGGGTGAACCAGAACGGGCCAATTGATGGATCGCGGCCGCGTCTGGAAAGGGATCGTACAGACCATCTGAACAAAGAAGCAACCGATCCCCAGGATATAATTCAATGGGTAATAGCAGGTCTGGTTGAGCTTGGCGATCAGCAATCAGGTAACGAGTCACCTGCCCTCGCTCCACATGGTCAGTGGTAAGTTGGCGCATCGTACCCTGACGTAAAAGATAGGCCCGACATTCACCAATGTGGGCCAGATGAAGTTGGTTTTGCATAATGACAGCCGCGATAAGCGTTGCGGCCGCGTTTTGCTGGGGAAAATGTGCGGCCGCGTTTTCATTGGCATCACAAATGGCTATGCGTAGATTTTCTGGCGCGTTATGACTCCCAGCACGGTAATATCCTTGTACCACATCATGGAGCAAATAACGGCTGGCTTCCTGCCCTAATGTCCCCTGGCCAAAACCGTCAGCAATGACCAACAATAGACCACTCTGTTGTATCTGCCGGGGCGACACATCAGACCCTTGCCCATGCACAAAAAAGAGGTTGTCCTGATTATCAGGACGAGCTTGTCCTGGGTCTGTCTCACCCCAAACATCAATATACATAATTTTTATTGAATAGCCTCTGGCCTTATAAGTATTGCGGTAATATTATCTTCTCCGCCCGCCGCATTAGCCGCCTGGATAAGCAGATCACAGGCAGATTGAGGGGAGGTAGCAGTGATAACGATTTGGTGAATACGCTCATCCGTTACCATTCCACTCAGACCATCCGAGCAGAGAAGCAAATAATCACCCAAAGGAATAGGAACCACATTAATATCCACATCTACCTTCTTTTTGTCACCCATTGTGCGGTAAATGACATTGGCCTGGGGGTGGTGTCGGGCTTCTTCTCGGCTGATCTGATTGGTTGCAACTAAACGCTCCACCAGAGAATGGTCTATGGTAATGCGCCGAATTCCTTCGGCATGGATATGATAAACACGGCTATCGCCTACATGGGCAATCGTGGCTTGGTTACCCTGCATCAAAACAGCTACAACCGTTGACCCCATATCATTTTGTGCCTGCTCGCTCTGTTGAAATACCTTCAGATTGGCGGTTTGTACTGCCTCACTCAGCCATTGAGATACATCCACAGTAGATTTGATAAGACCCGTATTTGGCTCTAATAAAGCCACCATTGCCTGTTGAGCTATCGTTTGTGTCACCATACCGCTGGCAACTTCCCCCCCTTCATGCCCTCCCATGCCATCTGCCACCACAAATAAACCTATGGGGTTACTCACAGACCGGTTATTCCAAACGATGTCCATCACCAATAGGCTATCTTCATTGAGTTGACGTATCATGCCCACGTCGGTACGTCGTCCTACTCGTAAGTCAACAGCCGATGGTCGGCGCAAGTTACCGGCAATTTGAACCAGGGCCTGGGCAAATTCGGGGGCTGTCAGAACCAGACTGCGGTTAATGTGTTGGGTTAATAACTGTTGGAGTGGTTCTGGCAAGTTAATGACAGGTGTATCTGAGTTTTCGCCGCCAAGCAATTTATGAAGAATAAGCGCCAAATAACGGACATCTTCCTGGTATAAGGAGGGAGTGCCTGGTTTGAGGCAATGAGAAAAATCGGCCAGAAAAATATTATCTCCATCTACCTGAATATCTTGCCGTGTCATCTGTCCAAAAACGATTTGGTGTTGGTGTAGTGCGGCTAAAGCCTTGGCTAGAGTGGCACCCCAATTAACCACTTTGGGTAGTTCTAAGGGTAGGGGCAGATTGCGCAAGGGGGTACTGGGTTGTGGGTAAACCAGAAAGGTACGGGTGATGCCACCAATAGCTTGTTGAAAGAGGTGAAAGGGCGGCCGCAACCCTGGTCCTTTTAAAGGCAAATTAGCTATATCCATCTCAATGCCAAAGCGACCATATTCTTGAGCATCTCGTAGAATGTAATAGTCGGGTCGTTCGGGATTGGTGGTATCTTCTACAACATAACTAAAGATGTAAGGGGTAGATTCTAATTGTTGTCGCACCAGGAAACGTTCGGCGATGATGGCACCATCAGGCAGGGGGGTAAATGATGGAGCGCTGGTCAAGGGTTTGGTATTGCGGCCGCTATCCGGCGGTATGGCACTATTATCCGGCAGTTGCCGGGTATTTTCGGGCAGTTGTGCGTTGGGCAAGGCCAGACCACAACTGGTGCAAAAACGTTTGCCGGGTTGGTTTTGGCTTTGGCAATTAGGGCAGGTGATCATGCACGCCCTCCTGATTCCGCGGGTTGATGAAAAGTAAATGATACGTCACCTAAATGGATAGTATACCCATTTTGGAGCAAATTTTTGGGGGTCGGACGGCCTTGCACACGCAGGCCATTCCGTGAACCCCGGTCTTCGATGATATAACCTCTGGGGGAGCGACTGATGGTGGCATGGTATTGGGAGACGGTTTCCCACTCGGGGAAGCGGGCATCTATCACAAGTTGGTTGTCAGTGGCCCGGCCTATGGTAAAGGTGGGAGTGGTGATAGCCAGCGGTTTGCCGGTAACATCGGTCAGGTAGGCTTCAGGTAGGGCAGAAGGGGACGCGGCCGCGGGCAAAGCAATGGTCGGCAATGATGATTTCGGAATGATTGGCCGGGGGGTAGGTTTGCGCCGATTCCTTGACCACAAAAAGAGAATCCCGCCCAAACCTACCACAACCAATAATCCCATAAATAGTAACAAGATCAGAAACAACCCACTCTTATTGAATAAGTCTGCCGGGTATGGACTCGGGGGTGATGGTAATGTGGCGATGACTTGAGGTATGGTTATCGTTGGCGAAGCTACTATTTCTGGAGCCAGGGTAGGTGTCACCGTTGGTTGGGGTGTCCAGGTAGATGGTGGTATAGGGGGAGAGGGTGTCAGGATAGGGGAAGGGGGGATCGTGGATGGCGGAGGAACAGGAGTAACCAGGGTAATAGGGATTGTTGGCGTCAAAGAGACGGTTGGCGTTGCCAGGGTGGGGAGACCATTAGGGATAGGAACAGCAGTGGTTAATACCGTTGTGGCTGTCGCGGAGACGATAACAGTATTGGGCGCGGCCGCGTTGACCAACTCGGTTATATGAGTAAACACTCCCGTGGTAGCGAATTCCAAGACATTCAGATGAACCGTAAATAATCTGGTAGGTTGAATGCCCGGAATAATATCCCAAAAACGAACTGGCTGATTCGTCAATGGATGCAAACCATTGCCAGTGGAAAGATCACCGGGGTCTGTTTGGCTCAACATCAAACCATTTTGTTCATCCGGCACAAAGTAATAAAGAGTGTACGGTGTCGTTACGGGTACATCTGCCGGAATTGTGTAATAAATGGTAACAGTGAGCGTATGGTTTGTGCCCAAAACAACTATTGGTGGGTCGCTCTCAATTTCAAGGGCGGCGGTTTGCGCCTGCGCCCTACCCATCGGGGTCATTAACCAGAGAAAAAGAAGACCACCACTCAGGCAAACTAGGAACAGCACCAACCAGCGTGGGCGATAACCATCTGGTAATAAGGGGCGTATCAGAAAATGTGGCATAAGGGGTATCCGGTTTTGGGGCAAGCTCCGCCCATTCGACATGACATGGGTGTGTTCTGGTTATAGCCTATATGAACAATTAGGTTATAGCCAGTCAATGCCCATGCCGGGTCAAAATTGAAGAAGTTACGACACGCAACAGGATGCGGCCGCAAACAAAACCCTATTCAAATAAGGGATTTGAGTAATTGGGGCGACAAGGGCACAAGATGAATTTTCCCCACACATGTATATTTACCTGGAGTTTAGAGTCAGAGGAGTGAGCAAGAGAAAATCACTTTAGAAATTCTTCTTGTTCTTGTTCTGAATTCTAAACTCAAGTCTTCATTTTACCTGGGTATTAACAGTCTCACCAGCCATGTGTATGAATAACGTTCTTGTTACCACGCCCCACCTCCGCCGCCACCCCCACCTCCTCCAGCTCCTCTAGATTTAGGAAGATCGGAAGAAGAACCAGCGGGGTTTTTGCCATTTATCTTAAGCAACTCATGCCAAAAGGCAATTCCTGTTTCCTGCCCATCCAATGCTTTGAACTTATCCATGTCAAGGATAGGAGCAAATGGCCCTTCAAATCGTCTATCTTCTTCTATGGTCAATACATATTCATAGCTGGGCGTCAGGTTATAAGGTTCTCGGGCAAAAAAGCCTGCGGCGTCGTGGTAGATACCATGATAGGCAAGAGCTGAATCTGGTCTGTAGAGAACATCATGAATGACTCGTCCTTCTGAAGGGCCAACAAGACCACCGGTTGGACTTAAAAGTGACCCAAATACAGCATCAATGCCTAAACTATCTCCCACGACTGTGCCAAAGCGTAATTGCTGTATGGTTCCCCAATATTCTGCCCGGTCTGTAGGCGCAGGAGGGTTGTCCTTGATTAAGCCTAGGAATTTGCGGTAGTCGCCTACAACTTGCTCATAAGTGAGACCACGCTGGTTTGCGATTGTCTCCAGTAATTTCTGTTCCGTTACAGGGTCAATATCGTCTATGCCATGCGAAACCAGATCTGATAGTTGTGCCATTGCATTACTTAATTCAGTTGATGGTGCCCCGTCAGGTCGTGCTCCTTGTGGTATACAGTCAATCATATCAATTGGATCAAAATGCCATTGCCAATCACTGCGCCAGCTATCAGGCGATATGGGAGACATATCGTGGAATATGGCAGTCGTATGTGCGATTTCAGCTAAGTCACGTGCCATGACACCTATGGCTGTTTGCATGGCGGCCTGGTGAACTTGCTGTGCAAATAAAGCACCCAAGGTCGCGGCCGCACCACCCATCATACTATCTACCCGTTCCCATTCATCGGCTTCCCGAAACACACGGTCGCGCAGGGTGCTCACTTCATCGGTCAGTTGGGTAAGTTGGCGTAACCATGGGGTGATTTCTGCGATGAACATCTCACTGGCGGGACCTTGCCAACCATTGGCCAGCGAGTTAATGCTAACCTGTAGATCAAACATTTGATCAGCCAGGAGTGCGGCCGCGCTCCCTAATGCCTGCCCGGTACTTCTCACACTATCGGTTTCCATGTGTAAAACTGGCATTATTTCCTCCTGATGGGGTAAGGATTGACCTTACTGTGTCTGTTGTGGCACGAGGGGTTTAACTGGTAGGGTCTTCTGGGCGATAGGGACCAGAAGAACCAGGGGTTTTTCGCTGATGCGGTAATGGTTTGTCATCAGGGTCTGCGGCCGCGACAGGGGAATCAATGGGGGGGTGCGGCCGCATTGTTCCTATTTTGGGTTCTGGATTCTCCACAACCGGCTTAACAGGGGAAACACGTGGTTTGTCGGCCGGGTTTGCAGATGGATGATCAGGGGGAATAATGGGGGGTGTCACTGTTCCTGACTCTGTTGCGAGATTGGGTTTTTCACTATTAGGTTTGGCGGATGCAATGCCAGGTTTATCCATTGGGTCAGAGGTGGCAGGGTGATCGGGGGGAATAATAGGTGGGGTTGCCGTTCCTGTCAGAGGGACAACTCTACCGACCTCATCTGGTTTGCCGATAATATCCGGCAAGGGGATGGGGAAAGGCTCCTCAGGATGTGGGAAAGGATAAGGCATTTGGGGATTATCGGGTAGGAACTCTGGTCCAGGCCGTAACGGGAAAGGAGAGGGCGACCAACCCGGCAAAGTCATATTAGAGCTACCACTTAACTGGCGATCGACATCTTCCCATTCTTCAATTTCGCGGCGCAGGCGTTGGCCCAGAAGCAGGGCTTCTTCTTCCAGCCGGGACAGGGTAGTAAGCAGGTGATTTACTTCCCATTCAAAGTCTGCGGCCGCGCCTCCCTGCCAGCTATTTACCACCCCCCACACCGCCCGGCGCATCGTGCTCCCTTCCTCATTCACCAACCCGGCCAGCAACGCCACCCCCTGCGCCACCTCTCCCACTACATCCGTCTCCATATGCAAAATAGGCATATTACTGTCCACCTGAAAGTCTTTGTAGAACAAACTTAATAAGATACATTGAAACAAAGCAAGTCGTTAATAACTACCTCTGTTGATCATAGATAAATGAAATGCCAGAATCACCCTGAGTATATTTAAGTTTTGCCGGTGGCTTAGGAGGTACGTGATGATTATCCGAATAGAGAACCTCATAAGTACCGTCATCTAATTGGCGAACTTCTTCTACTATAGCCACATGACCATACTGAGCATGAGCTCCTTTTATACCCGGCTGAAATGCAACAACGGACCCTTTTACTGGATAAGATCCCACTTCATAACCAGCCTCTTTCGCTTGAACAGGCCATTCATAAGCATTTCCGCTAACATTTTGAGGGAAATATCGTTTTTGGGATGCATATTTTGTACAGTTTGTATCAATTTGACCTGGAAAATACGGATACTTATCAGCAGGACCATCCTGTGGAATACCCTCACTAATCAACGCATCCAATGAATTACGTTGTTCTTTTAATGAATTTAATGTTTGATGCTGTTGTTGTAAATTTACAAGATCTTCTCGCGATTGACGTAAGTTTTCAATTGAACGTTCAGACCGAGCTATTTCGTCTTCAGAGTTATCTGCTTTAACACGCCAGGGGACACCATCATCATCTGTAGTCAACGGCCAATCAGGTAAAACTTTGTTATACCATTTATTGGCTTCTGCTTGTGCCTGCTGTTTTTCCACTTCAAGCTCAGCCACTTGTTCGTCAATAGCTTTGATCCGTTCTTCGGCTTCATCAAAAGAAGATTGTCCGTTTAGATTTTGTTCTTGTGAAGCAATTTCTCTCTCTAGCTCTTCAAGTTTGGCAAACTTCTCAGACCAGGGCAATGGTTCAAAATCCGTAGACGAAGAGACTGTATTTGCACCTAAGACAGATCCTTTTGTATTGTCACCTTGTGTAAGTATAGCTATTGCAGGTATGGTTCCTGCAAATATGCTATCTAATAAGCTGTTAAGTCCACGTTGATTGTCAACTTGTTCCCATTCGTCTACTTCGCGTTGAAGGCGGTGATTGAGGGTGGTGCCGGTGTCAAAGAGTTGGTTGAGTTGGTGTAAGATGGGGTGAATATCGGAGATAAAAATTTCAGCACTGGGGCCTTGCCAATGGCTACTCAAGGTTTGTATGGTTGTATTGAATTGTTGTGTATGCTCAGACAACAGATCGGCTGTTTGTTGCAATTGATTACCTACGCCACGCACGATGTCTGTTTCCATGTGCAAAATGGGCATGATACGCTCCGAGTTCTTTGTTTTTTGGTTCTTTCGGAATTCGTGGGGTGCGGCTACATGTAGGGGCTGGCCTTGTGCCTGCCCCGCCGAGGGCAACCACAAGGGTTGCCCCTACAGATGGTGTCAACCCCCTGAAATCCCAAAGACCCCGTTTTTTATATCCATCACGGTCACATATTGGTGACTCGGTCAGAAGACCGGCCACAGCGTAAAAGCGCATTAACTGACCGCGAACAGTTTATAATGATTTGTAACGATAATACGTTCTCGAAGGCTGAGCTTGTCGAAGCCTGGCTCCGCCTGCGACAAGCTCAGGCAGAGCCGTACACCACCTGTATAGATACAATGATTTTATTGATCCTGTGGTTCTGGTCTGATGCGGAAGGTGTTAAGCATTTGGGTAAAAATCTGGTCGGTTTCTTTGTCACCCTGGCCATCATATTTTTGCGTCGTGGTAAGGGTATAGACCACCTGATCCACCATCATGATAATTTGCCGTTGTAGGATAATGGCTTTATGTTCGGCATTGAACCATTGATAGCGCCGCTCCAGGGCCTGATAGCCCTCTTTAGATAAATCTTTTTCATCTATGACCTGATATTGGGGGTATTCCTGGCTTTGTTTGGCTTTCGCGGCCGCGCTCAACGCCCCTATTGTCACCCCTTCAGCGGCTTTGTTAATCGAAACCACCACATTTGATTTCACCGCTCCAGCCTCTGGTGCCACAAAAGCGGCCTGGTATTGTGGGGTTGAAGCGATATACCAATCAGTGGGCACAAGCATCGTAAATCCAGGCCCTATAAATTGCTTAAAATATTCGGTCATATCTCCATTTACTCCCTTAAAGAAAGAAACCAAACATCTCTTCCGAGGTTCAACCTATCAGGTCTTTGGGACTTTGTGGGATAACGTTCATTGTAGGGGCTGATCTTATACCTGCCCTTGTGGGCAACCACAAAGGTTGCCCGTCAACCCCTTAAATTTCCCAAGAGCCAAACTTATTTTGTCCTACCTTGCAACATCTGGCGCAGAGACCCTCAAACAAGTTGTCATACTACCAATTCCAGGGCATCCAGGAGCTATCTACCACATCCTCGCCCACATCTACAATATTGCCTACCAGTTCTGGCACATCCAACTCAATTGAGTAATCTACACCTCCACCAACACCCAGATAAGCATAGGCACCAAAATCCAGTTCAAAAACACCATCGTCAAAACCCACATCAATGTTAGCGCCAGCACCAACACCAACACCAACTTGCCCCCCCACACTTCCTCCCAATGGGCCGAAATCTGCACCCACTTCACCCTGAGCATTCACACCGGCAAAAGCCCCTACTTCGCCTTCAAATTCCACATCTCCTTCTAACGGGTTGAACTCAAACTCTCCTTCAGCCCATACATTCGCCCCAACCGTTACTTCCCCTGTAGCGTAGCCGGGACCAAACTCGCCTTGATACCCAGCTTGTGCCAGATAGGCCCCAGCGCTTACCCCACCGACAGCCAATAACCCATCTTCGCCGATAGTGACTGAGCCATCGGCTCCGGCTTCATAACCTAAGCCGCGCATTTCAATAGTGCCATAGCGTCCAGAGAGGGTTTCGTTGTAAGCCGCTTTGCCGGTTTCCCACTGACCATCAATCAATGTAGCCCCAAAACCAGTATATTCGGGGTCAAATTGATCCCCCGTTTGCCATTCGCGGCCGCTGATAAAATCCATGCCCGGAGAAGTTTTACCATCATGGTCGAATCGGGGTTTGCCATCCGGCCCTATTACAATCCCGCCTGGACCCATACCACCTTGCCCATCAGCAATCTCCCACTCTGTCACTTCCTGGTGCACCCGTATACCTAATGTCGTTCCAGCCTCAGCCAATTGACGCAATTGCTGTAGCATGGGCGCCAGCTCTTGGAAGAACTGCGTAGCACTCGGCCCTTGCCAAGAAAAATCAAGATTTTGTATCATCTGGTTTAACGTATTGTCTTGATCTGTCAGAGCATTCGCGGCCGCAATCAATTCAGTTGCGGCCGCACGCACCTGCTCAGTTTCCATGTGTAGAATGGGCATCGGCTTCCTCCTGGCTGACTGGGGGCGGGGAGAATGTACGTTCAATCTGGTGGATCAACGGTTCCAGGTGAGTCTTCTCCGGTTCCCCGGTAATAGACATAATCGAAGCTACCTGCATGACAACTTCTTGATTTTGATAAACCAAAACGCCCCGTCCTTTGCCCAAAGTGGGTTTGTGAAAACGGAGTAGTTGTTGACTCATCCGCATATGCAAATTATTCAGGGGTGTCATATCGGCGGCTTCGGCAGAAAAAACCAGGCCACAATTATAGTTAAAAGCCGATTTCAACACCTTACTCATACTAAAGACGGTTTGGGTTTTAACTTGCCCCAAATTGGTACCTGTATCTGCTAAAACAATAGTCAAATGAAGATTGCGGCCGCGCTCGGCACAATTATCCAACACCTTCACCAACTCTGCCTGGTTCATCAGGTTCATCAACCCATCTACAACAATGAGCGTTTTTTTAGGCAACGCCTTCGTCAAATCATTGGTTGTCGGTAATATCTCTTCGCTGGCATTTTCCAAAGCTTTGGCCTTGGTATCAAGTGCCTCATATATTTCTTCTAACAGTTTCTTTGCGGTACTTGCCTGTTCTGCATAACGTACCTGGGGCAAATGTCGTATCCCCCGCAAACCCCGTTTAAATGACAAGACAACCATTTCTAAACGCTCAGGGGGGATTGTCATCGCGGCCGCGAGGCACAACGTAATTAACGCCTGCGTCTTACCGCCACCGGGCGGTCCAGACACAATGAAAAATGGCTCCAGATCAAATAGATTCAACCGCACCAGTTCCAATGTGTCATACGTCCGACCAATGGGAGCCGTAGCCATGTAATCCACTTCTTCATGACCCGCTTTGTGCCACAATTCCGGCAAAAACAGATGGAAAGGCAGAGGATCAACCGAACGCGGCCGCGCTCCAGACCACATCTCATTCATCCGTTTAGCCAGGTGATTGGTGTCTGGAGCCGTAGCCACCTGACATTCAAATAACTCCGTACCTACCGTCACATATCCCCGTCCAGAAATTGGCTCCACCGCTTCCAATTTACGCCCCAGGACTTCCATATTTTCCATTGCCGACTTCAACCCCAAAGCCAGCCGTTGGCGCACATGCTCCTGAATACGGGTATGAATACCTGCCAACGAATTCCCCCCCAAGATAAAATGCACATCTCCCTTTTTCCCATCCGCTATCAGGCTCTGCACTTCAGTAAGTTTGTCTTCAAAATCACCTTTAAAACCGGGGAAATCTTCAAAAATGACAATCAAAGCGGGTAAAACCAGATCCGGCTGTTGGCGACGCAAGGTTTCTAATGAATCCACTCGTGCTTCAATGAGACGGCGCTCCCGCTGTTGAATTTCCTGGCGTAAAAAACTCAATAACCGCTGAATACGCTCTGTATCACTGGCAAAAATAGCTGGTTCACAATGGGGTAATTCCCCTAATGACTGCAAACTATTCCCCCGTGCCAGAATATACACCTGAACTTCATCAGGCCGATGGGTCAAAGCCAGACCCAACACAAGACGCCGCAAAAACAAACTTTTGCCTGAATCTTTTGGTCCCACCACCAAAAAGTTACCATCGCCTGTTTTCAAATCCACCACAAGGGGATTCTGCGCCTGTTGCGCCGGTAAATCCGACAACCCCATCGCCACACACAGGCGGCGTTCCGGCTGTTTTATTTCTGACCAACCACGCCCTTGCCAGGAACGATAAACCGGTTGCTGAATGATCAGTCGCTGTAAATCCAAATCATCTGCTCCCGGTAAGGGGGGTAAACAGATCATGCGTACAGAGGGATAATTGTGTTGCTGGCAATAAGTCTGAATATGTTCAACCAACTTTTCGGCTTCAGATTGGGTATTAACGGCTTGTACTTTGGGCTGTTTGCCCGCGTTATGTTTGTACAACTCCTGCCGCCGACCATCAGGCCCTACCCGGTTAATAACAAAATCTTCATTCGCGGCCGCGACCACCTGCCCATCCGGTTGATAAGGTAAATCTACCCGCCCGGCCTGGAACATCTCAAAGATTTCATTATCTCCTACCTGAATATACCCCTGTCCAGGCCGTTGCAACTCCGTAAAAGCCTCCGGGCGGCCAAAAATAGCCATACTATCATCCCGGCCATTCACCTTCAGACACATACGAATATCAATATTGGGTCGAATCTTAGGGCCAAAATCAGTACCACGCTGGGTACTCAGAATCAGATGAACCCCCAACGCTCGCCCCTGCGACGCAATCAAATCAATAGCCCGCTGGAACTCTGGATTAATGGCCAGCGCTTTGGCAAACTCATCAATTACCACCACCAAATGGGGTAATGGCTCCACCATTTTCAACGTGTTGTAATGATAAATACCAGCTACCGCCACCCCAATCCTATCTTTGGCTGTATCAAATAATTTCTGGCGATAAGCAATCTCACTTTCCAGGGCTATACGAAACCGCTCTACCAGGGAACGGTTCAAATCTGTCACAAAACCTACCACATGGGGCAATGTTTTTACCTTAGCCAGTTCCGAAGCTCCCCCTTTGAAATCTGCCAGAACCATATTGAGATAGCGGGGGGAATGGGTCAGCGCCATGCTCAAAACCAGGGTTTGTAAGGTCACACTTTTCCCACTACCTGTCCCCCCGGCTAACATAGCATGAGTACCAAACCCATCCTGACCTTTTTCTCGTAGCACTACATATTGCGGTTTCAGATCAGTGTTCAGCCCAATCGGAAAAGACATAATCTGTTTAGGGTTATAGGTTGCCTGATAAAGGCGGCTCAAATCTACCTTGTCCGGTTGGATGGCATTAAACAGTTGTACCAACCGCAAACTACCTGGCAACCCCCCCGCCCCTTTGTGCAAACTGGCTTCCGTCCGTAATGGGGCCATACGCCGGGCCAATTGTTCCATCCGTTTGGCATCTACCAATTCCGCATTCACTTGCGTGACCGGCGGCCGCGCCTGCCCGGCATAAGTCTCCCGGTATTCCAATGTCTCGCCTTGTAATGTCACTACCGCACTAACACCCCGAGGTACACTATCAATAAAAATAGCACTGACCTGCAATTCGTTTTCACGCATATCAGGATTGTGATTCAAGGCCATCTGTACAACTTTATGGGTCAGCAGATCGGTGGTGCGGTCAAATATTAGGATTAAGTGGGGTTGACTCTGGCCGTATAAATCGGCGGAACGACGTTCTCGGTCGGCGCGGTTCCGCAGTAAGGGGGAAAGGTGATCCACCAGAATAGCTTCATCGGTACTGGGAGATAAAGAAAGGCGAGTTTTAGCCCCCGTGCTGTACAAAATATTGGTATGAGGAAGCCAACGCACCCATTGCCACAACGCGGCCGCGTCTGGGCGATGACTAAACACATATAAATGAACCTCATCCGGGCTATGATGCACGGCCAGGCTCGACAACATAGCAAATGCCAGATAAAGCGCTTCCGTAGGCCGATTTCCCCGCACCCCCACCGAACCCAACCGATTCAGATTCACCAAAATCGGCATGTCGGGAATTACTAAATATTTTTGGGCGATACGCTGGGCACTGACAATACGCGAATCATCAGGATCCCCATCCGGAGCCTGCACCTTTACCGTATTGGGCCATTCTCCTGTGCCTACCCGCAAAGCTAAAAAATCATTGTCATTAGGGCGCCGTTCCCATAACACCGACATACGCTGTTGCACCCGTCGGTTCAATTCCTCCAAAGAAGGGTTCTCACCATGCAAAATATGTTGTTGTTGCCGCCCATACTGCACCAGGTCCTGCTCAATCTTTTGCAGATCAGCTACATAGCCATTAAATAATCTATCCCGTTCAGCCGTAATCGTCTTAACCTTTTGCTTGTAACTGTAACGTTGCAAACTCATGGTGATTAACGCCACAAAAAACATGGGTGCGGCCGTTAATAAAACCCGTACCCCCGAACTCTCTGTACCCAAAGCCACAGAGCCTATATAACCAAAAGCTCCGCTCATAATAGGAAACATCATCATCGTTAAATAATTGGCCAGGGATGGTTTTTCGGGCAAAGAAGGCAAATTTTTGGGGCTACGAATTTTGATCTGGGCTTCCGGCAACGGCTCCCGCTTCCGCGCATACTGTTTAATCAAATATTTTACATTGGCATCAGGGAGTGTCCGGGCACGATTGTTATCAGACATAATCTGCATCAACTAGTAATTCGATGAGGCTGAATTTTCAGTCTGGCTCAGGTTAAGACTTACGCGGTTGCTCGAGCACGGTCAGGAGACCATACTCGTTGTGGTTCGGTGAGGACACCGGCCACAGCACATAAGTCCTAAGGTAATAAAGCAACCTTTCCAGACGGTTCGCCTTCTGACAAACAAAAACCGCCACTATCGAATACATGATTGGGTTTACCTGATGATGGGCAGGGTACTCCCCTACCCATCCAGTCGCCCGAAGATTTGTGGTTACAGTCCAGGGTTAACAAAATAAAAATGGGCGTGCCCTCTCCAGTAAGAAAGGGCACAATCCCATTAAGATCAGGCCAGCCCTTGCGCGGCCGCTTCCCATTCGGCAATCTCTGTGTCCAGGCGTGTTTTCAGCGTAGCCAGGTTGTCTGTACAAGCCCGTAACTGGGTTGCCCAAGAATCGAATTCGCCCTTGAACTGATTAGCTGAATTGCCCATCCACTCAGAGCCGACGAGGCTGTTCACGCGGCTATTTAACGCATTTAATTGATCATTTAACGAATCACACCCTGTTTGAATGGTAGTTGAGGCATTTCTGCCTGCATCGGTATCGAAATGAAGTGTTGCCATGTTTGTTTCTCCTTATTGAGTAGATATTAGAAAAGCTCTAAAACCTGTAACCAGCGCCCGGCAAAAGGTTGAAAGGAAAGGAACAGAGAAGCCACCCTTTCGCGGCCGCGAATACACATCCACGCTCAACCTTAGTAATTGTCCAAGAATAACTTCCCGTTTTGCTGTGCCCGGTCTCCTGACCGCGCCACCCAAGTTATTTTTAGACGCTCACTTAGAGTTCGCTCGCAAATAACTTTTGCGTTTGCTGTGGCCGATCTCCTGACCACGCTACCCAACTTAATTTTGAGCAAACCCTTAGTATCAACAAGTTCTACCAAAGTCATAAACCCATACACCTATACCTGACAGATGAATCACCTCACGGTTGCCGGAACACCAATATCGGCCCACCTTCACCAAACTGCAAGGTAAATCCATCACGCAAATGGATTCTGTCCCCAGGCGACAAACGCCGCCCATCTACAAAAGTACCATTACGGCTATTTTCATCTTTCAGCCAGTAACCATCTTCCCGGTACAAAATGTTGGCATGAAGCCGGGATACAGCATCTCGATGTGGCAAATGGGCCAGGTTAATCCCCATTTCTGGGGCACGTCCTACCATATTATGGGTATTGACGCATGGAAACACGGCACCCGTTTCCATGCTTTGCAGGTATGCTCTTACCGAGGCTAACTCCGTAAAATCGCCCCGTTTCCCCAGGTCAATAGCCGGGGCCTCAGTAATCGCCAGATCAATGACATCACCATGCACCACACCAGCCATTTGCAACGTATCCTGTGGCCTGATTATATTGCCCGAGGGTACCACCCTTCCCGTTGTTGTCATTGGCTCAACCGGCTTCAACATCCCTTTCTGCCAACCAGTCTCCCGCCACAGAGCAGGGGCCAATACCCCAAGAGGTATCTCTAGCGGTAACTCCATATCCATTTGCAGTTGCTGATACTGCAATGTCACCACCACCAAACTCATAACTTCCTCAAATTGTGTCCGGTAAACCTTCGGAAAATATTTACTATAGGTTTACTCATAAACAACTTTGGGCTTTACCGTGACCAATCGCTTGGAATCATCCCGTTTGATTTCGCACAAACCCAAAGAGTCACAGGAAGCAAAAGGGATCAAATCTAATGCAGGTTATATTTAATGACTTGCCCTAGTGCTCGGTTAAGTTGAAAGTTCGAGTTTTATGGGACACGGATGAACACGGATTTCACGGATTAAAAGAAAAAGAAATCTGTGTTTATCCGTGCAATCCGTGTCCTAAAAATCCAATTTCCTTCTTAACAAAGCACTAGTGAAAGATTTTCGCGCATTCAGGATGGTTCACATCCACAGGTCACTGTATATCAACCCATACCTTGTCAATCTCAGTATAGGTATTAAACAAATTATCAAACCGTGTCACATTGCGCAAACTGATGTTAGTTAACCCTGTTGGCAGGCTAATTGATGCACTAACATTTATCGTACGAAGTATAGAACAATCAATTGGGGCCACTGGGTTGCCAAAACGATTCACATTACTACCAACGTGGATTTCAAAAGCGTCATAAATAGCTTGATTAGGGTCGGGCAGTTGGTCATAGGTGTATACATCCGCATCCACATACAATTTGTAATTGGAATTGGCCGGAATATTGAGAGCAAAATTAGCCTGAGCATCGCCAATGGGTACATTGGTACAACCATATGCAGGACTACCCAGAATCAATTTCCCCCCCGCGACAGAATAAGGCAGAGTATTACTCGTCAGAACCCACCCACTATTCTGTAATATGTCAACCCCTCCGGCAAAATCTCCATTGGGGATATAAAAAATAGACGCCTCAACCCGGTTGGACGGATTAGTAACTCCAGCCCAATGAAACCGGGCATACACGGTCTGTAAACCAATGGCGTTACTCAACGTCAATGTCCCTTCCTCATTATAGTTTGCCCAGGTTGTTGGTTCATTCTGATCACTCCGCCATATCCGCATTTCATCTGGCGGTACGGGGAAGAAGGTGAGGGTGCTAAAGTTTACGGTTACGTCTTGAATAAATGTGGTTATTCCTGCCAAACGTGCAGAACTAATATTAAAAGACCCGGTTACATCACTATAACCAGCAATAGGCCAGCTAAGAAGCGGCATAAAAATCCTACCTAAAAACACCTGGTTTGAGGTAGGTGTGGACGCACTGTAATTATGTACATTGTCATAAGCCTCAACTTTAGCCGAGTAGGATTCTCCAATGGTGCCCACATAATCATATGTTGTAGTGGCACGATCCACCGTTATGACATCATTACCTTCATAAAGGGTAAGACGGTATCCCACTGCCCCGGTTGAATTTCCCCAGACGATATGCAAGGTTGTCCCCTGAACAGTAATAGTGGGCGTACCCGGGATGGGGGGAGCAACATTATCTACAATTATTGCCTGCGCCTGAGTATCTTCAGTCAGCCCCAAATTATCTACACCTCGGTACTGAAATTGATAACTGGTACCATTCGCCGAGGGGATAGGCCATTGGTAGCTCCAGGTAGTATTGGTTATATGATCACCCGTATCACCTAAAACCGCATCCACATAACCAGCCCCGGCGGGGTTTATGCGCACTTTACCAATGCCTGAACCAGCGTCGCTAACCGTTCCTGCCAGAAGAAGCGGGGAAGAAATATTTGAGGTGATAACCCCATAAGTCGTTGTCATTACCGTAACGGGGGTTGTAATGTCTCGAATATAGTTAATTGTCTCTGTGCTCAGGCCATAGGAGTTAACTACCGTGTATGTGATTCCCAACTGACTACCGCTATTGTTGGCTACCGTATAGGAAAGCTCGGGAGAAGCGGGGCTGGATGTATAGGTGAACACCTCGCCTGGGCGATTAAAAGCGGGAGCAGTCGTAAAAGTGAGCGGGGTTGTACCGCTTATATGTACAACAGCGGTAATCACCCCCCCATTGCTGGGGTTGAAATAGACATCATTTCCCGGCGCTACTCTATGGACATCAGGTACGGCACTAATCGTGACCTGAGGTACAGCCGGATCCCCCCCGGCGGCAAAGGATGTGAAAAGGGTCAAGAGAAACGCGGCGATAAAAATCGTGACTAATAACATAAATCCAGAGTGTAAAAGTTTTAAACGTTTCATAAACTTTGTCCTTTTGTTTGATTATTCACGACCCGTAGTTGGGGTTGGCGCAGGTAGTCCACCACCTCCTCCAGGTGGGGGTGGGACAGGAGTATCGGTTGAGACAGGCACAGATGTGCTTGTTGGGGTAAAAGTAGCGGTAGGCCGCGGCCGCGTATTCGTGGGCGTCGCTGTATTTGTGGCGGTAGGGGTGAAAGTTGGCGTAGCCGTTGCTGTAGGCGTAGGGACAACCTCAGCAAACAGATACAACTCATTTTTTATACCATCGGGTGCCAACGCTGGCCGTCCATTCCCTCCGACAAATCCCGCCTGCCCCGATTCCAACACCAATTCCCCGCCTAAATCGCCATGCAAAACGCAAGGCCCTTGAAAACAAGCAACCTCAAAACGGAACGGGTTTTGAGTGTTCATCACCCCAACCAGGCCCATTTGGATTTGTCCCCAAACATTAAACTCGTTTTGTATCTTCACCGGTTGCCCATTTGTCTGGATGACAAGTGCCCCCTGCCCAATTTCCAAAATAAGCGCTTCATCCTTCGGTGTTTGAAACGTAATATTTGTATCTACCCCTATAAAAAGGTGTCCATCACCTGGCAATAACAGTTCCATACTGCCATCACCACCGGTTATCAACGTACTTTGATCCCCAACGATGGTCATAATTTGTTGGGATAAAGGGGCACTACCATCTTGCCAGCGAGCACCCGCGGCCGCAGTCACGACAGTTACCTCATAAGCCGCATCTGCGGGATCAATGGGTGCCCGGGTAGGCGTTTCCGTTATCGTCCCTGTCTCATCACCGGGTAACAACGCGATGGGCACTTGTGTCACCTCATCATTCTCTTTATTGTCACTCCGAACCGCGGCCGCGAACAAAACCACTATCAGCATAAAAACCAACAAAATACCTAACCCACCCCCAGCATACAGCGCATATTTCTGATAAGGTACAACACGTTGGCTTCCCGGCGTCTCTAAAACTGCCACACTCACATTATCATCCGCATTCCGGCTAATCGCCCGTTTCACCAAAGCCTCAGCCGCTTTGGCCGGTTCATATTGGGCTACCATCTCCGCTATTTCCGGCCCCGTCACATAAAAACCAGCCCCATTATGATGTTCCTTTATCAACCCATCCGAACATAAAACCACCCGATCTCCCACTTCCAGGCGTAAAAAAGGAACCTGTTCCGCTTGCTCTTCTGTCACCTGGGCATTAGGGAAATAAATCCCCATGTCCACTTTTACTTCTGGCAGATAACCAACGGAACGAACCAATTCTCCGGCTTTATAATGAGATTCAGCCTCTTTCGGTTTGAGTTTACCCTGGCTAACCATCTCCCGCGCCCAGGTGTGATCTTGCGTCAATTGATGGGTTCCGCCATTCCGCACCAGATAAGCTCGACTATCTCCCACATTAACTAAATAAAGTTGTTGCTCATAAACGGCAACCACCACCGCCGTAGACCCCATCCCCTGCTTGTCTTTGTCATTCCGCCCTTCCTCATAAACCGATCGGTTAGCCTTTTCTAGCGCCTGGCGCAACAAAGCGGAAATATGAGCCGGATCTTTGACTGGAGATTGGCGGATGATATTGAACAACGTTTCCACAGTAAGCGCTGAGGCCCGTTCCCCATAGGCATTGCCACCAATACCATCAGCCACGATGGCAACAGTTAAAGGGAGTCCACCCCCAGTCGAGAGGTGTTGCACCATTACGGCATCTTCCATGTTTGGCCGACGCCCTTGCGCTTGATGAGAACCATATTGTAAAGGCCAGCCAACATGACCAGCCGCTGGTTCCTCTACCCGTTTCGTTTCACTTGATTTACGTCCTTGCTGTGCCATCAATCACCCCAGGAAAACCAGCCTTTTTTGGTTGTTTGTACGACGCCTTCATGTCCCAGGCGGCTTAGTTGCCGCCACAATTCCCCTAAATCAATGCGGCGTTGATGATCTTTGTTCAAACAATAGTTAACAATCAGATCATCTACTTCACTGGGTACAGTAGGGGCCAATGTTTGTAAGGCTGGGGGCCGCTCATTTAGGATTTGGGTAGTTAGTGTCTTTTGATGACGACTATCAAAAGGCAGACGGCCTCCTAACATGCGGTATAACATAACACCCAAACCCCAAACATCCACTTTTTTATGATCAGGATCCTCTTTATAGCCAGAGCCACCATTACGAATCAGGGAAATTTGCTCCGGAGACATGATGTAGGTTGTGCCAGCATCAGTTTGTAAGGTAATACGCGTGGCAATACCAAAATCCACCAAAGTAGGATCAAAGGGCTGACCGCGTACCAAAGGGGTGCGAAAAACCACATTTTCCAGTTTAAGATCATTATGGGCATACCCTTTACTGTGCAAGTAGTGAAGCGCTTCGGCAATTTGGGCACCAATCGCGGCCGCTTCCATTACTGTTATCTTACCGGCCCCTTTGAGATAATGATCCAGAGTTCCCCCGCGTAAATATTCGGTCACAAAAAAATACGGGTTTCCTTGTAACTCTACCGCTCTGGCCGAAGCCACACCGTTACGCCCTTCACGGGGGATAAGTCGTAAACGGACAATCCCTCTATGCTGTAAACCCTCGAGAATACGCGCCTCCTGTAACAATGAAGCCGCATAACCAGGGTCGCTAGAAACAATCCCTATTTTAACTGCCACTTCTTCGGGATGGTTCTGTTCTATGGCCCGGTAAATCGTCGCATAGCCCCCAGAAGCAATAGGATCGCGTAAAGTATAATACCCACTATAGATTTTTGCCCCTTTCATTAGCGTGGTCCCTTCTATTATTGAACAAATACAATCTCATAAAATTTTGCGCCCGACCCGTAACCACCTGGCCTTCCGAAGGCTGTGTCTAGCAGTCGGTACTTTCGTATTCACCTTCGGAAGGTTCTTTTCCAAAAAGTCTACCCATTAACCAATTTTACTGTTCGCTGTTTACTACGAAGAGTTCACCCGCAAATAACTTTTACGTTTGCTGTGACCGATCTCCCAACCGTGCCACCCACGGTATTCCCGAACGATGACTAATGTGGCCCTTTGCCTTGTTGGTAGGGTGAACCGGGTGGTGGTTGCGGGGGAGCCGTGGGCCGGGTAACCCCAAATGGCTCCGTATACCCACTATCCAAATCAGCCGGTTTCGCTTTGCGGAAACGAAGGCGCACACCACCACGTTCTACACGGGCCAATTCAATTTCATCCCCATCATGCAATGGTTCCTCCGTCATCGGTTGCAAGCGGCGACCATTAACAAAGGTGCCATTGGCACTGTCTTCATCTTTAATCACAAAATGGCTTTCATGGTCAATGATAGAGCAATGGAGGCGACTAATGGGGCTGGTATCATCATGTTGTTGGAACAGCAGTTCCGCATGTTGTTTGGAACGGCCAATCGGGGTGTCACCAAACACCTCCAACGATTTACCCACATTCACATCCCCCTGGAGCACTTCCAGGTAGGCTTTGGCTTCTGTCGGGCCACGATACCGTTTGGTTAAACTATCTACTACGCCACGAACGGTATTGCGGGCATTGACCATAGCCGGACGATCCCAGTTACGCCACAAAATGACCCCACTAAAAGCAACCGCACCAAAAGCAATGCTCAAACTCATTAAAGCAATGGCATTATCTTTGAATCCCTGACCAAGCACACACACTGTTTGATTTGTGGCGTTTTCACAGGGATCCGGCGTCGGTGTGGGAATAAAAGGCGCAATGGCAGTAGCAAATTCGGTAGGATTCATCACTACTGTCGGAGGAGATTCCGGAGCAATAACATCTACATCTACCTGTACCGGTAAGCTAGTACCTGGCATACCGAGTTCATCTACAATTTCTACTTGTAGGGTAAAAGAATTGCGGCCGCGGTTCTCAACCTCACGTAAGTCCCAAGAAAATTCCATGCCATCATAGGCGGGATTCGTCAACTGACCACGTTCCACCCCATTTACGAGTAAAGTAGCCTGACGTACCCGGCGAATGTACCCATCGGCATAAGTAACCGTGGCCAATACTGTTTCGGGCTGAGTACAAACAGAACCAAAATCAGTGGTATAAACTTCTGTTTCACAAACAATTATTTTGCCCTCCCCTTCATGGGAAGTAATCTGCACACGGGGGGGATCAATCGTGATGTCATAGGAACCAGAATCACTGACGGCTCCTACACCCCCAACATTGGCTGTGACGATAACCGGACGGGTCCCGGAGATGTTATTCACCGAGCGATAGGAAAGTTCGTAGAGGTGCCGATGACCTACCAGATTCTCGTAAGCCAATGTCATACTAGTAGTACTGGCATAACGGATATAACGGCCATACGTATCTGTGGCTAACGCTTCGACTACATCATCGCCGGTCCGGCTATCACTGCCCCCACGTGTATTGACCGTATAAACGTAAATACCGGTTGCCAGAGCCGTCTCAGTAATTTCTGCGGCAACGGTTGGCGTAACCCGTTCCAAGGTAGCCGTAAGGAAAACCACAACTTTGGCATCACCCTCTGTTTGCGGCAAACTGTTCAATTCACTGACAATATCATTGATGACTGGCAGGGGATTGGAATAAGCGGTTCCCCCAGGTGGGGCATAATCATCCACAATGGTGGCAATGCTGTTAGAATCGGTAGAGAAGGCAATAAGTTCTCTGCGGCCGCTGGCTTCCACCGCAGTAATAGCAACATGATCCAAATTTTCATTCATCCAGGGGCGAGTTTCGACAAACTCTAGAATAGCCTGCTTTGTATTCTGCCACCGAATGCTGGTTGGGCCTAAACTAGAACCGGCATCAATAACAAAATGAACCCATAACTCCCCTTCTGTTTCCAGAATGCTATCAGGAATAACAGAAGTCCCGCTTTCTTGCACATCAAAGGCCGCCGTTGTCAGGCCAGAAATAGGCTGACGCAAACGATCTAGCGCACGAAAATGAACCAACAGTTGAGGAAAACCGGTGGTCTCTACATCTACAACGCTAATTTCATCAATAGCTGATTGGGCTTCAACCTGAGGAAGCGTAATCACCACCAAAACAAGCATCAACCAGATAAAAAACTGCGATCGTACACGCATAGCAACATTCCTTAGAACCCGAGTTTTCTGTGTTCCCCTACTATCAAAGAATGTGTTTTAAATAGCCAACATTTAACAGATTGGTTGCCTCTCGAGGTTGCACCAATCTTATAGTTCAGGACTTGCGGGGTTGCTCGAGCCGGTCTCCTGACCGTGCTCGGTGTGGCTCAGTGAGGACACTGGCCACAGCGCGTAACTCCTAAGTTGTTATTTAAACACCCTTCTCAAAACTATCCGTAACGGGATAAAAGGGGTGGTCACAGTATGAGATCAAGCGTGGATA
>JAGNBF010000014.1:35014-102903 GCA_018004935.1 Chloroflexota bacterium | reverse complement strand
GCTCCGCCCAGACCCGCCGGAAAAGGAACAGGGCGGCTCAAGGGGTATCGGCCCCAGCCTAAAAAGCGGTATCCGGTGGTGTACAAAAGCTCAAAACGGCCGCAGAAGAAGGCAAAACGAGCGAAAACGGGTAGTTAGACGCTCATTCGGGGTCACTGTATCGTTTGTTAAGGTGCTAACTGTCAGGTTCGCACATTTTATGCTACCTGTTTATCGGCTGTCAGTGACTCTTTTGACGCACTGCGGCTCTAAACTCAAGATCTTACATACCCTTACTGCCCCAACCCCTCTCCTGATTGTGGCGCGGGCACGTGTAAGCATGCCCGTAAGACTGATATGTTAAAACGATAAACGTAAAACACTCACCTTGAATACTTTAAGTAACCCCTTTTTTCCCAATTACTACCGCTCACCCAATTGGAGGCAGTTTACATGGAATCGTTAGCGGGCATGGATGCTTTGCTGGGCAAACCGTTCAAAGTTCGAGATTATCCAATGTCCCGTCGTACCCGACGCGAATGGCCCATTCTTACCTTAGGCCTGGTACTTACGGACACCCTTATGGTCACGATAGCTTTCGCTATCTCCTATATTATTCGTTTTGAAACGTCTATTGCCATCTTTTCTTTAAACAACGAATCTTCTTTGTTTTTTTACATGCGCGTCGTTGGGGTTTTATTGCCCATCTGGCTTCTAATCTTTTTCCTGTTTGGCCTCTACACACGGCAAAACCTGGTCTCAGGTACCAAAGAGTACTCTCTGTTGTTTCGAGCCTGTACCACCGGACTCCTTTTCATCATTGTCTCCGGCTTTCTCGAACCCGACCTGATCTTAGCACGAGCCTGGGTACTCCTGGCCTGGCTGTTCACCTTCATGTTTACAATGATAGGTCGCTTCTCCATTCGCCGGATCATTGGCTACTTCCGTACCAAAGGCTATTTTCTTGCCTCAGCCATTATTGTGGGCACCAATGACGAAGCCTTTTCTTTAGCCGCTCAATTGTCTGACTGGGAATACTCCGGCTTGCACCTGTTGGGTTTCATTGAAGACGAAACGGCTGATTATGAACCCAATATGGACCTGCCCGTTTTAGGTGGAATGACCGAACTCGATGAAATCGTAAGAGAGTTTGGTATTGAAGAATTAATCATTGCCACCAGTGCCATTAGCCGGGATCGGCGTCTGGAAATCTTTAAACAATTTGGCGTATCCGACAAAGTACGTGTACGACTCTCATCTGGTTTATATGAGCTTATTACTACCGGCCTAGAGGTCAAAGAAGTAGCTTCTGTTCCTCTCGTAATGGTTAATAAAGTTCGTCTTACCGGTATGGATGAATTACTTAAACTCATTCTCGATTACTGCATTACCCTGCCCGGTTTGCTCTTTGTCCTCCCGATTTTGGGGATCATCACCTTGCTCATCAAATGGGACTCACCGGGGCCAGCCGTACATCGTCGCCGGGTAATGGGGGTTAATGGTCGCCAATTCGATGCCTTTAAATTCCGGACAATGTATGTAAATGGTAATGAAATTCTGGAGCAACATCCTCATCTCAAAGCCGAACTGGCTCTCAACCACAAGCTCAAGGACGATCCACGTATCACCCGCATCGGCCAGTTCCTGCGCAAAACTAGTCTGGATGAATTGCCTCAATTACTCAATGTCCTCAAACGCGATATGTCACTCATTGGTCCGCGAATGATTGCCCCAGAAGAGCTGGAAAAATATAGCCAGTGGAACATCAATCTACTCACTGTGCGGCCTGGCATCACCGGATTGTGGCAAGTCAGCGGCCGCTCGGACCTCAATTATGAAGCCCGCGTTAATCTGGACATGTACTATGTGCGTAATTGGACCCTCTGGTTAGACTTGCGCATCTTACTACAAACCCCACTAGCAGTACTCAAAGGTAGGGGAGCTTACTAGTACATCAGGGCGTAAATCTCTAGCAGGTTTAGAAAACAGGTTTTTCTCCTATAGGTCGTTCCTGATCTGGATAAAAGCCTGAGTTCTACTTATGCAAAGCTGTACTAGCCACTATCGTCGGGAACAACCGTATTAACCCACACAAAAAGCAAAAGAAGCCAACAAAAATCAAGCTATAGATCTCAAGATAATGATTTTGGGTAGGAGACGGCCTTATGCCTGTTCTGCCACAAGAGGGCAACCGCAAGGGTTGCGTCTACAGCCAAAATCTTTTTCTTAAAAGCTAGTATCTATACAGGTGGGGTATGGCTCCGCCTTCGACAAGCTCAGGCAGAGCCGGGCTTCGACAAGCTCAGCCCTCGAGGACGTGTATAGTTACGAAAGCTATAGAAATCAATGACTGGTTTAAGAGACGGTAAACTCAGACCAGTCTCTTATTTCGGCAAAGTGGAGCTATCAATATGATCATTGTCCAAACACCATTGCGTGTTAGTTTTTTTGGCGGCGGAACCGATTTCCGCTCATTTTTTGAGGCTGAAGGGGGTTGTGTACTCACCACAGCCATTGATAAATACATTTTTGTGACGATTAAACAAAGGTTCGACCACTTTTTGCGGGTTGGTTACACCAAAACAGAATTGGTAGAGGATGTAGCTGATATTCATCACAATCTGGTACGCGAAGCCTTACATAAAACGGGTATTAAACATGGAGTAGAAATAACTACCATGGGTGATATTCCTACAGAAGGTTCGGGGTTGGGTTCTTCTAGCACAGTTACCGTAGGCGCTCTGCACGCCATGTACACCTTTGACAAAGAATTGATTTCAGCGGAACAGTTGGCAAAAGAGGCCTGTGAAATTGAAATTGATATTTTAGGTAGTCCCATAGGGATTCAGGATCAATACATTGCGGCTTATGGGGGTCTACGTTTTATTGAATTCCAGACCAATGGGCATGTCAACGTACAATCTGTACACCTGGATCGTTCGATTATGCGCCGCTTTAATGATGGCCTGTTGCTGTTTTACACCGGTGTTACCCGGCAAGCGAATGCCGTTCTCTCAGAACAACAGGAAAATATCAAGGATCGGCTTTCCGTGTTGCGTGAGATGAGGGATATGGCGCATACGGCCCGTGATTTGCTGTGTCAGGGCAATCTGGATGGGTTTGGGCGGATGTTGCATGAAAGCTGGGAGTTAAAGAAGCAATTGGCCAGTAAGATTAGTAATAGTTACCTGGATGATATGTATATGGCGGCACGTAAGGCTGGGGCTGTGGGGGGCAAAATTACCGGAGCTGGTGGGGGCGGTTTTTTACTTCTTTATTGTCCTTACGAGCGACAGGAACATGTGCGTGAGGCCTTACATGCCTTGCAAGAATTGCCCTTTAACATTGGCCAGGATGGGTCCAAGGTTATTTTTAATTATCATCGTTAAGTAACTAGAGGAGAGAGCGAGAGGAGAGAGCGAGAGAGAATTACTCTGGAAAATCCTGTAGACCTGGCTCTGAACTCTAAACTTTAGTTAAGTAATCGTTCGGAAATAAGCTGAGTGGTACGGTCAGGAGACCGGCCACAGCAAAAAGGGAAGTGGTTCTTAGACGGTTGCTTAGTTAAGTATGAACACTTACGAAGAGACAACGATGTTGTCTCAATTAAACTTGTTTTACCAGTAAAGAGGGTGTTATGGACGAAATCAGTGGTTATTTTGCAGATGTAAAGGCGGCAATGGATACGGTTTCCCCGGAAAGGATTGCTGAGGCAATTGCTATTTTGCATGAGGCCAGGCAACGCGGCCGCAAAATTTTTATCATGGGCAATGGCGGTAGTGCTTCCACCGCCACCCATTTGGTCTGCGATTTAGCCAAAAACACCCGTGTACCCGGCATACCTCACCTGAGAGTCATTGGCCTGGCCGACAATATGGCCGCGTTTTCCGCTTATGGTAATGATGATGGGTACGAAAATGTGTTCAAATACCAACTAGCCAACCTGGTTGAGCCTGGTGATGTCGTCATTGGCGTGTCTTGTAGTGGTAATTCCCCTAATGTCGTTAATGCGATGACTTTAGCCCAAGAATCTGGGGCTAAAACAATTGGCTTCACTGGCTTTCAGCACGGCAAATTGGGGCCAATGGTAGACGTGGAACTTCATGTAACAGGCCAGCATATTGAGTGTATGGAAGACATTCATTTGATGCTGGGTCATCTGATTACCCGGGCCTTGCGGGAGCGGGCCAGGAAACAAGCCAATGAGGGATAGGTTCATTGGGGGGATCAAGCAATCACCCTAGGGAATAGGTTCCTACATTTGACAAAGAATATTCGTAACTATGCCAGTAACCGTTCAGTTGAATTCATTCATCTGCCAGGCCCGCCCGGTCGTAAAACGACCGGGCTATTTTTACAACGGCCGCTGGCCTGGGCTTTTAGCCCGCAAAGCTCCGTAGATTTAGCCCGGCGGTTTGACCCGCCGGGTGGGGTAACTGAACGCTTACCTATACACATCAGAAACCGGGTTTTTCTTTGGTAGGGTATGAGCTGGCCTAAGCAAAAACCCGGTTTCTCCAGCGAGACTATATAGTTACGAATATTTGTCGAACTACTAGCCTGCGGCAGATGTTTCTGTCTTTGCTCATAGTACAGTATAATGTATCAGGAGTAGTACCGTGGTTTTATTATCTAAACACAAATGAACTTCAGGCAATATATCGCTCCAGTGCAAAAATGGTGGTGGCTTATCCTGGCGGCAACTTTGCTGGCAGGTATTTCTAGCTTTCTGGTAACGCGGCCGCTACCCCCTGTTTATCAATCCAGAGTCATCTTAATGGTAGGGAGCACCATTACCGAATCGAATCCCGACAGTGTTGGCTTCCAGGTAGGGGCACAACTCACCGTTACGTATGCGGAAATTTTGAATACCGGCCTCATTGATGAGGATACCAAAAATGCCCTGGGGTTGGAGTGGCTCCCGGATCATTCTGCCAGAGCCTTAACCCAAAGCCATCTGATCGAGATCAGCGTAATTGACACCAACCAAGAACGGGCTCAACGTGTAGCGGAAGAGCTGGCTCAGCAACTCATTTACCGGAGTCCTTCGGGTTCAGAACAAAATGATCAGCGGCAGGCTTTTATTGATGCCCAATTATTAGAGCTACAGACGGATATCACGGCTACACAGGAAGAAATCGATCTCAAACAAGAATCGTTAGGCCAGTTGTTTAGTGCGGCTGAAATTGCCGATTTGCAAGGGGAAATCGTTATCCTGGAAACCAAAATGTCCACGTTGCAGGCTACTTATGCTAACCTGGCGGCTTCCACAGACCGAGGAGCGATTAACTCCTTACATGTCATTGCTCCGGCTAATTTTCCTTCGCTTCCTATTGGCCCTAACAAGTTGGTGATTATTGTGATGGCCTCCGTAATTGGGGGGGTGTTGGCCGTCGCGGCCGCGTTCCTGCTTGAATTTATTGATGACACCATCAAAACCCCTGAAGAAGTAACCCAACTGACCAACATCCCTCTGCTCGTAAACCTGCCCCCCTTCAAAAGTGACGCAGAACAAAACGAACTGATTACTTTTCATCAGCCCCGTTCCCACGTAGCCGAGTCCTTTCGGGTGTTACGCACCGCCGTTCAATTTGCCTCGTTGGACAAATCTCATGTTTCTATTCTGATCACCAGCGGTGCACCCGACGAGGGCAAGAGCACGACAGCCGCCAATCTGGCCGTCGTCTTAGCCCAAACCGGGGCCAAAGTATTGCTCATTGATGCTGATTTAAGGCGGCCGCGACAACATATCATTTTTAAGATTCCCAACGACCGAGGCATTACCAGTTATCTGCTGGAAGCCAAGGTAGATGACAGTATCGAAGCAATCGGACAGTTGGTCTTATCCTTCATTCAGGATACCCATGTACCAGGTCTATTTGTGTTGACCAGTGGGCCTCTTCCCCCTAACCCCTCAGAACTTCTGGGTTCTACCAAAATGCAGATCACCCTCACCGCCCTCACCAGTGAGTTTGATTTCCTCGTTTTTGACTCAACCCCCGTTTTGGCAGTCACCGATGCGTTGGTTCTTAGTACACAGGTAGATAACATCATTTTGGTAACACGCTCGGGGCAAACACGGCGCGGGCAATTACAGCAGGTCATTGAGCGGCTATCTAAAATGAAAGTTAATATCATTGGTCTGATATTAAATCGTTGGTCGCCTGGAACCCTCAATAGTTATTACTATTACGATTATCCCTTACAACCGACAGGGGAAAGGGGTGTATCTGCTAATGGTAAATCGCGGCTGACGATACCATTTCCCTGGCGCGGCCGCGCTAAAAACAAAGAAAAAACCCCAAATTAGTCATCGTTACTGTCATTCAGCATAGATCAAGTGGTGAGTCACTACCTTCCCAGCGGGTATCAAAGTGAACGATATTAGATAACCCCTGAACCGGCTCTCCTAACGCGGCCGCAACCTCTTTACCTTTATCCGTGAGGGTGTACGCGGCCGCGGGAAATTTGTGATTGCTATAAATGAGCCAGTCCCGCGTCAACACCGCCATCGTGGTACGGCGCACCGTTTCCTTCGTCCCATCAGGGTGATACAGTTTAAACACCTTCACCCCGTTCAAATAACGGTGCGATTTCAGGGGCCACCCCTGAGCCAACCCCCGAATAATTCTGGCCTGTGTGAGCGTTAGCATGAGCACAACTCAGCCTAAAAACAAGACACGGCGAACAGCAAAAAAATCGCTATGTCGCCGTGTCATCTTGTCGTCCTATCGGTTTCCCTATCATCTGACCAGGTGCCAATCATCAGCATAAAAGCATCAGCCCAAATTGCCAATATGCTCTTGCATACGCCGCTGAGAAATTTTGATGTACTTATCTGGCACAATCATCGCCATCTCTTCTTCTGTCAGCCGAACCCGCAAAATATTTAGAGCATCTTCGGGTGAGGCCCCATACGCCAACTTCTGTTTGCCATTCTTCATTTCAAACAGATACATATAGTGAGGACTGCTAAAACTACTCATATCAAGCCTTTATTAATGCTTCCGTAAACACACCACTACGTCGTTGGGCATAGGGAGAAAGTCCCTGGTTAATTTGTTGATCAAATTTCCCGGCCAATAGCTCCCGGTAAAAGGCATAGTCAACCCCTTTTACCTTCTCGTCTCCTGGGAAACGATGATAATTCTCTTTCGACATCATGCTTTTCCCTTCAGCAATTAACTGATACCCCAAAGCCGAACCAGGATAAGGCGCATAGTAAGAAATAGAAGGGTAAACGCGTTTCATATATTTCAACATGCGCATCGTCTTAAACGCATCTTCCGATGTCTCACCAGGCACCCCTAGCATAATATTAGCCCAAAATTTAGGGGCTTCTCGCCCTTGAGCTTCCATCTCATCCCCTATCTGATCCAGCAGGTTAATGGCGAAGTAATTATCTTCCTCAGTACATTCTTTATTGAGCAAACGCAGAATACGGTCACTACCTGATTCAAAACCAATGGAAACAATATTCCAGTTCGTTTCCTTGATCAGAGCCGTAAACAGTTCCGGCCATTGGCGTACTGTATCAGAGCGTGCGGCCGCCCAGTACGGCCATATTTTATTAGCTTTACGGGGGTATTTCTCAATCCACTCTTCCAACCAGCTTGGGTTCTGAAAAAACATGGAGTCGTGGATGACAATAGACCCCACCCCATACTTATTGTCCAGGTAATTCAGTTCCTCAATCACCATCTCCACCGGGCGACGCCCCATGTTGGGAATGTAGGAATTTTCATTACAAAAAACACATTGCCAGGGGCATACCCGGCTGGTAATAATCGTAGCAACTGGGGGTGGCCCCCAACCACATTCTGGTTCCAGCGGCCAGTTGAATTTTTTAGCCAGGTGCCGACTGGCTGGTTTCGGCCAGAGGGTACGATCGATCATCGGCCATTCGGCCATAGATTTACTACCTTGCCCCAAAACGACACGGGGAAAGGCCTCTGGATTACGCACCAGGTCCAAGATGATGTTTTCTCCGGGTCCCTGGCAAATTTTGTCAAAAGCCGCTACTTCTAACATTTCATCCAGGGCCACGGTAGCATGCATTCCCCCCGCCAGCACTAGCCCCTTGGGGTTCACTTCTTTGAACAGTTCTGCGGCTTTGCGGGCTACCGGGTAGGTATAACTGCGAACATTCATAAGCACCATGTCATACCCTTGTAACTGCCGCTTGAGTTGGTTCCAACTGGTCACAGCACGGGTAGAGGCGATGTCGGTCATGAGGCCGTTTTGGTGCATGAGGGTACGTAGTAACCCCAAGCCATGATCTTGCCATTGCTCATGCGGGCCTGAGGGGTTTACCAGGTCCCCCAGATCGCCCAGGTCTAACCAGAGTCGTTTTACTTCATTATCTTTTTTGCTGACGCGAGGCCAGAGAAATCTCATGGGACACCTTATTTTGCCTACACGGGGCGGCGACCGTTGAAACCGTTATGTAATTCGTGATAAAAGGATATTTCGTCTTCACCATAACGCCAACACAGATAAACTTCCCGACCGTCTCGTTCTGTGAGGAAATCTACCAGACCTACGTTGATATCTTTTATAACACAGCCGTACCCTTTAATCTGCTCTAGAAGGCGTTCCATTACCACAAAATCTTGAGCGACGGTTGTGGCCAGGGCATTACCGGTATTGTTGTGCAGGTTTTCAAGCACGTTATGCAAATAAGGGCGGCAACTGACGACACGAGCACGGCGCTTTAAGAGCTCAGCCATGAGGGGGCGAATGTGGCGGATAATGGTATTGGCTTCGGGGAGGGTGAAGTAGTGTGGCGTCATGACCATACATAGAAACAGCGGGGTTGCCGTTGCGACCCCGCTGTTTGTTTGTGGTTATTTGTTATTGGTTAAGGGGTTTCGTGGTTGTTGGCCTGGAAAAGGGCATAACGAATAACCAATAACGGGTTTGATTAGTGACCGCAACTGCAACCGCCACCCGCGGCCGCGCCTTCGCTTCCAGATGTTTTGAAGGAATGCCCACAACCACAGCTAGAAACCGCATTAGGGTTATCAATCTTGAAGCCACCCCCCATAATGCTATCTTCGTAATCAATTGTAGCTCCCTGTAGGTACATCATGCTGGTGGGGTCTACAAAAATCTTTACCCCGGCGGCATCAATAACATGATCGTAAGGACGGGCCTCCGCTTCCAGGGCCATACCATACTGCATCCCAGAGCAACCACCACCACTGACGAAAACACGCAGACCATAGTTGGGAACACTTTTCTGCACCAACAGGTTTTTGACTGTTGCCGCGGCCGCGTCAGTAATTTCAATCGTTGCCACATCCATCATTTCAATGGTGCTCATAATTCTCTCCGTTCTCCCGCTCATCGTCACACGATGAGGCATGTTTGATAATGCAATAGCCAGAAGATTGTAGCAATAAGACATAGCCATGTCAATTTTTATCAACTTTTTCTTCTTTATTACAACACCGTTGCCCAATGCCTTAACTTGTCCCCACAAGGCCTTACTTGCCGGAGAACTCTGAACCTTCCCCGGTTTGGACAAGGACATAGAAAAAACTTAATATTTGCCTTTTATACCTTGATCAACGTGGCAAATAACATAGCATTTGGTATCATTCACACTATCTATAAAATCTTTGGTTTAGATTCTAAGGTAAGAGCAAAGAAACATCACTCTACTCATCCGGTGGCTCTTCCTTTGGTTCTAAACTTTAGGGTAGACAAAAATTGCCCTATCTTTGCCAATTTTGTTGTGACCAGAGGATCTGACAGGCTTTAATACCCATTGGGGTAACTCATCAATATTTCAGGGCTGTGGTCGGTCTCCTGACCGAGCCACCAATATGTAACTTGATAACTTGATGGGAATAATAACCAGAAAACAAACCTGTCACTCCGCCAAGGGTAAAGATAGTGAAAACTGTTGGGTTTACGGGTTTCATACATCAAACCATATAAAGGCAGAATTTAAAGTCACCGTGTAAACTCTTCACCAATTAACAACATAGGATAAGCGTTCAGCCGCTCAATTCATTCGGCAGGCCCGCCCGGCCATAAAACGACCGGGCTATCACGACAAAGGCCGCTGGCCTGGCGTTTTAGCCCATAGGGCTTCGTACATTTAGCCCGGTATTTTGATCATCAGGCAGGATAACTGAACGCTTACCACATAGGTTTTGCAATTTCAGGAACGAATCAGGTAATGCCTAGTCGTGTCATTTAATTATTGCCAAGGCCAATCATCTATTCAATCGTTGGTAATTGCCTATTTGTCCTTCGACAAACCATATTCATGAGGTTTGTCTTAATGGCCCGCTTTTCCCATTGCCACAAGATTTAGATTAACCGAGTAGTTGGCACTCTGTTGCCGGTTCGCTCCGAATGACTTAAAGCCCGTGATTTACCCAATCAGGACTAACATAGTTTTTATCCCATCCTAATACTGAGGTGCTCTTATAAGAGTCCTTTTTTTTCAACGATCCAAATTATGTTGGGCTCCTGCAAATCTACATCCTCTAAATCCTGAAACGGTGACACACTGTCTCAGCAACGCAGAACTCATCTCACATCTCAAGGCCAATAAGGAGACAAATTTATTATGAACGAAACAAAACCGGGGTTACGAGTTGGTGTTTATATTGATGTGGCCAATCTGGCCCGCAATGGTGGCTATGGTATGCGCTATGATGTCCTACGCGATTTTGCCTGTCGCGGCACTGCGGAAGCTATCCGTCTGAATGCATATGTAGGATATGATGTTGATCGAGCAGACCGAGATTCTTATTATCGCCACTCTCAAGAAGGTTTTTTCTCCCTACTACGCGACTTTGGCTACAAGGTAATTGAAAAAAATGTGAAATGGTATACCGATGAAAACGGCAATCGTTTCGGAAAGGCCAACGCTGACCTGGATCTGGCGGTAGATGCTTTATTACAATCAGAGAATTTAGACCGGGTTTTGCTCGCGACAGGAGATGGGGACTTTGTTCAGGTCGTCCGTGCCTTACAAAATCGGGGGTGTCGAGTAGAAATTGTGGCCTTCGAAAATGTCTCTACCGATTTACGGCAAGAAGCGGATATGTTCATGTCTGGTTATTTGATTCCCAATTTATTACCTACCAGTGGTTCACGCAGTGGTCCCGGTTGGGGGGAAATTGGGTCGCGGGTGCGGGGTGTTTGTTACAGTCACAACGCGGAAAAGGGTTATGGTTTTATGCGGGTGCTCAAGAATATCAGCCCTGGTTTGGGCCGAATTGACTCTCGCCAGCCCGATTCTCCCTATATCAGTGTGTTTTTCCACAATTCACGCTTGCCTGATAATGTGGATGTATCAGAACTACCCAGCCGGAATTACATTTTCGAGTTTGAACTCGCGGCCGCGGAAGGGCGTGAAAATGGGTATCAGGCTAATTTCATTCAACTGGTTAGCCCACGTCTTTGGCGTAATCCTGGAGCCACAGCCACCTCACCATCCCTCTCTGACCGAGTAGAAAAAACGCCAGAATCCCTGGCTGACCGCCACGAACGGTACATGATGGAACAACGTATCATTGAACATCTGGAAGAAGACGAGGAAGAAGAGGAAATGATGTAGTCAGTAAGACTCTTTTACCCGACAACAAAAAGGCCCCTCAATATTGAGGGGCCTTTTTGTTACTTAATTTATATCTTCTCAATTTCGGGGAAAACGTGGCCTGAGCTTGTCGAAGGCAGAGTCGGGCTTCGACAAGCTCAGCCCTCGAGAACGTGTATAGTTGCCAAATTTTTTACTCTAAATGCTATAGTTACTCAGTTGAGATACTGGCGCAAATGACCGGCAAAATTGGGGTGACGGAGTTTACGTAGGGCTTCTTTTTCTAATTGGCGAATCCGTTCCCGGGAAAGGCCAAACATCTCACCCACTTCCTTCAAAGTACGAGACTCACCATCCTGTAACCCATAGCGCAGACGCAAAATACGAGCTTCCCGGGGGGTTAGTTGGTCTAATATTTCACCAATTTCTTCCGTAAGCATATTGTACGCCACCGTCTCCGCTGGGGGAGGTGCTTCCACATCTTCGATAAAATCCCCCAATTCCGCGTCAGATTCATCACCTACGGGGCGTTCTAGATGGACGGGTTGGCGGCTGGTACGAAGCATCCATCGTACCCGATCAGCTGGTAAATCCATATGGACAGCGATTTCTTCAGCCGTGGGCTGGCGACCATACTCTTGTTCCAGCTCCTGTGCTACTTGATATAGTTTGCTGATACGACCGCCAAGATGAGCAGGGATACGAATAGTACGGCCATGATTGGCCAGGGCACGGGTAACAGCCTGACGAATCCACCAGGTAGCATAGGTACTGAAGCGGTTGCCCCGGCGATAGTCGTATTTTTCGACAGCCTTCATGAGACCGACATTACCTTCTTGAATTAAATCAAGAAATTGCAGACCGCGGCCGCGATATTTCTTGGCAATACTCACCACCAACCGGGTATTTGCCCGAATAAGATGAGCACGGGCCGCATCTCCCCGGTCTTTCATCCGGTAACTTTCCTGCCAATCCTCATCATTCAAACCACCTCGATCCATCTGAATCGCGGCCGCACGCCCTGCTTCAATCGCCTTAGCCAGTTGCACTTCTTCATCTGCCGAAAGCAAAGGCTGTTGCCCCATTTCCCGGAAATAGAGGCCAACAGAATCATCAATCGGCACTGTGCTTAAATCAAAAAGTGGGGCGGCATGAGGATCTGAACTATTACGCCGGTGTTTACCTCGATAATGCTTTAATTCTTCTTCTAACTCCAGTTCCAAATCCAGTTCTAAAGTAAGGTCTAGATCCGCATCATCAATAACGTCATCTAACGGGCCATTAAGTTCTAAATGATCCAGGTCAATATCATCTTCACTTTCATAAACCTGAACACCAGCAGATTGAACTTCTTCTAATAAAGCATCCAAAGATTGCAAATTATTTTCAACTTCAGGAAACGCTTCTAAGATATGATCGTACGTAATGTACCCTCTCTGTTTAGCCTCAGCTAAGAGCGTGGTGAAAATATCCATCTGTTCCGGGGGCACGATGGTATTCATAGGATGTTCTTAACTCCTCTTTACATAAGTTTTGCGTAGACAACTGAGGCGACTCCCACCAGGCAGAAAACTGTAAAATACTTTACACTTTAAATGCAATTTAAAGTACAGTTTAACTGTCCACGCGGGAGCAGTCTAACATATTTCAAATATTAAAGTCAAGAGGGTCGTTAAAATTTCGTTAAATGAACATTTAATATTTTTATACCCTTTTTTCTCTGGAAACAACCAATAGAAGGCTTCATTTGTGAACGTAGCGAATAGTTATCTCTCCTGCACGCAGAGCAAAATCACCCTTTTGCGGGCTTACTTATGCTTCCCACCTCATCCTATAATCAGGAAAATATCCCCTTTTGTAAGCGGCAAGGGGGTTGCTCACTGCCGAATCCTGACATACAATTGAGCCTTCTTAGTGACTGCCCTAAAACAATCTCGGAATTTGAGACATTGTTGCCTCAAATGAACCTCATTCTTAGCCGAAGTTAATAACAGACAGTCACCTAAGCCCAGTCAAAACATTGGCTGGGCGTTTTTTGCGTCTATCGCTCATTCACGGAAACATCCAAACGGTAAAGTTTTCCTAAAGAATAAGAATTGCTTGTTTATGACTCAACTGCGTACTGACATTCGTAATATCGCTATTATCGCCCATGTAGATCATGGCAAAACCACTCTGGTAGACGGCATGCTCCGCCAAACCAATGTGTTTCGTAGTAATCAGGCCATGACAGAACGGATATTGGATTCTAATGACCTGGAACGAGAGCGGGGCATCACAATTTTGGCTAAAAATACCGGTGTGATGTATGACAATGTAACGATTAATATTGTAGATACACCAGGCCATGCTGATTTTGGTGGGGAAGTGGAGCGGGTAATGAACATGGTAGATGGTGTTTTGCTCCTCGTGGATGCGGTAGAAGGTCCCATGCCCCAAACACGCTTTGTTTTGCGCCAGGCGTTACAGAAAGGCCATAAAGCGATTGTGGTCGTAAATAAGATTGACCGTCCGGCCGCCCGGCCAGAGTATGTTGTCAATGCTACCTTTGACCTGTTTATTGATTTGGGGGCCACGGATGAACAGGCGGATTTCCCGGTTATTTATACGCGGGCTTTAGAAGGGCGGGCAGGCCTCACCCCTGAAACGATGGCGGATGATTTGCGGCCGCTGTTTGACACCATTCTCACCCACCTGCCCCCACCTACCATCAAAGCCAATGGCCCTACCCAATTGCTGGTCACGATGTTGGAATATAGCAATTACGTAGGAAAAATCGCCATTGGACGGTTGTCTAGCGGCAATATACGTGCCGGTCAATCGGTGGCCCATATCCATGCCGATGGGCAGTTGGAGATGGGTAAAATCACCCAACTTTATACCTTCCGTGATCTGCAACGCGTTCCCCAAAATGAAGCGTATGCCGGTGACATCGTAGCAATTGCCGGTATTCCTGAAGTGGGCATCGGCGACACCATTGCCGACCCAGATGATCCCCATGCTTTACCCCCCATTACGGTGGAAGAGCCTACCGTACGGATGACATTTCGTATCAATGACAGCCCCTTTGCCGGTCGGGAAGGGCAGTTTGTGACCTCACGCCAGTTACGAGACCGTTTCATTCGGGAATTGGAAAGTAATGTGGCGATGCAGATGGAAGAAACGGACCGGGCAGGAGAGTTCGTGATTTCCGGGCGTGGGGAATTGCACCTGGCTATATTGATTGAAACGATGCGGCGAGAAGGGTATGAGTTTTCCGTGAGCCGACCAGAGGTCATTTTTAAGTCTGGAGAGTTAGGGGAAGTATTGGAACCTATCGAACATCTTTTCCTGGAAGTTCACAATGATTATTTAGGGGCGGTGAGTGAGATGTTGGGGAGAAGGCGCGGCCGCGTCATCAACATTCGTTATGGTGATGATAATACCGTATACGTGGAATACCTTGTACCCACACGAGGTGTATTAGGTTTCCGCCAGCCATTCCTAACCGCCACACGCGGAACCGGCATTTACCATACCCTCTTCCAAGATTACGAACCATTCCAGGGGGAAATAGATACCATTGATACTGGCTCCCTCGTCTCAATGGAAACCGGGCCAGTCAGTGCTTACGCCCTCACTAATCTGCAACAACGCGGCGCCTTCTTTGTGCGGCCAGGAGATGAGGTCTATTCTGGACAAATTGTGGGCGAAAACCCCCGCGATGAAGACCTGGTGGTAAATGTCTGTAAAACCAAACATCTGACCAATCACCGGGCAGGGCAAAGTGGTTTGGAAGAGGGGCTGAATGTAGCCCGCCAGATGTCTCTGGATGATTGCATTGAGTATCTGAATGATGATGATTTGCTGGAAGTGACACCTCTTTCTTTGCGCTTGCGCAAGAGAGAACTCCGGCATGAAATTCGCCTGAAAACAATTAAACGCAATAAGAAAGGGGCCGAAGTCCGCTAAACGGCCAGAGAAGCTGTTCCCTCTCTAGGGAAAACGCCAAAGTTATTGAGAAGATACCTGTGACTCCACTGAAAAAAGGTCAAAGCAGTTAAAAGCCCGGTTTCTTTCTCTCTGGAAGCGACGGTTAGATTAGTCAGAAACCGGGCTTTTTGCAGTAGACTCACCTGTGTAGGTATAAAAGAGGTGAAAGATGGGGAAAGTTCACCTGGGTAAGTTTTGGGAGATCGCCATTGTGGCGGAAAGATCGGCTCTGCCAGGGTCCATCTTCTTGTGGTTGGGGCATGTGGCTCTGGCTTACTTGCTATTAAAAGCACCTCTCGATGAAGCCTTCACTGCCGGGTTGATAGCCGTACCCCTATTTTGGCTGGGCGATTTTTTGCACCAATTGGGTCATGCCTGGGTCGCCCGGCAGGTGGGCTATCCCATGAAAGAAATCCGTTTTCGCGGCTTTCTGGTAACGACACTCTACCCCTCTAATGAGCCTGTTCTACCTGCCCGTATCCACATCCGCCGGGCGATGGGGGGACCCCCGGTGAGTTTAGGCATTAGCCTGATCGCACTGATCATCACCCTGATTGCCCGCAATATCCTGAATGGCCCATTCTGGTGGGTGAGCATCCTTTTCTTCATCCAAAACTTCTTTATCTTTTTCCTGGGGGCATTTTTACCTCTGGGGTTTACAGATGGCAGTACGTTGTTGCGCTACTGGCGGCAACGTTAACTGAGTTGGGGTTATGATAACGATTCGCCCGGTGGAAACGTTAGATGAGGTTCATAAACTAGCCGATTTACAGCGAGCGGCCTGGGCCGCTTTGCCTGATCGGGAATTAATTCCCTCGCACTTGTTGCGTGGGGCCAGCGTGAATGGGGACCTGCTTCTGGGTGCATATGCGGGGGAACAGATTGTTGGCTTTGTTTTTGGTATTTTGGGCTGGGCATACTGGTTGACGGAGCCGGTTTTGCAGTTGTATTCGGCGACGATGGGGGTTATGCCAGCATATCAAAGTTACGGGGTGGGTTTTCAACTGAAGTTAGCGCAACGAGCGTGGGCCTTAGAAAGAGGTGTGGGGCTGGTGACGTGGACGTATGATCCGCTGTTGGCGCGTAATGCCTGGCTGAATGTGGGCAAGTTGGGGGTGGTTTGCGGCCGCTACCTGGCTGATTTTTACGGTGAAGCGGAGGACCGGTTTCATGTGGAGTGGTGGCTACAAAGTGAACGAGTAAAGGCACGGCTGGAAGGGGGTACGCGGCCGCGTACCTCTACTGCTACGCCATTCCCGCACACCCCTCTCGTCTCTGTTCCGCCTGATTATCTGACCTTGTGCCATACCGATCCCCCCCTGGCCCACCAATGGCGATACCAGTCACGGCAAACCTTTACAGACCTTTTTGCCCAAGGCTACCAGATCACCGATTTTGTGCGGACGGCGGAAAGTGGATATTACATTTTGACGCCACGACAGAAGTAAAGTACCTATCTTCTCAAGAAAACGCGGTGTCGTTGGTTGAGCCTGTCGAAACCAACGGCCTCCGGCAAGCTCAGGCCTCATTTTTCCCCAAATATTGAGAAGATGCTAAAGTGCCGTATAAATGTAAGAGTCGAAAGCATAAGCCACCTATCCAATCACTGACAGAGGTACAGATGAAACGATATTTACCCATCACTGGTTTGCCTGTTGGCGAGGTGAGTCCAGCGGTTATTGTTTGTGGTGATCCGGCACGCGCTAGTAAAATTGCGGGTTTATTAACCGGGGCAATACGTCTTTCCGACCAGCGTGAATATCGGGCATACCGGGGCGAATTTATGGACACCCCTATAACGGTCTGTTCTCATGGAGTCGGTGCTCCAGGAGCGGCGGTCGCTTTTGAGGAGCTAATTGCCGCCGGGGCTAAACAGATTATTCGGGTGGGAACCTGCGGTGGCATTCAGCCAGATATGCAGTCAGGCGACCTGGTGGTAGTCACAGCGGCCGTGGATGTCACCGGTTATGGCCGAGAGACGGTTCCCCCAGGGTATCCGGCCGTGGCGGATATGTTAATCGCCTATCAATTACATCAGACCGCGGCCGCGGCCTATCCCCGTACCTTCACCGGCCTCATTATTACTCGCGACAATTTTTATGGGGGTGTTGTCACTCCCTATACCCCTGATTACCAAATTCTGGCCCAGGCACGTGTTTTGGCCGTTGAAATGGAATGCGCGGCTCTTTTTCATGTGGCAAACGTGCGTGATGTGCAGGCCGGGGCAATTCTGGCCGTAGATGGGAATGTGTTGCATAGTGGCGAAAGCATCGCCAGTTATGATCCGCACCAGGATGTTGTCGCGGCCGCGGTCACGGCCGAAATCCAGATTGCCTTACGGGCATTACACCAACTTGCCTCATAAAGGTTTCCTCCCTTTGGCGAAAGATGCCTCACAAATGAACCCACCGCCCCAACGATTCTTTGGTCAACCACAGATTTGACGCTGATACATACCTACCTTATCAGAGTATACCCATAAATCGTGGGGCACAGACCTGACAGGTTTTAGAAACCTGTCAGGTCTCCCACAAAACGTGGATATACTCACCTTATCACGGCGGCTTTACCTTTTGCCCCAACTTTCATATACTGACTAAACCCTGGCGTTATCATCCGAATGCGCCAGCCACCAGTCAAGAATCCATCCATTTGCTCATAACCAGCAGGGACCCGGTAATCATCTGCCCCGGCCAGCTCGCAATACCATATGCCCTACCGCACCACTGACCGAACTCGCGAAAAAAAAGATGCCAAACGTACAGCCATGATGCAGGCGGCGGTGCGTGTATTTGCCGAGAAAGGTTTCCATGCCGCCACCGTACGGGACATTGTCAATGCGGCCGAAGTGGCGATTGGCACTTTTTATTTCTATTTTCCCGACAAAGAGACACTGTTTGTCTATTTATATGAAGAAACGGCAGACTTTCTTCTGCGGGCAATTGAGCAAGGGTTACGTCGAAGCGACCAGTTACCAGGACGGATCGCGGCCGCGTTGCATTCCTTTGTTAATGTCGCTACCTACGAACCGGCTGTGGTACAACTTCTCCTGGTTGGAGGTGTAGGGGCCGTCCCAGCACTGGTGGAAAGCCGCGGCCGCTTCCGTAACGATATAGCCGATTTGTGGCAGGACGCCCTGGATGAAGCCCTGGAAAAAGGGGAAATCCCCCCCCAAAATACTCGCATTACCGCTGAGGGGTTATCTGGGGCATTTGATGAGATTGTGTTGCATTTACTCAGTTTACCGGAACCAGCGGCGGTTGCGGCCGCGATCATCCAAGAAATGACCGCCTTCGCCCTGCGTTCAGCCGGTCATAAGGGAAATTGAACGTATGAGTTACCGTACCTTTCTCGAAAAAGCCGTCGCTTCAGGCGACCTCATCACCATTCATAAACCCGTCAGCCCCCATTTTGAATTAGCCAATGTGGCCCACGCGCTAGAGGGCAAAACCGTCACCTTTACCAACGTGGTAGGACATCCCGGCTGGCAAGTCAACTCCGGCCCCTGTGCAGACCGCAAATATTTCAGCCTGGATTTGGGTGTGCCCATCAACCAATTGACTCAGCATTTGGCCCAGGCCCTGGCGCGGCCGCAAACACCCCCACTAGTCAAAGAAGCCCCCTGCCAGGAAATCATCATCGAAAACGTCAACCTGATGACCCTGCCCTTCCTATTTCATCTCCCCCAAGATGGAGGTTACTACTGCGCCAGCAACGTCGTTATCACCAAAGACCCAGACTTCGGGCGCAATATGTGCTATCACCGCCTCCTCCGCCTGGACGAAAAACATTTGGCCGCACGCATCGTTGAACGGCGCGGAACCCACACCGCCATGAGTAAAGTTGAAGGTGACTTGCCCGTCGCCATCTGTATTGGCGTCTCCTTAGCCACCCACCTGGCCGCATCCATGTCACCCCCCCCAGAGGTAGATGAACTGAGCGTGGCCCACGCTCTCCAACCTACCCCTTTGGTCAAATGCCTGACCAAAGATTTAGAAGTCCCAGCAGATGCAGAAATTGTACTGGAAGGCCGCATCACCCGACGACGGGCCACCGAAGGGCCATTCATGGATTTAACCGAAACAATGGATTTTGTGCGCCAGGAACCGGTCATTGAAATTGACCTCATCACCCACAGGCACAACCCCATCTACCATGCTTTGTTACCCGGTGGGTTAGAACACAAATTACTCATGGGAATGCCTCGTGAACCCACTATTTGGGCTGAGGTCAATAAAGTAACACATTGTACCGGCGTAGCCATTACCCCAGGGGGCACATCCTGGCTTCATGCCGTAGTACAAATTGAGAAACAAGGGCCAGACGATGGCCGGTTGGCCATTGAGGCGGCTTTTCGCGGACATAGCTCCCTAAAACATGTCTGGGTAGTAGATACTGATGTAGATATTTACAACCCCGCCGATGTAGAGTGGGCCGTAGCCACACGTTTCCAGGCAGACAAAGATTTACTGATCCTGGAGTGCCAGCCAGGGAGTTCCCTGGATCCGTCAGGGATTCATGCGCCAGGACAAAAGAGCCTGACCGCCAAGATGGGTCTAGATTGCACCATTCCCTGGGGCGGAGAAAAGAGCAAATTTATCCGTGGTGCATATGGGGTCGTTGACTTAAAACAATATTTGTAAGCGTTCAGTTACCCCACCCCTAACCCCGCCTCAGGGACAGGGAACTTTTTCCGGCGCGGTTCGGGGGCGGCCGCCCCCGAACCGCGCCGTGGGTTTCTCCCCTTTCCACTGGCTGGGGATTTCATGGGGTAGGGGCTGACTTCATACCTGCCCTGTGGACAACCACAAGGGTTGTCCCTACATTACCAGTCTAAGGGTTTATTTTATTTACACCATGTCAGAAACATTACGTGCACTATTCTTCCGATTTTCTGGTATAGACATCAATGCCGAAACCTTCAGCCATTTGCTGAACTCTCTGGCAATCCTTTTACTACTCTGGCTGGCCCGGGTGCTTATCATGCGCCTGGTGCACCGCCGCTATGCTCAAGATACCCGTGCCCTTTATAACTGGCGCAAAGGAACACAATACACCCTGGCAATCTTAGGTCTCATTCTGGTAGGGCGCATCTGGTTAGTCGGCGTACATACCATCGCCACCTACCTAGGGCTGGTCTCAGCGGGTCTGGCCATTGCCTTACAAGATGTACTCGTAAACCTGGCGGGCTGGTTCTTCATCATCTGGCGGAAGCCGTTTCAGGTAGGGGATCGCATTGAGATCGAAGGCTTTGCCGGTGATGTGATTGACATTCGCCTGTTTGAGTTTGCTCTACTAGAGATTGGTAAACGTATTCAGGCGGAACAAAGCACCGGACGCATCATTCATGTCCCCAACGGCAAAGTTTTTAGTGATGTGTTTGTCAATTACACTCAGGGGCTACCGCTAATCTGGCATGAAATCCCTATTGTTTTGACCTTTGAAAGTGCCTGGGAAAAGGCTAAAACCCTGCTGGGGACGATTTTGACCGAATATGCACCAGATGTAGATGATCTCATCAGGCGACAGGCGCTGGAACCGGATCAACGTTTTGTTATTTCCTACGGCAACACCCGACCCACGGTATACACCAAGGTTGTAAGCAATGGGGTGTTACTGACTTTACGGTATCTTATTGATCCCCGGCAGGTGCGCAACAATGAGCAACAAATTTGGGAAGCGATTTTGCGTACCTTTGCCGCCCATACCGATATTGATTTTGCCTATGATACGGTACGGGAATTTGTCCATTGGCGGGAGGGCAAACCGGCATCATTACGGCGCCAAAGCAATGAGGATCCCCCATCCTCAGCCCAACACGTAATTCCCCCACTTCTTGAGCGTTGATCTGTGGCGGACGCCAGGGCGATTGTATACTCGGAGTTCCCCGAACCCTAACCTCAGGGGCGGGGAACTTTCTCCTGTGCAGGTTATCGAGCGCGGCCGCGCTTGATAACCTGCTGTGGCTCGGTCAGGAGACTGGCCACAGCAAATCGCTAAGTTAATTGCGAACAATTACTAAGCACCGTTTGCCAACTTTTGAATCACGCCTTATTTGGTACCAATTCCTGGATTCTTAAATTCAATCTGGGGCATACTTGCTGGTTATCTAAACAAGATCCCTTACTTATTTCCCTATCTTTACCCAACCCCAGCTATTCTGTTGTAACATAGTGCTAAAGTAGTATCCCGCTTAAAACAATAATCTTTTTTGGTTCTTTGGGAATTCAGGGGGTTAACACCAGATGTAGGGGCTGGCCTTGTGCCAGCCCCGTGTGGGGCAACCACAAGGGTTGCCCGTACCCCACAAATCCCCAAAGACCCTCTTTTTTGTTACGGATGGGTATCCATGTTTCGTTGGTTATTTTCTCTCCTGAGTTTGCCTGCAAGTGTCTATAACGCTCACGAAGACGCACGTCGTTCGGCGATGTTTCATTTTATTTTACGGGCTACTTTTTTCACCGTCATTATTTCTAATATCATCGCTGTTTTTTTTGACCCAGGTGAAAACAGGTTTCTACGTCTGGCGACTATGCTTGTTGTGTTGCTACCCTTGGGGTTGGGGGCGGAACTTTTGCGCCGGGGGTATCTCCATTTAGCCAGTTGGGCTTTCGTCAGCATTATGTGGATTAGTATTTCGGCTCTGGTGCATTGGCAGGGGGGGCTGAATAGTCCTGTATTGCCCAGTTATTTGCTTGTCGCCTTAATCACAGGCTTACTTCTCAGTGCCAGGGCCAGTTTTCTCTTTATTGTGCTAAGTGCTTTTATCACCGCACTTTGGGCCTGGAAAGGGGGTTTCGTTCCCGTTTATCAGGAAACACCATGGACCTATTGGGTAGGCATTGTCAGTAATCTCATCATTCTGTCGGTTGTTTTACATCTGGCTTTACGCACTCTGACTCAGGCTTTGCGTGAAGCCGAGGTTGCCCAGGCCCAAACAACGTATCAGGCGAATCTTTTACAACAGGTGTCTGATGCTGTAATCGCTACCGATTTAAATTTCCATATTACCAGTTGGAATAAAGGGGCTGAGGCTATTTATGGCTGGCACAGTCATGAAGTTATGGGCAAACAGATTGATGAGATACTTCATACAGTTTTATTGCCGGATAAACGGCAACAATTTTTATATCAGCTTCACTCGGCTGGTTTCTGGTATGGTGACTTGGCGCAACAAGATCGTCATGGTTTACGTCGCTATGTTACTTCGTCGGTTACGCTTTTACGGAATGAGAAAGGGGAACCGATTAGTGTGGTCGCCTTTAATCAGGATATCACTAGTCAAAAAGAGACGGAGATTCGCTATCAGGAGCTTTTTGAGGCCGCTCCCGTTATGTCTGTTGTGACGAAAAATGTGCTCAATCAGCCAGAGATTCTTAATTGCAATCGGCTCTTTAGCCAGGTATTGGGGTATCAACCGGAAGAATTGATTGGTCAGCCACTGAGTAATTTTTACACACCGGAATCGCGGGAACGACTACAGCGGGGTGGTTACGAGATGGCTTTGCAGGGTAAGCCGGTGGATGAGGAACGTGTTCTGGTGACACGGGATGGTCGTCATATTGTGACGATGTTGCACACCTTGCCGCAAAAGAATGCCGAAGGAACAACGATTGGCACATTGGCGATGTTTACTGATATTAGTCGGCGCAAGGTGGCGGAACGGCAGGTGCAGGATTATGCGGAATCATTGGAACAACGGGTTGCGGAACGAACGGCCGAACTAGCCCATTCGGAGCAAACATTGCGCCAACAAACGCAGATTTTGGAAGCCATTTTGAATAGTATGGCTGAAGGTGTTATTGTGACGGATGAGACGGGGCGTTATTTGCTTTTTAATCCGGCGGCGGAAAAGTTGTTAGGGGGAAAGGCGGCTCACATTCGTCTGGATGAACGCACCTATTATTATGGTCTTTATTTACCGGATGGGAAGACCTTGTGCCCGGCAGAGCAGAGTCCGTTGATTCAGTCGCTTAAGGGGAGGGTGATAAGAGGGATGGAGTTGCGGCTCCGCGGCCGCGATAAGTCCCAAGATACCTGGTTACTCTATAATGCTTCCCCTTTACCTAAAAGTTTAAACGAGGGATTACAGGTTGGTGTGCTGGTTTTCCACGATATTACCGCCCAAAAGAACGCCCAACAATCCCTGGAACAACAAACAAACCTTCTCCGAGAAAAAAATGAAGAGCTAGATGCGTTTGGTCATACTGTCGCCCATGATCTGAAAAACCCTTTAGCCCAGATCATGGGGTATAGTGAAATGTTAGTGGCCGATTTTGCCTTGTTGAGTGAAGAAGAACGTTTTACCTTTTTGGATATGATTCTCCGGGGCGGCCAGAAAATGAATAACATCATCAATGAGTTGCTCATTTTGTCTAGTGTGCGCCGTGAAGAGGTATATCGGGAAGCCATACCCATGGGTACGGTTATTCGTGAAACCCTATCACGCCTATCCCCTATGATCACGGATACAAAGGCTATCATCTCCTTGCCCGAAAAGTGGCCCCTGGCTTTAGGGTATTCGCCGTGGTTAGAAGAAGTATGGATCAATTATGTCAGTAATGCCCTGAAGTATGGTGGGCATCCCCCATCTCTGGAATTTGGAGTAACCTGGCGGGATGATGGTCTGTTAGCCTTTTGGTTACAAGATAATGGGCAAGGTTTATCCGCCGAACAAAAGGCTCGTATCTTCCACCCTTTCACCCGTTTAGACCGCGGCCGCGCCAGGGGCCATGGGTTGGGGCTTTCCATTGTTCAGCGGATCATTGAAAAATTGGGTGGGCAGGTGTTTGTCGAAAGTGAACCAGGGCAGGGGAGCCGGTTTGGTTTTATTTTGCCAGCAGTTGAGGAAAAACCATGATCTCTTTAAATAATGCACAGTCAGCCATGTTAGCCGGGGAACAAGGGGTTGCCCGGCAAATGGCTATGCGCCTGATACTAGACCTGGCCGCGGCCGCAAATGCTACCGAACTTATCCCTATTCAAAGCGCCCATCTTTCCGGCGTTTCTCCTCTTACTGGCGGGCTGGGCCTGCGCCTCTTTCTTCAGAAACTCATCCAGGATACCCAGGCCCAGGTAGCTGTACCCACTACCCTAAATTCAGCAGGGTGTGATCTAAACCAGTTTGACCTGATGCGGATTGCCGTGCCCGATTTCAAGGCCCAAAGTGAAGAGATTGTGGCGGCTTATGTTAAATTAGGCGTGCGACCGACTCAATCATGTACCCCTTATGAATGGGATGGTGTCGTCATCAGTGGTAATGCCGCCTGGGCAGAATCCAATGCCATCTGTTATGGCAATTCCTACACCGGTTTGCTCACTAACCGTGAGTCCGGGCTTTCGGCCCTGGCCTCCGCCCTGACCGGTTATACCCCTCGTTATGGCCTGCTTGATGAAACCCATCGCCACCCCAACCTGGCGGTTATTGTCACCACAAAGTTGGAAGATCCCACCGATTTTTCTCTGTTAGGGGATTGGATTGGCAAACAGCGGCAATCATCCTGGCGGATGCCGTATGGCCCTATTCCGGCCATCAAAGGTTTACCCACCGAATTGAGTCATGAGCAAAAGAAAGCGCTGACGGCCGCGGCCGCAAACTATGGTTGCCCCTTGCTCTACCTGGACAACAGTGGGCCACGACCCCCGGCGGAGTTCCAGGACCGGCTGTTATTTGGCGAAAAGGAACTACAAGAGCGGTACACGGCCTTGCGGCCGCAACAACCCATCTCCCTCATTGTCATCGGTTGCCCCCAGGCCAGCATCGGCGAAATCAAAGCTGTGGCAGAACAACTACGCGGCCGCAGAGTCGAGGCTATTCCCCTCTGGGTCTTCACCTCCAGCCAAAACAAAACCATCGCCGAAAAACTAGGGCTGGCCGACATCATCCGCGACAGCGGCGCACTCCTGCTCGAAAACACCTGCCCCGAAGTTGTGCCTTATGACCCCACCTGGGTAAAACACATCCTCACCAACTCCATGAAAGCCGAACATTACATCAAATCTGGCCTCAACGGCATCCCTACCTCAGTCATGCGCCTATCAGATTGCCTTGCCCTGGCCACGGGCACACAAACCCTTGCCCCAGAAACGCCCACCAGCCCCTCCGGCTCAGTCCGCCCACCCAAAACCACTGCACTTCACCATTCCCCACCTCCCATTCCCCCTACCCCAACCACCCCCTCCACTTTCACGGGTTCCGGTCTCCCCTCTCAGGGTGATTTTATTATCACCGGTGAAGCATTTATTACCGAAACACCTATCACCTTTTTGGGTTTCGTAAATCGAGACAATGGAGTCATTGAAGAAGAAGGACATCCAGCCAACGGGCAAAGCATGGCCGGGAAAATTGCCATTTTCCCCAAAGGCAGTGGTTCTACGGTTGCTCCCTACGTACTTTTAGAACTATATTACAAAGGGGTTGCGCCTGTGGCTATTGTCAACACAGACCTGGATCAGCAAAGTGCGCCCGCTTGCTCTTTAGAAGGTATCCCTTATGCTTATAACTTCCCAACCCATATTTTCCAAACGATTTTCTCTGGAGATCGGGTTGAATTGCGCCGACAAGGAGAGCAAGTAACTCTGCGCCCATTGGTATAGACTTTATGATGGTGACCATTCTCCCTGGACTTCGTGCACACGCGTTTTGAACCAGTCCGGCACCGGTATGGTAGCACCGGCGGCATAGTCATACATAACCTGCACTGTTTTCGCTACAGCCACAACGCGGCCGCGATCCGTTTCCACCTGATACACCATGTCAAAACTCTTCCCCCCAAACCGGCTAATCCCTACCCCTATCACCAATCTCTCGCCATAAAACGTCGGCGATTTATAGGCACAACTCGCATCCGCCATAATAACCGGTAACTGCAAAAGATCATCCAACGACAACAAATACTTCAAATAACGTAACCGGGCTGTTTCCAGATACGTGAAATAAACAGCATTATTCACATGCCCCATCGCATCCAAATCGCGAAAAACGACATCCAATTCATACTGATAAGGAAAATCCATCATCTGACTCATTGGTACCCCACTTTTACGTGAAAATGTAAACCAGGAAAACGCACAAAAGTAGTAGATTTGTGTATACTAGTACTGATTAACCTCATAAAACACCAGAGATGTTCCGACGTTTTAACTAACATACAATCATAATCAACAAACGTCATTCAAGCACTGAACAGTAACAAAAACACCTTATGAGCACAACCACTCCCGAGAACGAAGCCTTTATTGGCAAAGTCATCAATAATTTTCAAATTCAAGAACTCATCGGTCAAGGTGGTATGGGTATCGTTCTGCGTGCTTTTCATCCTGAACTACAAAGCTACGCCGCCATCAAGATCATGCGCCCTGAATTGGCCCGTCAGCCTGGCTTCTACGAACGATTTCTCCAGGAAGCCCGTATCGCCGCCCGCCTCAAACACCCCAACATCGCCAACGTCTTCAATTTTGGTGCCTTTGAAGAAAGTTTTTACCTGATGATGGATTGCATTGAAGGCCCTAGCATGCGGCAACTCCTGCGCGAACACAAATCGGGCCTGCCCTTATACGAAGTCCTACAAATCTTCATCCAGATCGCCCAGGTGTTAGATTTTTCCCATAAACAAGGTGTTTATCACCGCGACCTCAAACCAGATAACATTCTACTCACTCAAAGCATTGAACCCCACATTCCTTACCGGGCCGTTGTCACCGATTTTGGTTTAGTAAAACTGGTTAACAACAGTATCCTGGAAACACAAAAAGGGGTCAGCGTGGGCACACCTGCCTACATGTCTCCAGAACAATGCCTGGGCAAAGAAGTGGATGGCCGCACTGACCTGTACTCCTTGGGGGTCATGATCTACGAAGCCTGCACTGGCCAGCGTCCCTTTCCGATTCGCAACTTGTTCGATGCCGTGCAATATCACCGTTCTGGGACACCCGTTTCCCTCAAAGCCCATCTGCCCACTGTACCTGTCCAATTAGATAACCTCGTCCGCCGCCTCATGGCCGTAGAACTGCATCGCCGTCCCGCCAATGCCGGTGAAGTTGTCCAGAGTTTGGACGCTTTACTCCAGGAAAACAAGGTTGGGCGCTCCACCATCTCCACACCCATTGCCAACGAGCCACCCCCCCCTCCTCCGCTGGAAGAAGCAGGCACACCGCCCGCCTCAGGCATTCGTGAACCTTACTTTATTCGCGTAGCGTATCAAGACAAATGGGAACCCAAAACCCAACCTTTGGGCGATCAACCGCTTGTCGTTGGCCGACAATCCCCGGCCGATATTATTTTAGATAAGCCTAATGAACGGTATGTCTCTAAACGGCACTGCGAAATATTGTTGCGTAACAACCAGGTTCTCATCCGTGATTTGCGTAGCATGAACGGCACTTTTTTAGGCGAAGTCAAACTTGAACCAGATAAGTATTACCAATGGTTGCCAAATACTCTGGTGCGTTTTGGCCCTTTCTCCTTAACCCTGGTTGATAATCGTCCGGCCACACCCGCTCCCACCTCTTCACCGGCGAAAGGGCAACCGCTCCCGGCACAAATACCTTCGTCGTCACCCGTCGCACCACCAGCCAAACCGTCTATCGGCACGACCCAGGTTTCAGTGAAACATTTTCTCACCTGTCCGCAAGGAATTCCCGATCGTGTGGTAATTGCCAGTGAACCTATCTTGATTGGACGCGCTCCAGATGCAACCATGGTGTTGGATGGGCCGCGTACATCGCGTCATCATTGCAAAGTCCAACGACGCGGGAATCTTATTGAAGTGATCGATCTTAATAGTACAAACGGCACATTCCTCCAAAACCGCCGTCTACCTGCGAATTCGCCTGTCCTTTGGGATGGTACAACCCCACTTATTGTCGGTTCGTTTGCCGTGTCCCTGGAAAGTGAGTATGGCTCCCGATGAGGTTAGACGTATAGGATTTACGGGCCTGGATGTGCTCATCAAAAGGAGAATAAAAATGGCAAAAGGACAAGAAAAAGGCAAGAATGGTAAAACCAACAAGCCAAAGTTAAATAAAAAAGAGAAGAAAGAGCGCAAAGAAAAGAAGAACAATTAAGACGGCTTCGCCTATACAGTTACTTCGGCTCTTGAGCCTTTCGCCCAGCAATCGGTATATCGGATAGGGGGCGGCTCACAAACCGCCCCTTATTCCACCACCAGATAACCCACCAGGTAAGCATCATTGAGTTGGCGTTGCCCGGCAACCATAAGCGATAGACGAATGTCCGCGGCCGCATCATACATGCCAATTACTAAAGGGTATTTACCAGCAGGAAGATTGAGGGGTATTGTTAAATAGTATTCATCCTCAATGACTTCACCTACAGCCCAGGCTGAGGTAGGGTAATGCCCCTGACGTGGCTGGTTATCTCCTGTAGCCAGGGGCGATTCGGCAGGATCCCCCAGGTGAATAAAGGTGGTTAAATCGGTAGCTGTCGCGGCCGCGGCCCTCCATATCACCTGTATAACCACCACATCCCCCGGTTCAACCACCTCTGGAGCAAAATTCACCTGCCGTAACTCAATCTCTTCACCCACCGTGGCCAGAATTGTTTGTGGAGCTACCGGCCATTGGGCGGGAATAACCTTTACCTTGCCAAAGTACACACCATCAACATCATCCACAACACGCACAAACCCCCGCGCCACAACAGGAACATCCGCCTCTTCTGTGAGGCGTAAAGCCGTCCGGTCCGCTATTATCACACCCTCCGGCCATAAAGAGGCGGGGAATAATCCGCGCCCATGATAACTATGTAACCGGGCTACGGGTGTCGTCAAATCCAGACCAAAAAACTCCACCATTATTTCTGGTGCTTCCACAGGCACGGGTTGCGCCTGCCAGTACAAAGTTAGCCATACCGGTTCACCAGGCCAGGTCTCTAGGGTTTCTATTTGTGCCCCTATTAGATGTAACCCATCACCGATCATTTCGTTTAGAGGCATAACTGTGGCAGGAAGTTGAGGAATGGTTTGCGGCCGCGCATAGGCCTCAGGAATGACAAAACCCAGGCAAACCAGCGTCGTCAAAAGCGCCAATCCCGGAAACGTATACAAAACGTAAGGCACACGCCAAACTACCCTATGCCGCGCATAGTTCCGGTGTGCGATACCCCCTTTGGGCAAACCTTCATCACGGTAAGCCAACAGGTACTCCCAACCTTGCCACCCCCCTACCAACCCTAACACCAGGGGGACAAGAGCCGGGAAAAGTAAGCGCCCCTGTGCCGCGGGAGTCTTCAACATAAAAGAAACCAGCCCTACATAAACTAGCAAAACCCATCCCATCAACAAAAGCGACAAGAGGGTGAGGGTTCGATCTGGCCAACCCATGTTCGCATCTATAACCTTATTCCTTTGCCCCCGGCTAACAAATCGAATACCCCAACCGATCAGGGCTACGGCTACCAACGTATACCAGACCCAAAACACACTTTCCGAAGCACGTACATTAAACCAGCCAAAAATAGCAAACAGTGAAGCCCACAAACCGGGTGTTTCCGCCAAAACTTGCCAGAGAGTGTAACCCCTATCTCCCCCAGCAATACGCACAAAAACAGTGGCGGCTGTGGGATCGCCGTAAAGTAGCCAATTACGCCACCATAACCAGCCACTCAGGAGTAAAACAGGGAGAAGGGTATAAATCGCGGCCGCGCCCAATACCTTCACCTCTCGTTTCCACCAGGCCATAACCACAAAAAACCCCAGACAGAACAGTAACAATAATGTTCCTGCATTTTTGCTTAGCACCGCGGCCGCAACCGTCAACCCTAACAGCAATAGCCGCCCCTTATAAGGAACAGATAACGAGCAACGGACAAAGGGCAAAAGACCACTCCCAGTCAACGATATGTCCCCACTCGACGTTGCCCCAAATCGTTGGCTAAGCGCCAGAAGTTGACCAAGCGCGGCCGCACACAAAAACGTTATTAGCCCATCATTCGTCACCGAAGCATGAACAAAATTAAACTGAGGCCAAAAGGCCACCATTGCCGTCGCCAAAAGCGGGTAATAAATAGTGACTCTAGATTGGGGATAGCCCACTGCGGGACCAAAAAAGAAATCCACACAATAATAAACACAAATTAATGTTCCCAAGCCCAGGAACGTAGAAAACAAACGCAAGATGTGTCCCGCCAGGACATACCCTCGCCAGGGCCACTCTTCCTGTACCGTATGAATAAATTGATTGCGGTTAGTAAGCGCGGCCGCGTTCCCAGTTCCGCCAAACGGATTCGGCCACACCTGCTCCCGTGCGGCCGCCGTATCAATAGGCGCAATAAGCAAAGCCCCCAACATATAATAAAGAGGCGGCTGGGCCGCCTCCTGACTCATAAATTCATCATATTCCGCCATAACAACGGGCAGACGACCCATCTCCGCCACATACTGCACCGTAAAATAATGCCAGTTCTCATCCGGCGCTTCAAAAAGAGGGTTCACAATACCATAACCAATAGTCACTACCAGATATGCCAGGAGAATGATGCCTAATACCCAACGAGTACGACGGTCTTCTTGTCCACCCATAAGCCAAAATTGTAACCCAACTTTTCGGGGTGCGTACAAATTGAATCCCCCCTTTACTGCCTTACTGTCAGTAGTTTAAAAAACATTTTGGTTCTTTGAGAATTCAGGGGGTTGACACCAGATGTAGGGGCTGGCCTTGTGCCTGCCCGTATAAGCAACCACAAGGGTTGCCCGCACCCCACGAAACCCCCAAGAACCAACATCTTTGTCAAATATACTGTTCGTGATCAGTTATTGCGCTTTTACGCTGTAGCCGGTCTCTTGCGAAAATATCCACGGATAGTGGAAACACGGATAGGAATGAAAAATGGTGGCGTTATTTTCATTCCACTTGGTGAGCGACATGCTCATGGGGAACTCCTGCCATACTCGTTGGGCTTCGGTGAGAACACCAGCCACAGCCCGTAAACCCTAACCTGAAGTTTAGACCAAGAAAAGAGCACAAGAACTATACTTACCACGGTCATAAAATGACATTTTGTTGGCGGCAACTGCTGAGTAAGCCTGGGCAGAAGACCCATCCCCCTACCCCTCTTCCCAAAGGGAAGGGGGGAAAACCAATGGTGCGGTTTGGCGGACGTCCACCCGCCAAACCATACCAGAAATAGTTCCCCGCCCCTGGGAGCGGGGTTAGGGGTGGGGGCCGCCTCGGACAAACCGATCATGAGACCAGGCACAAAAACATGGCCCCATTCCCGCCCTGATAATCAGGCGTGTGGTGATTATTAAATGACCTGAACCGCCACTCTCTGGGAAAATGTCAGATCGTGCCCTTTCACAGTATAGAGAGGAGAAGTAAACCCGCTCACTCCAAACTCCAGTTTATACCCATTGGCAAAATCAGCGAAATACTCAAATTACCAATTACTGAAAATCATTCACAGCCTTTGACGTTCCCTTTCAACTTGTGATAAAATGCACAAGTTGACCAGTAGCTCTTTCCCAATGTAACTATCCCTTCCCCATAATCTCTATATAACCTACGACCCATTTGTGAATTGTTGGACAAAAGGGCAACGGTAAGGTAATATCGGCAAGACTGTCAGGCGGTGTCTGACCCGTTACACTTGCCTAAATCTCAAAAACTACAGGATGGACAAAAGTAAAACGTACAATGGTCAACGTGAACGGACTTTATAAATTGGTCACGCATCACGTATCGTGTGTCACGCAAACTTTACGTCCTGCCTGATTCATCCTTCATAATTCCTCAGAGGAGGTTGGTGCATGGCGTCAATTGCCCCCGAATTTACAAATATTGCCGAATCCTTCCTGAAACAAATTCAGGAGTTCAAACCCACCCTTGCCACCCAAAGTGTGGGCACCGTCATCTCCGTGTATGACGGTATCGCCCTGGCAGATGGCCTGGCCGATGTAAAATCAATGGAATTGGTGGAGTTCAGCAACGGCGTCACCGGTCTAGCCCTGAACCTGGAACCCGACAACGTGGGTATCGTTGTCATGGGTGACTATTCCGGCATTGAAGTCGGTAACGAAGTTCGCGCCACCGGACGCATCGCTTCAGTACCTGTGGGTGACGCGTTGATTGGTCGAGTGGTGGATGCTTTGGGAAATCCCATTGACGGCAAAGGCCCCATCCGTACCACCAGAACACAACCCCTGGAACGTATTGCCCCTGGTGTCATTGAACGTAAAGGGGTAGATACACCTGTGCAAACTGGCATCATGGCCATTGACTCCATGTTCGCCATCGGGCGCGGCCAGCGTGAACTCATCATTGGTGACCGCCAGACGGGCAAAACCGCTATCTGCCTGGACACAATCATCAACCAAAAAGGGAACGACATGGTGTGCATCTATGTCGCCATTGGTCAACGTATTGGTCAGGTTGCCCAAGTCGTTTCTACGCTAGAAAAATACGGGGCCATGGATTACACCGTTGTTGTTGTTGCTGGTGCTTCCGACCCCGCCCCCATGCAATATTTCGCTCCTTATGCTGGCTGTGCTATTGGTGAAGAGTTTATGCACCAGGGGAAAGACGCCCTGGTTATTTACGACGACCTTTCCAAACACGCCTGGGCTTACCGCCAGATGTCGCTCATTCTGCGCCGCCCCCCTGGTCGTGAAGCTTATCCTGGCGACATTTTCTCCTTACATAGCCGCCTACTCGAACGATCTGTGCGTCTACGTGATGAGTTTGTCATCGTTGCCAAAGGTACCGAAGTCACAAGCCAGACCAAAGGCGTGAATGGCAAACTGTATTTTGGTAATCTGGCTCACGACCACATTCAGGAAGACCTGAAACAAATGGAAGACCCGGAAAAATACGAGGCCAAAAAAGTACCGGGTTCTGGCGGTTCTCTCACGGCGTTACCTATTATTGAAACCCTGCTGGGTGACGTATCGGCCTATATCCCCACCAACGTGATCTCCATCACTGATGGTCAGATTTTCCTGGAAACAGATTTGTTCAACGCTGGTCAACGTCCGGCTATCAATACTGGCCTCTCAGTGTCCCGTGTGGGTTCGGCGGCGCAGAAACGCGCCATGAGTAAGGTGTCTGGTGGTCTGAAGGCCGACCTTTCCCAATACCGGGAACTGGCCGCCTTTGCCCAGTTCGGTTCAGACCTGGACGCGGCCACGCAACGGCAACTTTCCCGTGGGGAACGGACGATGGAAATGCTCAAACAACCCCAGTATCGCCCCTGGCGATTGGATCACCAGGTTATGCTTATTTATGCCGTTTCACGGGGTTTTCTGGATAGCATAGCCGCAAATAAGGTCCATGAGTGGCGTGATGCCTTCGTCCGTTATATGGATACAGCACAAGCTCATGTGGGGCGTCCTATCCTGGAGACCGGAGCCTGGAATGATCAGGTTGAAGGTATGTTAAAACAGGCGATTCAAGATTTTAACGCCAGTTGGTCAGCGTAAAGTCAACAGTGAACAGTGAACAGTGAACAGCAACAAAGTAAAGAGACTGTTTACGGTTTACTGCGCACTGTTTACTGCATGAGAGGAGAAACTCGTGGCCAGTGAACGCGAGCTAAACAAACGAATCCGCAGTGTCAAAAATATCTCCCAGGTGACGAGTGCCCTGGCGGCGGTATCGGCCTCGAAGGCCAGCCGGGCACAGAAGCAGGTGGAGGCGACACGGGCTTATGCGGGGAAGGCGTTTGAGATTTTGAACAACCTGGCCTCTCAGCCAGGGGTAGGCAATAATGCTCATCCGCTATTGACGGTGCGGCCGCAACTCAAAAATACAGCCCTTATCCTTATCTCCGGTGACCGGGGTCTTGCTGGGGCCTATAACACTAATATTGTAAGCCGCGCTGAAGCTTTTATCCGTGTTGTGGGTACACCCGTGCAATTGATCACCGTTGGGCGCAAAGGGCGAGACCTATTGATCCGCCGAGGGCACAACGTTATCGCCGCTTTCGATAAGATGCCGGATCCCCCTTCCATCCTGGATGTAACACCCATTGCCCAGATCGTCACCGATGATTACCTGTCTGGTAAAGTGGACCAGGTTTTTATTGGTTATACCGACTTTGTGAACCTGATCACTCGTGTGCCGCGAGTCAAACAACTCCTACCCCTCAAACCGCTTGATTTTGAGGGTATGGCCGTTTCTGAATATGTTAACAAGGTAACCCTGACCGGAGTCAATGAACGGGTATATGATTATGAACCAGAGCCTACCGCCCTGCTCAACATCGTTTTGCCCCGTTTTACCGAGTTACAGATTTATCAATCGGTTCTGGAAGCCCTGGCGAGCGAACATAGCGCCCGTATGGTAGCCATGAATAATGCGACCGATAATGCGGCGGAGTTGATTGACATCCTTACCCTTGAACGAAATAAAGCCCGCCAAACTAGTATCACCAACGAAATCCTAGACATCGTTGGCGGGGCAGAAGCAATTAAACGTTAGGATTTTGTGGCTGTATGTAACACCACTCATCCTTACTTAGTACTCAGTTGGAGGCAATATGGCAACAGGCAAAATCGTAGCCATCCGTGGCGTCGTGGTGGACGTGGAATTTCCTGAAAATGATCTGCCGAGTATTTATGAGGCGGTAGAAGTACAAGGCCCCGCCGGGCGCGTTGTGTTGGAAGTCCAACAACATTTAGGTGGTGGGCTGGTACGTACCGTGGCCATGGCGGCCACCGAAGGCCTGGCTCGGGGGGTTGATGTGAAAGCTTCTGGTGGCCCCATCAAGGTGCCGGTAGGCCCGCCTACCTTAGGGCGCATTTTTAACGTTGTGGGTGAAGCCATTGATGGTAAACCTACCCCAAAAGCCGATACCTATTATCCGATTCACCGTGATGCGCCTGATTTCCAGGCACAAAGCACTAAAATCGAAACCTTTGAAACAGGGATGAAGGTCATTGACCTCATTTCCCCCTTCATCAAGGGTGGTAAAACTGGTATTTACGGTGGGGCCGGTGTGGGTAAAACTGTTACCATCGCCGAATTGGTGCGCTCTGTTGCCAGCGTGCATGAAGGTTACTCCGTTTTTGCCGGAGTCGGCGAGCGTACTCGTGAGGGAACAGACTTTTACTACGAAATGGAAGAGTATGGTGTAGGGCAATCCGTGGTAATGGTATTCGGCCAGATGAACGAACCGCCTGGGGTTCGTCTTCGCGTGGCCCTCACAGGATTGGCTATGGCGGAATACTTTCGTGACGAAGGACGAGATGTGCTCCTCTTCATTGACAACATCTTCCGCTACGTGTTGGCCGGTTCAGAAATGTCTGCTCTGTTAGGCCGTATGCCGAGCGCGGTAGGGTATCAGCCCACATTAGCCTCAGAAATGGGGGCGCTACAAGAACGTATTACATCCACAAAACGTGGCTCTATTACTTCGATGCAGGCGATTTATGTGCCCGCTGACGACTACTCTGACCCCGCACCAGTGGCCACGTTCTCCCATCTGGATGCTATTTTGACCCTAGACCGTAGTGTCTTCGCGAAAGGTATTTTCCCGGCGGTGGATCCGTTGGCATCTTCTAGCCGGGCGCTCCAGCCTGATGTGGTAGGAGAAGAGCATTATCGCACTGCCCGCCAGGTCAAGCAGGTTTTGCAGAAATATAAAGAACTTCAGGACATTATCGCCATTCTGGGTATTGATGAATTGAGCGAAGATGACAAACTCCTGGTAGCGCGTGCCCGTAAGGTGGAACGTTTCTTGGGCCAGCCGATGTTTGTGGCAGAAAAATTCCATGGCCTGAAGGGTCAGTATGTTTCAACACAAGAAACGGTGCGTGGCTTCCGGGAAATTCTGGATGGCAAGCATGATGATCTGCCAGAGCAGGCGTTCTATATGGTAGGGACGATTGATCAGGCAGTAGAGAAGGCGGAGAATTTGCGCGCGGCCGCGTAATCAGAAATGTAGCGCGTGGTATGTAAGCGGTAAACCCAGTTATTATGGGGTGTTTACCCCCTACCCACTACGCTTATCAGGTGTGTTTATGCCCCTTCGTTGTGAAATTGTGACCCAGGAGCGCGTTGCTTATAGCAATGACGTTGACTATGTGAGTCTGCCCGGTGTTGAGGGTGTGATGGGTATTCTCCCCAATCATTCAGCCTTGCTGACGGCGTTGAGTTTTGGCGAAATAATGGTACGCTCCCACGGTAAAGAAGAGTATTTCGCCGTAGGGGGTGGCTTTGCTGAGGTTCAACCGGATCATGTCATCATTTTGGCAGATTCAGCAGAACATGCCGAAGAGATTGATATTGACCGGGCGCAGAAGGCACGACAAAAAGCGGAACAGATGATGAAAGAAGGTGTTCCGGCGGATCCCATGCACTACCAGCAAATCCAGATCGCTCTGCAAAAGGCGCAAATCCGTATTGATGTAGCCGGTAAACGGCAACGTCGGCGGGCAATGTCGCATCTATCTAGTGACCATGAATAACCGATAAGAGGTTTCTTTCTGGATCCTTTGCCCAACGTTTAACAGTTGACCAAAGACGAATGACAAGATATGTTTATTCTCTTGTCATTCGTCTTTGGTCTTTTCTTTTTATAGACTTTAAGAAAATGTTTTGTGATCTAAATTGAAGCTTCAGTGAGTCAAGGTTTGTCCGCTAAAGCGTCACCACCAAAATCATTATCTTGACATCTATTGCTAGTTACTTATGGCTCTTTTTACGCCGTATATTGCGATTGATTTAGGCACCGTTAATGTGTTAGTCCATTTGCAGGGCCGGGGGGTTGTCCTTCAAGAACCCTCGGTTGTGGCAATTCGGGACGATGGCACACGCACGGTAATTGTGGAAGTTGGTCGTGCCGCCCGGGAAATGTATGGTCGCACGCCAGAAGAGATTGAGGTAATGCGCCCGCTACGCGAAGGCGTTATTGCTGACTACTTTGTTACGGAAGCAATGCTCCGTTACTTCATTGACAAGGTGTCTGGACGCATTAATTTACGCCGTCCCATAGTGATGGTGACGGTTCCGTATGGGGTAACCAGTGTGGAAAAACGGGCTGTGCGTGAAGCCAGCCTGACAGCGGGAGCACGGGAAGTGCATTTGATTCATGAACCGCTTGCGGCCGCGATTGGTGCGGGTCTGCCAGTTGGTACACCCACAGGCAATATGGTCGTAGACCTGGGAGGCGGATCTACAGAAGCCGCCGTTGTCTCGATGAATGGTATTGTCTGTGCCGAATCAGTCCGTGTAGGGGGAGTGCGCCTGGATGAAGCCATTATGGCTTACATACGCCGCAAATACAATTTGATCATTGGCGAACCGACAGCGGAAGAGATCAAAATCAAAATTGGGGCGGCCATGCCCCTGGATGAACCGCTGGAAATGCAAGTACAAGGGCGTGATCAGGTGGCTGGTTTACCCCGTACCATTACCATCACTTCGGGCGAAGTGGCTGAGGCTATTAGCGAACCACTCGGAGCGATGGTCAATGTAGTGCGAGCCGTGCTGGCCAAAACACCCCCGGAGCTTTCCTCAGACATTATAGACCGAGGAATGGCTCTAACCGGTGGGGGCGCTCTCTTACGGGAAATGGATACTCTGCTTACTCGAGAAACGGGTGTACCCGCTTACATTGCTGACAATCCTATCGCCTGTACGGCTTTGGGCGCAGGGAAGGCCTTGGCCGAATTGCCTATTCTCCAACGGAGTATCCCTGATTTATAATGTCTATGGCAACACCGCTTCGGCAAGCTCAGGCCATGTTTTCCCCGGCATATTGAGAAGAGACAGGTTAGGGAATAAAACAAAAAGCCCGTTCAGTAATTGAACGGGCTTTTTAATTCTGGCTTGGGTAATGAATTTTTCGGAGCCAAACCAAAGTGATGTCGGTTCTTTATTTTAACTCCGTATCCAAATAAAAGGCCATACGTTGCATCTGAATCACCGGATCATTATGGCGCACATGTATGTGTGGAGGTACGTTGAGGTGAACGGGGGCGTAATTAAGAATGGCCCGCACATAAGTCTGGGCAATTTTGTCGGCAATATTTTGTGCCGCGGCCGCAGGCACGGCCAAAATAGCTACTTGCGTCTTCTCTCGCTTAAGGACATCAATCATTTCTACAATCGGCTGGATGGTGAGTTTACCGATTTGTGTGCCTATTTTTGCCGTATCATTATCAAAGAGGTGGGCAATGCGGAAACCGCGATGCTGAAAGCCGTTGTAACTGGCCAAAGCATGACCAATATGGCCTGCACCAATGAGCGCCACCGGCCACTCTCGATCAAGGTGCAAAATTTGGCGCAATTGCACGATCAGGTAGTTGATGTGATAGCCCGTACCTTGTTTACCGAATTCACCAAAATGGGATAAATCTTTCCGGATTTGAGCGGAACTAATGCCTAATCGTTCCCCTAACTCATGGGATGAGGTTGTAAATTTGTCGCCAGTTTCGGCCATGTTGGTGAGGGCGCGTAAATAAACTGGTAAGCGCCCAATGACAATATCGGGTATTTCCTCAGACACACCTGGGATCCTTTAATAGTTTTGTTCGTGTAACTTTTCACAATTCTAACATAAGCAAAAATGAGTAGCAATAAAGTAACAATTTAGTCTCTGCAAGGCAGGATGAGAAAAGGGGTGTGCGTCACGTTAAAGGGGATGGGTCTTCAGTCCAAACCTACCAATCTGTTGCCGCTAACAAAATGTCACTTTATGACCGTGGTAAGTATATTAATTGGGGCCGTTTTCTTAACCCTGGCCGTAAGCGTTCAGTCATATAAATTCATCCGCCAGACCCGCCCCGACGGAAAACGACCGGGCTATGGTTACAAAGGCCGCTGGCCTGGGGTTTTGGCCCGCAAAGCTCCGTATGTTTAGCCCGGTGGTTTGACCACCGGGCGGGATAACTGAACACTTACCCCTGGCCTATACCAGTGACTGCTTTCCCCCACCCCTAACCCTGCCCCCAGGGGCGGGGAATATGATAATGTGTCGTTTTTTGAGGGCGTACGCCCTCAAAAAACGACACAAATGGGTTCCCCTTTCCCCCCGGGAATCGTTAGGGGGATGGGCATTTCCGATGAGCAACATAGCCAATTAATTTTGGAAAAGCCGTGAACCTTAAAACAGCAATTCTCAATTTAACCAACGATTAAAACCGTTGCCCGCCAAAAGCACGCTCGAAAATAGCCCAACCCGTAGCCCAGTTGACCGCCGGGCTATCAATACCAGGCCCTACGGGCTAAAACGGTAGGCCAACGGCCTTCGTAATCATAGCCCGGCTCGTTTTATGGCCGGGCGGCCTCACCATTTTTAGACGTTCAGGCCAAATTGCGAATTGCTGACCTTAAAAGAGGGGATTTGCTACTGGCTTGGCTCAATGTTATAATTTTATCCGCTTATGGGCGCGTAGCTCAGTTGGTTAGAGCGCACGGTTCACATCCGTGAGGTCCTGGGTTCAAGTCCCCGCGCGCCCACCTAAAAAAACACCTGCTTTGGCAGGTGTTTTTTTTTCTCTGGGGCTGTAACAAGGCTCAGAAGTGGGTTACCCTCGGGGTGGTAGTTTAGGCAAGGCCAAGGAGGGGCGATTACCAAATTGCGGCCGCGCTGGGGGGTTTTGAGCCAACGCCTGCAAAGCTTCCTGGATGGCCCGGTTCAATTGCGCATCTACTCCCTGCGCATGATCCTGGGGTGTGTTCTCTACCTCAATATCAGGATCCGTGCCATAATTTTCTACTCCCCAGGCTACATCATTGAACCAAAATGAATACTCTGGCTGGGTAGTCAGGGTACCATCGGCCAGGGGGTGACTGGGGCTGATACCTACCACGCCACCCCAGGTGCGTTTACCCACTAATGGACCAAGTTTCATCAGCTTAAAGCAGTGAGAGAAAATATCTCCATCAGAACCAGCGTGTTCATTGGTCAGAGCGACAATCGGTCCTAATACGGATTCATAAGGAAAGGGAACTGGTTCCTGACCCCAACGAGGTTGATCGTATCCCACACGTTTGCGGGCGAGTTTTTCCAGGATAAGTGGCGATACGTGTCCCCCACCGTTGTAGCGCACGTCCACAATCAAACCCTCATAGACTACTTCCGCCAGGTATCCGCGATGAAACTCAGCGTAACCCCAGGCCATCATGTTGGGGATATGGACGTAGCCGATTTTGCCCGCGGATTTTTCATGCACATAAGCGCGGTTGCGTTCTACCCATTCCCGGTAACGGGCCGGTTGTTCGGTGCGTAAGGTTTTAACGGTCAGTTGGCGTGGTTTGTCTTCGCCATCACGGGCCAGGGTCAAGACGACTTCCTGACTGGCCTGATTCACCAACGCGGCCGCGACGGAATATTCACGGCTTAGTTTCCGCCCGTTAATTGCCAGAAGCCAATCTCCAACTTGTATATTGGCACCTGGCCGGTTTAAGGGTGAATCGCTATTCTCATCCCACCCGTCCCCGATGACAATATGGGTGATGCGCCAGTGGTTCGCGGCCGCATCATAGACAAAATCAGCCCCCAGATAACCCTGAGCATAATGGGGCGGGTTCCGATGATCACCACCCATTTCATAGGTGTGTGATGTGCCTAATTCCCCTTGCATCTCCCACACCAGGTCAGAAAATTCGGACCGGCTGGCTACGCGATCCACCAACGGGAGATAACGTTCCAAGACCTGCACCCAGTTCACCTGTGACATATCTGGTGTCCAAAAATGATCTCGTTGTAAACGCCAGGCTTCACGAAGCATTTGTCGCCATTCTTGACCTGGCAACACAGAAACTTTTATCCGGGCTAGATCAACCCAGCCACTCTTTCGCCCAGGTGTATCTCCGCCATTTTCTGGCTTAACGCCAGCCTTCAAAACGCGCAAACGATTATTCGCCCGCACCAACAAGGTGCTGACATCCCGGGAAAGGGCAAACCCGTTGATGCCCCCAAAAAGAACCTCTTCCTTTTGCTCATCCAGGGTGTAGAGCACCAAATTGCCTCGGCCTGGGGTGTTGGGGTCTATGGGGGTTTGTTGGATAGCACCTTCTACGGGATAAACGGAATACAATGCTTTACCATCCTTTAAACCCAAGATGCGTCCATAACGTCCTTCCTCAACCGGAAAGGCCACCATGCGATTTTGAATGCCTTCCAGATCAATTTGAAGTTTTTTCTCCTCAGTTTTCTCGCTTTTGGCTTCGTTATCCCCTTCCTTCGTTTCCTTCTTTTCCTCATCTTTCTTCTTGGTCGTGTTATTGTTGCCTGAAAGCGGCCGCGGCTCAGGCACAAAGGGTGAGGGCGTATCTTTTTGTAAGGTGATCAAGTATGGCTTCACGGCCCGGGGGAAGTTTAGATCGAACTGGATATGATCATACACCGGGTTAAAAACCCGGTAGGAGAGAAAGTAAATATATTTACCCTGGGGATCAAAAGCGGGAGCGACATCCTGCAAAACAGGCTGTGTGAGGGGGTAGCTGGTGGCCGTACTAACCTGCCATAGTTTAAGAATGGTTATCTGAAGGTTAATGGAGGCACTATAAACTACCCATTCGCCATCTGGTGACCAATCAAACCCATTGATCCGGTTGCTATTACCCCGATCAATAACTTTTAGCGTCTTGGTTGATAAGTCTAGCCAGCATAATTCAAAACGGTGGTTGCTAAAAATGATCTCGTCTTTTTTAGGATTGACGGCCAATGAGAGCACTCGACCAATATCCAGGTCGGTAAATAATTCTGGTTCACCGATGCCATCGGTGTGGAGAATGACGAAATTCTCTTCGCCCTGACTATCGGTTACGGCAATGAGGCGTTCTGGGTCGTTGAGCCAGGTGAGCAGGCGATAACGAGACTGATCGGGTTGGCCGTGCTGACGGACAGCACCTTCCCAATTGCCGAGGGTAAAGGCTTTACCCCGGGCGGTGAGGGCCAGAGAGTGGCCCTGGGGGTGCAGGGCAGAGCTTTGGATGTACTTCGCGGCCGCGACGAATTTCCGGTTGCGTTGAGTTTGGGGCGAATGGAAGGCTATCTCAATCCGGCTATATTCATCCGTCAGCGGATCAAACAGGTATAAATCGCCTCCCGCATGATATACAATCCGCCGCCCATCACTGGAGGCACTACGCGCATAAAAATCCTCATGATCTGTATGCCGCCGAATATCCCCACCTGTTACCAGGCAGGAGTACAAATTACCTACCCCCTCATGATCAGAAAGGAAATAGAGGCGGCCACCAATCCAATTAGGGGATTCCAGGTTTCCTTTCACATCCACCAATGGCCGAAACTGCCCATCCCCTTCAGCATCTACCCATAGTTTGCCCGCTGTACCTCCACGGTACCGTTTCCAATAAGCCGGGTTACCCGTATTTCGCCCTATCACCACAATGCCTTCCGGCCCATAGGTGATTGTCCGCGCCGGACCAACATTCAACTGTTCGGGTGGGTTACTATCCAGGTCTACTGTGTACAGATGCGCCAGGGCATTATGGGGCTGTTGCCCGTTACTGGCGAAGAGGATTTTCCCTTCAGGAGTCCATCCCACTACGCGATACCATGTACCGCCTAGATAGGTTAAACGCCGTGTAGGGCCACCAGTGGCCGACATGACATAAACATCAGCCTGACCTTCATCGCGCCCTACATAGGCAATAAATTGCCCATCAGGCGAAAGAACGGGGTATGTCACTTCACCCAGGCCAGAAGTTAAGCGGCGGGCCAGACCACCTGAGGCAGGTACGGTCCACAGATCATCCTCACATACAAAAACGACATTATTTTCATGGATAGTGGGGTAACGATAGTATCCTGATGGCATGAGAGTTCCTTTCATGGTGATGGGGTACCTTATCAATATAGTGTGGGGACGAGGGTTGAACCTGTCGCAACCAACCGCCTTCGACAAGCTCAGGATACGTTTCTCCCGAAATATTGAGAAGATGCTTGATAGCGTTTTTAGAGGCGGAATACAGTTAGTTGGACGACAAGGCGTTAGATAATTATCTAACTATTGTAACACAAGTAAAAACAGAAAAAGTAATATGCATTACAGTTGACTTTTATGCCGAATAGGAGTAGCCTAGTGATGTAGTTCTACAACAAATGTTTTTTTAGGGCAATGGTCAATTGGCAAAAAAGTGGTTGTTCTTTAGCCTCAAAGTTTACACCAAATGTTGCTCATGCGGATGACTAATGAGGCGGGCGACCACCTGAATAAATTCTCCCCGTGCCCCTGAGTGCCCCCCAGGAGAAATTGTATGAGCAACTTGTTTGATGATTTTGATTTTGACGAAGACGAACCCGCTCCGGCACCGGACTGGTTGCGAGAAATGGATGATGAACGAGGCGATAAGGCCCCTCCCGCGGCCGCGCCTCCCCCTGCACCCGCCCCACCTGCCAGCACCGGAATAGATCTGGATCGTCTGCGCCAAAAGAGTGCCCGCGCTGTCGCGATGGATGATGAAATGGCCTCAGACGCTCCAGCTTCAGCTAACAGCCCGGAAAATGATGGTAGTAGTAATTTTTTCAGCCGGATGACTCCCCCCCAACGGCTCATTATTGCCCTCTTCTTTGTCGTGGACTTGTGCCTGGTGGGTGTGGGGCTTTTACTTGTAACCGGCGCACTCTAATAAATTACTTGACATTGGCGTTTTTCATTTTCACCAGAAAACACACAGCCTGAAAAGAGTGTGCTATGTCCAAAGTAGCATGCGATTTCGCCAGAGTCGAATAAACAACGCCTCGCTATGCTCTTCCCCAGGCCGGTATTCTTGCTCCAAATGGGTGCGAATGTCGGCCTCGTTGTATGACACCGATTTTAATTGCTGTGGAGTATCTTCTCAATAGTGCGGGAAAAACGTGCCCTGAGCTTGTCGAAGGCCGCTGGTTTCGACAAGCTCAACCAATGACACCGCGTTTTATGGAGAAGATACCTGCCAGGGTTGCCGGATCTGGGTAATGCGGGTGGCCTTTTTGCTGTGATGATGCTATTGACCGGCGAGAAAGTACGCGGCCGCGAGGCCACCTAAAAAGCCAAACAAATGGCCGACGTTCGATGTACCTTGCCGCCAGGGAAAAATCTCCAGAAAGAGCCCCCGATAAAATACCGCCACAAACCCCGCCACCAGCAATGATACAGGGTTCATATTAAAGTACAGTTGTGCCAGAGTAAAACCAAAATACCCCAACACCAAACCGCTGGCGCCCAAATGTTTGGCCTTCGACCCAAACAGCCAGGTTCCCAGACCATCTACCACAATAATCAGAATTGTAACCAGCCAGAATTGATCATAGTGATTCAGGAGTAACAGCGCGGCTAATACGAGCAGAGGTACTGTATTCGCCCGCAAATGAGCCACATCGGAGTGAACCAGGGGCGAGAATAAAATGCGTGTTACGCCAAAGGATGTGCGAGGAATGATGCTGAAACTGTTGTTGAGTTTGCCTTTAAACACCATTGCATCAAAAAAGCGAATCCCCCATAAGGCGATCAATATTCCGCCCAATGTTTTGCCCACAATTTCCCAATCGATCACGGTTCCCGTTCCCATTCTACTTCTCCTATAACAGTAATGCGTTTTCCTTATTTCCTTAAGTGCTTACGCGTTTCTTTCGTACCCTACAAAACTTATGCCCATGTATTTATATTTATCACGATCATAAAGTGACATTTTGTTTGCGGCCACAGCCTGGGTAGGTTTGGGCTAAAGACCCATCCCCCTTCCCCTTCCCCGAGGGAAGGGGGGAAACCCACCCGCACGGTTTGGGGGCGTCTGCCCCCAAACCGTGCCGAGAAAAGTTCCCCGCCCCCGGGGGCGGGGTTAGGGGTGGCCCCAGACAAACCGATCCTGAGACGGGTCACAAAAACAGGGTCTCATTCCCGCTATGATGGTTGAGCGGGTGGCGATTATTGAACGACCTAAATCGCCACGCTCTGGGAAGCTGAAGACCCTTCCCCCTTCCCCGAGGGAAGGGGGGAAACCCACCCGCACGGTTTGGGGGCGTCTGCCCCCTAAACCGTGCCGAGAAAAGTTCCCCGCCCCCGGGGGCGGGGTTAGGGGTGGGGGTGGCCCCAGACAAACCGATCCTTTTTGAACGGTTATTTAGATAACCCCCTCGGTGCGTAATTGTTCAATCCGAGCCGCGTCATACCCCAGGAACTCACCTAAAATTTCGGCTGTATGCTGACCCAATAAGGGGGGAGCCTGACGAACCGTGACTGGATTGGTGGGTATTTTCATCGGCGAGGCAACCAGAGGCAAGTCACCCACAGTGGGATGCACAGTGGTAATGACCATTTCTCGCGCCTGCACCTGGGGGTCTACAAATACTTGCGCCACATCGTTAATTGGGCCGTTAGGAATACCGATTTGGTCGCACAAGGCCATCCACTCGACTTTGTCCCGGGTGCATAACAACTCACTCAAGAGGGCGACGACTTCAGTACGGTGTTGGACTCTGGCGGTATTGGTGGCATATCGTTCGTCGGTTGTCCATTCTGGCCGACCAACGGCTTCACAGAATTTGCGCCATTGGCCATCATTGCCGCAGGCAAAAGCGAAGTAACCGTCCCGCGCCCTAAATTCCTGATAGGGTACGATATTAGGGTGGCCGTTGCCGTATCGTTGGGGCACGTTTCCGGAAATCAGGTAATTGCTGGCGGCATAGGAGAGTAAGGCGACTTGAGTATCAAGTAGAGCCATGTCAATATATTGCCCTTCCCCACTGCGGCCGCGGGCTACCAGAGCCGCTAAAATGGCATTACAGGCAAACATACCGGTGGTCAAATCGGTAATGGCAATACCGGCACGCGTCGGTTCCCCGGTTACGGGGCCGGTCAGACTCATAAAACCGCCCCGTGCCTGGGCCATAAAATCATAACCCGCCCGGTCTGCATCAGGGCCAGTCGTGCCATAGCCGGTAATGGTGGCATAAATCAAACCAGGCCGGAGTTCCTGCAAAGCATCGTAGGTCAGTCCCCAACGAGCCAGGGTACCGGTACGGAAGTTTTCCACTAATACATCGCCCTGACGAATCAACTCTTTAAGAATGTGGATGCCCTGCGAGCTTTTGAGGTTAAGGGTGAGACTACGTTTGTTGCGGTTAGCACTGAGAAAATAGGCCGCTTCTCCACCAGTATAGGGCGGCCCCCAGTGGCGGGTGTCATCACCGCTCTCAGGGTTTTCAATTTTGATCACATCGGCCCCCAGGTCGCCAAGCATCATGGTACAGTAGGGGCCAGCCAGCACCCGTGTCAGGTCTATGACACGCACGCCAGCCAAAAGGGGTAAAGAGGTCATAACATCTCCTTATGGGCAAATGAGGGGTGCTTGAGAAGGCAGGGTCTTCGGGATTTCGGGGAGTACGGGCAACCCTTGTGGTTGCCCCACACTGGGCAGGCATAAGGCCAGCCCGTACATATGGTGTCAACCCCTGAATTGCCAAAGAGCCAGAATGCGCACAATTGTCGGGGGACAATTGCCAATTGTCAATTGTCGGTTGTATGATCTTGTCTGTTTACATAAGCGTCCAGTTATTTCGCCCGGCGGTCAAACCGCCAGGCTCAAGGGACGAAAGCCTACGGACTAAAACGCCAGGCCCACAGTCTGCCTGCCCCTACGAAAATGTAGGGCGATTTTGTAAATCGCCCGGACGATTTATCAAATCGTCCTACAGATTTTCATCCCTCTTGGTGCACGTCTCGCCCATGGGGAACTCCTACGAAAATAGCTATGGATAAGGAGAACACGGATAGGGAGAAACACGGAGGGGGATGAAAATTGTGGCGTCATTTTCATTCATCTTGGGGCGCCGTAGGCGCATGGGGAACTCCTGTCATTTTTCACGAGCGTCCGCCCGGACAGGAGAAAAAGTTCCCCACCCCTGCGGTGGGGTTAGAGGTGAGGGAAGCTCTGTACCGGTATTAATTTGTTGAATCGTAACTATTAAGCCTGTTGTCTGAGTTTGTCGAAGACAAAACGGGCTTTGACAAGTTCAGCCCTCGAGAGGTTTAGTCGTTACGTTAAAGCTCAATTACGACCGGGCGGGCAGAACGTGATTCAATTGAACGATTACCTGTTTAGTGGGTTTTGTGTTCATTTTGAGAAAACTATGGCTACTCAACAATATGATGTGGCGGTGGTAGGAGCAGGACCGGGCGGCTCCGCGGCCGCGACCTATCTCGCACGCGCCGGTCTTAAAACCATTCTTTTTGACAAAGCCGAGTTCCCCCGTGACAAAACCTGTGGTGATGGTCTCAGTCCACGTGCTCTGGCCGTGTTACAGGACATGGGTCTGTTATCCCAGATTCAAACAGTAGGCTACCGGATCACACATATGGGCCTCTCCGCACCCAGTGGTGATGGTTTTCTGGAGCCAATTCCTCAGCTTAAAGAGGCGCCTGCCTTTGCCACTATCGTACCCCGGTTTACGCTGGACAACATCATTCGTGAACAAGCCCTCACGGCTGGAGCTACCTTCCGGCAGGCGTTGGTGAGAGATATTGAACGGCAGAATGGACAGGTAACGGTTCGGGCCAATGGATCCACGGTTACGGCGAAGATGGCCGTTATTGCTACCGGGGCTAATACGGCTTTGTTAACCCAGACTGGCATCTTAGATAATTACCGTATCGTGCCCGCAGTGGACGCCCGTACGTACTTTGAGGAGATAGCTCCGGTTCCCCCGGCAGTGCAATTTTATTTTGAAGGGGTACCCTTGCCCGGTTATGGCTGGGTGTTTCCCTTATCGGCCACATCGGCCAACATTGGGGCGGGGGTTGTAGTGAGCGAACGGGGGGGCAAAAAGAAACCACCCTCACCGCGTTCGGTGATGGAAGCGTTTATACGGTCGCGGCCGCTTCAAGCTATCCTCAAGCAGGCCCGACAAATAGGTCCCATCAAGGGCTACCCATTACGGATGGATTTTGCCACCGCCCCTACTTTTGGGGAGCACATCTTGCTCGCAGGCGAAGCGGCCGGGTTGGTAAACCCTATCACCGGTGAAGGGATTGATTACGCTTTAGAATCGGGCCATATCGCCGCCCATCATCTCATCGAAATGTTCCAGACGGGTGATTTTGCGTTGACCCGTTATCACCAATATGACCAAAAACTGCGGTCTCATTTCCAAAAGCTCTTCACTTTTAGCATGCGTGCACGCCAATTGTGCCTGAACCGACCTATGCTCAATTGGCTGGCGAAACCGGCGGGTTTACCGGTGCGTCTGCGCCGATTGGTGATCAATATTGCGCTAGGCAATCAGGAAACGATTGATAATTTTTCCTGGTGGGGGGTGCTGAAGTTGCTGTGGAAGGGAGAGGGATGAGGTAAGATATGTAACCGTTCAGTCATGCAGTTTATCCGTCGAATCCGTCCGGTGGTTTTTGTTGATTAAAAAAATAGTCAGGTAATAGGGTTTCCCCTACCTCTAACCCCGCCCCCAGGAGCGGGGAATTTTCTCCTGTGCGGGTTATCGAGCGCGGCCGCTTAGTAATCGTCCAAAAATAAGTTCCGCACAGACCTGACAGGTTTTCGGAAACCTGTCAGGTCTAAATCGGGAAGTTATTTTTAGATGTTCACTTAGTTACCAGCGTCAAACGTCAATCAGGGAAGAGATTCACAAACGACCCCATCGCCACCACCGTCCAGACTATGCACATCTTCGCCTACTTGAGCCAGGCAGTAATCAAAACAGGCCTGAGCATCAACCTGGGTGATAAAATCGCCACAGTTATAATTATTTTTGCTACAGGTGCAGGGGGCGGGGTCGGCCCACAAACCAACGCCAGCCTCGCGGGCTTCTTGTTCTAGCTGGCTAAAAGTGTCGGCCTGGGCCACATCCGGGGGGAAGGTGGATTGGCGGGCGTAACCCTGGCGCACCAGTTCGGCGTTGACAAATGTGCCGTCGGTGAGGTAGACGTAGCGCAACAACCGGCCAAACTGATCCGTCTCGGATACGTCTATGACGAGGATGACTTCCTGGTCGAGAACGAGGTCAGCGTTGGCGGATTGGGCTTCCGCGTAATAGAAATCGCCCCGCTCTGGGGTATCCACACCGATGTAGCGTACCCGGTACAGTTCGCCATTGAGGTCTACGTCTACTGTGTCACCATCAATCACGTCAATGACGATGCCGTGATCACCGTTGGGGAGGAACGCGGCCGCGTTTCCCCCTCCACTATTTTCCACCGACTCAGCACAGGCCAGAGGCCACAGGAACAGGAGCAAAAGCCAAAAATAGGTGCGTCGCATATGTGTAACTTTAACGCAGTGCAATGTTTTCGCAAAGCGGCAAGCGGAATCCTGCCTTGACGGTCAACCCAAATTGAGAATGACTGATCCCGCTTGCTTATCCCCACTTTCCCCCAAATAGGTGTTCGTTTAAACTAAAAATAAGTTCTTTCTCGTTTATTGAATGAAGGCAATGTATCTATACACAATGGCTGAGCTTGCCGAAGACGGAGCCAGCCTTCGACAAGATCAGCCGATGCGTCCTTGGGTAGCATGGTCAGGAGAACCAGCCACCGCCAAATCTAACGTTATTTGCACTTACCCCTTAAGCCAGTAGGAGTTTCCGCCATGTCAAATAATAGAAAACTACCATTTAATGAATTAGCCAGTGACGCTAACGCCCATATGAACAGTCTGCTTCGTTTCGTTAGGTTTACACTGACCCGTATCAAAAAATCACGTACCGCGTCTCAAGAACCTGTTCCTCTACTTCGTGCCTATGCGGTTATGGCACACGATTTTTATAGCGCTTATGCGGCAAGTGTAGCTTGTGATGCGGCAGGAACGGATAACGATATCCGCCGCATTCTCCACAAGGGTGTCATGAAGTTGACTGGCGAATGGCATCAAATCAATTCAATTGTGGCTATGGACTACTTGAGCGGTAGCTTCCTTGAAGACATTAGTCCCATTGTTACGGTGGCTCGCCAGGAAATTGGGGTGTTGTTACAGCATCTTGTCATTTTACCCCACCCTGGGCAACGTTTTGCCTTAACCCAGTTCAACTATGCCCCCCATTTTTCCGTGTTGTGCATCCCTGTTTTTAATCTGGATACACCCTGGGAACAAACTGTCATCTGGCATGAAATTGCGGGTCGTAAAGTGTCGAACCTGAAAAAGCAAGCACGCCAGGTGGGTCAGGATGATCCATTTGTCACGGTACTCAAAAAGTCCGTAGTAGACCGAGATTCCGCGACAACCGCAGGGGGAGCGATAAAACCAGCATCGTTAATAGCCGGTGGGGAAAAACTGGAAGCAGTTCCTGTCAAATACGGCTGGTCAGCCAAATGGATTCAAGAACTTTTCGAAGATGGCTGTACTGTTTTGAGCTTTGGTGACAAATTCCTTACCCCATTTGCACGTATTCTAGGGCGATACAACGAGATAGGGGATGTGGGGCATCCCCCTGTGGCTATGCGTCTTTGGTTTGCCCGGTATCTATTAAATCGCGCCGAACCTATTCCAACTGATTTACAGCAGGATTATCCCGATCTGGCAATTGTGGCACAAAATACGGCGGAGTTGTTACAAATACAGGGAATATTGCCAACCCATCCCCAGGCACAGGATAACCCGGTGAAACGGGAGATCCTTTCTGCTATAGAAAATCGCCCTGATCTAACAACCCCTGATCTCGCGCCTGATGTTGTACACTGGATTAACGGTCAACGTAGTAAAACAGAGAAACAAACTTTAGAGGCGATTAGTCAATTGTTACATCACAATCAAGATGAACCCTTGCATGAGTTTTTGATCTCGTCCAGGTGTGCGCTATCAGAAAACGATTTTCTCGTTAATGGTCAGGTAACTTATCCGGGAACTGGGCACTTGGTAAAAGGTTTGTTCGCCTATCTTGAGGAGATTTAGATTTGTAGGGGATCGGTGGGCAAAAATGTATCCGTTTAACCGTGGCTGAAGTCAGACCACCCGGCTGTAAAATGGGCCGGGTTATGGTTACGAAGGCTATTGGCCTGCTGTTCTCGCCTGTAGGGCCAAGTACATTTAGCCTGGCGGTTTGACCGTCGGATGGATTAGCTCAGGACTTACGCGCTGTGGCCGGTGTCCTCACCGAGCCATCCCGTAAGTCCTAAGGGCCGGTAAAAGATTAAGTTCCGTCAAGACCTGACAGGTTTTGGGAAACCTGTCAGGTCTAAACCGTGAAGTTATATTTTTACGAACCCTAAGCGGAACGGCGGAAGACCCATCCCCCGGCGATTCCAGAGGAAAGGGGAGAAACCCACCGGCGCGGTTTGGGGGCGGGATTAGGGGTGGGGGTAGCCTCGGATAAACCCAACGCGGCGATAAAGCGACACGGCGCAAATGCAGTCGGGTTGTGCGAATTTATCGGCATCCATTTGCTTGTAGCCATTGATAATTCAACCGATCTAAACGGGTATATAACTGTGTTCGCGATATTTTGTATAGTTGTGAACAGGTTGTGTTTAGAACATCATTCAGGATTTTGTCACGCTGAGTACTATTTAGTAGCGGTAAAAGGGTATATGTGTATTGAATGGTGAGCAGGTTTTGTATTCGTGTTGAAGGAAGAAGGGTTAGGTCACTTGTTGGGTCAAAGACAAAAATGGCATGGGTTAGGGTCAAGAAATCACAATAAATAAGGGTTTCAGAATCAACTAACGTTTTGTCTCGCTCTGAACAGATTAACCGACTATTGGCATTGTTGTACTCTTTCTTACATAACATGTTTACCAGATCGATCAGGATGTTTAATTTGTCTCTTCTAACGATGTCTTCTTGAATAAGTTCATATTGTGTGTTAGCTGTCGCACAATTATTTTGGGTAGTTGTTTGGGCACGTAAAGTTGTACCAGCTCCACCTCGGCGTAGGGCAGGCCGCCAGTAGGCGAGGGCAAGGCCCAGGCGCAAACGGCTTTCGTCCGCGGCCGCAACCCGTATCGCCTCCAAATATGCCATCTGACTCTGCTCCCACACCTCTTCAAACAAATATGCCTGAGCCAATAAAACCAGGCTGATGCCATCCTGCTCCGCCAGGGTTGCACGTTCCAGCCGGTTAATCACCTCTGGGTAATCGCCAAGGCTATACGCGGCCGCGGCCGCGCTCACATCATCCACCCTTTCTCCCGGTACGTCCCCCTCTAGCGTGCGAATCTCCTCCCAAAAGTCCAACCGGTAAGCGGGTGTGATGGGTAATGTTATGGTCAGGTGCATCATCCCTGCGTCACCCGGCTGAGCGGTGATAGTCATAACCCCCTGAGTGGGACCCTCGGCTAGAGGGATGGTAGCAATGGCTTGCTCTAGTCGTTCCCTCTCTGCGGCGGGCAGATTGACCGATTGCAGTTGGACGGACAGGGTATTTACAGATGGCGCGGCCGCGGGGATCAGCGGATAGTGCGTCCACAGGTAGCTGTAAAACCAATAGCCCAGCAGGATAACGATACCCCCAGCCAGCGCCCGGCGAAAATATTTCTGGCGTGTCTGCCGACGTTTTTCCTGTGCGTGTTTTTGCTGTTCCACCTGTTCGGCCTGTTTGCAGGCGGTAATAAACTGTTGTTCTGCGGCCGCAAAAAACTCCCCCGGTATCTGCTGTTGCACTTCTGCCAGTTGCCTGCCATACCACAAATAACTGGCGTCACGGTTACTGCGCTCCCAGAGCGCCACATTTTCGCGCAGGCGTGTCAACAGAGCCAACCAGATACGCCCCTCACTCAGCCATGTCCGTAAACGGGGCCATTGCCAGAACAACGCTTCATGGCTCAATTCCACCTGTTCCTGGCCCGTCACATCATTGACGCTAATAGCGAGAAGCCCTTTGTCGGCTAAATGGTGCGCCAGGCGTCGTAGCTCATCTAACGATACGTCAGGCGATACCAGAGCGGCGAAGGGCAAACGTAAACGTATGTCACGCGGCCGCGTTCCCAACACTGGTGCATCATCCGGTTTCACCAGCCGGAGAAACAACCACCGGGCCTGCGCCTGTTGTTGCGGCGGCAACAGCCGGTACACATCTTCGGCTATCGTCGCCGCTAACTGCTGAACGCCCCCTGAATCACGGTAAGCCGCTACCGATAACCATTTGCCATGCCGTTGTTGCCACAACATTTTTAGGGCCACCTGCAACAGTATCATCGCCCCAGGTTCCCCTTCTACATCCTCCACCAGCCTTTGCGCCAGGTCTGATTCAAAGCGTAATCCAACCGAAGCCGCCTGCCCCTCAATGGCCCGGCGCAACTCTGGCAATTCCAGGCGGTCAATCAATTGTCTCTGTTCTGCCAGCCATTTTTTCAAATCAGGGAAGCGATTACACTCCGCTAAAAAATCTTCGCGCAGGGTCAAAATGACACGCCGTTCGGGCAATAATTTCAGAAGCTCTTCAATGAACCACTGTCGTCGCTCTTCTTCTGTGCATTGGGTGAACAGCTCCTCAAATTGGTCAACGACGATAAGCGCGTGTGGGGAACGAAACGCGGCCGCGTTCGCTCTAAAGGTTGCATCAGGGTACTGTCCGGGGCGGATGATGATTGGCAGGAGAGAGGGGTCTTCTTTTTGTAAAGCGGGTAACAGACCAGCCTGCACCAGAGAGGATTTGCCACTGCCGCTTGGCCCGATAACCGCCAGAAAGTGGGCCTGCCGGATGTGGGCTACCAATGTGTCGGTGAGGCTTTCGCGGCCGCAAAAAAAAGGGCTGTCTTCCTGACGAAACGAGGCTAAACCACGAAATGGACACCGCACATCATATAGGGGGGGCACACGGCCTACACAAAAAGCCTGAAACGTTACATCAAGCGTTTCCTGGCAAATGCGATCCAGATCATGCAACATCTGCTCATGTTGTTGTCGTTCACTAACAGAAAGCAAACTTTCTGGACTGCCCAGATATTGCTGTAACCCATGGGTGAGGTGGGTAACGCGGCCGCGTAATCCCGGTAGACGCTCCTCAACTAAACCTGCCAGCACCTGTAAACCATGCCGTATTTCTGGGCCAGTCAACGGCCGGTCCAATGTATCCGCCCAAAGCGGATGCCGACCCAAACGACTATACAGAATCGGAACCGTGACATCCGGGCGTGCGGCCAGAGGCGCAACGGCCTCACGCAAAGCCAGATTAACCTCGCCGTGTTCCCATAAACGAGGATAAAACCGTACCATCAAATCATCGGCTGTTGTCATGGAAACACGTCCCGCCATGCCAATAACTGCCGGTAAACCTAAATCCTGGGCCATTTGTTGCGCCAACCCTTCCATGACACCATCCCCCTGAGCAGAGGGTCCCAGACGAGTTGAGGCAGTATCACAGGCCGAGAGACAAACCAGGTGCGGCAACCGCCGGAGCGGAGCGAATCTGGTTATCCAATTAGAGGCCAAAACAGGTTGCACCTGGCCTGCCTCATCGAGCAAATACACAATTGGCTCAGTTTGTGCCTGGCTAAACGCGCCATGCGCCACCAGATGTAAGAGGGTGTAGGGCTGTACCGTCAGTTGCTCACATAAACAGTCCAAAGTCGGCGAACCCACGACAGGCAAATCATCTCCGAATGTCGCTAAAAAATCATGCGGGATCGGGTGCAATGCTTCATGGAGTCGTTGGGCAATCAGTTCACCACTAAATGGTTTTAGTCCGTAAGGATTATCAGGCGGGGGATTGGCGATCACAATGAGTGCCCGCAAATCTTGTCGGCCAATGAGCGGGAAATTGTTTTCGACACGGCTGGGTAAGGTGGAAGAAAAAAGAATTTGTTGACTAAAGGCCAACATTTGCCAGGCCCCGTTTGGGCCAATCGGGGCACAAAGTCGTTCCCAACGAAATTGTTTAAGGCGAGGGTCTTCTACCAGGAGAAGCAAACGCAAGGGCGCGGCCGCGGCCCGCATCAGTACATCCCGCAAACTTTCCTGAAAAAGCGCTTTCCCCAACAGTGTGCCATATGCCTCTGGGTTAAGCTGGGCGGCTCGCAACGCAGTTTCCTGGTGCTGATTAATAATCAGACTTCCATCTTTACGAACTGGGGCCAACCACGAACCTTCTTGATAAAAATTAGCCGTCACCGGATACCGCTGACGGTAGCTCTTTTGAATGGTGATTTCCAGAACATTCGACATGGCAGACCACCGCATTTTGATAATTTACTTGTCACTATTCAGGTAATTGAGCCGGTCTCCAAACCGAGCTACTCCCAGCGAACAAGCTATTGTGTCTTGGGGATTTCGCGAGGCACGGGCAACCCTTATGTTTGCCCACACGGGGCAGGCACAAGGCCAGCCCCTACAGTTGGTGTCAACCCCCTGAATTCCCAAAGAGCCAAGTTATTGGGTTCTCATTCCTTAATAAACGTTGAACTTAATCATATTTTGGTTCTTGGAGATCTCACGGGGTACGGGCAACCCTTGTGGTTGCCCCACACTGGGCAGGCACATGGCCTACCCGGTCGTAATTGTTCATTAAATTTTTAATCGGGTAACGCCTTCATTGACCCCATCCCCCCTGCCGATTCCCGAGGGAAGGGGGGAATTCCCATGGGGCATTTTTCGGGGCGAATGCCCCGAAAAATGCCCCTTAGAAAAGTTCCCCGCCCCTGGGGGCGGGATTAGGGGTGGGGGGATTCCATTACCTGATTAATTTTTTAAACGACAAAACCAACGGGGCTATCAATACAAAAGCCGCTGGCCTGGTATATTTAGCCCGATAGTTTAACCACCGGGCGGGGTAACTTTTTTCGGCGTGGTTCAAAAGTCGGCAAGCTATGCTTAACAATTTGTAGGGCGATTTTGTAAATCGCCCAGGGGACGATTTACAAAATCGTCCTACAGATTTGTAAAGCTAACCTGAACCATGCCCTTTTTTCCGTTTCCGTTTAGGTTTATCTTCCAGCACCGGCTCATGTCCATTCAGTAGCGGCCGCAAAAACTGCCCCGTATACGACTCCTCTACCTGCACAATCTCCTCAGGCGTGCCCTGGGCCACGATGCGACCGCCGCGATGCCCCCCTTCCGGCCCCATATCAATCAAATGATCCGCCACCTTAATGATGTCCAGGTTGTGCTCAATGATGACCACCGTGTTCCCTTTGTCCACCAGCCGGTTCAACGCATCAATCAACTTAGCCACGTCATGAGTATGCAACCCCACCGACGGCTCATCCAAAATATAAATAGTACGTCCGGTGGCAATTTTGGACAGTTCCCGGCTCAACTTCACTCGTTGCGCTTCCCCACCGCTCAACGTGGGTGCCGGTTGCCCCAGGTGAACATACCCCAACCCCACTTCCACCAATGTCTCCAATTTCCGCTTAATAGGTGGATGATTGGTAAAAAATTCCAATGCCTCATCAATCGTCAAATCTAACACCTGCGAAATATTCAACCCCCGATACGTCACCTGAAGCGTCTCTTTGTTATATCGCGCCCCATGACATACCTCACAGGGGACATAGATATCGGGCAAAAACTGCATCTCGATCCGATTTTGCCCCTGCCCTTCACACGCTTCACACCGTCCCCCCTTCACATTAAAGCTGAACCGCCCTGGCTCGTACCCCCGTATTTTGCTCTCCGGCAGGCTGGCAAACAGGTCACGGATGGGGTTAAACAAGTTGGCGTAGGTGGCCGGATTGGAACGCGGGGTGCGACCAATGGGGCTTTGATCAATCTCGATCACTTTGTCCAGATGCTCCAACCCTTCGACCTGATCATGTTTGCCGGGAACCATCTTGGCCTGGTAAAAATGTTGCATGAGCCGTTTACCCAAAATTTCCACCAGGAAGGAGCTTTTGCCACTGCCGCTGACGCCGGTGATGCAAACAAATTTACCCAGCGGGAGGCACACATCCACATTTTGCAGATTGTTCTCCCGTGCCCCGCGCACGATGAGGGCTTGTCCTGTGCCATCTCGCCGTTTGGGTGGGACAGCGATGAACAAACGGCCGCTCAGATAACCGCCCGTGAGTGAGGTGTCATGGGCCATCACCTGTTCTGGTGTTCCGGCAACAACAATTTCGCCGCCATGAATGCCCGCCCCTGGCCCCAGGTCAATGAGCCAATCGGACTCGCGCATGGTGTCTTCATCATGCTCTACCACCAACACCGTATTGCCCAGGTCACGCATTCCTTTGAGGGTATGGATGAGTCGGGCGTTGTCTCGTTGGTGCAGGCCAATGCTGGGTTCGTCCAACACATACAACACCCCCATGAGTCGGCTCCCAATCTGCGTTGCCAGGCGGATGCGTTGGGCTTCACCGCCACTGAGTGAGCCAGCCGAACGGCCCAGGGTGAGGTAATCCAGCCCGACGTTGATGAGGAACTCCAGCCGGTCATGGATTTCTTTGAGGATGGGGGCAGAGATGATTTGTTCACGGTGGGTGAGAGGGGTGGTTTGTTGCGGCCGCAACCGATCTACCCACTCTAACACCTGCAACACCGGCAGGGCCGTCAGCGTGTGAATGTGCATATCATCAATTTCTACCGCCCGCGCCGTCGGATTCAAACGGGTTCCATTGCATGTCGTACAGGGTTGATCCACCATAAACTCTTCCAACTTCTGCCGCACATAATCCGAAGTAGATTCATGATACCGCCGTTGCAGGTTGGGAATGATCCCCTCATACTGCGTGCGATACTCGCGACGCGCCCCCTCCCGATTCACATAAAGAACACCAATGGTTTCTTTGCCGCTCCCATGGAGGAGAACGTGCATCTGTGCTTCAGTCAGACGACGCACCGGCAGATTGGTGGGAATACCAAAATGGTTGGCCGTTGCCTTGAGAAGTTGCCAGTAATACCCCTGTTTGTCATCCGTAGGCCACCCGGCAATTGCCCCTGCTTCCAGTGATAACTCCTTATTAGGCACAACCAGGTCTGGATCAAACGCCTTGCGTGTACCCAAACCCTGACAATCTGGACATGCCCCATGTGGGTTATTGAAGCTAAAACTACGTGGTTCAATAGCAGGCATACTCGTGCCATCATAAGCACAGGAGAGATGTTCGGAATAGAAGTGATCTCGTGACTGTTGGCTATTGGTCACATCGTTGATGATGACTACACCTTCACCCAACCGTAGGGCAGTTTCAATGGAGTCAGTGAGGCGAGTACGGGCCGAGCGGGCCTCTTCGCCTTCATCCAGTGGCGCATGCTGAATCACCAGACGGTCTACCACCGCTTCGATGGAGTGGTTTTTGTACCGATCTAGCTCGATTTGTTCATCTACCTGATGCAATTCTCCGTTGACACGCACGCGCACAAAACCGGCTTTGCGGATATCTTCAAAAACGCTCTGGTGTTGTCCTTTGCGGTCTTTAACCAGGGGGGCCAAAACCTGCACGCGGCTCCCTTTGGGCATACGCTGGACGCTATCCACGATTTGCTCAGCAGATTGGGGCATGACAGCGCGGCCGCAGACAGGGCAATGGGGTGTGCCTACTCGCGCATACAGAAGCCGCAAATAATCATAAATCTCCGTTACCGTACCCACCGTCGAGCGAGGGTTATGGCTAACCCCCTTTTGATCAATCGAAACCGCCGGACTCAACCCTTCAATTTGGTCTACATCCGGTTTTTCCATCTGCCCCAAAAATTGCCGGGCGTAGGCCGAAAGGGATTCCACATACCGCCTCTGCCCTTCGGCAAAAATGGTGTCAAAAGCCAACGACGACTTCCCTGAACCAGAAAGACCAGTTAAAACCACCAGCTTATCGCGGGGGATTTCTACATCAATGTTTTTTAAGTTGTGTTCGCGAGCGCCACGAACGACGATTTTATCGAGTGCCATAATCGCGTGGGGTGTGTTGCGTGGACGTAGTCAGACCACAGAACACAAATAACGGATGGTAGAGGGTGGATTTAAGTGCGGATCTTTCGCACAAATATTCTAAAAGCCAAACGATAATTTTAACATGAGTTAGCCCCATAGACTATTAAAATATACCCTATTCAGCAATTCTCAATTTGGCCTGAACGTCTACAAATATATAGGCCGCCTGGCCGTAAAACGGGCCGGGCTATGTTTACAAAGGCCGTTGGCCTGTAGTTTTAGCCCGTAGGGCCTGGTACTGATAGCCCGGCAGTCAACTGGGCGTAGCACAGCCTTTCCAGGCTGTGCGCTCTCTGTACACATATCCAATACCTGATCATCGGTGCGATCAGTGTTGTAGCACAGCCTTTCCAGAAGGAAACCCCATTCGTGTCATTTTTCGCGGGCGTCTGCCCGCGAAAAATGACACAAGAAAAAGTTCCCCGCCCCTGGGGCGGGGTTAATAGATACAATTGTTGACCCGAAATATAAAGGTTACACTTAATTACCAGCCCTACATAAGAGTTATCCTTTCACCCTAAAAGCCGAGGTTTGTTTATGGATATTCGCCTCTTAACCAGTACCATTGGCATTGTAATCACACTTATTGTTGCCTTTCTGGCTAATCGCTATCTGAGCCGTCGTCAACGGTATGGTCTGTATGGTTTGATCACGCTCACAGCTCTATTAATCATCGGTTATATCTACTTCAACACCAAAGTAATTTTGTCGGCTTATACATTGGAACCGATTATCACCGGTCTGGTACAACCGACATATGCCCTACCTGCCCCCGATGGGTCGGATCGATGGTACATTTTGGAGAAAGGGGGTCAGGTGCGTGTGGTAATAGAGGGAGAGTTACAGGCAACGCCCTTTTTGGATCTCAGCGGGAAGGTAGCCGGGGAATGGGGGGAACAAGGGTTATTGAGTGCGGTTTTTCACCCAGATTTTGTCAGCAATGGCTATTTTTATGTGTATTACACCCGAAATGAAGGGACAGTTTTGGAACGGTACGAAGCCACCCTGGATCAGGTAGACGCGGCCGCGGCCGCGATCATTCTCGACCTGCCCCAAAATATTTCCCACCACAATGGCGGCCATCTCCTGTTCGGACCTGATGGTTATCTCTACTTGAGTGTAGGCGATGGCGGCATTAAAGCAGAAGCTGACCGTGCCCAAGATGTTAATGACCCTTTAGGTAGCCTTCTCCGGCTCGATGTCAGCGATCCCTCTGTCCCCTACCAAATACCTGCCGATAACCCCTTTGCCAATCAGAACAGTGCCCGGGGAGAAATATGGGCTTATGGCTTGCGCAACCCCTGGCGTTTTGCCTTTGATGCCCAAACCGGTGATTTATACATCGCCGATGTCGGTGAAAGTAGTTGGGAAGAGATTAACTTCCAGCCCGCCGGATCTGTAGGCGGAACAAATTATGGCTGGCCCTGGTACGAAGGCGAAAAAGCCACGGGCTATTTTCCCCCGGCCGCAAATGAAAGCGAGCTAACCTTTCCCGTTTCAACCTATGATCACCTGGCCCTGGGGGGGTGTTCTATCATTGGGGGGATTGTTTACCGGGGCGAAAGCGTGGCCTCATTGGCGGGTAAATATATCTATGGTGACTATTGCACCGGCGTCATCTGGGCTTTGCATAGAGAAGAGGCAGGGTTTAGTAGTGAACGGGTATTGTTAGCCAAAGGCATTAATCTCGCCTCGTTTGCCGCAGATTATCAAGGGGAATTGTATGTGCTGGGGTTAAATACCGGCACGTTGTATCGTCTTGTTGAAGATTAAAGGTACGCGTTCAATTACCCCGCCCGATGGTCAACCCACCGGGCTAAATATACCCAACCCTACGGGCTAAAACCCCAGGCCAATTGTTGATTAAATGATTAATCGGGCAATGAGTTGATTCGCCCATCCCCCGGCACTTTACGGCGGGGAAGGGGTTAGGGGTGGGAAAAACCCTATTATCTGACTATAGCGTGTCGCTCACCAAGAGGAATGAAAATCTGTAGGACAATTTGGTAAATTGTCCACTCGGCGATGTATGCGTTCACTCGCTACGTAAGCGTTCAGCCTCCCGAAAGTTTGTTCCGCTGGTCAACACCTTTCCCGAAACCTTCGGAAGGCTTTCTCACCAGAGGGACTGAACGCTTACCTCGCCACTCGCAAACTCGCCACTCGCAAACTCGCCACTCGCCACTTATTTTCGCAGGAGTTCCCCATGTGCCTTTGGCACACCAAGAGGGATGAAAATAACGCCACAAGTTTTCATTCCCATCCGTGTTCTTTCCTATCCGTGTTTCTTTAATCAGTGGCTATTTTCGTAGGAGTTCCCTATGAGCGGGGTGCTCACCAGGTGGAATGAAAATTTGTAGGGCGATTTACAAAATCGCCCTACATTTTCGTAGGAGAATGGCGGCTCTAATCACCAGCCGCTGGCTTCAAAAACGAGACGGAGCAATTCTTCGCGCTCGGTGGGGGTCATGGGCCGCGGCCGCCCATAATCCTCTATCATCCCTGTCCACAACTGCACACTGAGCACCCGCCCCTCGTAGAAGGTATAAATGTCTATAAACATCTGCCGCGTAGGAATAGACCACATCTGGTCGGCCATGAAATTGCCCAGGCCGTAATGGACAAAACCCCCGTTGATAAAGTTAAACGCCTGGGGATGATGCCCCTGACTGCCGCTGACCACATCCGCGCCCGCGTTGGCTAAACCATCAAACGCCTGCCGCTGTTCTGCCCACACATCATACATAAAATGTTCCAGAAATTGCAGGGTGGAAATAACGACATACCCCTCGGCCTGCAACTCCCCAATCAGGTTATGGATGTAGGTGTAATCCTCGCAGGGGAGTGAGCCACCATAATCTTCTCTGGCCCAATCGTAGTACGGCCCAACGGGGTTACAGCCCACAAAAGCCAGCCGGTTGCCGTTGTGTTCGATGAGCAACGGTTGACGAGCATCTTCCAGATCGCGGCCGCCACCAAACGTCTCTATGCCATAACTTTCAAACAGGTCGAAGGTGTGCTGTAAATTGGGTTCGCCCCAGTCGTTCAGGTGGTTGCCGGTCATTTCGTTGATGTCTATACCCATGTACGCCATCAGTTCCATGTACCGGTCGTTGGCGCAAAAGGTCGTGCCACCGGTGGGTTCCGGGGGTGGGCAATCGGTGACGAACGGGTTTTCGTGGCTCATGTGGGCCAAATCTACGGCGTTGAGCAGGGGCGCGACTTCTTCACCGGGGTATTGGATGCCGTGCCGTTCCATCCGCACGGCGGTGGCGCGGCTGAATCCGGCGGGGCCGGTCATCGCCAGGTGGGTGATGTGGCTGTCGTCCCGGTTGCTGGTGGGGCCATCCCAAAGAGAGAGGAAGGTTGCGGCCGCATCCCCATCCCCCCTCACCTCAATCTGCACCGCCAACGAGTAGGTCGCCGCGTCAAACTCCAGATCAATGGGGGAAGGCTGCCCATCGGGGCGCATCACTTTGAGTTGCGGATCGAGGGCCGGGAAAGGCACAATGCCCCACGCGGAGCGGTTCTCCCAGAGGGCGATGATGAGTTGATTGGAAGGGAGGGGGGGCGCGGCCGCGTTCGGTTCACCCCACCATGCCTGTAACATGGCCTGGGTGGCCGGGTCTACGGAGAGCGTGCCATCTTGCCACGCCTGCTGTATCTCGGCCAGGGGGAGTTCGTCGGGGATGGTGGGGAAGGGGGCTACGAGGGCGTAAATCCAGGTGGCGAGGATGTGATGCGTGATGCGTGATGCATTCTCAGGTGGGATGATCGCGAGAACCAGATCGGCCTGGGTGGGGTCGGTGAGCCAGGTGAATTGGGTGGGGTGGGCGGTGATGAGGGTTTGCGCGGCCGCGATCAACTCCTCTGGTACACCGGGTTCGGCACTTAGGGTGGTGGGAGGGATGGGGGTAGCGGTCGGTGTGGCGCTGGGAATGGGTGTGGGCGTGGGGAGAGGAGATGGGGTGGCGGAAGGGGGGATGGGGGTTGCGGCCGCGACTGCTACCGTTGCCGCCACCGTTGGCGTAGGTGTTGCCTCTGGCCTTTGCCCACATGCTACCAATCCCCACAGCAATATCAACCCCAAGATTCTTTGTTTTATCATGTATCAAATTATGAGTGATTCAAAGCAATGGTCAAGTTTGGCAACCCGCCCGACCAGAGGTAAAAACAGGTGCATTCAGTTGAATGACATTGACTTCGGCATAGGGTGTCGCGGCCGCGTGACACCTCTTGTTGATTGTGGAAGCACAAAAGGTGGCACGGTCGGGAGACCGGCCACAGCGGGTCTCTTTACGAATGGGGGAATACCTCACCACAGCAAGTGCCATAATATGTTATTAGTAGCATTTTTCCTCTGTAGGTTGTTCAGCAATTTACAGAAACGGGTGTGAAAAATGAATAGGCGTAAACGTAACTTACGGTTGGGGCTTTTTGCTATCCTTACCCTTATTATGGTTTGTTGTGTCTGTCCTGCTTTTCTTCCTAGAGATGATTCTTCATCTGAAACAACTGAACAAACGGCAACCCGTGAAATAGTGGCAAACCAGACAGTAACCAGTGAATCAATTCTTTCTGATCCATTCAGCAATAGCCCTGATAGTACCCCTGGCAACACTCCAGTAAACACGAGAAAACCGACCTTCACACCAAGACCAACCAGGACACCCGTACCTACCAGGACACTAAGCCCAGAAGGGCAGTTGTTGCAGGCTCTAAAAGATGAACTAGGGGCCAGCAATCGCACCGGGGTACAACGTGTGACGGTTGATCTGGTGGATGGTGTGATCTTCATTAAATTTGCCATACAGGACAATTTTTCAAACAGATCAATCCGGCAGGGAATGACCAATGATGTATTCGCAATCCTTCACGTCATTGACCAGAGCGGGCTGACCTATACAGATGTTTCGATTCAGGGAACGTTTCCCCTCAGAGATGCCTACGGCAATGTATCTGAGCAGATAGTAATGGCCGCTGGCTACAGTCAGGAAACCATAGGCCGGATTAATTTTGATGGAATTGTAGAGGTGTTTACCATTGCCGATGAAACCCCATTTTTTCATCAGGCACTACTAGAGGACTAAAATGGACTGGTCATCATTTTTAGGTGCGTTGGCTGGAACCGTTATAGGCGTAGTGGGTGCAATCGCTTTGGGGGTTCTTTTGGATTACATATTAGGGCGTCGAGAAAAGGCAAGCCAACAACAGAAGCACCAACCCATCACGCTTGACAGCATTCTCGAAGCTCAATTGGAGAGTTTTATAGTTGATAACTTTGTTACCCTCTTCCCTGGTTGGAAAATCTTTGATGAGCCTAACCAAAACAAGTCAGGGGATAATGGTAGACCATCTGGTATTCAATACCACACCAGTGCAGGCAAGATTGATATACTGGCAATTGATCCTCAAGATGCACTTGTTACCATCGAGTTAAAAAGGGACAAAGCTCCTGATAAGGTTGTTTCTCAAGTTGATAGGTACATGGCCTGGGTAAAAGCGCATCTTGCAAAACCAGGGCAAAGGGTGAGAGGCTTAATCATTGCAAAATCTGCTGATGACAGGTTGGTTTATAGCTTGTCACGTAGGCGCGGGATCAACATCTGGCGATACGAATGGCAATTAAAATTTGACAAACGACCTGATTGGAAAATCGTTGCAAAATCCCCCACCTTACCACCTGATGACTTCCCAACATTGAATGAATAATTGTAGTATTGACAAACTACGGTGTTGTTCACAACGAGTACAGTTTTGAAGCCGTCGTGTTTTCCACTGTGGCTGGTCTCCTGACCGTGCCACCAGTTGACAACAACGAATTAGGAAACAAACGAATGTTCGCGGCCGCGCTCCCTCTTTCTCATTGACCATTGACCATTGACCATTGGCTATTAACCATTGACAATTTAACTCCCCCTCTTCTCCCCCAAACCACAAAAACAGGTACAATCGTGACCCATCCATAACCAGTCTTTCAGTCTCTTAATCTCCCCTTTGTGACTGGAGACTGAGAGACTAAGAGACTGGAGACTACTAATCGAGGCCTTTTATGAGCGACTTACCCGGACGAAACGACCCCTGTTACTGTGGCAGTGGCAAAAAATATAAACAATGCCACATGAAACAAGATCAGGATTCTTTGAAAGAGCGACTGAATCGCACGGCGGCGGTGCAGTTTGTACGCCGTGACCTGCTAAAATTTGCTCGTGATGAACGGTTTGCGGAACGGTTCGCGGCCGCGTTGCCCCTCTACTGGAACGATTACTACACCCTCGAAACGGCTGATGAGATGAGCGAAGACGAAGCCCTCCGTTTTTTCGACTGGTATCTGTTTGATTACAGTCACACCAACACCGATGGCTCAACCGAACCCCGCCTCATTAACCAATACGCCCAAGAAAAAGGGGACGATTTAGCCACCGCCCAACAGCCCATTATCGCCGCCTGGCAAATGGGCATGGCCGCCAGTGGTTACGAATTACGCGGGTATGAAGGACAGGTCTTAAACTTGCGCGACATCGTAACCGGCGAAGATTACGAAGTGTATACCAGCGGCGGCCGCGGCCTGGTTGAAATCGGTGAAGTGATTTTAATCCGCATCCTGCCCTCTACCGAATATGCTGACAAAGCCCCGTGGAGCTACAGCACCACCGGAGCCTATCTACCCAAAGATGAAATCGGTGATGTGGCCCAAAAGTTGCTCGCCGCCAAAGAAGCCTACCTGGCCGAGCACCCCAACGCCACCCACGAAGATTTTATGCGCCGCCATAACATCATTCTCATCCACCACGCCCTGGAGCAAGCCAAACTGCAAGGCCGCCCCCCAGTGGCCCGCCTCGACCCCACCCGCCCCGACCGCAAACAGCAAAAGGTTGTACAGCAACTGCGCCGCTTCCGTCGGTAAAAGAGTCCATTAGTGTATTGGTGTATTGGTTTACTAATACACCAATACACCAATACACCAATACACTAATAACCCAATTCATGCCCTCACTCCTTGTCCACCCCCAAACCACACCCTTACGCGGCCGCGTCACCGTTCCTGGCGACAAATCCATTAGCCACCGGGCTGTCATGCTGGGAGCCATTGCCCAGGGAACCAGCCACGTCTCCCGCTGGCTACCTGCCGGTGATCCCCTTGCCACCTTGCGGGCCATGCAATCCCTCGGCGTCCCCATCCACATCACCGAAACCGAACCCACCGCCTGGGATTTGGTGATTGAGGGACAGGGGATGCGGGGGCTGAAACCGGGAGGGGCCGCTGGCGAATTACCCTCAGCCCTTAGCCCTCACACGCTTAACCTGCGCCATGCGGGAACCGGCATCCGTCTCCTGGCGGGATTGATGGCCGGGCAGGATTTTGCCACGGTGCTGGATGGGAGCGAACAGTTACGCAAGCGACCTATGCGCCGTATCGTGGGGCCATTGCGCCAGATGGGGGCCAATATCAGCGACACCGATGGCCGCGCTCCGCTGACCATTACACCGTCACCACTTCAGGGCATCGAACTGCCCATGAATGTCGCCAGTGCCCAGGTAAAAAGTGCGGTATTGTTGGCCGGATTGTATGCCACCGGGGAGACGCGCATTTTGGAAGCTGGCCCCAGCCGGGATCACACCGAGCGGTTGCTCACAGCGATGGGGGTGGATGTGACTCGGCAGGATGACACCGTGATTTTGCGCCCTGGCTCTGATTTGCAGGCGGTAGACCTGATCGTGCCAGCGGATATGTCATCGGCGGCATTTTTGCTCGTCGCGGCCGCGGGCGTCCCCCACTCTCACCTCACCATCACCCACGTCGGCCTCAACGACACCCGCACCGGCCTGCTCGACATTCTCACCCAGATGGGAGCCATCACCGAAATTGCCAACGCCCATCTCACCGGCGGCGAGCCAGTGGGCGACCTGACCATCCGCTTCCATGAACTGCACAGCACCGACATAGGCGGTACGCTGGTGGTACGCGCCATTGACGAAATGCCCATCTGGGCCGTCGCCGCCAGCCAGTCTGCCGGAATCAGCACCGTGCGTGACGCCAGCGAATTACGGGTTAAAGAGGTGGATCGCATCGCCGTGTTGGCGGGTGAACTACGTAAAATGGGGGTCGCCATCACCGAGCAGGCCGATGGCTTCAGCGTGAAAGGGCCGACCCGGTTGCATGGGGCTACCGTAGACAGCCACGACGATCACCGGCTGGGCATGTCCCTGGCCGTGGCCGCCCTCCTGGCCGACAGCCCCACCCTCATCCACCAGGCGGACTGCATCGCCGATAGCTTCCCCGGCTTCGTTGAAGTGATGCAAGTATTAGGGGCTGATATGACCTGGATAGATGAGGACTGAGGTCAAAGGACTAAGGGTTCGCTCAAAATTAAGTTGGGTGGCACGGTCAGGAGACCGGCCACAGCCAATCGCTAAGCTAATTGCGAACGATGACTAAGTGAACATCTAAAAATAACTTCCCGGTTTAGACCTGACAGGTTTTCGGAAACCTGTCAGGTCTGCGCGGAACTTATTCTTGGACGATTACTAAGGATTGCGGTTGAGTTCCCACGAGTTCCCAGAGTTCCTCTCTCTTATGAAACAAGACGAATACCATCTCCGCCAGGAAATTGTGAAGATCGGCCAGTTGATGTACCAGAAAGGGCTGATCAG
>JAGNBF010000014.1:32566-34914 GCA_018004935.1 Chloroflexota bacterium | reverse complement strand
ACTAAGGATTGCGGTTGAGTTCCCACGAGTTCCCAGAGTTCCTCTCTCTTATGAAACAAGACGAATACCATCTCCGCCAGGAAATTGTGAAGATCGGCCAGTTGATGTACCAGAAAGGGCTGATCAGTGCCAGCGAGGGCAATATTTCGGCCCGGCTGGATGCTAACCGCCTGCTAATTACTCCCTCTGGTTTGCACAAAGGGCTGATGGATACCGACCACATTCTAGTGATTGACGAAACGGGACAGATGATTGGCCCGCGCACGGGGGTGGCCCGCAAACTCAAACCCACCAGCGAACTACCCATGCACCTGGAAGCATACCGCCAACGCCCGGACATCGGTGCGGTCGTTCACGCCCATCCACCCATCACTATCGCCCTCTCCATTGCTGGGATTCCCCTGGGCGATTGCCTCATCCCTGAAGCGATTGTCTTTTTGGGCATGGTTCCCACCACCGCCTACGCTACTCCATCCAGCGAAGAAAACATGCACGCCATCCACAACCTCATCCGCCACCACGATGCCATTGTGCTCCAACGGCACGGCTCGCTCACGGTGGGAGATACAGTGATGCAGGCGTTTATGCGTCTGGAAACGGTGGAGCAGACGGCACGAATTGGGTTTATGCTGGCGCAGTTGGGAATCAAAAACCCGCTCCCGGCTGAGGAAGTGCGGAAACTCCTGGTGACGCGGGAGCAGATGGGGCTGATGAAACCGGGGGACGCGGCCGCGTTCTGTACTACCTGTGGCGTTTGCCATACCGACCTGGCCCATCCCCCCGTTCTCCACCGTTCTGGAGCGAGCAGTGGCCCGGACGCGGCCGCGATTCGGGAACTGGTCACGCAAGTTGTGGGCAAAGCCATGGGCCAGCCTTACTAAAAAAGAGATTCTTTCGGAATTCGTGGGGTGCGGCTACCTACAGGGGCTGGCCTTGTGCCTGCCCCCCGCCGAGGACAACTACAAGGGTTGTCCCTACAGATGGTGTCAACCCCCTGAAATCCCAAAGACCCAAAAAAAGAGACTGAGAGATTAGTTAGTCTCCAGTCTCCAGTTCCCAGTCTCTACCCGCTCCTACTTTCCTTTAAACATTGCCGGTCGGCGCATGAGGAAACTCTGCACCCCCTCCTGAAAATCTTCCGTCGCCATGAGTTGGCTTTGCGCCCAACCTTCCAACTGTAACCCACGATCTACATCGGCCAGGCCGTCTATGACCCGTTTGGCCATGCCTACAGCCAGCGGCGCGGCCTGACTGAGTTCGGCGGCCAGGGTGTCGGCTTTGCTCACCAATTCCCCTTCCGGCACGACATAATTCACCAGCCCCCACGGCTCCCCTTGTTCGGCGGGAATTTGTTTGCCCGTGAAGATGAGTTCTTTGGCGCGGGCCGGGCCGATGATGCGGGTGAGCCGGGTCGTGCCGCCCACATCCGGGATGATGCCCAGGCGGGTTTCGGGTAGGCCTATGAGGGTGTTCGCGGCCGCGATGCGCATATCACAGGCCAGGGCCAACTCCATGGCCAGCCCCAGGCAATGGCCGTGCAACAGAGCAATGGTGGGTAGCTCCAACCGCTCCAACCGGGTCAGCACCGCCTGGAACATATCGGTAATGCTACGCATCCGCGACTGCCAATGCGGCCCAAACTCTGCCGCCAGCGCCATAAACGTACTCACATCAATCCCCGCCGAAAACGATTTGCCCGCCCCACGAATAAACACCGCCCGTACGCCCGGTGTACGGTTGGCTAACTGCACCGCCTCATCAAACGCCCGCCACACATCCAGATTAATGGCATTCCGTTTATCCGGGCGGTTCAAGGTAATTTCAAAAATCGTGTCACGCTGAGAAGTCAGAACGAGATCAGACATGGACATGGTGTTCTCCTACGAAAATAGCCACTGATTAAAGAAACACGGATAGGAAAGAACACGGATGGGAATGAAAACTTGTGGCGTCATTTTCATCCATCTTGGTGCGCCATAGGCCCATGGGGAACTCCTACGAAATGTAGGGCGATTTGGCAAATCGCCCGGACGATTTACCAAATCGTCCTACAGATTTTCATCCCTCTTGGTGTGCCGTAGGCCCATGGGGAACTCCTACGAAATGTAGGGCGATTTGGCAAATCGCCCGGACGATTTACCAAATCGTCCTACAGATTTTCATCCCTCTTGGTGTGCCAAATGCACATGGGGAACTCCTGAGAAAATTGCCACTGATGGTGGAAACACGGATAGGAAAGAACACGGATGGGAATGAAAACTTGTGGCGTCATTTTCATCCATCTTGGTGCGCCATAGGCCCATGGGGAACTCCTACGAAATGTAGGGCGATTTGGCAAATCGCCCGGA
>JAGNBF010000014.1:0-32466 GCA_018004935.1 Chloroflexota bacterium | reverse complement strand
CGATTTACCAAATCGTCCTACAGATTTTCATCCCTCTTGGTGTGCCAAAGGCACATGGGGAACTCCTGAGAAAATTGCCACTGATGGTGGAAACACGGATAGGAAAAAACACGGATAGGAATGAAAAATGGTGGCGTTATTTTCATCCATCTTGGTGTGCCATAGGCCCATGGGGAACTCCTACGAAATGTAGGGCGATTTGGCAAATCGCCCGGACGATTTACCAAATCGTCCTACAGATTTTCATCCCTCTTGGTGTGCCAAAGGCACATGGGGAACTCCTGAGAAAATTGCCACTGATGGTGGAAACACGGATAGGAAAAAACACGGATAGGAATGAAAAATGGTGGCGTTATTTTCATCCATCTTGGTGTGCATACCATCCATGGGGAACTCCTGTAAGAATAGTTTGTCAGCATTTTAGCTGGTCGGCTTGTCAGCCGAAGTGCTGACTGGCTGAAATGCTGACCAGCTTCTTATAGATGTTCAGAAAATCATTTGGGGTTTTGGTTGGTAGTAACGGCTTTAGCCGTCCAGCGTGGGACCGCTAAAGCGGTTACTACAAACCCAAAATCTTTTTCTTGAAAGCTATAGCTTCCTGGCTGACCAGCTTTTTCTGCTCAACTCTAACACAAAATACAGCCCCTGCCCGGTAATTTTCTCTGGTTTGTGGGGCAATTGCATACGTGGATTTTCTCCCACCCCTAACCCTGCCCCAGAGGCGGGGAACTTTTTAATGTGCCGGTTTTCGAGCGCGGCGGTGCGCTCGAAAACCGGCACTCCTGGTATTTCTCCCTTCTCGGCAGGAATCGTAGGGGGATGGGCGAATCAACACGGTACCCGAATTTAACTGAACGCTTTGCTGTGGCCGGTCGCCTGACCGTGCCACCCACGTTATTTTTGCACGACTACTGAAAGCCTGGCGGTTTGACCGCCGGGCGGGTTTGCTCACCCGATAATGTTTACATAAGCATCAACCGATGTTTCAGTCCTGTGCCGGTGTTAAAAATGAGGATACGCTCATCGGGGTAAACCCAACCCTGGCTGACCAAATCTTCCAGGGCGGCGACGGTCGCGGCCGCTTCCAAGGACACAAAGATCCCTTCTCTCTGCGCTAACAGGCTCAGCCCCGCCTGGAGCCGATGATCCGGTACGGCCACGCCTGTACCCTGACTATCCCGTAATGCCTGGAGCATGAGCCGCCCCCCAACGGTGACGGGCACACGTAACCCTCCAGCGATGGTCGCGGCATTGGGCCAGGGGGATGTAGCCTCGGCCCCATCGTGGAACGCCTTGACCACGGGGGCACAGCCACTGGCCTGCGCCGAGACCATACGCGGCCGCTTTGCGCCAATCCACCCCAATGCTTCCATTTCGGCAAATGCCTTCCACATGCCAATCAAACCAGTTCCCCCACCAGTGGGGTAGATGATGACATCCGGTAGCTCCCAATTGAACGCGGCCGCAAGCTCATACCCCATTATTTTCTTCCCTTCTACCCGGTACGGCTCCTTGAGCGTGGACACATCAAACCACCCTTTCGCGCTCCCTTCCGCGGCCGCTTCCCGCCCGGCATCATTAATCAGCCCATTGACCAGGCGCAAATCTGCCCCAATCAACTGCACCTCAAGAATGTTGATCAGGGGGGCATCCTGCGGCATAAACACGTGGGAAGTTACCCCGGCACGGGCGCAATAAGCCGCCAGCGCCCCACCCGCATTGCCCGCCGTCGGAATGACAAACTCCCTGGCACCCAGTTCAACGGCCCGACTGACGGCCACCGACAGCCCCAACGCTTTAAAACTGCCGGTTGGGTTCTGGCCTTCATCCTTAAGATAAAGCTGATTTAACCCCAGTAGCTGGCCCAGATTGTCTAGTTTAAGGACGGGTGTTCCCCCTTCCCCTAGACTGATGTGGTAATGGGGGTCCCGTATGGGGAGCATCTCATGGTAGCGCCAGAGGGTGTTAGGGCGATGGGCCATTTCGTCACGGTCAAGCGTCGCGGCCGCGTGCACCAAATCGTACCGTGCCAGCAAGGGGTGTTCACAGGCTGGGCACAGCCGAATTAGTTGATCGGCATCATACATCTTATGGCAAAAAGAACATTCCAGGTGGGTAAGGTAACTCATTGTCGTTCCTCTGGTATAGGTGTTAAGGGTTCGTTTATACAAATGAATTGATGCAACTGAACAATTACGTTTACCCCTTGACGGGGCAGTTGGCTCCGCCTCCATCATTTCTGCAATTCTATAGCGCGAAATAAAAAGACCTGGTAAGCGTCAGGCGCTTACCAGGTCTCAAATGGGATCATCTGGGGTTTAGCCCTCACGCTAATGTAGCATAAGCATAGGCAGGGGCACCCACGGGACGGCGCACTGGCGCGGGTTCTGCACGATTGAGAAGGGTGCGAAAGGCCGTTTGTAGCTCACGAATGCTGGCTGGTTTGTAAATAAACCCATTCGCTCCGGCAGACAGTGCTTCAATTTCTGCGGCAGAATCATCTGGGGGAGTCAGTAAAATGATGGGACAGGTTTGTAAGGCGGCAATCCGACGCAGGGCACGGGTAAAATGAATCCCCCCCTTAGCCGTTTCCAGGTGCATATCTATCAAGATCAGGTCTGGTTGGCTGGTTAGAGCCATTTGCCAGGCACATTCCCTATCATTCGCACAACTGGCAACATGTCCCTCTTTTTGCAGAATCCGCTTGACGAGGATCTGATTAAAGATCTGTGCATCGAAGTAGAGAATTTGTTTACTCATGGTTTATGGCCTCTTACGGGGTAAATTGTTTCGCTCAGGGACAAAGCAAAAATAACACACGTCTTCTCATCGCTCAAGATGATAATGGCTATGCTTTTCATTGAAGTTGTCTATAATATGCCGTTAGTCATAGGCATAAAGTCATAATTGTAGAGGTTAGCGATGGAATTAGATCAGCTACAAGCATTTTTGGCGGTGGTTCATGAAGGGAGTTTTACCGCGGCCGCGGAGTCGCTTAGTCTCACCCAACCATCCCTTAGTGCCCGCATCCACAACCTGGAACAGATTGTAGGGGGAATGCTGTTTCAACGGGAAAGGCGCCCCGTACGCCTCACTCTCTTGGGCGAGACCTTTCTGCCTTATGTGGAACGTGCTCTAAATATTCTGGAAGCGGGGCAGGAAGCCCTACAACTGGTACGGCAAGGGGCCGTCGGACGGGTCATCGTTGGGGCCACATTTTCCCTTTCTACCTACCTGTTACCCCAGGTCGTTATGGATTTTAACTGGCGCTACCCATTGGCCGATTTATACATAGAAGCCGGACATACTGATTTTGTGATGAACCAGCTAAAAGATGGGGTATTTAATTTGGGTTTAGCGGCCGCGTTTCCCAATTTGCTCGCCCAAACCCGGGTGCTTTTACGCCTGCACGATAAGATGATCGTGGCCGTGTCCCCGGAACATCCTCTGGCTAACCAGCAAAACGTTGCTCTGGGCGAACTATGGCAATACCGGTTGGTGCTTATTAACTGGGGGAAAGCATTTGATACTCATATAGAGAGTTTGCGCCAGATGGTAACTGACCCTGGCCCTATGTTACGGGTTCCTCTCGCGGCCGCGCTCCCCATGGCCCGCCAGCCTGATACCATCACCTTCATGCCCCAACGTCTGGCCGCCGTCTTTGGCCTGGCGGAAGTCCACACCCCAGAACTCGTCTATGGCTGGGATTCGGCCCTCATGACCCGACCAGGGCGCACTCTGACCGTCCTGGAGCAGGCTTTTGTAGAAATTGTAGACAATGTCTGGCATGGTTCGCCCCAGACCAAACGGTAAAACAACCAAACCACAGGTATCGCCTTTGCCAAACTCAGCGACCAGGGTGCTCACCGCATGTAGGGCAATTGGGGCCGTTTTTCGCGGGCGAATGCCTGCAAAAAACGGCTCTTCAAAAGTTCCCCGCCCCCAGGGGCGGGGAACTATTTCTGGTGCGGTTTCCCCCCTTCCCTTTGGAAAGGGGTAGGGGGATGGGTCTTCTGCCCAGGCTTACTCAGCAGTTGCCGCCAACAAAATGTCATTTTATGACCGTGGTAAGTACCGGAGTTTAGAGCGAGAGGAGAGAGCAAGAGGAAATTACTCTGGAAAACCCTCTAGCTTTGGCTCTGAACTCTAAACTCAAGTAAGTATAATTTGGGTTCTTTCAGAATTCGCGGGGTGGGGCTAAATGTAGGGGTTGGCCTTGTGCCTGCCTCGTGTGGGGCAACCACAAGGGTTGCCCGTACCCCATGAAATCCCCAAGAACCCAATTTGTTTAATCTCCATAACCGTTGGTTGAATTGAGAATTGCTAGACGAGTAGGTGATCGCCCTGCCTGTACTCCTGATTTGTGGTAAAATAGCGAACTTTCGTTCTTGTTTTGTAACAACTAACCCTCTCCAGGGCCGAGCTTGTCGAAGCCCGTTTGCCTTCGACAAGCTCAGGCAACGGGTTTAGTCGTTACCTTGTTTTCCACTTAGGGCCTGTAAAAGATTAAATTCCGTCAAGACCTGACAGGTTTCCGAAAACCTGTCAGGTCTAAACCGGGAGGTTATATTTTTACGAACCCTTATCTATTCCCCCTCACGGGTTCCTGGTAATGGCCCCGCATTTACCGGTTCCATTTCTTCCACGAGGTGTTTATGGCTCAGTTCCACCTGGCTTCTGATTACAAACCTATGGGCGATCAGCCCGAAGCGATTAAAACCTTACTGGATAGTTTGAGTCAAGGCCACCGCTATCAGACCCTGCGCGGAGCTACCGGCACGGGTAAAACCTACACTGTCGCCAATCTTATCGCCGCAACAGGGCGGCCGACCCTCATCATTGCTCACAATAAAACGTTAGCGGCCCAGTTGTATGCGGAATTCAAGGAGTTTTTCCCTAAAAACGCTGTTTCTTACTTTGTCAGTTACTATGATTACTATCAGCCGGAAGCCTATGTGCCGCAACATGATTTGTACATTGAGAAGGAAACGAACATCAATGAGGAGATCAACCGTCTGCGGCTAGAAGCGATGACGAACTTGCTTAGCCGGGAAGATGTGGTGATTGTGGCCTCGGTGTCCTGTATTTATGGGATTGGCAACCCAGAAGCGTGGGGCAAGGTGGTCGTAAAGATGGAACGCGGCCGCGTTTACCGTCGGGATCTCCTTCTTCGCCACCTGGTAGACATCCAGTATGAACGTAATGATCTGGATTTGCGACGCGGCCGCTTCCGCGTGCGCGGTGACACCCTCGAAGTGATGCCCGCCTACACCGAAACTGCCTTCCGAGTAGAGTTCTGGGGCGACGACATCGAACGCATCACCGAAATCGATCCCCTCACTGGCGAAGTTCTGGTTGAACATGCCCGGCTGGAAATCTATCCCGCCCGCGAGTTCATCACGGATGACGCCAAACTGGCTCAGGCTATTAATGACATCGAAGAGGAGTTGACGGGACGAATTACCTTTTTCAAAGAGAAAAAACAATACCTGGAAGCCCAACGCATCGAACAGCGCGTGCAATATGACCTGGAAATGTTGCGCGAGATGGGGTTCACCACCGGCATCGAAAATTACAGCCGCCATCTGGATCAGCGTGGGCCTGGCGAACCGCCCTGGACACTCCTGGATTATTTCCCTTCAGATTACCTGTTGGTCATTGATGAAAGCCACATGACCGTACCCCAAATCGGGGGCATGTTTGCGGGAGATCGGAGCCGTAAACAAACCCTGGTAGATTATGGGTTCCGCCTGCCCAGTGCGATGGACAACCGCCCCCTCAATATTGATGAGTTCTGGCAAAGAGTGCGTCAGGTTGTCTTCACAACAGCAACACCTGGCCCTTATGAACTCAAACAATCCACCGTCATTGCCGAGCAGGTTATCCGGCCCACTGGTGTGGTAGACCCGGAATTGGAAGTGCGTCCGGTAAAAGGGCAGGTAGATGATCTCCTGGGAGAAATCAAACAACGGATCAGCAAAAAGCAACGGGTGCTGGTCACAACCCTGACCAAACGAATGGCCGAAGATTTAGCCGATTATCTACTGGAAATGGGGATCAAGGTGCATTATCTCCATTCCGAGATTAATACGCTGGAACGGACAGAAATCTTGCGCGACTTGCGGCTAGGCGTGTTTGATGTGGTGGTGGGGATTAACCTGCTCCGTGAAGGGTTAGACCTGCCCGAAGTATCACTGGTGGCCATTCTGGATGCGGATAAAGAAGGCTTTCTCCGCTCCGAAACATCGCTGACGCAGACAATTGGCCGGGCGGCACGGCATATCGAAGGCAAGGTGATCATGTACGCCAACCGAATCACCGATTCGATGCGGAAAGCGATGGATACAACAAAACATCGGCGGGAGAAGCAGATTGCCTATAACACGGCCCACAATATCGAGCCACGCAGTATTGTGAAGGCAATACGGGATTTGACCGATCAGCTCGCGGCCGCGACCCACGCCGCATCTTCCGGTTTATCTGTTGCTGAATCTGGCTCGGCCTACATCACCCCCGCAGAAATGCCCAAGGATGAATTGGTGAAGTTGATTAAAGAGTTGGAGAAGCAAATGAAAGCGGCCGCGCAGGCGTTAGAGTTTGAGAAAGCGGCCGCGCTCCGCGATCAAATTATGGAGTTACGGGGCATCGAAATCACCCGCGTGGAGCAAAGCACCCAGAAAGTTCCCGCCCGAGAGCGGTTACGCCGGACAGAAGAGAAAGTGAGCTACAAAGTTTAAGAATTACCAGCAAAAGTTGTTGACCCGTGGTGCAAACCTTCGGAAGGCTGAACGGTTACACCAGAAGCCTGATCAGCAGAAATTCGATAATGTTGAGTGTGAGATGAGCGGCAAAAGGGGCCAAAATATTGCCGCGCCATACATACAAACCAGCCAAAACCCCTCCTGCCACCACACCCGTCAGAATGATGTACCAAAATCCCCCGGCCCAATGGAGCAATCCAAAAAACAAACAAGAAAGCACCAGCGCTGGCAGAAACCGATACCGCTTCTGCAATTGCGGCAGGGCAAACCCCCGATAAATGTTCTCTTCGACAAAAGGAGCCAGGACTACATTGGCCAGGAAAAAGGGCCAAACAGAGGCCCCCAATGAGGAGAGCAGTTCATCGGGGGGTACATAATCGCCTACCGTCTGTTGTAGTGTAACCATCAGCGGGGACAGGACAAAGACATAAAGCATGGCTAATGGTGCGCCAATCACTGCCCCTAACACCAGTTCTCGGACGACTGTTTGACCCGTGTGCACCTTCCAGCCTAAATCGGCCCAGCGTAACCCATTGGCCCGACGCACCCACAAAAGCAGGCCGAGCATTAAAATTTGCACCACCACCAGAATTTGTGGCGTTGCCTGGGACACTTGCTCGGCAATAACCGTGGTATCTCCCTGGTTGATAAACCCGATATAAATTGAGGCTAAGATAATGCTCAGTAGAAAAAGGATAGGGGGTAAAGCCAGGGCAAGCCAGACCCAGGGCAGGGATTTGCGTTGTGTTTGCATTGGTGTAAGGGGCATGGTGTATTCCTTTTCTTTTTCTGTAAGCGTTCAGTTATCCTACCCGGCGGTCAAACCGCCGGGCTAAACATATAAAGCCATGCGGGCTAAAACCCCAGGCCAGCGGCCTTTGTAACCGTAGCCCGGTCGTTTTACGTCCGGGCGGGTCTGGCGGATAAATTTATATGACTGAACGCTTACCTTTTTCTTGCTCTGATCTAAAACTCTCGTTCTATCATAGCAATGGTTTCATTCAGCCAGGAGATGGTCATCTCCTCAAAAATTTCTCCCATTCGCCGTGTGGCGTCCCAGAGGCGGGCATCACGGCCAATTAGCGGGTCGTTAAATTGGGCCTGGATGTCTGGAGCGAGTTCATTTTGGTAGAGATGCAGTTGGCTGATATGAAGCTGACGTTGCAAGCGCAAATGAGTAAGGATGGTCTCTTTGCCCAGTTGGGCGGAAAAGAACAGTTTGAGCAGGAGCGTTTCTTTTCGAGGATCAATTTCGGTCTGCGGCCGCGCCAGCCACTTCTGTAAATCCGCACGCCCGGTCTCCGTGATGACATAAACCCGACGATCCGGCCTGTCATCTTGCGGCTCAATGTGTGAAACCACCAGCCCTTCTTCAGCTAAAGCCTTGAGCGTGGTGTATACCTGACTCTGTTTGGCATGCCAGAAAAAAGCGGTGGATTGATCCATCACTTGCTTCAGTTCATAACCTGTTTGGGGGCCGTAGTTGAGAAAACCGAGAAGAACATATTTGAGCATAGAGCACCATTTATATATAACTATTTATATATTAACATTGATATTCCCGCCTGTCAATCACCTATTCTCAGCAGATGGAAAGGCTACTTTTCCCTTACTCAGTTTTGCCCGCATCTCCTGAATATGTTCTGGCCCAGTACGGCAACAACCGCCAATAAGCTGTGCCCCTGTTTGATACCAGGTCAGGCTCGCGGCCGCGAACGCATCTGCCTTTGTCACCCCCAACCAGCACCGATTTGCCGCATCATACGTTTCTCCAGAATTAGGGTAGACCACAATAGGTTTAGTCGTTACCGCCTTCAGGTGAGCAATCAGGCTGGGAATGGCTGAAGGGGCCGTACAGTTCACACCGAGGGCAACAACCTGGGGCAAAAGAAGTAGCGGCCGCACCGCTTCCGTCAATAATGTTCCATCACAAATATGCTCCCCATCCCGGCAACTAAAACTAACCCACACCGGCATAGTGGGTGTGGTTGGTATAACCTGCGCCAACGCTCGCGCTTCTACCGCCGAGGGGATCGTCTCACAGGCCATCAGATCCGCCCCACTCTGGGCCAGAACAGACCATCGCTCCTGGTGAAAGGCCACCAATCCAGCTTCGTCTACATCATAATCCCCGGTATATTCGGCACCATTGGCCAGGTAGGCCCCATATGGGCCAATACTGGCGGCCACAAGCGGCCGCAACCGCCCCCTTTGGTTCTCGGCACGGGACCAAAATCGGTCTCGCGTTGTTACAGCCAGTTCTACAGCCCGACGCAAAAGGGCCAGCGCCTCCTTCTGACTAAACCCCCGCCGCCTGAATCCGGCAATCGTGCCCTGATAACTGGCCGTAATCAGACAATCTGCTCCGGCTTGCAGATAATCCTCATGCAACTGGGCAATCGCGTGGGGCATATCGGCCAACAGCCGCGCCGACCAGAGCGGATCGTTCAGATCATGTCCGCGCCGCTCCAACTCCGTCGCCAGTCCCCCATCCAAAAGCAAAAACCCCTGACGCACAATAAAAGGCATCAGGGGATTCATTTCGTTATTCATTGTCTCCTCTAAAACAGAACTCACAACCATTTCTCACTTCACCGGCAACCAAATCGTAAACGTGCTCCCCTCCCCGGAGCGGGACGACACGCCAATATCTCCCCCATGTGCACGTATCAACCGCTGGGCAATGGGCAACCCCACCCCCATGCCTCCAAAAATATGTTCTGTTGATTTATCAACATGGTAAAACCGTTCAAAAATATGGGGCAAATCTTTCGTCTCAATTCCAATCCCATGATCTTCAATACTCATATGCACATGACCGTTTTCCGACCCCACCCGGATAAATACATCCCCACCGTTGGGGCTGTATTTCACGGCATTATCTACCAGGGCCGTAACTGCTCGTACCAACGCATTCTGATCCCCTTTGATGACCGGCACATGGTTATTCGCTTCCAGTTGTAGGGTGATACCGGTATTCAAACTACGGGGTTTATAGCTATTTAACACATCCTGAGCTAACTCCACCAGATCAATTTGCTCGCTTCGTTCAATAACGAGTTCTACTTCCTGCAAAAACATCAGGTCATTGACGTGCCCGGTAATCGTTTCCACATTTTCCTGAATCCGGGACAGAATCTCCTTCATTCTCTCTGGGGGGATCATGCCAGCATTAACCAGGTGCAAATAACCCCGCGCCGAGGTCAGGGGGGTGCGCAACTCATGAGCCACAGTGCTCAGGAATTGTGTTTTCATTATTTCCTGCCGCATCAATTCTTGCCCTGCCCCCAATGACCGATTCTGCTCGGCGAGCAGGTCAGAGAGTGCTCCGGCTACCCAGGCAACCATGTAAAAAATAATGGCGGCAATCGCCAGAACTGTGTAACCGACCCCCGGATAGGTAGACAAAGGGATGCTGACCCCCCAAATGTGCACTGGCTCAAAAAGCTGATAAATCTCCATTACAGTGGTGATACCATGGAGCATCAGGCATATTGTGGCCATTTGCAAGGCGGGGCGCATCCCCAACAGAATGGCTACGGCCAGGATAATCGGTGTATAGGCATAGGGTAATACGGAGGCAATGCCGCCAAAAAGAATGGTTGCCAACATAACCGTAAGGGCTAACAAGCCAAAGGTGATAAAGGTGAGGCGGCGCGTTGAACCACTGGCTTCGGCGCGTTGCATTAATACCCAGGATGTTCCCAGGGTAAAAAAGCCTACTCCAGCACTGAGGAGCGCAGGTCTGGTGAGGGGTACGGGAAACAATTCAAGGGCATCAGCAATGAAACCGGCCATCGCCAATAAGGCAATCATCGCGGCCGCGATAAGCAAGGCCGTTCGTGTACTTTTTACCAGATAAATGCGCCAATCCTGCATCGTATGGTTCGCTTCAGAGAGGGCCAGGAAGAAGGCTTCGGCTGGCTCAGGAATATTTATTGAGAATAGAACTTAACGGGCTGTGGCTGTGTCCCCACCCAGCCACAAAAACACAGTCAGAAGACTCGCTCCAGCAATCGCGTAAGTCGCTTGGGGGTTTCGAGGGGTACGGACAACCCCCTGAATTCCCAAGAACCGCTGGCTTTACCGTTATGATTGAAAAATAGTATCTATACAGGTGGGGTATAGCGAGGGCTGAGTTTGTCGAAGCCCGGCTCCACCTTCGACAAGCTCAGCCCTCGAGGACGTGTATAGTTACGAAAAATAATAACAATTTACCAGAGGTAAACCAATGTAAAGGCCGTGAATTCCCCTCGCTGGGCATTATAGCATAAGAAAAGTGTGCTGAATCCAGAAATCTAGGACACTATTACGAAAGTAGTCATTAGCGTTTTATGACAAGTCTCAGGGGCAATTGGCCCCAGTAACCCCCGCCCTAACCCCGCCCCTGCGGGCCGGGAACTTATCTGAGCGTGATTGAATTTCCCCCCTGCTGTCGCTGGTCTTCCTTTGCTGTGGCGGATCTCCTGACCGTGCCACCCACCGCCAATTCCAAAAGAACCCAACATCTTTTTCTTAGGCGCTATATTTTGCGATGAATACCTCTTGCCAACAAAAAAGGGGCAAGGATTTTGTCCTTGCCCCTTTCCCTATCAAACCAACCAACTCAAAACTACGGTTGTACGAGGGCGAACGAATCCAGGACTTCACCTGCAAACCCATTCACCGAACCATCCCAGTAGAGGCTAAAGGTACAAGTGGTGGTGCTACCTAGAGAACCTGGCACACAACGGAAAATATCCGCGCCATCTCCACTGGCCCCAGTTACGGTAAAAGCACCAATGGTCGTCAGGTAAATGTTTCCGTTACTATCAACCCAGACACCATTGACATCCTCATTTGCCGCTGTGAGACCCACATCTGAGGCATCAAAGTATAAGGCCCAGGTACCGCTGGTGGTTGCTCCCAATGCCGTGGGGGTGAAGGCGAGTAAGTCTTTGTCATCCCCAGAGGCGCCGGTCACACTGACGTTGCCTAATGTGCTAACGAGTATACGGCCATCACTCAGAATTTCCACCGCGTCAATGTCTTCGTTGGTCGTTGTCAACCCCACATCTGAGCCATCAAAGTACCAGGAGAAAGTTCCGGCGGTGGTACTGCCCGTGGAAGTGGGCGTAAAGCGCACGATGTCGGCATCGGCCACTGTACCCAAACCGGTTACGGAGAAGGAAGCCGCCAGGCTGATCAGTACAGTGCCATCGCTCATTAATTCAAATGCATCCACATCGGCACTGCCCAGGCCCACATCTGAACCATCAAAGTAGAGGCTCCAGGTGGCTGAACTGGTGTTGTAAATGAGGATGTCGTCATTATCAAAGGCGACGCCGCCAGCCGCACCACTGGTAGTGGAACCAGCGTAAATCTGGCTACCACCGGTCGGGGTGGGTGTAGCGGTTGGGGGAACGGGGGTATTGGTGGGAGTAGCTGTGGGGACAATGGGTGTATTGGTAGGTGTAGGCCCGACGGGGGTGGGGGTGGGGCCACCGACAGTACAACCAGACCAGGTGAAGGAACCAACCCAGGTAGACCAACGGGCGGTAGTCTGCGGCCGCGAATACTCGCCCACATACCAGAACGTCACACCATCCGGGTCCAGGGCCATTCCCGTATAATCACCCCAACGGCGGGGCACACTATCATACGCCGTATAGAAATCCTCACCGGCTTTTACCAATGTCTCACTCTTCAGCGTACCGGCGGCATCGGCGGCTTCACGCCCAGCCACATACACACCAGGATACATTGTGGTGCTGGTGCGGGTATAACCTACCAACATATCGCCACAACGGTTCACCGCCAGGTCGGGGAAACTACGATAATTACTGGCACTGCTAAATGTTCCTTGTTGGACCAGCGTCGGTGTCGCCCCGCGAACATCAATCTGATACCAGCGAATACAGTTCACGGTACCACTGCCAGGATTACAACCTACGGCATGCGTGGCCCACAGATACCCGCCCCAATATTCCACATCCAGCAGACGGTTGTCATTGCCTTGAATATTACTGCCACCCAGTTGCGGCTGGCTCACCGGCAGGCTGTAACTGTTCACAGTTAAGGTACCAGCCAACGTCATCGCGGCCGCGCCCCAAGGGTTACTGAACCGCCATACATGAAGCGCGGTCTGGTTATTGCCATAATTAGCATCCACAAAATAATGCGCTTCCGTGGTACTCGTCGGCCAGCCACCACTGGCAAACCCTTTCAGTTTGGCCGGTTGTAAGGTGAAGTAAGTGGAGGCAACATTTAATTTCACATAACTGGCAGAAGTGCCAGCATACATAGCATCTTTTTGAAAGGCCAGGACATGGTTACGGGTAAAGGCCGCCCCGAACATATTGGCCCCCATATACAACGCATCCTGCCCCACCCCGATATGGGGGTAGTCAAAGAAATAATCGGTTCCTGTGCCAGGATTACCATCAAAAGAGTAGAGATACCAGCTACCAGTGGCACTATCCGTTTGTGAAACGGCCATACAGGCCCAACCGTTGTCACCCCCATTCACATTAGGATCATAAGCGGTAATACCCAAGACGTAGCGGCTGTTTTCTTCATCATACACAGAATAGGGGTCAAACATGACCACATTACTGCCTGTACCACAATTCGCGCCCCAAAAATCAGCATACAGTACCGGGCCATACAGGCTGTTGCCGCTTTTATCAAAAACCTGAAAGCTGGTATTGACTCCCACCACAACATGATCCCGCCCAACCATAATATCTGGATCCGGCGGAACACCTTGTTGGGATTGGGTGTAATCAATAGATTTAAAACTGGCTCCCCCACCTAAAATGCCCAACGGGGCCAGGCTATCATCATAATTCTGTACAGTAGGATCAACCCCCTGTTTGGCGGATTCGGCTAACAGATCAAAGAAGAGTGCTTCGTCTACTGGCCCTTCGTTGACTTCGCGGATGTCGCCATTCAGATAACGTTGATATAGGGTGTCTACCTCAGCAACGCGGCTGGGCACGTCGGCCAGGTTGACCTTGGCCGGTAGAACCGGATCACCATAAACTAATTGAATGTCTTGAGCGGCTAATTCATCGGTAGCACCAGTACCATCGCCAGAACGGCCTGGAGCCAAAGCGGCGACACTGTCTTGAACAGATGTTGTCGTGCGGGTAGGGGTGGCCAGGATAGAAATAACCCAGACACCAAAGGCAACAAAAAGGATCGCGGCCGCGAACCGTCCCCAACGAGCAAAAAACTGCATAAAAACCTCCTCCATCGTGAATACTGTTCTTTTCAACAACAAACAAAACTAAAACAAGCATCTTCGCAACCAGAAGAAACGCGCCCCTCAAATCGCCCTGGTGGGCAAATACAAAGTCACCCATCTCCTGATTGAAAAGACCCTGAAACAACCAATTTAAGCCAGATCACCGTTCATGGCTTTCCCTTGCCCGTCCACAAAAAACAAATCACCCAGAGAAATAGTGCTTGCGGCTTGTCCAAACCGTTACCCGGTCGTAAACTTGGCTTTATAAGTAATCGCGTATTTTCGTAACGGCATGGTTCAGGTCTGCTTTACAAATATGTAGGACGATTAGGCACAGGGTATGTTTCAAATGAGTTGAATAATAAGTCTCTGAGAATTAAGGGGTTGACAGCAGATGTACGGGCTGGCCTTGTGCCTACCCCGTGTGGGGCAACCACAAGGGTTGCCCGTACCCCACGAAACCCCAAAGAACTTATTTTCTTCCTTTCAACCAAAATGAAACACCCCCTTTACCAAATCGCCCTACATATTGTTAAGCACCGTATCTCGACTTTTGAACCATACCTCGTAACTGCTAAGCCTGTTGCCTGGGCTTGTAAGCCGTTGCCTGAGCTTGTCGAAGGCAACCCGAGGCTTCGACAAGCTCAGGCCTCGTTTACCCCGAAATATTGAGAAGATACGTAATCGCCCAAAAATGAACTTACGGAAAAAGGAACGTTCCTTTTTTCAGTAGGTTCAAAATAAGTTTCACCCAGACTGTACAGATTTTCGGAAACCTGTCAGATCAAAACTGGGAAGTTATTTTCAGGCACTCACCTGGAGAGAATAGTATGAGAAGGGCACAATACCCTGGCACAGGGATGAGTTTCCTGGTTAAACAGCAATCAGCGAGAAAAACAGTTTCTCCAACACGCACACCAGTGTGATTGCTGTCTATGGATCCCCATAAAACACCCTTTTTCAAGGATGGTGCATCATAACACAAGGCTATTTAATCAACAATGATTTTGTAGCTAAAGGGGAAAAGGAAACTATATAAATGTGTACCCCTATGGCACAAACAAATGCGCACTAACCCCAAAATGCAACCTTCCCAGTTCGTGCAAAGAGTTATCTTCATTGTGATCGCCGTCGTCGCTCTAACCTGGCTTATTTGTTGGTTGGCCGGTTGGCAAGATGAAACTAGTCTGGCCTTTGCATTACTCATCAGTGGCAGTTTAACAACCGTCTTAGGTGCGGTATTAGCTTCCGAACCTTTGCCGGGGCGAGCCGGTACCCGCCGGGGTCTTGAAGAAACGGACAAAGCCCGCTACGATGAAAGGCGACAAGATCGCACCCAAGATAAAACCCTGTTTGACCTGTTGGGCACAGCGGGTGTTCTGGTAATGGGCATTGGGGTTCTTGTTTATTTGGTAATGAGGTAACGACTAACGCTCTTGAGGCCTGAACTTGTCGAAGCCCCGACGAAGCCCTGCGGGCTAAAAAGCCAGGCCAACGGCCTTTGTAACGATAACCCGATCGTAAAACGACCGGTGGGCTGGCGGATGAATTGACACAACGGAACGGTTACGTAGTTACGTAATGGGTTAAAAAGTTTATGGACACAATTTTAGACGAACCTCAAGAAGCGTTATTGAAGCAAACCCGGCATATTCTGGGGCAGTTACGAGATGTGCTGGCCAGCAGTTCCGCCGCCACCGATGACCGAACAGCGCTCGCTGACTCATTACGTCAATTAGATGAGTTATTCCTGCTGGTCATTGCCGGGGAGTTTAACTCTGGAAAATCATCCTTCATCAATGCTTTGTTAGGTCATTCCGGGTTGCTGGCCGAGGGCGTTACCCCCACGACGAGTCATATTCACCTGTTGAAATATGGAGAAACCGTTACCCAGACACCACGGGAAAAAGGGATTTGGGTCCATACAGCCCCGGTGTCCTGGCTGAGAAACATCAACATCGTAGACACGCCGGGAACCAACGCCATTTTGCGGGAGCATGAAATGCTCACGGCTGATTTTATTCCGCGCAGTGATCTGGTGCTGTTTCTCACCTCTGCGGATAGGCCGTTTACAGAGAGCGAACGGGCATTTCTGGCCCGCATCCGAGATTGGGGGAAAAAGATTGTTTTGCTGATCAACAAAATAGACATTCTGGATAATCAGACTGAAGTGGAAAAGGTTATGGAGTTTGTGCGTGAGGCTGGCAAACGGTTGATCGGTGAGATTGCCGCCATTTTTCCCATTTCGGCGAAACTGGCCCAAAAAGCGAAAGGGGGAGAACCGCGTCTGTGGGGAGGGAGTGGCTTTGAACCGTTAGAACGTTTTATTGAAGAAACATTGGATGATCGCGGCCGCTTCCGGCTAAAGCTCCTTAACCCCCTGGGTGTGGGACAAAAATTGGTTAAAAAACAGCTAGACGTCGTCCGCAAAGATCTGGAAGGATTAAGCGAAGATACCACCTTACTGGGCGACATCGAAACCCAACAACGCTATTATCAGGATGATATGCAACGGCAATTTACCGCCCGCCTGAGTGAAATAGAGAATCTGATTTACGGCATCGAAAAACGAGGCAACAGTTTCTTTGATGAAACCATTCGTCTGGGGCGCATTACCGATCTCATTCAGACAGGCAAAATCAAAGAGCACTACGAAGCCCAGGTTATCGGGGATACCCCACAACAGATCGAAACCCGCGTTGGGGAGTTGGTGGATTGGATGGTGGAGCAAGATTTACGCCAGTGGTCGGCGGTGGCAGAGCATCTGGCCCAGCGGCGGCAACATCATGAGGATCGTATTATCGGCCAGGGTGGCCCCCGTGAAGGCACGTTGGCTTATGATCGGCAACGACTGGTAGATTCCATCGGCAAGACAGTACAAACCGCCATTGAAAATTACGACAATGAAGGGGAAGCTGTGCGGTTGGCGGAGAGTGCCCGTATGGCCGTTGTGGAAGCTGGCCTGGCCGGGGTAGGGGTTGGTGTAGGGGTAGCCATTGCTCTGGCGGTACAGGTGGTATGGGTAGATGTAACGGGTATTGTGGCTGGCCTCGCGGCCGCGACCCTGGGCCTTCTCATCCTCCCTATGCGCCGTCGCAAAGCCAAACAAGAACTGGAACAAAAATTGGCCGACCTGCGCCGCCAATTAATAAACAGCCTTACTGAACAGTTCAACCGAGAAATGCGCCGGGCCTTTCAACGTATTGATAACAGTATTGCCCCCTTCTCCCGTTTCGTCCGCGCTGAAAAAGACCGCCTCACAGAGCAAGAAAAACAACTAACCGAATTAGAAAGCCACATCCTGAGCCTGCGTGCCCAACTGGAAGAATAAACACGAACATTCCTTACCCGTTCAACAAACACCCGGCAGGAAGGGAAAAACGCCCACTAAAAGTTCCCCGCCCCTGGGATCGGGATTAGAGGCAGAGAAAATCCGCACGCCCCATAACCCATCCCCCTAACCATTCCCCGCAGGAAGGGGAAAAAACGCCCACTAAAAGTTCCCCGCCCCTGGGATCGGGATTAGAGGCAGAGAAAATCTGCACGCCCCATAACCCATCCCCCTAACCATTCCCCGCAGGAAGGGAAAAACACAATGTGGGCGTTTTTCGCGGGCGAATGCCCGCGAAAAACGGCCACTAAAAGTTCCCCGCCCCTGGGATCGGGATTAGAGGCAGAGAAAATCCGCACGCCCCATAATCCATCCCCCTAACCATTCCCCGCAGGAAGGGGAAAAAACAATGTGGGCGTTTTTCGCGGGCGAATGCCCGCGAAAAACGCCCACTAAAAGTTCCCCGCCCCTGGGGGCGGGGTTAGGGGTGGGGGAAATCCGCGTAGACCATCACCCTTACAATTTCTGCAAGAAAATTGGCATAGGTCATAGAATTTGTGTTAAAGTAGGTGGTGCATTTCCTGATCACACAGGAAAATGGAGGAATGAGGAACAATGCGCCAGCCCAAGAAAACTGCGGCCCATGTTTTACAACAGGTGCCATTTTTTGCCCGCCTGAATGCTGAAGAAACCGCTTCACTTGCCGAAAAACTGCTTCTGCGTCGTTTCCACACCGACCAGATCATTTTTCACCTGGGTGATCCGGGTGGTCTACTCTACATTATTACCAGTGGTAAGGTAAAAATCTCCTACAGCAACCCAGATGGGCAAGAAGCACTCCTGGCAATCTTAGGGCCAGGAGATTTCTTCGGTGAACTTTCCTTGCTTGATTCTTCCCCCCGCTCCGCAACCGCTGAAGCCATCGAACCTACCGAAACGTATACCCTGGATGGCCATACCTTCAACTTGTTTCTGGATAACACCCCTGGGATTGCCCATCACGTCCTTTCGGTAATGGCGACCCGCATACGTGTTTTGAACAATCAGCTTAGTGATATCTTCTTTTTGGATCTGCCAGCACGGTTGGCCCGCACCCTCCTGCGGTTGGCCGATCAATATGGCAAACCGGCCGGAAATGGCATTGAGATTGATATTTCCCTGACCCAAACTGACCTGGCAGAAATGACCGGGGGAACACGGGTGAGTATCAACAAAGCATTAGGGCGCTTCCGGCGCTCTAAATGGGTAGATGTCAGTGGTCGCCATTTCACCATTCGCGATCGGGATGCGTTGGTAAACCTGATTCAGATTTCGGGTGGGTAAAGGGATTTACGACTTTTGGGTCTTCCGGATTTCGTGGGATACGGGCAACCTTTGCGGTTGTCCTACACGGGGCAGGCACAAGGCCAGCCCGTACATCTGGTGTCAACCCCCTGAATTCCCAAAAACCCCGACTTTTGTGTATACAGGTATACGTGTTCAGTTACCCCGCCCGGCGATCAAACTGCCAGACTCAATGGACGAAGCCCTACAAGCTAAAACACCAGGTCAACGGCCTTTGTCGCCATAGCCAGTCGTAAAACGACCGGGCGGGATGGTAGCTGAATTGACACAACTGAACAGTTACATAGAAGCGAATAAAAAAGGCCGGTTCTTTGCAGAAACCGGCCTTTTTTTATTTTTTCAACCTGGGCAAATTTTTACACGTTATCATGAGGGATTACTCAGTTGTTTTGCTGAGTTGCGGCCGCGGACTACTACCACCATTTTCCTTCAGCAACTGTCCTCCTTGTACCTGATTACGCAACGTCATGCCCAACAAACTTTCAACCAGGCCAGCACCATCGCTCCCTGTTACTGAAACATCTGGCACAATGCGCACCTGCCGCTCCCCAATAATTTGCATCATCTGTAGCGTCGTAAAGCCTTGAACCCCCAGCGCTTCCACACCCACCAGATACGCTTCGGCCCGCGCCTTACCGGTGGTACGAATAGCCTCTGCCTCACCCAACGCCTTCAAGCGTGTTGCTTCGGCATCACCCTTCGCTTCTTTCATCACCGCCTGCGCCTTCAGTTCAGCAATTTGTACACCTTGCTCCGATGTAACCATCTCCTGCTGAATATTGGCCAGCGCATTTGCCCGGACCAACTCCTGCCGTTGATCTTGCGCCAGTTTCTGCACATCATACGTTTTGCGCTCTTCCTCAGCAATCTTCCGATCCGTCTGGGTCTTCATCAGTTCCGCCGGTGGCGTTATATCACCAATGAGTGTATCCAACGCCTGAACGTCATAAGCACTAATGGCCCGGCGAATGTGTTCAGTGGCTTCTCTTTGCCGTTCGCTACGAGCACTGAGGAAGTCTAACACCGTATACTCTTGCGCCGAGTTACGGAAATAGTTCCCGACAATCGGTTGTAAGACATGATCCACCAGATTTTGCACCGCCCCCACGCGAGAAATGACCTTTGGGGCATCTTCGGCCCCAATGTGAATGATTTGGGCCACATCCAGATTGAAGGCAAATCCGTCTTTAGAGCGTACCGTTACCGGGGCCAGTTTGGCATCCAGGTTATGAGATTCGGTACGAGTGGCCCAGTTCAAAACAATATTGGTTGTGGGTACCAGTTCTACCTTCATCACTCGGGAGTTGAGGGGATGTTTACCGGGGTAAAGGGGAGTCACCCACACCCCTTTGTGGCCGGGTTCCACCAGGTTGCCATGTTTAAACCCTTTACCACTCACATCTTCATGAGCTTTACCCACAAAGGCAATCACAATCCCCACATGGCCGATGGGAATTTGGGTCATAGGAACCTGTTCGACACTAACAAACCAGGGATTAAGGTTCCACGAACCAGAGAGCAGGACTTGTTCTTGCAGACCGCGCCGCCCCCCCTGGTTCAGAAAAACTTGAGCATTTTGGAAGTTATCATGCCCATAAAGAATCGGCCCGGCAATCTCACCTTCGTCAATGGATTTCCCATCCAGGGTCGTTACAATACCGACCCGATCTGGTTGTACGGCATAGACCTGGAGCAATTCTGGGGCCATGCCCTGTTGTTGCGCATTATTCGCCGTAATGACGGTAAACAAAGCGGTGTTGATACGGTAAGTACCAGCGGTCAGAATTCCTAATTGCCGTCCTTTTTCACCCCCATTCATTAAGAATTTACGGGTGTCCTGGTAATTATCACAGAGGACGATTTTGCCCAGGATACGTTCTGAGGGGATGGCACTGCCCGCGGCCGCGACAACCACACCAATTTGCCCCTGCGGAATAATCGTCATAGGCACTTTTCGCACCGAAAACTGCCAGGGAAAATAGAAAAAGTGCCAGCCTGGGGGCAACGTATCCGCCTGATACCCGGCTTCGCCTTTCAGGGCAATCAATTGCCCGGCCGCCAGACGCGTACCAAATTTCTTAACAACAATACCCACTTCCCGTTCGTTGATAATCACCAGGCCTAGTAACTGTTTAGCAAAAATCAGGGCCAGCATCAGCCCAAAAAAGCCAAACACCGCAATTAAAATAAACGTTTCCATTTTCTTACACCTTAGGGCGCATGACACTAAAAAGGAGCCTACCAGTTGCGCTCTGAAATCAGGTTGGCTAACAAAAACAATGTTTCGATGTAACTATACAGCCTCGCTGGAGAAACCAGGTTTTTGCTTGGGCCAGTTCATGCCCTACAAAAGAAAAACCCGGTTTTTGACGTGTATCGTTACGTCCAATTAAGAAGCAGACAGGCAAAGCGCAATCGTGACAGTTTCAAAGAAACCTGTCTGACGTATTACGTCCATGCAGTTGCTGTGAATAAGGGGATTAAGCGTCAGGGGGGGGAACTGTTGTGGATCATGTTTCGCCTCCACAGGTGTGTTTATGCCACGCATTATTTATTCGTTCACACCTTAAGCAGAGAACGTAAAGCATCATATTCTTTTTTTTAGCCCCTGTCAAACTAGGTGATTTTTTTCACAAAGCAATATTGGAAATATATTTTCTGCTCAGATAACCATCATTTAACCGCTGATAATAGGGCTAAACACCCCCCCATTGCTATGAGTAAACCCTTCACGCTCTACTCACGCTATGTGTGAAGGATACGTTTATTCTCATTCGCAACGATTGACTTACCCCCTGGCCTCATGTTAGATTGTTAGCAGTTCTGACGATGTAATGGTAAACAACAGTATTGGTAACTAGCTCAACACCCTGCGGCCGCAGACGAGCTTCTTTCTTTCTTGTATCGGTAACTCAATCGTAGTGGAGGTAACATCTGTGTCTCGGAAACGTGGTATAGTCAAATGGTTCAGTCGGATGAAGGGTTATGGCTTTATTGAATCAGAAGAAGGCGGTGGTGAGGTTTTTGTCCATTACTCTGCCATCGAAGGGGACGGCTATCGGAACCTTTACGAGGGAGACCAGGTTGAGTATCTGGAAATAGACAAAGGCAAAGGCCCCCAGGCCCAAGAAGTGAAGCCTAAACGTGGTTTATTCGGTTAAGACAGGAAAACCTGCCTTCCGGCCCATTTAAAAACAGGGGTAACGGCGAACAACAGTCCGCCGTTACCCCTGTTTTTTCTATACAGGGCTAACCTTCGCTAAGTTCAGGCTATCAGGGTGCTGGCCCACACCACAAAAGACACTTATCCCCCTACAATTCCCCACGAGAAGGGGCGTTCAACAGTGCCGTTTTTCGGGACTTTCGCCCCGGAAAACGGCACCCAAAAAAGTTTCCTGCCCCTGGGGTGGCTCGGTCGAGAGATCGGCCACAGCAAACTCAAACATTATTTTGCGAGCAAGCCCTCAGGCCTTATGCACTGTGACCCATCTCCCGCCCATCCCACTTCATAACCACAAAAACGGCGCACAACCTAACCCAACAGGCGCTCACAACTCCATACCCTTCGTGGTAATCAGGTTCACCGCCTGAGCCTTGAACTCGGCCACAGACACCGCGCCCCGATCTTCACCCGTACGCGTCCGAACAGCTACCGCATTGGCTTCCGCTTCCTTATCCCCAATAACCAGCATGTACGGAATCTTCAACAACTGGGCATTGCGGATTTTCTTGTTCATCCGATCATCACTCTCATCCACCTGCACCCGCAGACCGGCGACCCGCAACTCATTTGCCACTTGCCGGGCATACTCATTATGCCGATCCGTAATCGGGACAATCATCGCCTGCACTGGTGAGAGCCATAGCGGGAACGCCCCATTGAAATGTTCAATAAGGATACCGATAAACCGTTCCATACTGCCAAACGGGGCACGATGGATCATCACTGGGCGATGTTTTTGCCCATCTTCACCCGTATACTCCAGGTCAAACCGTTGCGGCAACAAGAAGTCCACCTGCACCGTACCCAGTTGCCATTCCCGCTTCAACACATCACGGAAGATGAAGTCCAGTTTTGGCCCATAGAACGCGGCTTCACCGGCTTCTACTTTGTAATTCATGCCCACTTTGTCGGCGGCTTGCTGAATGGCGTGAATGCCCTGTGCCCACATCTCCGGCGTTCCAGCGTATTTGTCGCTGTTAGGATCATTCGTCCCCAGGCGGGCGCGGAAATCATGGAAGCCCATCGTGTTAAACACGTGCTGGATGAGGCTGACGACGCCGATGAACTCTTCCTGAAGCTGTTCTAGCGTGACAAACAGGTGAGAGTCATCTACCGTGAAACCACGCACCCGCGTCAGGCCATTTAGCTCACCACTCTGCTCATAGCGGTAGACCGTGCCAAATTCGGCCAGACGCAGGGGCAAATCCCGGTAACTACGGGGTTCGCTTTTGTAGATTTCGATGTGATGGGGGCAGTTCATGGGCTTGAGCATGAACTGTTCCCCGTCCACATCAATGGGCGTGTACTGGCTATCTTTGTAGTAGGGATAATGCCCACTCGTAATGTACAAATCCAATTTGCCGATGTGGGGCGTGATGACGGGCAGATACCCTCTTTCTAGTTGTGCCTGACGCAAAAACCTCTCCAACTCTTCGCGCAGAACGGCTCCTTTGGGCAACCACAAGGGCAACCCGGAACCGACCAGGGAGGAGATGTGGAATAGTCCCAGTTGTTTGCCCAATTTACGGTGATCTCGGTTGCGGGCTTCTTCTAGCCGTTGCAAATATTCGTCTAATTCGACTTTGTTCGGCCAGGCCGTACCGTAGATGCGCTGGAGTTGTGGGTTTTTCTCATCGCCGCGCCAGTAGGCCCCGCTGGCCCGCAAAATTTTCACGGCGTTGGCCTTGACCTGGGATGTGTAGCCGACATGTGGCCCCCGGCACAAGTCTGTGAATTGCCGGTGTTGGTAGATACCGACTTCCTGGGCAGGCACGGCCGTAGTGTTGCCCATCTCATCCACTTTGCCCGCCGCCAGGTCGCGGATGAGTTCTAGTTTGTATGGCTGATCAACAAAATGGGCTAACGCCTGCTCCACCGTCATGGTGGACTGCTCGAATTTGGCGTTTTGTTTGAGTAAATCTTTGAATTTGGCTTCGATCTTCTCCAAATCTTCGGGCGAGAAGGTGCGTGGTTTGCCGTTTTCGTCTTTGCCCAGGTCGAAGTCGTAGTAAAAACCATCTTCGATGGGTGGCCCGATTGCCAGTTTTACTTCCGGGAAAAATTCTTTGACCGCCTCGGCCATGACATGAGCGGCCGAGTGGCGGATGCGGTACAGGTCGGACTGTTCGTAGGGGATGTTTGTTTCGGACATGGAAAACTCCTGAACGTGGGAACTCATAGGAACTCTGGAAACTCATGGGAACTGGGGTGAGTTCCTATGGAAGGAGAACTAAATAACTTGTTCGCTGGAAGTGGCACGGTCAGGAGACCGGCCACAGCAAATGTTCAAGTTATTTAATCTCCAATCCTATGAGTTTTTCTCAGTTCCTGGAGTTCCCTTTTTTTCTAGGAAACTCGTCATTGGCGTTTTTTGTTTTACCAGAGAACACACCGCCTGGAAAGGCTGTGCTACGTCCAGAGGTTGTGTACAAATTCGCCAGAGTCGAATAGGAAATAAAAAACGCCACCACCCCGGTATTGGGGCGATGGCGTCTCGCGGTTCCACCCAAATTTAGTAAACAGTGAGCCGTTGGCAGTGAACAGTGAGTTGAAACACTGGGGTTTGTGTAGCTGTGTTGTTTACTCTCATTGCAACTGATAACGGAGTAACCCGGATTCTCTTATTGGTGGAATATCAACTATTTATTGTTGACTGTTCACGTTCTGAGAATCACTCCTGGGGGGTATTGGTTCTGTCTTGGTGGTGAGGGCTTTCAGCCTATGGCCCATCACTCTCTAACACGGGGGGCAGACCCAACATGTCCCAGTCAACGTTTTGTCTATGTAGGAGGAATTATAAGGGGTTGCGGCCGCGTGTCAAGATGGACAGGGCGATTGCCGCTTTTGTTTTCTCGAAAGGGCGAACAGCCTGAAAGGCTGTTCTACGGGTTGGGCCATTTTTCGGGTGTGCTTTTGGTGGGCAACGGTTTTAGCCGTTGGTTAAATTGAGAATTGCGGGGATCAGCCCCGTCCAGAACCCCGAAACAAGGGGAATGAGGTACAATGTTGCGTGGTGCGTATTAGGCTCACCTACGCACCACCCAATACGTACCACGCCATACACATCATACAATACACCATGAAACGAAACATTTACCTCGAAGATTTACCCCTTGACGAAGCGTGGCGCCGGTTCGCGGCCGCGTTGCAATCTGCCTCTCTCTGGCAACCCCTCGGCACAGAAACCATCCCGCTCACCCAGGCGTTGGGCCGCGTAACCGCCGAGCCGGTGTGGGCCAGAATTTCCGCCCCCCATTACCACGCCAGTGCCATGGATGGCTACGCCCTGCGTGCCCGTGACACCCACGAGGCCACCGAGACAAATCCCCTCCAGTTGACCCTGGCCGAAGCGTGGGAAGATATTGCCCCAGGGGTGCGCCCGGCGCAGGCGGTCAATACCGGTGCGCCCCTGCCCATCTGGGCTGATACGGTGGTAATGATTGAACACACCCAAAAAATCGGCGCATCGGCCATCGAGATTCGGGCCAGCCTGGCCCCCTGGACCCATGTGCGGCCGCTGGGCGAGGATATGGTCGCCACGGAACTGGTTCTGCCCGCCAACCACAAACTGCGCCCGGTTGACCTGGGAGCCTTGGCCGGTTCTGGTCATGCGATGGTCACGGTTTATACGCGGCCGCGGGTCGCCATCATCCCCACCGGGTCAGAGTTGGTCAGTGTGGAAGCAGTTAGCCGTGAACAGTTGACAGTGAACAGCGAACAGTCTCCAGTCTCCAGTCTCTCAGTCTCTCACTCTCCTGACTCAGCACTCAGCACTCACCACTCGGCCCTTTCCCCCGGCCAAATCATCGAATTCAACTCCCTTGTCCTGGCCGGGCAGGTGGAGCAGTGGGGGGGCATTCCCACCCGTTGGCCGATTGTGCCGGATGAGTGGGAGAAGATTGTGGCGGCGGTGAAAGACGCGGCCGCATCCCACGACCTCATCCTCGTCAATGCTGGTTCATCCGCCGGGAGCAAAGATTACACCGCCCACGTCGTGCAAGAGCTAGGCCAACTCCTGGTGCATGGGGTGGCGGTCAGGCCGGGGCATCCAGTTATTTTAGGGATGATCGAGAGACGCGGGGACGCGGGGACGCGGCGAGAGGGGGACGCGGCGACGCGGAGACACGGTGAATCAGTCGCCTACTCGCCCACTCGCCCACTCGCCCACTCGCTCCCCATCATTGGCGTGCCCGGCTATCCCGTCAGTGCCGCACTGACCGGGGAGATATTCGTCGAGCCGTTGCTGGCCCGTTGGCAGGGGCAACCGGCCTATGAGCCGCCCACACTCCCGGCGACCCTGACACGAAAGGTGGTTTCTCACACCGGGGATGATGATTTTGTGCGGGTGGCGGTGGGTAAGGTGGGGGAGAAGGTGTTGGCGACGCCCATCAGCCGGGGGGCGGGGGTGATTACCTCGTTGGTGCGGGCGGATGGCATCGTGCGGATTCCCCGGTTTAGCGAAGGAGAAGAGGCGGGGGCGCAGGTGACGGTTCACCTGTATCGCACCGTGCCGGAGATTGAGCGGACGATTTTGTGCATTGGCAGTCACGATTTGACGCTGGATTTAATGGCCCAATTTTTGGCCGAACGCGGCCGCAGACTCAGCTCCGCTAATGTGGGTAGTCTGGGGGGGCTGGTGGCCTTACGGCGCGGCGAAGCCCATCTGGCTGGCTCCCACCTGCTCGACCCGGCGACGGGTGAATACAACGTTTCGTACATCCACCGTTACCTGCCGGGGCAAAAGGTGATGCTGATCACCCTGGTGGGGCGGGAGCAAGGCTGGATCATCCCACCGGGCAACCCGAAAGGGATCAAGGGGTGGGAAGACTCTGCCCGCCCGGACATCCGGTTAGTAAATCGGCAGAGGGGGGCGGGGACGCGGGTGTTGTTGGATTATGAGTTAGGCCAACGGGGCATCGTGCCGGAGATGGTGACCGGGTATGAGCGGGAAGAGTACACCCATCTGGCGGTCGCGGCCGCGATTTCCAGCGGTACGGCGGACATGGGGTTGGGGGTGGTTGCGGCCGCGCGTGCCCTGCAACTGGATTTTGTCCCCCTGGCGCAGGAGCGGTACGACCTGGTGATACCAGCGGAACATGGGGAAGGGGATTTGTTGCGGCCGCTACTTGATCTCCTGCACGATGGCACATTTCGTCAGGCGGTGGCTCAGTTACCTGGGTACGATGTCAGTGTCATGGGCAATCGTCACGCCTTATAACCTCTAAATATGCTAAAATGACTCAAGAAACAAGGTCGAAATATGGTTCTTTCGGAATTCGTGGGGTGCGGCTACATGTAGGGGCTGGCCTTGTGCCTGCCCCGCCGAGGGCAAACCACAAGGGTTGCCCCTACAGATGGTGTCAACCCCCTGAAATCCCAAAGACCCCGAAATATTTTATTGAGGCAATGTTATGACAGTTTCAAAGGTTTTGCTTCCTAAAGCCAAAGTCAATCAGCCTAAAAATAACCGCATGAGCTATGAAGAGTTTTTAGCCTGGGCGGATGAAGATACGCTTGCCGAATGGGTGGATGGGGAGGTTATTCCGTTTATGCCCGTCAAAATTAAACATCAACGCATTTCCAATCGCCTCTTTCATTTGATTGAACAATTCATAAAACTCTTCAAATTGGGCGAAGTGTGGTCGGCCCCAACGGAAATGCGGCTCCGCTCCGGTCAATCTATCCGCCAGCCAGATATTTTCTTTGTGCTTCAAGCGAACTTACATCGTCTGAAAGAAGATTGGCTTGATGGCCCCGCAGATTTGGTCATTGAAATTATTTCCACTGAGAGCGTACAACGAGATCGGCGGGATAAATTCCGGGAGTTTGAGCAGGCAGGTATCACGGAATATTGGATCATTGATCCACGTGCAGGGAAACAACGGGCAGATTTTTACCGGTTGGATGAGACGGGGCGATACCAGTTGTTTGGTATGGATGAGGATGAGTGGGTGGAATCTGAAGTGCTAAAGGGATTTCGTTTGCGGCCGCACTGGTTATGGCAAACCGAAAGCCTTAACCCCTACCTGGCTCTAGGTGAAATGTTGGGCAACGAAACGTTCCTGGCCCTACTCAAACAAAACCTGGAACCACCTCAAGATTAACATCATGGGACGACAGGCTGAAGAATTACCAGACCATCTTCACCCGCGGCCGCGTACAACAACCCATCCTCGCCTAACACCAAATCTTCTAGCACAGGTCTATTGGCCCAGTTTTCATACCAAAGTAAGTTCGCATCAACATCCAAACCAACCAGCACCTCGTTAACAGGCCCGCTGGCTTCACCCACCAAAAGAACGCCCCCTTCACCTGCCGGAAAGAAATGGCCGCCGGTCGCACCAAAATATGTATGGTTGATGAAAACAGGTTCTGTGGGGTTGCTTATATCAAAGGCCGCTACCATAAAATCGCTCAACGCAATGAGATGTTCTCCAACAACCGCCACCGCTGACAACCCATCGTAATTCATGTCTTCCAGGTTTGTCTGGAAAGCCAAATCACCAGCAGGAATGGTGGAAATGGTCGTCCAGGTATCGGTAGTCGTTTGCTGGACTAATTCCAGGCGATCCGGCCAGAGGAGAACAAGGGTTTCGCCGTGGACAGCGAAGGCCTGCACACCGGGATAGGTGGAAAGAAAAGCAATTTCGACCGGTGCCACCAGGTTTTCCAGACTGATGATTTGAATGCCATGGGCCACGGCCACATAAAGCCATTGTCCATCCTGTACCCAATCCACCCATTCACCCCGGTAGGGCAGTTCGCTGGTGACAATCGGGTAGGGTTGGGTGGGATCAGACCGTTGATAAAGGTGGAAACTGAGCTGGGTCGCGGCCGCGTTTGGCCCTACCAACATCACGTACTCACCCAATGCCAACATCGTGGTCATACCGGCCAGTTCAGGATAACTGGCGAGCATTTGCAGTGCAGATGTGTTTCGTTGTTGCCATAGCTGTAAACCTTCAGCCGCCATCACGTAAAGAATTCCCTGGTAGATGTCCACATCATAGGCCTCACTACGCGCCCATGTCACGTTAGAACAACAATAGGGTAGCTCTGCTGGCTCAATCATGCGTTGCCAATCTTCAGGAACAGTCCCCTCTTCGTAGGTGTTGACAAGCCGAGGGGTGGCCGGATCATCCAGAGCATATTCGGCCAGACGTTGGATGTTCCCATCTTGAGTGGTTTGCCCAATGAGGAGATGATTGTCCGCGGCCGCGAGCACAGCCCCGGCTAACTGGCCCGATTCCGTTTCCCATTCCGGCAAGGTCATCTCATTCACAGGAATCGAACCATTTTCCTGCGCCAGATCAAAAACTGTCAGACTGGGTAGGGCATCGCCCTCACCTGCCGACAGAATGTAAAAATGGTTAGCCGTTAAGGCCGTATCCAATATGAAACAACTCTCCTTTCCGATGACTTCTTTTATTTCTCTTGCCTGACTGATGTCGAATACCTTAGCCACGGTGGCCTGATCACAATCGTTTACAGAAGATGGGGTAGCCAACGATACAGCCAACCAATTCTCGACCAGATACATCTCATGCAACTCATCATTCGGGGGCAAGCGATAGCGACTCACCCAATGTGGCTGGGCAGAGATAGACACATTCAACTTCATGATTTCTTGTGCGCCCAAGACATAGGCGTAGGGTTCCTGCATCAGGGCATGGCGCCATGCCCCACCTGCCTGAGCGACAATGCCCAATGAACTGGAGGGAGAGGGGAGAAGAGGTACATCCGGGGCAAAGGTGGGAAAGGGGATGTTGAGGGGAATAGTTGGCACGGGTTCCACAGGGACAGCCGAACTTGTTGCTAAAGGGGTCGCGGCCGCGGTCGGAGTAACTGCTAAAGGAATTGGCCCAACCGTGACCTGTTTCCCAAAACAAGCTGTCAAAAAAAGCACCAACAAAAGGGAAAGGTGTTGTATTCGTTTCATTGCTTTGTAAGCGTTCAGTTATCCCGCCCGGTGGTTTGACCACCGGGCTAAATTTACAAAGCCCTGCGGGCTAAAACCCCAGGCCAGCGGCTTTTGTAACCATAGCCCGGTCGTTATGAAAAGCAGACCCTAAAGGTTTCCGAAAACCTTTAGGTCTGGGTCGTTTCTAACCCTCTCATCTCTATTTCATCACGATGTCCCAGTCCCTGGCGGTTATCAATGAAGTAGAGACGCCGCGGCCGCAACCGATACCAGTTCACCTTCGCCAACGCCGGGCCGATGGCCGGGTTGTCCGGCGAGACAAACGGATATTTGGCCTGATACAGCCGAACGGCCTCGTCCCGTGCCGCCCCATCCAGCAACTCCACATCCCCCTCAAGCTGGATACCCCGGATGGTGGGCCAGTCGTGATAATCTTCCTGGATGGTCGCGGCCGCGTGCCCATTTTTTGCCACATTTTGCCCATGCCGCGTATGCCCTGCCGAGAGAAAAAACAGGTCAAACCCGTCATGGGCATAAAAAACGGCGGCCGCCCATACCCCATCCGGGCCGGTCGTCGCCAGCGTCATCACGTGGTGGTCGGCCAGGTAGGCCAGGGCATTGGCGCGAACTTCAACTGTCATGGTTTACTTTCCCATTCCAAGGGTTGCCCGTACCCCGCGAAATCCCCAAGAACCGTTACCTTTTTTCAATGAACGCACCGTTTATTTTGGATCATTCGCCAGCGTTGCCGCATACAGTTCAGGTGTCACGTATTGCCCCCCCTGAATTTCTGCATTTAGGACATTGAAATTACTATCCAGATAAACGACAGTGGTAATCCGCTGAAAACATTTGTTATCTACGATGACTTTATGCCAGACTAACTGCCCATCTTCCTGGTTAAAATCATGCTTACGGTCAGCACGTACCCGCACGATGGTGTGGCAACGGTTACATTGCACATAAAAATAGACCCCATCCGGGTCGCCAGGATTTGCCGGGGCTTTTTTCTCACTGCTTTGACCGAAGAGTTTGCGCAAAAAACCCATTTTTGACCTCATCCATTATAAACGTGCCAGGGCCAGGCCCAGGTTTTGCCGCCAGGCCAGGCTGTCAAATTTTTCCCACAGGGGCAAGAACTCGGTGCGTAATGTATCGGCTCTGGCCTGAAGCAGGGCGCGATAGAGGTTCGCGGCCGCACTCGTTTCTTCTCCCTGCATTTCATCCAGTAGTTCCAGCCCTACACGCGCATCATTCAGCCAGCCTAGATGATCTTGAATCTGTTCTAGCACATACAGACAAGATAACACGGGCAACCCCAGGAGCGGCGCAAAAAAGCGCAGGGTGTAGCGGAGTTCTTTAAAATCAATGCGTAATTGATGTAATTCAGCTAATGTGCCCCCGGTGACGAGATGATGGTGTTGGCGTACCATTGTAACCTTGTCGTTAATGAGCCGGGGAGCCACAAAACGGATCTGGTAAGCAGGTGACGTATCCAGAGGGGAAATGAGGCTGGTTTGGCCGTGGGCCAGAAATTGCCCGTAATTTTCTAACAAAGGGCGCACCTTCTCCTGGTTTAGATAAGTTTGTAGTGTGGCGTTTGCGGCCGCGAGCCGTTCCTGCCATACGTCACGCAAACATTCTAACCCGGCACGCTCTACCGGCGACCAAGTGTCCCCGGCCAGGTGTGTTTCTAGTCCTTGTAGAAAAATGGTGATGTCCCGCGAACGCCCTAAACGGCGCATCACCTTACGCCAGCGCCGCCGGAAATGGGCCAGAGTTCCCTGGAGAAAGTAAGGGGCAAAGACCCGGTAAATGGTAAATGACTGACGGATGGCTTTACGGAATTCGTGTACAGCCAGAGGATCGGTGTAGGTTGCGGCCGCGGGCCAATAGGCCTGCACCTTCTGTTGCATCTCTCCCAGCAAACAGCGCCCTGCTTCGCCCACTCCCTCCGTAGGGGCAAACAGGGGCGTGTCCAAAAACAATGTTTCCGGGAACACCGTGAGCCGGTGCCGGTTAAAGGCTCGTTGCCAGGTACGTACAGGTGTAATTCTTAGCCGCAACGTTGCCGCAATATCCGCCTGTGCCCATCCCGCATCTGCCAATAAAACAATCTGTACCCGCGCCCAGTAAGGTGCATCTGGGGTGTGATTCTCGACATATTTCTCTAACAAAGTTTTTTCTTCAGGTGTCAACATAAGTTTGGCTCAACAAGGATCTGCCATATACGAGATGTAAGGATACTGTGGGCAGTCAGGCACAGAGAGTAAAAACAACCATTAATAAAGACATTCTATCTGAGAAGCAGAGTCAACGGCAAACCAAACCTGGTATCAATAGGGTGATTGCCTACGCGGAGTTTCCCCCACCCCCGCCCCCGCCCCCAGGAGCGGGGAGTTATCCCAGGCGGGCAAAATGGGGTGTGTTACACCCCATTTTGCCCATAGATTAGGTTCCCCCTTCCCGCTGGGGGGAATCACTAGGGGAATGGGTTCATTTTGGTGAGCAAGCCGCTTTTCCCCCACCCCCACCCCCGCCCCCAGGGGCGGGGAGTTTTCCCAGGCGGGCAAAATGGGGTGTGTTACACCCCATTTTGCCCGTAGATAGGGTTCCCCCTTCCCGCTGGGGGGAATCACTAGGGGGATGGGTTCATTT
>JAGNBF010000013.1 GCA_018004935.1 Chloroflexota bacterium | reverse complement strand
GAAATTTGACGACATATTAGGCAACCGACAGTCAATTGATATAATTCAAGATTATGGATGAAGTTAATGGTTTTGAGGGGGTAGGAAATTGGGTAAATTATTACTGGTTGTAGATGATGAATTAGAAGCCCAAACACTTTTGCGGCTGATGCTGGTACGAGCTGGTTTTGATGTGGCCGTAGCCGCCAGTGGTACCGATGCTCTAAAACAGATTGATACTGCACACCCAGATGTGGTCATTTTGGATGTGATGATGCCGGGGATGGATGGTTTTACAGTCTGTGAAAAGATTCGGGCCAATAATGCTACCCATGAATTACCGGTGATTATCCTGAGTGCCCGCTCTGATGTGGAAAGTCGGAAACGTGGGGAATCAGTGCAGGCAACCCGTTATCTGACCAAACCCATTTCGCCTATGTCTCTGGTAAAACAGATTCAAGACATTGTAGCCGATTTGGATAAAGCAGAATCGCATTAGTTCATCATGCGGCCGCAATCTCAACACCTGCTTTCCTCCCCACGCGACACAATGCCGTGCCGTTCACCCAGTTACAACCCATCTGGAATCATTTATTTACGCTTGTAGGCATCCCGGTTGAGGCAGGGTCCCGGCTGTGGCAAGAGATTATTCTTCGTTACAACGAATCACAACGGGCTTATCACAATCTCACCCATATCGCCTACTGTTATCAAATCGCTCACCCATTCCTTGACATGGTTCCAGACCCTATAGCCGTACAATTGGCTATCTGGTTTCATGATATTATTTACAACCCCCGGGCTACTGACAATGAAGAACAAAGTGCCTGTTATGCCGGGGCAGAACTAATCCAGGTGGGTGTGGCAGATAACCTGGTGGCCGAAGTGCAACGCCTCATCCGTCTCACTCAAACGCACCAGGCAGAACCGGATGACGGCAATGCGCATCTGTTATTGGATGCAGACCTGGCCATTTTGGGCGCGGCCGCACCAGAGTATAGTCGCTATGCACAGGCCATCCGTCAGGAATATGCCTGGGTCAGTGACGAAGCGTATCGGCAAGGACGCGGCCGCGTTTTACACCATTTTCTAGCTCGTGAACACCTGTTTTGGCTCCCCCGATTGTGCCAGGAACGAGAACAAACTGCCCGCCAGAACATACAAACAGAATTACAACAACTGTAATGACTATAATGGTACGGAGCAAAGACCCTGCCTCGACTAACCCAGTCGTGTTATTCATTGATGAAGCTGATCCCATCATCAGCCAATTTTTGACGGAGCACGCGGCCGCGTCATTTCCAGATCCCCGCCTTTTGCCCTGCACCTTCCACCGTTATACCCATCTAAACACCGCCTTAACCTACCTGACCCAACAAACCTATGCTCTGGTATTTCTAAACTTGTCCTTACCCGACAGCCAGGGCCAAGAGACATTCCGGCGTTTCCAACAACAAGCCCCTTACCAGTCAGTAGTGGTTATCCTCACCAACCAGGACAGACAACTGACCGAGTGGGTCTTGGCCCAGGGAGCCATAGATGTACTTTTTAGCGAGGAACTCACCGTACCATTATTGCTTCAGGCCATTCGTCAGGGAGGGCTTCGGGCACCCCAGCAACAGCCAATGGATTTCATCTCCCTGACAGAGCTTTCGTCCGATGTTTTGTTGCATTTCGATGCCTCTACCCGTCAGGTGATGTTCTGTAATCGGCCCGTCATCTGGGGATATACAACAACACAATTAATCACCTCTTACAATATTAAACAGGTGGTTCATCCGGATGACCGCCTGATGGTACATCATTATTGGCAAAACATTCTGCAATCACCTGATGACGCAGACCGTACCCGGCTGACCTACCGGATTTTCACCTCTGAAGGACATTTGTGTTGGGTAGAAAGTTACTATTGGGTTTATCGGCGCCATGAGTCGGGATTACCTCATTACATTGTTGTTCTGCTCCGTGATGTAACAACCCATAAGGATGTGGAACACGGTTTACAACGGCAAACCGCTTATCTTTTCCGCCTGGTAGAACTGGCCCAGCGTTTACGCGCGGCCGCGACGGTTGCCGATATGATTCCGGTTATTATGGAGCAGTGTGTACAATTTGCCGCTACCTATTCCACCCTCTTTCTCGTTGAAGAACAATCAGGCGATCTGGTGATGATGGGGCATCACCCCCCGCAAGAATTGGAACCCCCTTTCCGCCTGAAACCGGATCAGGGTATTGCCGGTTATGTCATCCAGACCGACCAGCTCTATTTTACGGACGATTTGCCCCATGATCCGCGCGTTGTCATTATACCTTCGCAAAATTCTGACCTGCTGAATGTACAAACCTTATTGGCTTTACCCTTACGGTTTGCCAACCAGATTGTCGGCGTATACATTTTGGGGTTTCCTCATAAACGGATATTGGATCAGGAAGAGATGCAACTGCTGTACACCATTGCCGAAATTGCCGGAGGGTCTTTGCACCGTGCCCGGATGATGGAAAGTTGGGAACATGATTTAACGATGCGTACGATGGAGCTTGCGGCCGCAAACGAACGCCTGCGTGAGCTAGACCAGCTCAAAAGCCGGTTTGTCCATGATGTTTCCCACGAACTACGCACACCTATCAGCAATCTACGCCTCTATGCTGATTTATTAGAGCGTGGCACCCCGCAAAAACGTGAGCATTATCATGCTGTCATTAAGAGTCAGGCCCAACGGCTCAGCCAACTGGTAGAAGATATTCTTAGCCTGTCACGTCTGGATTTGGGCAAAGAATGGGTACAGTTTGTGCCTACCAATTTAAATGAAGTAGTGGCTGTGGTCGTTCAAGCTCATGCCGCCCAGGCGGAGATGGCTAACCTCCAATTAAGTTTCCAACCAGATGAAACATTACCCTTGTTTCTGGCCGAACCGAACCAACTTTCCCAGGTTGTCAGTCATTTACTGGTCAATGCCCTCAAATATACAGCTCAAGGTTTGGTGATGGTGCGCACTTATATGGCAGAAGATCGTTCCTGTATATGCCTGGAAGTGCGTGATACGGGAATGGGGATTCACGCTGAAGATTTTCCGCATCTATTTAAACGGTTTTACCGGGGGCAACAGACCAGTCAGTCCACTATTTCTGGCACCGGGCTGGGGCTGGCCATCGTGTGGGAAATAGTCAATTTACATCGCGGCCGCGTTGAGGTCGAGAATCATACGAGTGGAGGAGTCAACTTCCGCGTCTGGTTTCCTATCACAGTAGACGGTTTGATAGCTAAGTGAGTATCTAAAAATAAGTTGGGGATCTTGGGGAATTCAGGGAGTTGACACCATCTGTACGGGCTGGCCTTGTGGTTGCCCGTACCCCACTTAATTTCGAGTGCACCCTTAGTGAACATCTAAAAATAACTTCCCGATTTAGACCTGACAGGTTTCCGAAAACCTGTCAGATCTGTGCGGAACTTATTTTTGGACGATTACTTAGTTTCCCTGTTTGTGGTTCATCACCATAATGGTGGCTTCTGTCAGGCGCGTATTCGGGATGATCAGGCGACCATCGGGCAATTCAATCTCACTATTCAACGTCCCAATACCTATGAGAACCCCTTCCTGTCCATCTACTAATAGTGTTTCGCCAATTTTATACACATCACGGGCATAATAACCGGCCAACACACTCCGGGCCACATCACGTCCCCCCAGGCCAAACGCCAGAGCCAGACCCGCCAAAATAATCGCCAACATGGTGATGAAGGATTCTTGCAAGATTGTGACATCTACCCCCAAACGCTCTACAGCAATGATAACAGACATGATGAGAATGAGGCCGCGCACGGCCCCACCAATGGCCTGGTGAAACTCGATACCCATACTGGCCACGGCGGCCTGGGTGGCTCGCCCAATAAATTGGGCAACCAGCGCCCCGGCCAGAAAGACAAAAAGGGCAGACAACAGGCGCGGTAGATAAGCAATAAGCTGGTTAAGTTGTTGTACCGCGGCCGCAATACCCAATGATTCCAAGGCTAATACCAGAATGTTGAGGAAAATAAACCAATAAATAAACTGAGCCAGAATGCCCGAAGCACCACTACGGATATTGGCTTGCTTCAACCCTTCGCCTAACCCCGTTCGCTCCACCATTTTGTCCAGCCCTATCCGTTCAGCCAATCGTTGGGCAACCCCTGCCAGGAAGCGGGAAATAAAATGACCGATAACCAGTATCAGGATAGACAGAAATAATTTGGGGACAAACGACAAGGCTCCCAGGAGTAAACTCGTGACAGCGGTGCGAATAACATCCAGGTCAAACATAATGGTTTATCCTTCGTAACGATACACGTTCTCAAGGGCTGAGCTTGTCGAAGCCCGGCTCCGCCTTCAACAAACTCAGGTAGAACCGTACACCACCAGTATAGAGACTATCCTGTTCGCGGTCAGTTATTACGCTTTTACGCTATGGCCGGTCTTCTGACCAGACCACTCCCAGCGAACAAGTTATTTAGTTCTCATTCCTATGTGACCGTGATGGGTATATCCTTCAACGAATCAGCTCGATTTAACGTGACAATTTTTCCAACAGCGGCCGCAACAGAGCAAACGACACCTGAAAAAAACCTTCCGTACCTAACCATACAACACGCCCGGCAACATGAGAACGGTGAATCTGGTTAATCACCTGCTCTTCAATACGCCGGGCACGTTCGCGCTCCATGTCGGCTGTCTCCAGGGTGTTTTCCGTCAAGGCTACGGACAAAGGGATAACTTCCCATAACTGTTCCGTAATACTCAAACACCGGTCACAGGTAACCAGGTGAGCCAACACTTGCTCCGTCTCGGCGGGGGCCAGAGTGCCAGAGACGAATCGTTCTAATAAGGTATCAGGATGATCAGGCGTTATAACCATAAAAACCTAATCCTCGCTTAGCTGTTGGTATACAGACTGAAGCGCTAATCGTGCTCTTTGTACGCGCATTTTGGCGGCGCTAAGGCCAATGCCCAACAGGTCAGCAATCTCATCGTACTGCTTCTGTTCAATATCTTTGTAACGCAAAATCTGGACATCATCAGGGCGTAAGGTAGCAAACGCGGCCGCGAGACGCTCTTTACGCCCTTTTTCTAAAATCGTCTCTTCTACCGTTTCGGCCGCTGGCATAAACTCGGCCACCGTCTCCATTTCTGTTTCACTTTCTTGCGGCCGCCGTGCTCGTGCCCGTAATTCATTCTGCGCCGTGTTAATAGCAATGCGGTAAATCCATGTCTTAAACGTAGATCGCCCCGCAAACGAAGCCAAATTACGGTACACCTTAAAAAACACTTCTTGAGTCAAATCCTCGGCATCATCCCCATTACCCATAAACCGATAACATACCCGCCAGATAAGGCGTTGGTAACGACGCATTAACTCCTGAAAAAGGCGATCATCCCGTTCACCTCGTTCCAGGCAGAGCTGTACCAACTCGTCATCCGTTAATTGTGCAATTTTTGCCAGATTCCCCATAGTGGTAATCTACAAACGCGAATACCCTGGTTACGGCTTGGGTCACGCTCTCTGTGATGAATAAATTACACGCGTACAATGGGCTGAATTATCGCGCCTATCGGGATTCCCGGCTAATTTTGCGCTTGCTCTAATGATCGCGGATTAAATAACATAAGCATTCAGTCCCCTGAGACGAGGGCTGAGCTTGTTGAAGCCTCGTGTTGCCTGCGACAAGCTCAGGCAACGGCTTGGTGGTAAGTATATACCCTGACCCGTTTTTATTCTGAAGCTCCTTTCTCTATAATCAAGGGTCTTGTCGCCCATCCCTGACACGGCTCGGGCCAAATTTCTGTCTATTGTCTGGGGTAAAACGCCCGTTCCCGGCGGTTTAGCCTCTGGCAAGCACAAAAAATGCCCCTGTCAAACGTCCAATGTACCCATAAACCCATGCCCCAATAGTCTCTACCTATCATTTTAATCGGATCCCCATGCCTACCACAATTCTTTCTACCGACCGAGTAACCTGGACAAATATTATTAAACCCTCTCAGGATGATATGGACGCGCTAACCGTTCGTTACCCCCATTTTCATACCCTGAATTTACGCGATTGCCTGAACGAGCTAGAGATTCCCAAACTAGACCATTACGACAACCATTTGTTTATTGTCGTGCAAATACCGGTCTGGCATGAATATGAACACCTTTACAACCGCATCGAAGTAGATATTTTTATTACCAAAGGGGTACTGGTAACCTCACATCAGGGAGTATTGCGGCCGCTAAACCAACTCTTTACTCAGGTCCAACAAGATGAAGCCGCTCGACATACCCTTCTTAGCTGGGGAGCCAGCCCGCTTCTTTATGAACTCCTCCATGCCCTCATTGACGAGTGTTATCCCATTGTACAAAAATTGGGCCAAGATTTGCGCCACATCGAAAAAAACCTCTTCAACAACAATACCCGGCATCTGCTTCATGAAATCGCCCTCGTGCGCCGAGACATCATCACCGTGCGGAGCATCCTAAAGCCGCAGGTTGCCGTTATTCAATCATTGGTTCAGGGAGATTGGGCTTTCATCCATGACGAACTCAATCCCTATTGGGGCAACCTCAACGACCATCTCATTCAGCTCAGTATGATGCTCGATGAGTTCTATGAGATTGTTGCTGGCTTATCAGATACCGTAGATACCATCGCTTCCCATCGAATAGATGAAGTAGTTCATCTCCTGACCATCGTTACCGTTATTACCCTACCTGTCACCTTACTATCCACCATCTTTGGCATGAATGTGGCCCTTCCCTTCGCCGATTTTCCGTTTATTTTCTATGGCCTCATTGGCTTCAGTATTCTGATCACAGCCTGGTTAGTCTGGTATTTGCGCCGACGGCATTGGTTGTAGGAAGGGTCTGGGAGCGCAAAATGGTCAATGTTATTCGACTCTGGCGAATTTATACGCTACCTCTAGACGTAGCACAGCCTTTCCAGACTGTGCGTTCTCTGGTGAAAACGAAATGATCCAGTTCACCACCACCTTCACCATTCCTGCTCCACTCTCTGCCGTATCGGCTTTTCATCGGGATACGCGCATCCTGAAAAAGCTGACGCCACCGCCGTTGTTTGTGCAGATTCACGAATTTGGGGAGATGAAAGAAGGGATGTTGGCAAAGTTTACGATGTGGTTTGGGCCGGTTCCAGTTTACTGGGAAGCGGTTCACACCAACATCAGCGCAAACGGATTCACCGATACGCAGGTTATCGGGCCGCTCAAGTCGTGGCAACACACCCACCGATTCACCGCCGAGGGAGAAAAGCAAACGCGGATTCACGAATCCATTGTGTATGAGCATCCGGCAGGGTGGCGTGGTTTGTTGACACGGCTTTTCTTTTCCAGGCCAGGGCTGTATGGGTTGTTCTTATACCGGAAATGGGTAACGCAGTTAGCAACACGGAAAAAGTAAAAGCGGTTGCAGAACTTTCTCTACGGATTTATTCACTGATTTCTACGGTGAGGGCTGGTGCATTTAATGTCACAACAAACTGATTGAGAATATCTCGCCTAACAATAGCCTCACGACGATTTTCCAAACCCACTACTTCAAGATGAAACGGGCGATAGTTGCCAACTCGAATGACAACGCCGTACAGATCAATTTCCTGGCGTAATCCATCCAGCGTACTTAACCATCTGGTGCGGCCTTTACGTGCTTTCAGTGAGCGTAAATATTGCAGGGGAATAATCGTACCATCTGAACCGGAATCTACAATTGCTTTTATCGTGATGCCTGGTTCACCAGCCCGGCGATGCAGAACAATTTCTATCACGGGCATGGCGGGGTGATAATGAGAATCGTAATCATGCAGGTGAACAGCCATCTTAATCCTCAAGGAACAAAGGGGAATGAAGGGTGATAGTTCCTATCGGCTCATCCTCTACCTGAGTCAGCCAGACAAAAACATCGGGATAATTCTCTTCAATTCGTTCAAACAAGGCGCCGTATTCCGGGTCATTGTCTACTAATTGACCCTGATATATGGCAACATATTCACCGTCAAACTGTTTTTTGAGTTCGGGAAAAAGGCGGATGTAGGCGGCTTTTTCTCTTGCCACAGCGGGGTCTGGGGCGGACAGTGGAATAAGACCAATGTTTAATGGGGGCAACGTTTCCGTCAAATAATCGGCGATGGCTTCACCAATCTCTCGTTGGCGATGTCTGGCCCATAGTTTAATCCGTTGATAAGTATCATCAGTTAGAGGAACGTGTACAGTCTGGGTCATAGTTGTTTCTCCAGGCAAAACAGAAGGCAAGGTTATTTTAGCACAGTTCGCGGCCGCGTTCCCCCATCGCCCCCCATCCCTTCATCAGCTACAATCTACCCACCCCCAAAACAAGTAAGCGAGTTGGCGAGTGGTGAGTTGGCGAGTGGCGAGTTGGCGAGTTGGCGAGTGGCGAGTGGCGAGTTGGCAAGTTGGCGAGTTGGCGAGTTGGCGAGTGGCGAGTCTACAAGTGGGCATTCGCTCGTTACTCGCAAACACACAAACACGCAAACTTATTTTCGCAGGAGTTCCCCATGACCCTACAGCGCACCAAGAGGAATGAAAATTTGTAGGACGATTTTGTAAATCGTCCACTGGGCGATTTACAAAATCGCCCTACATTTTCGTAGGAGTTCCCCATGGACGGAACGCACACCAAGATGAATAAAAATAACACCACCATTTTTCATCCCCATCCGTGTTTCTTCCTATCCGTGTTTCCACTATCCGTGGCTATTTTCGTAGGAGTTCCCCATGGGCTTTGAGCGCACCAAGAGGAATGAAAATTTGTAGGACGATTTTGTAAATCGTCCACTGGGCGATTTACAAAATCGCCCTACATTTTCGTAGGAGTTCCCCATGGACGAAACGCACACCAAGAGGAATGAAAATAACGCCACAATTTTCATCCCCATCCGTGTTCTTTCCTATCCGTGTTTCCACTATCCGTGGCTATTTTCGCAGGAGTAACCCCATGTCCCAAACCTTTACCCACTTCCGAACCTGTAACCTGTGCGAAGCCATGTGCGGCCTGGAAATCCAGGTTAAGGATGGCCAAATTCAAGCCATCAAGGGGGATAAGGACGACCCATTTAGCCGGGGGCACATCTGCCCGAAGGCGGTGGCCTTGCAGGATGTGTACCACGACCCCAACCGGCTCAAGTTTCCGTTGCGGCGCACGGCAAATGGCTGGGAGCAAATCGGCTGGGATGAGGCGTTTGATGAGGTGGTGAGCCGGTTGCAAGCCATCCAGACGCAACATGGGCGCAACGCCGTCGGCGTCTACCTGGGCAACCCCAACGTGCATAACGTCGGCTCCCTGCTCTACAACCCACCCTTCATTCGTGCCCTGCGTACCAAAAACCGCTTCTCCGCCACCTCGGTGGATCAACTGCCCCACCACCTGGCGGCCTACCTGATGTTCGGCCATTACCTGCTCCTGCCCGTGCCGGATGTGGATCGTACCAACTATTTCCTCATGTTGGGGGCCAATCCGGTGGCCTCGAATGGCAGTTTGATGACCGCGGCCGGTATTGAAGGGCGGCTGAAGGCGTTGCAGGCGCGTGGCGGCAAACTGGTGGTCATAGACCCACGCCGCACGGAAACGGCACAGATGGCCGATGAGCATCATTTCATCCGGCCCGGAACCGACGCGCTGTTTTTGTTGGCGGTTCTGCACACCTTGTTTGCCGAAAATTTGGTGGATTTGAGGCGGCTGGCGGGGGTGTGTGATGGGCTGGAGACGGTGGCCGAATTGGTGGCCGAATTTTCACCCCTGGCTGTTGAAGCGGCGACGGGGGTTCCGGCTACGGTGATAGAACGAATGGCGCGTGAGTTCGCGGCCGCGCCGTCAGCCGTGGCGTATGGTCGGATGGGCCTTTCTACTCAGCCATTCGGCGGCTTGTGCCAATGGCTCCTCAACCTGCTCAACCTCGTCACCGGCAACCTGGACAATCCCGGCGGGGCCATGTTCACCCATCCGGCCATTGATGCCGTGGCCCTCACCAGCCTGACCGGGAGCAAAGGCAGTGTTGGCCGCTGGCGCAGTCGGGTGCGTAACCTGCCCGAATTTGCCGGGGAACTGCCCGTCGCGGCCCTGGCCGAAGAAATCCTCACCCCTGGCGAAGGGCAAATCAAGGCGATGGTCACGGTGGCGGGCAATCCTGTCCTCTCCACGCCCAACGGCACGCAGTTGGATGAGGCGTTGGCCGGGCTGGAGTTTATGGTGGCGATTGACATTTATCTGAACGAGACGACGCGCCACGCTCACATCATCCTACCCCCCGCTACGGGGCTGGAAACGTCCCACTACGACCTGACCTTCCATGTGCTGGCGGTACGGAATACGGCCAAATTTAGCCCCGCGCTGTTTAAACCGGAACCGGGTATGAAAGAGGATTGGGAAATTTTGCGGGAATTGCGTCTACGGTTGGAAGGGAATATGGACACCTCGCGCCGTAAATTCAAGTTTGACTTCTTCCGCCGCCTGTCGCCGGACAAAATTATTGATTTGGGGTTACGGTTTGGGCCGTATGGCCGCGGCCGCAATGGTCTCACCCTCTCCCGTTTGCGCCGCGAAGTTCACGGGGTAGACCTCGGACCCCTGCGCCCCAGCCTGCCCGACCGCCTCGCCACCCCCAACCGCCGCATCGCCCTGGCCCCAGAGTTGTTGGTGCAGGATGTGGCCCGGTTGCGGAGAGTGAACAGTGAACAGTTGACAGTGAACAGTGAACAGTTGACAGTGAGCGGTGGTGAGGAACTCGTAGGAACTCAGGGGAACTCAGAGGAACTCGTGGAAACTCGTGGGAATTCAGGGGAACTCAATCTCTCAGTCTCTCAGTCTCTCAGTCTCCAGTCTCCAGTCTCCCCGACTTTTTCCTTAATCGGCCGCCGCCAACTCCGCAGTAACAACTCCTGGATGCACAACAGTGAGCGGCTGGTGAGGGGGAAAGAGCGGTGTACGGTGCTGGTGAATCGGGGGGACGCGGCCGCGCTGGGTCTCAGTGATGGGCAGATGGTGGCAGTGCGTTCACGGGTGGGTTACATCACCCTGCCCGCCGAACTGACGGATGACATCATGCCTGGTGTGGTGAGCATTCCACACGGTTGGGGGCACAACCGCCCCGGCATTCGGCTGGATGTGGCCCAACAACACCCCGGTGCCAGCCTCAACGACCTCACCGACGAGTACGCCCTGGACGAACTCAGCGGCAACGCGGCTTTTAGTGCGATTCCCGTAACTTTGGGCGTTTAGGGGTGCGGCCGCGAGGCACGTTATGATTTTAGGCGTTTTGAATCTTTGCTACGTTTTAGCTTCGCGGGATCAGGAAATGCTTTAATTTCTCTGTTGTTGGAGATAGGCTGACCTTCAAGGTTTTGGGCAGGTATTTTCTCAAATGCGATCACTTTTGTTTTTCTATATTCAGTCCAAAGCCACAGCCGATACCAGGATCGGTCAGCCATGTCCACCCAGAGATAACCCCCGATTTCATATTCTCGGTCCTCGCATTGAACTCTATAAACTACTATGCTTTTACGCCGCCCTACAATCTTAGATTTCGTAATTTTCCCTTCAACAGTGGAGAAGTGAGTTGCTTGTAGATTCTTCCATCTCGAGGCTACAACGGACGCAAACAGTATAACAAGTATGGGAAAGACAAAGCAGTATAAGATTGGTTGATCCGTATATCCTTTTACGAGCGATAATAGTCCTGAAAATGTGCTGATTAACAAGAATGAGACGACTCCAATACCAATAACCATTATCCATATAGCACTAATCTTTTCGCGAAAAGGCAAAACACCTGCTTTACACGCATAAAGGTTCGCTTCAGAAGTGATCAACCAACGATATTTTTCACGATCAAATGAATAAAGTTTTAGGACAATGTATCTAATCAAGATGCTTATAAAACTTAACAGGATAGTCTGAACTAGATGGTATAAAACTAACAGCCAAAAATTCGACTCAAGAAAAAGACATAATGTGAAGAATCCAGGTACGATTCCTATCACGCCTAGGTACATTATCCCTTCTGGTGGGCTAAAAGTGTCAGGTGGAGAAGCAATTGTCTCAACAGAAGCCGTGCCCAAAATAAGTATGCTATAGAACAAAAAGGGCATGATGCTCAAGGCAATAAATTTGACATGGCTATCTTTGACAACTTGCTGTCCTAGTCGCTCAAAAACACTGGACAGTTCGTAGATAGCAAATGCCCCCACAGCTAAACTAAACAGAATAAAAACCAATTGAGCTGACATTACTTTCGTAACATCATACGTTTTCGGTTTGAGTAAGTCTGGGTTCCGCAAGGGATCACGGGAAAACACGTTTTTGCTCCGATGGATGTTTAATAGACTGCATGTATCTTAACCCACGAGCCTGGGGGATTCTACGGGAAGAATGTCACCAGTTGGGTGGGTGGTTTGTCTGGTTGTTAATACGTAAGAGGAGAAGGGGTGGTCGCGGCCGCATTGTTACCCCACTTTATGCTAGAATAGGCGAAACTATTCCAAAACCAGGGTGCAGAAATGTTAGCAGAGTCAGACAGAAAACTCATAATTCAAACAGCCCACGCATACGGAGCCAGGGAGGTTTTACTTTTTGGCTCCAGCACCCGCTCTGAGCAAGAAAGCCACGATATTGATATCGCCGTAGCCGGTATTCCACCCCGTCAATTTTTTCAATTCTACGGCGACCTCATGTTCAAACTATCAAAACCCCTGGATGTGGTTGACCTGTCAAAAATAAATTCATTTACACAGTTAATACGGCAAGAAGGGGTGTTGTTATATGAGCGAACTTAAAACACGCCTGGAAATTGAACTCTCCTTGATTGCTGAAACTTTGAACACTCTGCCAGCCTCACGATCCTGCGCCGATTTGTCAACCATTGAGCTAGCAGGTGTAGCGGCTCTCATTCACAGTTTTTACAATGGTGTTGAAAAAATAGTAAAAGAGATTTTGAAGTCCCAGGGCTTACCTCTGCCAGAAGGGGCCAACTGGCATCGCGATCTACTCCAGTTAGCCATACAAACCCATATCATGAGCGAAGCGACTGCCCAAGCCTTGATGACCTACACCGCTTTCCGCCATTTTTTTGTTCATGCCTATGTTTTAGATTTGGACGCCGAGCGTTTGGGGGTTTTGTTGGAGCAGATAGATGATGTTTTTGCTCAATTCAAACATGATTTGGCTAAATTCTTGTGACAGAAAGCCCGTTTAGTGCGATTCCGGTAACTTTGAGTGTTTAGGATTGCGGCCGCGACGACCCGATTGAAAGCGTGCCGGTAAACATCCCCTTTTCTCGCGCTGTATTGGGGCTGGTTTCGGAACGGGTTGAGGATCGGGAATGCGCTCAAAAGCGATCATTTTCGGGTTGCGACCAATCGGTATGTACCAAAGCTGGTAGCGGGAACCCTCGACTATGTTGTACCAAAGGTAATCCTCGGTAGAAAAACTTTGTTCATTGCAATGAACCGTATAAGTAGGAGGAGTTCGATAGCGACGTGGCGTCATTGATTTGGAGATTTTGCCCTTCACAACAATGAAATTCTTTGCATGTATTGTTTCCCAGGCCATAATCGCTCCCCAAACGAATAATAGGAAGAGCGCGGGGAGAAACAGACACGAAAATATACTCGCTCCAGTATCTGGGGTCTGGTCTGTAGTGATAACTACCCAGGTAAGTGCGCTCAAAAATAGCAAAGCACCCAAAAAACTGATCATTAACCAGAAAGCCTTTATTCTTTCTCGGTAAGGCAAAACATCAATTTTACACGCCCAGAAATTTGCTTCTGTACTCATCAACCAATGATGGTCATTTTCATTAAAAGCCATTTTCGTCAAAACAAAACCTTGCACATTCACAACGATCAGGGAAAGGTGGAGTATTAAGGCAACTTGATACAGAACAATCAGCACTACGGATAAAAGTTCTGTCATGAACAATCCAAACAAAGTTATTAAGCCCGAAAAGGAACCGATTGCAAGGGCGTGATAGTTCCAGGTTTGTTTCACCTGAACAGATGAAGCCGAATTCTCATGTTGCCAATAAATTCCCCCGATAAGCGAAATACAAAATATGACAAATGTTATCCCCCCGTAAATGCCAAACCCGATGGTGCTTCCGTCTGTAAATTGAATGGTGTGATGATTTGCCACCCACGTCAGGAAGTAGGTTGTTCCTAATCCAATCAGAAGGCCCAGGAAAAAGGTGATGACTTGCCTCACAATGGTACGGGTTATGCTGTAAGTTTTGGGTTTGAGGATTTCGGGGTTCCGCAGGGGATCACGGGAAAACACGTTTTTGCTCCGATGAATGTTTAATAGACTGCATGTATCTTAACCCACGAGCCTGGGGGATTCTACGGGAAGAATGTCACCAGTTGGGTGGGTGGTTTGTCTGGTTATTAGTACGTGAGAGGAGAAGGGGTGGTCGCGGCCGCGAAAACAAAAAGGCCGCTTCCCTTGCAGGAAACGGCCTTCTTCAAACCAACGAACGAGTTCGTTCAGTTGGATTACAGGTTAGGGATTACCAGCGGCGATTGCCACTGTTGCCGCCACCGCTCCGGTTACCGGAATCACGACGACCACCACCGAAACCACCGCCACGATTGCCACCGCCACCCTGGCGATCTCCACCGAAAGAGCGAGGACGGTCTTCTTGCGGCCGCGCTTCGTTTACACGTAAAGCCCGACCATCTACTTCTGCTCCATCCAACGCTTTGATAGCCTTATTAGCTGAAGCGTCATCCATTTCTACAAAGCCGAAACCGCGAAATCTGCCCGTGTCCCGATCGTTGATCAGAGCAACAGATTCTACTGTGCCATGCTGTGCAAATAACTCCCGAACTTGATCTTCTGTTGCCTCAAAGGACAGATTACCGACGTAAATTTTCTTAGACAATTTGTCTTCTCCTAGAACTAATTCCATACCATGACACAGTGCAAAACCGGACAGAGATGGAAAAACGAAATAACAGATGGAGTATTCCCTTTTTCTTTGTGTTTGTCCATATGAAAAAGGTATTCAGACATGAAACCCGGCATTTACTCATCTGTCACTCATAAATCAGATTTGGCCAATTTTTGGCACCCCTGGGAATAACCAATAAACTCATACAATGCGCCTAAACCCCTTTCAAGCCCTGACCGAAGCAGAATGGGCAGAAATTGCTGTATGGCCGGTCGCGGCCGCAACTGCCTTCGCCACTTCTGCCCATCTGCAATTCCTTGGCCCTATGGGGTCAGGCAAAACCACTCTACTTCGAGCGTGTCATGCACGTCTTCGTTTTACCCCCCACTGTCCGGTAGCCTGGGAATACCTGGCCAAAGGACAATACCGCCGCCAAACGCCCCTAAATAATCTGGATGTCTTTTTATTGGACGAGGCCCAGCGGTTGTGGTGGTGGGAGCGACAGAAATGGGTCGCGGCCGCATGCCATCAGCCCATCCGCTACCTCTTCACCAGCCATCAAGATCTAACCCCACTGTTCCAGCGTTATCACCAACCTCTGACAACCATCCACCTGGATACACCGACTCAGGAGCACCTGTACGCCATGTTGACACGGCGAATCACTTACTTTAACAGTCACACCACGTTAACGCCTGAAGCACTAGACTGGTTATGGCAACAATTCGCGCCGTGCTGGCGCGACATGGAATATTTTCTTTATGAGGTGTGGCAATACTGGGGAGAAAAAACCGTTATCGGGGTTGAGGAGTTAGAGCAGATGCGTTGAGCACAGGTAAACAGAGATAGGGGGATAGAGCGAGTAATCTGGCAGGCAAGATTTGCCCGATAACAATGGGTGGCACAGTCAAAAGACCAGCCTCAACCATCCGACAAAATGTTTGTCAAACTGCTAGTACATCAGGGCAGAAGTCTCTCGCAGGTTTAGAACCCAGATTTTTCTTCTGTAGGTTGCGCCTGATCGGGCTATAAAAACCTGGGTTCTACTCATGCAAAGCTGTACTAGCCACTATTGACAACTCTTTCCGGTAACACAATCAACGTCGCCGTTTGCATAGGATCACTCTGCCACGAGAGATCAATACCCACCAGGAGTTCCCAAACAATGTTGATGTAATGACCGGTATAACTCCACGGTTCATTGGGTAAAACAAATTCAAAGTTGAAACTGAGCGGCCAGTCGGTTTTTATTTCACCCTGGTGAACATCTACTCGTTGCACAACCTGAATATGTGTGGACCCGCGGCCGCGTGTCCGCCATTGCAAAACAATATACACGGACCGGCAATTCATTGACTCCAGAGCCGTAATTGAAGTTGAACCCTTTACCACATCCCCAGGCCGAAACAGCCAGCCTTCTCCCACAGAGAGACCATTCGCCAAACCGATGTTAATTTGCGCCTTAGACATTTCGTTACCCATTTTCCACCTGACCCTTTTGCCAGGGAACCGAATCAAAAATTAAGCCATGCCTATGGAGTTTCCCATGTTTCTCAACGTTTTCATGATTTTGGGGTAATTGTTCAGTCCAGAAACTATTTGGCGGCAACCTGCTAACGGCCGAGGATTTCCGGCAATACCAGTATCTCATAATCGTCCAGATAATCTGGCATTTTGGGGATGATGAATTTGATCCGTACCAACCAACGCAACACATTACGGGGTGCCTTTAAGGTATGCATGGCATCATGAGGAATTTGCCATTGCAATGTATCCATAATCATATCACCCGCCTGATACTGTTGTTGCGGCCGCGTTGTCTCCGCCACCACCTGGTCATTCGTTACAGTCCGGGTATCAGTTCCCTGCGAATATGTCGCCTGCTCCTGAAAGATGAGTTGCACGGCAAACAAGTCGCAAGAAATTGCCTGATTAAAGGTGTGTTGATATTGCACCGTGAACGATTCTCCCACCCGTAACGAGGATGGCAAGATTAACTGCGGCTTGCCCACTTTCGCCCTGGCCCGCTGGTAATAATAGATGTACCCCCCTAACAAACCAAACACCAGCAGAAACGGTACACAGCCCAAAAAGCCACTCGCTATCGTTGCCACACTCGTTAAACCAACCGCTATGCCTGCTTCAGGTGAAAATGAGCCTGTAGCCAGAGTGATGGCCACGGCTATTCCCACGACAAAGACGCAGGCTATAACCCCGATAACTACCAGAGCAATGAAAAGGGTTCTTAAGCCGCTACTGCTATTGTTTGAGGGTGTATTAGGCAACATGATCCAGGTCCGATTTTTAGAGGGTGTCAGCTATCTTCTCAATAATGCAGGATAGCCAGAGTAAATCTTTGCGTCCTTTACGTCTTTGCGGTGAAAACTCCTCTTTCTTCAGTCGTCTCACCGTTCAGTTCAGAGACGATTTTAGGCCGTTTGGGATAACTTCAGCGGATTTAGAAATTGGAGGATAGAGCTAGAGGATAGAGCTAGAGGATAGAGCTAGAGGGAATTACTCTGGAAAACCCTCTCGCTCTCGCTCTAAACTCAAATTCTTAATCCGTTGATGTAACCCAACTGAACGCTTACGTGGCCGGTTTCCTGACCGTACTCGCACGGTTTCGGTGGGACACCGGCCACAAGCGTGTAAGTCCTAACCTCACATCTGTTGAGCCCGTTCTTGTTCTACCAGAACCCGGCGCAAAATTTTACCTGACAGGGATTTGGGCACTTCCTTCACAAACTCCAGACGGCGTACCTTTTTGTGCGGAGCCACTCGTTCCGCTACCCAGGCCATAATTTCTTCAGCAGTCGCGGCCGCGGCCGGTTTTAGCACCACAAACGCCTTCGGCACTTCTCCCGCTTCCTCATCTGGGCTAGGAATCACCGCCGCATCAGCAATAGCCGGATGCGTCAGCAACAAAGCTTCCAACTCCGCCGGGGGAACCTGCATCCCCTTATATTTGATGAGCTCCTTCACCCGATCAACGATAAACAGATACTCATCATCATCAATATAACCAATATCCCCAGTGTGGAGCCAGCCATCCCGATCAATCGTATTCGCGGTAGCCTGGGGATTATTCAAATACCCTTGCATCACCTGTGGGCCGCGAATCCATACCTCACCCCGTTCATTTTTGCCCACCGGTTCATCTGTTGCTGTATCTACCAAAAGCACTTCCGTATTGGAAATGGCTGGACCAACCGAGGCCCGTTTAACCATACCGGGCCGATTGGGGCAAACATGGGTGACAGGGCTGGTTTCCGTGAGGCCGTACCCCTGAATAACATTGCATCCTAACCGTTGCACCACCTCTTCAGCCAGCTCCGCACTGAGCGGGGCGGCCCCAGAAGTCAATTCTACCAGCGAGGAGAGATCATACTGAGCCACCAGGGGGTGTTTAGCCAACGCCAGCAAAATCGGCGGCACCAGATTAACCCGGGTCACTTTATGCTTCTGTATCAGTTCCAAAAACTGGGTCAGATCAAAGCGGGGCATCGTTACTACGGTAGCCCCACGAGCCAGGCTCATATTCAGAATGACTACCAGGCCATAGATATGGAAAAAGGGCAAAATCCCCATGACGGTATCATCCGCCGTCACAATGTCGAAATCCGGAATGCCTTCCGCCTGAGCCATATTAGCAACGATATTACGGTGACTAAGCATAACCCCTTTCGGCAGACCGGTGGTACCGCTGGAATAGGGTAATGCCACCAGATCGGTAGCCGGGTTAATCTGAATGTCCGGCAATTGGCCATCGCTTTGGAGCAGGCTGGCCAGGGGTGTGGCCCCTTCAGCTTCACCAAAAACAAATATTTCTTGCACTTCTGTGCCCGCGGCCGCTTCCTTCGCCTTCTCCAAAAACAGGGGAATGGTCAGCAAATATTTTGCTCGCGAATCACGCAGTTGAAAATTCAACTCTTCCACTGTATAAAGCGGGTTTGCTGTTGTCACAATCCCACCAATCAATGATACAGCATGGAAAGCCACCCCATACTCAGGAATGTTGGGACTATAGATGGCAAACACGTCTCCCTTTTTCAACCCACGTCGGTTCAAACTAGAGGCAATGAGCCGAATGCCCCCAATTAATTGGGCATAGGTTAGCGTACGTCCGGTTGGCCCATCAATTAAGGCGGGTTTATTGCCAAAAGCCATCATCCGCTCAATGAGTAATTGGGTTAACGGGGTATCAGGAATTTCCACGTCGGGGTAAGGACTGCGAAAAATCATCGTATGCTCCTTTAGAAATAGGCTTGAAGAACGGGCACTGCGTTCACGGAAAAGATATTGCTAAAACGCCAAGATGATCAGGAATAGAAATTGTAACTATAGACTTTAAGATAATGATTTTGGGTAGGAGCTGGCCTTGTGCCTGCCCTACCAAAAGAGGGCAACCACGAGGGTTGCCCGTACAGCCAAAATGTTTTTCTTAAAAGCTATATATAGATACAGTTATTTAATCCTTAATCCTCAAGAGGTTAAACGCAGTTACGGAAGTTTGTCTGGACTTGAAGTGACTCGACCAGGAGACCGCTTATGGGCTGTCACTATACCCCGATTTTGCCCCATTTGCCAATGGGTGTGTTTCAGTTCCGTTGCCTGGAAGAAAATAATTAATCAGAATAATTTCCTCTCGCTCTCTCCTCTCGCTCTAAACTCCAGTACTAAGGAATGAGAAACTAAATAACCTGGTTCTTTGGGGTTTCGTGGGGTACGGGCAACCCTCGTGGTTGCCCTCTTTTGGTAGGGCAGGCACAAGGCCAGCCCCTACATCTGGTGTTACCCCTTGAATCCCCAAAGAGCCATTTTTTTGATCAAGTTTCGCCTCATTTTTACGGGAGAGGAGTCTGGCATCTGCTATGCTATAATGATGATGCTTAAGCTTGTTATAGGTTAAGCTAAGCTTCGACAAACTCAGTCCTCAGAAATGTGTACCGTCACAATCATTCAATGAATCCCTCATAAAGTATCATGCCTTTGATTCAGCAAACCCTGCAACTACTCACAGAAGCTCCCTACAATCTGGTTTATCACCTGATTACCTTGCTGGCATTGCAGGTGGTCTTGGGCATAGCTTTGGGGCAGTGGGGGCGCAACCGGCAAGATGAGGTAATGCGTCGTATGGTTTTGGGCGCGGCCGCGATGTTATTCACTCGCCTTATTCTGGCCCTGGCTATTGTTTTATTAGGCATCAACAATCAGATCGCCATTCGTTATCTGCCCCCTCTGGAGCAGGCCAGTAACACCCTCACGCTCATTGGCCTCATATGGGCCATTACCCCTACCTACTCTCGCCTGCCCCGTCTTATTGACTTGTTTGCTTTTCTGCTGACGCTGATCACGGGCGTTCTTTACATTGTCTTTGCCCTGGACTGGGCGCGTCGGACGACTCTGGTGGCCTACAATAGCGATTTCCAGGCAACGATATGGAGTGTGGGGCAACTCCTCTTACTCGGGGTAGGCATTGTTCTGATACTGATTGGCCGCGGCCGCGATTGGCTCCTGCGTCTCTTCATCCTACTTCCCCTGCTGGTGGCCCACTTTATCCACCTCTGGAACTATCCCGAATTTTTAGTCGTAGACACCGAAGTCCCTTACTTGATTCGCCTGGGGCAATTAATCGCCTTTCCTTTATTGACAGTTGTAGCCTATCGCCATGTTTTATTAGAGCTGGCGCAACCGGTAATTGTCACGCGGCCGCAACCCACTCCCCACCTCACCGAATTACTGCAACTGGTCACCCAGGTCATTGAAACTCCCGATCAACAACGCACCCGCTCCGAAGCGGTAGCCATGGTCGCCCATCTGCTCCAGCCCGCCTTTGTCGGTCTGGCCATGCCCTTGCCCGATAACCCGGAACAGTTACATTTGACGTTGTTGCGGCCGCGGTTAGAGCAAGACCAGTACCAGGCAACCTTTCTCAACCTGACCGATTGGCCCAGCTTCAGTCTGGCCCTGCGGCAGGGCCAAACCAGCGAACTCGTTCCCCAGGGCATGGGACACCAACAAATCCACCGACTGGCTCAACAAGCGGGTCTGGACGAAAGCGGCCCTTTGCTCATCGAACCCCTCATCGCCCAAAATCGCCCCCTTGGGTTATTACTCCTGGCCGGTAAACCCACACTGAGCCAATGGTCAGCGTCAGACCGCCAACTCAGCCGGGGGTTAGCTTACTACATCGCTCATGCCCTATTACGCATCCGCACGGATACCTCAGCCGCACCTCTCACCCTGACACAAAACGAGCGCGAAACATTAACTCAAGAGCGCGATGAGGCACTGACACAAATGCATCAGTGGCAAGCCACCGCCGAAGCTACCCAATCCCGGCTCGTGGAAGGGGAACAAAAACAGGTTCAAACGGGTGAACTAGAAAAACAAATAGCCAGTCTACGCGAAGCGCTGACGGAAGCCGAAGAAGCCCTGGCCCTCGCGGCCGCGGGCAACACCAACCTCAGCCCCGATTGGGTATTACGCACCGTCAGTCGTTATTCAGGCGAACTAGAAAAAGCCCAGGCTCACATCGAATTACTAGAAAAAGCGCTCAACCATAAAATTGAAGACCGGAACAATGACATTCTTATCGGTCTTATCCAGGAACTGCGTACCCCCATGACTTCCATCTCCGGTTACACAGACCTGCTCTTGAGCGAAACGATGGGCATTCTTGGCAGTACCCAACGCGATTTCTTACAACGTATCCGGGCCAATTCGGAACGGGCCAACACCATGCTCGATCAATTGATCCGGGCGGCCCGTGACGGGGAACCCGTCTCTGGGAACACAACCGCCGATATTCTTGCCATTATCGAAACCGCTATTGACGCCATTGCCCCGCAACTACGTGAAAAAAGGCTTCGGCTGGATTTACAACTCCATGACCTACTAGGGCAATGGGAATTTAATCGGGATGCGTTATATCAAGTAATGGTTCATCTGCTGAGTAATGCCTGTCAGGCTTCCCCCACAGAAGGTGTCCTCTCTGTCAGTGGGCGTCCAGAAACAGTGAAAGAGTACCAGGAAGGAGTAGCCAGTGAATCCTTTTTGCTTCACCTGGTCATTAGCGACATGGGCGAAGGGATCGCCCCAGAAGACCTGGCCCAGGTATTTGAGCCACATGTGGATACAGATGCCCCCCTCATCGCTGGAGTGGGGGACACAGGCATCGGATTAGCGGTTGCCCGGCAAATTATCACCGCCAATGGCGGCCGCATTTGGGTAGAGGGACAACCCGGCACGGGGAGTATCTTTTCTGTTCTTTTGCCCCTCGCCCCACCCACCGTCGAGACGCCCCACCTATCACCGAATGGTTCAGGAAAAAAAGTAACGACTAAGGCTCTCGAGGGCTGAGCTTGTCGAAGCCTCGTGTTACCTTCGACAAGCTCAGGCAACGGCTTAGGGTTCGCTCAAAATTAAGTTGAGTAGCGCGGTCAGGAGACCGACCACAGCAAACTCAAAAGTTATTTGCGGACGAACCCTTAGTAGGTACGAAAAAAATCGAAACTTGTCAATCGCTCAATTCTCTATCAGCCATCATCGTGAATGAGTCGCGTAGTTCTCTCACCCAAACCGCATCGGCCAATGTGCTATTAGCGGTGATGGTCATCTTGACCGTCATTCTGGCCCTCTTTCTGGCCCAGGCGGATCGGTTGCAAGTACGCCTGTTAGAGCCGTTTCCCACCGCCAGACCATTTGTTTTGGCCGCGGCCGCGACCATTGCCCCTTCCGCCACACCCACACCTTCTTCTACACCCATTCCCCCTACCGCTACCCTGCGCCCTGGGGCTACCCCACCCACCCCTACCCCCACAACCATCGCCGTCATCGCCCAGGCAACACCCTGTACAACACCATCTGGCTGGCGCCCTTACATTGTCCAACGCAACGACACCATCTCAGCGCTCGCCATCCACTCCCGCAGTACCGTAGCCGATATTCTGCTAGGCAACTGCCTGACCCTGAGTAGCATCCTGATTTCAGGCATGACCATCTCGATTCCCCCAGATGTGGATACTTTTTTGCTTGATTGCGGCCCACCTGCTGGCTGGATTTATGTTGTCGTACAACGGGGAGATACCTTATACAGTCTGGCCCGACGATATGGTACAACAGTTAATCACATCCGCTTCGCCAACTGCATGGATAATTTCTCTATCCAGGCCGGGCAAAACCTCTTCCTCCCCTATCTACCACCCGTCCCCACACTCACAGCTACCCCAGAACCCACCCCTGGCGAAACACCATCCCCCACAGCGACAGCCACACCTATTCCCACAGCCACTGCCACCGCGACTATTTTCCCGTCCCTAACCCCCACCGCAACAGCTACCGACTTACCCCCCCTTACTCCCACACCAACGGCTACACCAGAAGCCACGCCCACAGCCACAATCACCCCAGAAAACACCCCCACCGCTACCGTGACACCCACCGTCACCCCTTCGCCCACAGCCACCGATACACCTACCATTACCTACACACCCGTCCCCACCGACACCGCCACAGCCACTCCAGAAACACCCACAGCAACAGCTACACCCCTCCCTACCGATACACCCACCCCCACACCAATTCCGTAACCCATCATCACAGGATGAGAGACATCTCTACCGCCGGGTTTCTCCCTTTTCTGGGATAAGGGTCAGGATAAGAGGTTCATTCAGATGAATAGATAATCGCCCTAACATATGTCGCATCATCTGAAAACCTGCCTGTCACTGTGCTATAATCGCCAGACAACTTGAAGTTACTGCAAGGAACCCATTCATGACCAATGCCGAAACATTACGGCAAAACATCCTGGCCCAGGTGGCCGAATATTACGAACAAGCCCACGCCAACCGCCCATTTGTACCCGGTGAAAGCAAGGTGCAATACGCCGGGCGCGTGTATGACGCCCAGGAAATGCAGAACATGGTCAGCGCGGTGCTGGACTTTTGGCTCACGGCTGGCCCTTACGCCGCCCAATTTGAGAAAAAATTAGGCAACTTCCTGGGGGTGCGTGAGGTGATTCCCGTCAACTCTGGCTCCTCGGCCAACCTGGTGGCGGTGACAGCGCTCTCTTCGCGCCAACTCCGTTTCCCCCTGAACCCTGGCGACGAAGTAATCATGCCCGCTGTCAGCTTCCCCACCACCGTCAACCCCGTCATCCAAAACCGGCTCACCCCTGTCTTTATTGATAGTTGCCTGGGCGATTACAACCTGAACGTCAGTCAGTTAGAGGAAGCCCTCTCGCCACGCACCAGGGCTGTCATGTTCGCTCACACCCTGGGCAACCCGGCCGATATGGATGTAGTAGCGGCTTTTGTCAAAAAACATAACCTCTATCTGATTGAAGACACTTGTGATGCCCTCGGCTCCCGGTGGGATGGACAAATGTTAGGGACGTTTGGACATGTCGCCACCCTCAGCTTTTACCCGGCGCACCACATCACCATGGGTGAAGGGGGAGCGGTCTACACCACCAGCCGTCGTCTCGCCAAGATCGCCCGCTCCATACGTGATTGGGGCCGAGATTGTTATTGTGGTTATGATAATCCGGTAGATGGGAAATGTGGCATCCGTTTTGAGCGAGAAGTACCCGGTGTGCCCGGCTTTTATGATCACCGTTACTACTACACCGAGATTGGTTACAACCTGAAGATCACCGATCCCCAGGCGGCCATGGGGTTGGCGCAAATGGATAAATTGCCCGGCTTTATCGCCCAGCGCAAAGCCAACTTTGCCTACCTCTACGCCGGGATGAAACAGTTTGAAGAGTTCCTTCTGCTCCCCACCTGGCAGGAAAAAGCGGATCCATCCTGGTTTGCTTTCCCAATTCTCATCAAAGACAATGCCCCATTCCAGCGGCACGAGTTGACTCGTTATTTGGAGATGAATAAGGTGGAAACGCGCAACATTTTTGCGGGCAATATCACCAAACAACCGGCTTACAAAGGGATGGAATGCCGCATTGTGGGTGATCTGGCGGTGTCGGATAGGGTCATGCAGAGGGCGTTTTTTGTGGGGGTGTATCCGGGTTTGGACAATCAGCGATTAGATTATATCATTGATACGTTTGCTCGGTTTTTCCAGAGCATTTGATCTGTTCCACGTAAAATCTCAATAAAGTGCGGAACCTTCCGAAGGTTAGAACCAAGAGCCAGGCTATAGATGAGACCTTCCGAAGGTTTGCCCTGGAATATTGAGAAGATACGTTCCACAGATTGACGCTGATTAACGCAGATTCTAACAGACCCGTCAGGCTATGTAAGTCGGACGGGTCTACTTGTGTGAGAGGGAACTGGTTATTGGTTATTGGTTATTTTGGCTCCGGCGAATAACGAATAACGAATAACTTATCACGAAAGATGAGAAAGTTATCGGTCATTATTTGTTGTTATAACGAACGGGCGACCATTGCGGATGTAATCGCCCGGACGCAAGCCGTGGAGTTGGGACCAGGCTGGACGCGGGAAATTATCGTGGTGGATAATTTTTCGACGGATGGCACACGGGAAATTCTCCAGAAGATTCACGATCCGGAAATCCGGGTCCTGTTCCATGAACGGAATATGGGGAAGGGGATGTCGGTGCGGACGGGTATTAACAGCATGACCGGGGATTATATGATTATCCAGGATGCGGATAAGGAGTATGACCCGGCGGAGCACCCGTTGTTTTGTCGGAAGGTGGAAGAGACGAACGCGGCCGCGATCTTTGGTTCGCGTATTTTGGGTGGGCATGTACGTTACAAATATACCCACGCCTACCTGGGCGTCCGCGTCTGGACCGGCGTCATCAATATCCTGCATGGTAGCCACCTGACTGATGTGGGCACAGCCACCAAAATGGTGCGGGCCGATGTCGTGCAAGCCCTCAACCTGACCACGACTGACTTTAACCTGGATTTTGAGCTACCGGGCAAAATCATGCTCGCCGGGCATGAAATCCTGGAAATCGCCATTACCTACGACCCCCGCACCTATGCGGAGGGTAAAAAGATCACCATCCGCGATGGCCTGGCGGGTATTCTCACTATGTTGCGAGATCGGTTTGGCTTTTCGCCTGTGTTCAAGAAAAATGTGGTTGTTACGGCCCCTTCACGAGGGGCAGAGAACTTATAGTATAGGACTTACGGGGTCGCTCGAGATGGTCTCCTGATCGTGTTCGTTATGGCTCGGTGAGGACACCAGCCACAGCGCGTAAATCCTAAGTCATCGTTCGGGAATAATGTGGGGGGCACGGTCAGCAGATTGGCCACAGCAAACCGCTAAGTTAAAAACGAACGATTACTAAGTAGTTGGTTATTCGTTTTACCAATAACCCTTTTGGCGTCCCATGAAAACTGTTATCACCGGCTCTATTGCTTACGATTATTTAATGTCCTTTCCCGGCAAATTTGCCGACAATATTCTGGCCGATCAAATTCACCGCCTCAGTGTGAGTTTTATGGTTAAGGATATGAAGAAGTACCGTGGGGGGGTGGCCCCAAATATTGCTTACACAATGGCGTTGTTGGGTTCGCGGCCGCGCATTCTCGCCACCGCCGGGCAAGATTTCGCCGAATACCGGGTCTGGTTAGAACTCAATGGCGTAGATACATCCCTCATCAAAGAAATCACCCATGAATTCTGTGCCTCATTTTTCTGCACCACCGACGAGAGCCAGAACCAGATCGCCAGCTTTTACACCGGCGCTATGGCCCATGCCGGGGAACTCACCTTTACCCAATACGCCCCTGATACCACTCTGGCCATCATCTCACCCAATGATCCCGAGGCAATGCGGACCTATGTGCAGGAATGCAAAACCTTAAACATCCCCTACATTTATGATCCCAGCCAACAAACCATCTGGGCAACCCCCGATGAATTATGTGAAGGTCTGGATGGGGCACGTTTTCTCAGTGTGAATGAGTACGAATTTAACCTCATTCAGGAAAAAACTGGCTTGAGCGAACAGCAAATGCGCCAACGAGCACAAGGGATTCTCTTGACAAAAGGTGCACACGGCTCCGAAGTTATGATAAATGGGGATGTGTATAAGATTCCGGCGGTGACTCCCTGCCAGGTGATAGACCCCACCGGAGCTGGTGATGCCTTCCGCGCCGGGTTTATGCGCGGGATGGAGTTGGGGGTAAATTGGGAAATTTGCGGCCGCATGGGAGCCTTAGCCGCAACGTATGTGTTAGAACAGGCGGGAACCCAAAATCACAGCTACACCCCCGCCCAATTCGTCGCCCGTTATCGCGAACATTTCGATGATGAAGGGGCGTTAGACAAGTTGTGTCAATCTTAAGACGTGTTGCGTGGTGCGTTGATTCGCTCACATAACCTTCGGAAGGTTTGAACTAAACTTCTGGCTTCACGAGATACCTTCCGAAAGGAAGCCTGACGCAACACGCACCACGAACTCAACTCTGTTATAGATAAGGAGCTTTATCACATGGAATACGATGTCAAAAATGTCGAATTAGCCCCCGGTGGGCGTTTGCGGATTGATTGGGCGTCTACCGAGATGCCCGTTTTGAAAGGGATTAAGGAAAAATTCCACAGCGACCGCCCCTTTGCCGGGATGCGTGTCTCTGCTTGTATGCACGTCACCACGGAAACGGCCAACCTGATGGTTTCTCTGCAACAGGGTGGGGCGGATGTGGTTTTGGCCGCCAGCAACCCACTCAGCACCCAGGATGATGTCGCGGCCGCGCTTGTTGCCCACTACGAAATCCCCGTCTTCGCCATCAAAGGGGAAGATGTGGAAACCTACCACAAACATATCAATGCCGTCCTCGACCATCAGCCCCACATCATCATGGATGATGGTTGTGACCTGGTCAGCACCCTGCACAAAACCCGCCGCGACGCCATGAGTAACATCATTGGCGGCACGGAAGAAACCACCACCGGTATCATCCGTTTGCGGGCTATGGCCAAAGATGGGGCGCTGGAATTCCCGATGATGGCTGTCAATGACGCCATGACCAAACATCTGTTTGACAACCGGTATGGCACAGGCCAATCCACAATGGACGGCGTCATTCGGGCCACCAACTACCTCATCGCCGGGAAAAACATCGTCGTCGCCGGTTACGGCTGGTGCAGTCGCGGCATCGCCATGCGTGCCCGTGGCCTCGGTGGTAACGTCATCGTCACGGAAATTGACCCCCTCAAAGCGTTGGAAGCCGTCATGGATGGGTTCCGCGTCATGCCTATGACCGAAGCCGCCGCCGTTGGGGACATTTTTATCAGTGCCACCGGTAACATCAGCGTCTTTGATGCCCACCATTTCGACAAGATGAAAGACGGCGTCTTGCTGGCGAACTCCGGCCATTTCGATGTGGAAATTAACCTGCGTGCTCTGGCGAAAATGGCTGTAGACCAACCCCGCCGCGTGCGACCCTTCGTGGATCAATACGTAATGGCTGACGGTCGTCGCCTGAATGTGTTGGGTGAAGGTCGGTTGATCAACCTCGCGGCCGCGGAAGGCCACCCCGCTTCTGTGATGGACATGAGCTTTGCTAACCAGGCCCTCGCCGCCCAATACCTGCTGGACAACCAGGGCAAACTGGAAAACAAGGTTTACACCGTACCGGAAGCCATTGACCAGGAAATCGCCCGGATCAAACTTGAATCAATGGGTATTGACATTGACGTACTCACCCCGGAACAAGATAAATATCTGAATTCCTGGGAAGAAGGAACCATCTAATATTTAATGGTGAATGGTGAATGGCGAATGGTGAACTTCACCATTCACCATTCACCGTTTACCGTTTACCATTCACCATCTCTTTCTATGGAAACCTGCATCGTCCATCCTGATCACGTCGCGGTTGAGCATTGTGAAGTGTGCCACAAGCCGTTGTGTGGGTTGTGCCTCTGGTACACCGAGGATGGACACCGCCTGTGCGAAGTTCACGCCAAAGAAGCAGAAGCCAACGGCCAAAAGATCGCCGAGCCGGAGACGTATGCTGAGGCGGTGGGAACCAGTCTGCTGAAGAAACCGGGTGATCGCCAGGAACAACCGGTGGATGAGGCCGGATTGTATCGGGGTAATCAGAACGATGTGGGGGCGTTGGTGGCGGCGATTGTGGCTCTGACGATGATCGCCAGTTGTTCCGGGGGAATTTATTGCCTGCCCATCCTCACATTGATATTAGGCATTTTATTCTGGCTTAACGCTCCCCAGGCCATCAATCCCCAACGCACCCGCGTTTTCGCCGGGATCAGCCTGGGGATCAGCGGCCTCATTTTCCTGGCTATCTTCTGCTTCATTGCCTTCTACATCTTTATCTTCGCCTTCGCTTTTGCCAGCTCTCCCTAACCTGGACAGGCCAGAACCAAAGAGGTTTGTCCACAGATTAACGCAGATTTTCGCTGATTAAAAAAATCAGCGTTAATCCCCGAAATCTGCGGATCATTTTCTTGCTAACTGTACAAGAAATTGACTCGTAAGGTACTAACCTGGACAGGCCAGAACCAAAAAGAAGGAACTTAGAGGGTCACAGAGATGACACAGAGATACACAGAGTTTTAAGAATGAATGGGTTTGGCTTTTCTCTGTGAACCTCTGCGCTTCCTTTGTAAACCTCTGTGTGACCTCTTTCTTGCTTACGGTACAAGTCTCTCAATCTCTCAGTCTCCTAATCTCTCAGTCCCATGTCCAAACCCAAAGATCACCACGCCCACGACCGAATCGGTGCGGTTCGTCTGGCCCGGCTGTTTTCCAACATTGTTAGCCCGCCAGTGATGTTTGCGTTGGTGGGGTTGGCCCTGTCTTTGCATGTGTTGCCGATGGGGCCAGGGTTGGGGTACGCGGCCGCGTATGGTTTTCTCGTCTCCTTAGCCCCCATTCTGGTTGTGCTTTACCTGCTCAAAACCGGACGCATCGCCGAGTTGCACATGAGCAACACCCGCGAGCGGCACATCCCCTACCTCAGTGCCGTCCTCTTCGCCGGGTTGACCTTTCTCCTCTTCTCCGCCCTCAAAGCTCCCGAACTGCTCCGTTGCCTGACCGTTTTTAACATCATCGAACTGGCGGCATTGGGGATCATCAACATCTTCTTCCTCATCAGTATCCACGCCACCGGCATCATGGCGACCTTCATTCTCATTGGTCTCACCTTTGGCTGGCCCATCGCCCTGATTGTGGTCTTCCCCTTCGTCATCGCTGTCTGTTATGTACGCCTCTACCTGGGGCGGCACACCCCCTTCCAACTGATAACCGGCCTACTCCTTGGCGCGGCCACGGTTTTGTTATTGGTTCCCTTTGGCTGTTTTTCATAGGCAGACTATGTACTCGATGAAGGGATGTTGGTTGCGAGTATATCCACGTTTTGTGGGAGACCTGACAGGTTTTAGAAACCTGTCAGGTCTGTGCCCCACGATTTATGGGTATACTCGTTGGTTGCGGCCGCGTACCCATCCCCCCTTCTATCTGCTACAATACCCTCATGAGTGGCACTTCCATCACCCTCTGGCACCGGCTACTGGCAACCCTCTTATCTAACCTGCTCACCCCGGTCAACATCACCGTACAAACCGATGTGCCCCTCATGACCGAACCACCCGAAGCCGACATTTTGCTCCTGCGACGTGAAGGCGATCACTGGACCGAAAAACAACGGGCGCGTTTACCCGATGGCATCCGCGATCATCGTGCCCGCCACATCTTGATTGAATTCAAAGCCACAGAATCACTCAATCAAGACAAGCTCGTGCAACTTTTGGCCTATGATTACTTTTACCGCCGGACACAAGCCTTATCAGTTAAGACGGTCGCACCGGTACTCATCGTAGCGAAGCGGCCGCAGGCTGGCCGTCTAGATGCGTTTGGTTTTACCGATCAAAAACAACCAGGCGTATATGGCAGTTCCCACTTTCTACTCCAACGAGTGACAGTGATCATTTTGTCGGAACTGGAAAATGTCGCTCATAATGCCTTCGTCAAATGTTTCGCTACCCAAAAGAAAGCCAAGGAACAGGCATTCCACACGCTGGAGCGTACCCGTTTTGGTTTGGTTGAAACAACCGTTGTGACCTTCCTGTTGGGTCTACAGCAGTTATGGTCAGAGGGAGAAATACCAATGAGTAACGAAATTACCCCGGAAAAGGTGATGGAGATGGGGGAAAAATGGATAGATGTGTTGTTAGCTACATTACCCCTTGAACAGGTTGTGGAACATTATCGTCCCGAAGATATCATGCGCCAATACCGCCCAGAAGAACGGGTGAAAGGTTTGCGGCCAGAGGAAAGACTCCAGGGTCTGGGACCAGAGGAACGGCTCCAGGGTCTGGGACCAGAGGAACGATTATCAGGGTTAAAGCCGGAAGAAATCGAGGCTTATTTGCAACAGTTGAAAAAGCAACAAAAATTACAAGAGGCGGATCGGCAGATTGAAGGGTAAAGGAGCGATGAGTCACTCGCGGCCGCGTTCCCACACCAAACCCACTTCGATTTTATGATCAACGAACTAGACCGCGTTTATCTCCGTCTACAACAGCGTGTCGCCACCGAAGCGATAATCGTGGCCTGTTTTGTCTCTGGCTCACTAGGCAAACGGACGCATGACGCCTACTCGGACCTGGATGTTGCCCTCGTTTTCCGGGATGGGTACAGCCGGGATCAGGCGTACCGGGAACGGCGGGCCTTTGTGCAATCCATTTTGCCCTATGTCCCAGCTAAATCGTTTGATGCGGAACATGTGCGGCCGCATTTCCACATCGTCCTCTACAGCAACGGCGTCAAAGCCGACTTCCGCTACGAAACCCTCGACCTGGAACCCAACCCCTGGGATCGGGAAATCCGCATTGTTAAAGACACCGCAGGCTGGGCCGAACGATTCCAGGCCGCCTCAGCCGCCCTCGCCCTGCCCCGCGCTACCCTCACCGACACAGCCCTGACCGATCTGGACAACCGTTTTTGGGTGATGTTTTGGGATGTCACCCGCCTCATCAAACGAGGCGATACCAGCAAACCGTTCCCCATTTACCTGCAACTGCTCCACTTCACCCTGCCCCAACTGCTCCCCCTGCTCCCCCCGGAGCATCCGGCGCACCAGGGTTTGCTCCAGGCCAGCTACGGCCGCGACCCCAAAACCACCCTGGCCCATCTGCGCCAACTCCTCGACGCCTACCTCAAAGCCCGCGAGGCTATTATTCAGCGTCACCATCTCCTCTTTGCCCCCAATCGCGCCTTCGAGACAGAAATCCAGAATAAATTAAAATGAGGCATAAGACATCTCTCATCTACCGGTCATAAGGCCATTTCGGGTATACTCTCTCCGGGAAAAGAGATTCCTTTTAGGTACTATGCCAGGTACTAGCTCAAGCCGACCGATAGAATACGCCCTCTTCCTCTTTGGGTTGTTCCGCCTGGAAGCACGAGTCGGGGATAACAACCAACCCATTCGTTTGCCGCGCCGCAAAGTGGAAAGTTTGCTGGCTTATCTCGCCACCCACCCCGAACCCAGCGGACACAGCCGCGAAAAACTGGCGACGCTTTTCTGGGGCGATACCTCTGATGAACAGGCTCGTACCTCACTGCGGACGGCTCTGGCTGTTTTGCGCAAAACCCTGGGCGATGAGGTTCTTTTGACCGACCGGGAACGGGTGCAACTGAATCCGGCCTTCCCTCTGTGGGTAGATGTTGTCACCTTTGACCAAAGCCGCCATTCCGCGCCGGAAACCGCTTTGGCCCTGTACACCGGGGATTTTTTGGCTGATGTGTATGATGAGTGGGTGCTGGAAGAGCGGGAACATTGGCGACATCTTTATGAAGAGACCTTACTGCAACTGATCCAGCAGTTGCGCTCCCAGAGTGAATATGCCCAGGCGATTGTTTATGCCCGCCAACTTTTGGCCCTGGATGTCACGCAAGAGACGGCCTACCAGCATCTCATGTTTTGTGAACTGGCCCGAGGCAACCGCGCGGCCGCGCTCGAACAGTACGAGCGTTGTGTCCGTGCCCTACGTGACGAATTAGCCGTCTTGCCTTCACCAGAAACCCAGGCCCTCTACCATTGGCTCAAACAAACATCCCTGGCCCCCTCCGACGCCGCCCGCCTCACCAACCTGCCCATCCCCCTGACCAGCTTTGTTGGACGTAAAGCCGAACTGGCCCAGGTGAAGGCACTTTTCCTGAACACACGCCTGCTCACGCTTACCGGGGCCGGTGGTAGTGGCAAAACCCGCCTCTCTATCCAGGCGGCGATGGATTTACTCCACCAGTTTCGGCATGGGGTCTGGTGGGTTGATCTGGCTCATGTGGCTCTGCCAACGCTGGTGTTGCAGACAGTGGCCAAGGCGTTAGGCGTCGGCGAAAAACCGCAACAAACCTTGCTGGAAACCATTACTGCGTTTCTGCGCGAGCGACAACTGCTCCTCATCCTGGATAACTGTGAACATCTTATTGAAGCCTGTGCCGAATTGGCGGCCAAACTTTTGGGGGAATGCCCCCAGTTGAAGCTGATGACCACCAGCCGGGAATCGCTGGGCATTGGTGGGGAGACGGTGTGGCGTGTTCCCACCTTAGCTGTACCCACCGAACCCTTGACCCGTGAAAACCTGCTCCTGATGGTGGAGAGTGTACGCCTGTTTGTGGAACGGGCCTGTGCCGCCAGGCCAGAATTTACCCTGACGGAGCAAAACATGGACGCGGTGTTGCAGATTTGCCGCCGCCTCGATGGTATACCGTTGGCGATTGAGCTTGCGGCCGCGCGTATAGCCACCCTCTCGGCCAACGAAATCTCGGCCCGGCTCGACAATCGCTTCGACCTGCTCACCAATGGGAGCCGCACCGCTTTACCCCGCCAACAAACCCTGCGTGCTCTAGTAGACTGGAGCTATGATCTGCTGGCCCCGGAAGAACGTATCCTGTTTCAACGCTTATCCGTTTTCAGTGGCGGCCGCACCCTGAACGCCATCGAAGCCACCTGTGCCTTTGACCCCCTTACCCCGGCGCAAATCATTCATTGGCTCACCCGTTTAGTCGCCAAATCGTTGCTCATCGCCGAATACACGGCCGAGGAAAACGAAACCCGTTACACCTTCCTGGCCACCATCAAACAATATGCCGCTGAAAAATTAGAGCAATCGGGCGATCCCCCAGCGATGCGCCAACGTCACCTCGACTACTTCCTGAACCTGGCCGAAACCAACCACGCAGTTCTGCACAGTCCACGACAAATCGAAGCCCTCAATCAACTAGAGCGTGAACACGACAATTTGCGGGGGGCGCTACGTTTTGCCCTCGATCATCACAAACCCCACCACGCCCTGCGCTTAGCCAACGCGCTCACCGAATTTTGGGACGTGCGTGGTTATTACACTGAAGGGCGCAACTGGCTCAGTCAGATTCTTGCCCTTAGCCAGGCCGAACTTCTGCGAGACGTTTCATTGCCAGGGATGATTGATTACGGTGAGGCGCAACTAAATGCCGGTAAGATGGCCGCCAAACAAGGCGATCTACCCGCGTCCCTGGCGTATGCCCACAACAGTCTGGCCCTCTTCCGCGACCTGGCGCACAAAGCGGGTACAGCTAAAGCCTTGTTGCTTTTAGCCAATAGTGCCCGGATGCATAGCGATTGGCCTCTGGCCCAGACGCTGGGCGAAGAAGCGGTAGCCTTACAACGGGAATTAGCCGATAAAACGGGCCTGGTTCTAGGGTTGCGCCATCTGGGTATGATCGCTGAAGCGCAAGGCCATTATGCCCAGGCCCGCCATCTGCACGAGGAATGTCTGCGCCTGAGCCAGGAAGTCGGTGCGCCTCGCACGATTAATTTGTCGCTTAGCCATTTGGGGATGATCGCCCAACAGCAAGGGCAGTATGAACAGGCTCATGCCGTCTACAATCAAATTCTGATCAACTACCGGCAGATGGGAGCACGCTGGTATGTGGCCGCAACCCTCTCGAACATGGGGAACCTGGCTCATTCGCAAGGGGATTATCTCTCGGCGCGCCAATTTCAAGAAGAGGCGTTGATCACCATGCGCGAAATTGGGGATAAAAGAGGCATTGCCATTATTTTGACCAATCTGGGGAATGCCAATCTGGCTTTGGGGGATTTTGTTACAGCCCACAAACTGCATGAAGAGAGCATGGGGTTGCGTACAGAGTTGGGGGATAAACGAGGCATAGCCCTGACGTTTGGCAATCTGGGGGATGTGGCCGTGGGGATGGGGAATTATGGCGAGGCGCAGGGATGTTACGCGGCCGCGTTGCTCCGTTTGCATGATCTGGGTGACAAACGAACGATTGCCGATTGCCTCATCGGGGTGGCCGAAGTGGCGAGTCTCACCGGGTTATGGCCCCATGCCGCTACCCTGCTGGGAGCTATTCGTACCATCCTGGACAACCTGGATGCTCAAATTGATGTGCGGGAACGCGGCCGCTACGAACACGCCCAAACCCTCTGTCGCACCCACCTGGACGAAACCACCTTCCATACCGCCTGGTCTACCGGCCTGGCCCTCACCCTCCCAGAAACCATCACCCTGGCCCTCAACCCAACCGCCTGAAACACCATTCGTTGGAGAAACCAGGTTTTTCGCAAAAACCTGGTTTCTAAACTGATGCTCTTTCCCTTTGCCAGCCTGGTTTTGTCACGCTGTTGTCACGCTGACCCATTACACTTCCTGCCATAACACCCATCACAACCTACACTGCACCAAGAGGAACTGCTTTACCCGGCTGTTTCCCACCCTACTTGTGCAAGCAACTCGGCTTTGGCGAAATTTGGTTTCACCTGTGGTAATAACCAATACACCAATAACCAGTGGTCAGATCAAGAAACGCCAAACCCCAGTACGTAACGTTGTCTGATGAGGCATAAAACCATGATGATATTTGATTTCCTGTACCCGTTGGTTGTTGGGGACGATGATTGGCAATCCCCTGTCACTAACTTTGTTCAATCCGGGTCTGGGGGCACTACTGCCTGAACTATTCCACCTCCCCACTCGTGATTTCCCTGCCGAAGGTTTTGCTATGACTTCATCGTACCCGGTAAACCTTCGGCAGGTTTTTTATAACTATTCAGGTGGCACTTTTGCCAGAGAGACCCTAAAGGTTTTGATTAACATGAGGCCAGAATCACCAGAGGTCAAAACCTTTAGGGTCTGAATAGTTACAAGATTTCTAAAAACCATAACCATTCAGTTGTGTCAATTCATCCGCCCGCCAGCCCGGTCGTAAAACAGCCAGGCTATCGTGACAAAGGCCATTAGCCTGGCGTTTTAACCCGTAGCGCTAAATGGACGCTTACATCAAATGAGTAAAACATCGGCAAAAGTGGGCACAGCGTCAGGGTGTCTGGTCTGGGTGGTGTTGGTTATGGTGATTGGAACCTGCCTGCTCCCGGTGGGGCTAATTGTTTCTGTGTTTACGGCGACGAGCACCGCGGCCGCGCAGACCATCGGCCCCCTCATTTGCCCAGAAGGATCAGTTGCCACCATTGAGCAGTCAAATACAGCTTACCGCACCGATTTGGGCGCGGAACCCGTAGCCGCAACACGAGAGTTGGTCTGTGTAGATAACCATAGCACCGTTATCACCCGGCCCTCGCCCCTGACCAACTGGATTTGGATGGGATTTATTATGGTGATGATGTTGTTTCTGGCCGGATTTTTGGCTTTTGTGCTGGCCGCCCCCGCTGGAGCAACCGTTGGCATACTTCTGCAACATGTGCAGAAAAAGAGGCAGGCCCCATGAGTACGCCACAATTAATGGATCATTTCGCCTTCAATCAGGTTGATCTCCAGACCAATCGCAACGGTCAGTTGAGTGATATTCAAAAAGCCCGCCTCAAAGCCGAGCAAAAATCTTTTCGTCGTTGGACACTCTTTACCGGCCTGGCCCTCATTGGGGGATCGTTGGTCTTTATGACCTTTTTTCTCTCCTGGCGACTTGTTAGCCCCAACAATCCAGCTTCTCTCTGTGGCCTGTCAGGTTGCCTGGCTCCCATTAGCATAGGCACTCTGTTGCTGGTTATCGGCTGGCGTAAATCCACCCAGACGCTGAGTAAGGCCGTTGGCCCGGTCAAGATAACCCGTGAGGAGCATTACGATTCGGATCGGCAATTTGCTGAATTGCACACGATATTGCACATTGGCGCGGCCGCGTTCCGCATTGAACCAGAGGTCGCTACCTGGTTGATGCAGGGGGAACTGATGACCGTTTACTACATTCGTGAAGAAGACAAAATCATGTCTCTGGAAAAAGTCGGTTCAACTCTATGGGGTTTCAAAGGCGTTCAGTGACAAAAAGGATCAATCATGCGTTACAAGAACTCATTTTGGCTCGGTCTGAATGGTTTATGGGGGTTGGTTGTGGTTGGCCTGTGGTTATTGTCTACGCGGACGACCCCGTTTGCGGCCGCGGCCCCCGACGCCCTCACCTGGCAGATTGACATAATTGATGCCACAGGTGATGTTGGTATGTTCCCCTCCCTGGCCTTACAACCAGACACCGAAAAACCATACATCAGCTACTACCACAACACCCTGGGCGACCTCAAACTGGCTTTCCCGGTGACAAGCGGGGGAAATTGCGGCCCCAGCCATGGCTGGTCGTGTGATTCGCTAACATTTCAAAACAACACCAATTTTGGCTTAGAAAGCTCGTTGGCCTTTAATTCTTTGGGGCAATGGGGTATTGCCTACCAGAATGCCACAGATGGTACGAATGAGTTTCGCGGGATTCCGTCGGTGGGCGGGGGGGAAATCTTTTTTGAGCCTATCGAACAACCCGCCTTAATCTTTAATGTCATCAATAGTCTACAATATGGTGCCAATGATGTCGCTCAGGTCTCATATGGGTTGATGGATATTAACCAGAGTAAAGGATTCATCAAACATGCCAAATATGTGGGGCAATTCGGTAACTGCGGTTATGGCTTATGGCGTTGTACGACTGTGGTGCAAACTTCGATGACCGGATTTTCTCTGTACAATTCAATGGAACTACTGGGGAATCTGCCCTTTATTTTCTACCGGGACATCAACCTGCACCTGTCTATGGCGGTGAACACGACTGGTGGCTGTGGCCCGGCCAATGATTGGGATTGTACACCAGTTGATGCCACCACAACCGTCAATGGGCTAATTTCCAGTTATACCAGCGAACCGGACAATTTTATGGGGGTTGCTTACATCGGCAATGATTCTCTGCGTTACGCCTACATGGTGGCCTCAGGCACGGGGAACTGTGGGAGTACCTATTTTGAATTCCGCTGTGTGGTTTTGGATTCGGTTGGTACGGCAAATAACAACCAATGGATGGCTACCTCGCTGGGATTTTTCAACGGCCAACCCGTGATTGCCTACACCGACACCAACGACCGCCCCAGTGCCATCTTAAAAATCGCCTACCCCCAAACCAACGGCAACTGCGGCCCCTTGGACCTGAATTTACAGTATACCTGGCGCTGTGAAGTAGTAGATGGGAGTGGGAGTAGTGGCAATGACCGGGGTTATTACCCATCGCTTCAGGTTGATTCTCAGGGGCGAATCCATATTGCCTATTACGATTATGCTTTAGGCAATCTGAAATATGCCGTTACCGAAGCCCCCACCAATCTGATGAGCGTTTATGTACCACTGGTTGTGCGTTAAAAAATCGGGCATGGTTCAGATCAGCTTTACTTATCCCCCTTTTCTGTATCCTCTAACATAGCCGTCCTTCCCCCAAATCAGCTAGAATGGCCTGACCTTTTCCGGTCTTCAGGATTTCGTGTGGGGCAACCTTTGTGGTTGCCCCACACGGGGCAGGCACAAGGCCAGCCCGTACATCTGGTGTCAACCCCTGATTTCCAAAGACTGACCTTTTCATATACCACACCCTGTGGAACCATTATGCCTTTACTTGAACGTGAAAGTTATCTGGAAACAGTCGCGGCCGCACTCCAAGACGCTATTCAAGGTGAAGGCCGCATCGCCCTCATCAGCGGTGAGGCCGGTATCGGCAAGACCAGCCTGGTAGAGCAATTTGTACGCCAACAGGCCAGTACCGTGCCTGTGTTGTGGGGAGCCTGTGATGCCCTCTTTACACCCAGACCACTTGGCCCCTTGCATGACATCGCCGCCCAAACACAGGGCCATCTACTCACCCAACTCCAGCAAAACGCGACCAACGCCATCCTATTTTCTACCTTCCTGGCCGAACTACAAGGCCACCCCGTCATCGCCGTTTTTGAAGATGTCCACTGGGCCGATGAAGCCACCCTTGACCTGATTCTTTACCTGGGCCGACGCCTTAACCGCACCCATGCCCTGCTGATATTGACCTACCGGGATGATGAGTTGGGTCAACGTCACCCCTTGCGCTCCGTTCTGGGCGACCTGTCTCCTTTACCCATCACCCGTCGCTTGCCCCTCGCCCCCATCAGCGAAAAAGCTGTTCATCACCTTATTGGCGACCGGGGGCTGGACGCGGCCGCGCTCCACCACCAGACCGGTGGCAACCCGTTTTTTGTGACCGAGGTGTTAGCCAACGAAGGCAACGCCCTGCCACCAACGGTGCAGGATGCAGTATTAGCCCGCTTAACCCGGCTTTCCCCGGCGGCCCAAACGGCACTCTCCGCGGCCGCGATCATCGGCCCACGCCTGGAACCCTGGTTGTGGGGCCAATTGACGGGCAACGACCACGCGGCCGCAGACGAACTCCTGGCGCAAGGGCTGTTGCTGGAGCAAGGGACATTGTTCGCCTTCCGCCACGAACTGATCTGGCAGGCCGTTCTGGCCTTTGTACCCACCCACCAAAAAACGGCCTGGCATCGTCAGGTATTGGCCGGGTTGCAAACCCACCCGGCTACCCAACACGATCTGGCTCGACTGGCCCACCACGCGGCGGCCGCAAACGAAGCCACCGCCGTTCTCACCTACACCCCCACCGCCGCCCAACAAGCCCGCGCCGGAGGAGCTATCCGCTCCGCGGCCGCGCTCTATGGCCTGCTCTACCGCTATCTACCCCAACTCCCCCCCGCCGAACAAGCCCCCATCCTCACCGACTACTCAGTGGTATGTGATGCCCTGGATAGGCGGCCGCAGGCCATCAATTTGCGCCGCCAGGCCGCTGATCTGTGGCGCGAGGCGGGTAATTGGCTCAAATGTGGCGAGAGTCTGGGCCACCTCGCCCTTTTGCTCCATCTGACAGGCGAAAATGAGCAGGCGGAACAGGTCAACAACGAGGCCATCGCCCTGCTAGAAGCGTTACCCCCTAACCGGGAACTGGCTATTGTTTACAATTCCCAGGCCCTGCTCCATCTGGCAACGCTCGATAATGCTCGTGGCACCCAAATGGCCGAGAAAAACCTGGCCCTGGCCCAACATCTGGAAGATGAGACCCTGTTCCCTCGCCTGTATGAGACCTTAGGCTTGTGCTGGCTACATCTGGATCACGTTAAAGGCCTCGCCTATCTGGAAGAAAGTCTGGCTCTGGCCCTCCGCCTGGATCAATCTATCCGTTCAGCCAACACCTACTCTAATCTCGGTTCCGCCTATGTAGAATTTCACCTCTTCCCCCAGGCCGAAGCCTGTTTTGAAAAGGGCTTAGCTTATATGGGGGCGCGAGATTTAGCCTCGACCCGCCTGTTTGCCCTGGCCTGGCGTGCCCAGTGGCATCTGGATATGGGGCGATGGGCGGCGGCGATGGATGATGTCAAGGCGGTGTTGGAACTACCCGGCACCTCTATCGGCAGTCGCGGCCCGGCGCTCATCGTTTTGGGACGGCTACGGGCGCGGCGGGGGGAAGCAGATGCGGATGTAGCCCTGGATGAGTCGCTAGATTTGTTATTCAAGCTGGGCTACCGCCAGCGAGAATGGTGCATCCGGGCGGCACGGGCCGAGGCGGCCTGGCTGGCGGGTGACAAAGGGCGCACCTTGGCGGAAGCACGGTTGGTGTATGACCGGGCAATCCGCCAAAAACACCCCTGGGCCGTTGGCGAACTGGCTTTCTGGCAATGGCGGGCTGGGGAGATGGTTATGTTACCTGACTGGGCGGCCCCACCGTATGCTCTGCAAATCCAGGGTGATTGGTCTGCGGCCGCGGCCGCGTGGGCAGAAATGGGTTGTCCCTACGAACAAGCCCGCGCCCTGGCCGATGGTGACACCCCGGCTCAACTCCAGGCCCTGGACATCTTCGACCACCTGGGAGCCAAACCCTCAGCCGAAGCCCTACGGCAAAAACTGCGCCAGGCGGGTGTCCCCAATGTGCCCCGTGGCCCCCGCCCCTCTACCCGCGAAAACCCGTTTGGCCTGACCAGCCGCCAGCGGGACATCCTCACCCTGCTGGCCCAAGAGCTGACCAACAGCGAGATCGCCGCCCGGCTCCATCTCTCCCCCAAAACAGTCGATCACCACGTCTCCGCCATTCTAGCCAAACTGGATGTACACACGCGCACGGCCGCGGCCGCGGTGGCTCAACAGCACAACCTGGTCTAAAAACAGCCATCAGCATTTCAGCATTTCAGCATTTCAGCTTGTCAGCCAGCGGCCAACGGCTAACCGCCAGCGGCTGACTCGCTATTCCCCCAAAATAGGCAATCCCCTCACCCAAATTAGGTAGCTCCCCCCCATGTGCCGAGACCAGTTCGGTTCTATGATGTTGCCTACGTCATTTACCGTTATCGAGTTCCCAGAGTTCCTACGAGTTCCTCTGAGTTCCCTTTCAGGAGTCACCCCATGAACAAATATTGGTTATTGATGAATCATCTACAACAGAAAAATCAAGGTGAAGATTTTAGTGACCGCCCAGAGTGGCAAGACGCTGTGGCTGAAGCGGAAGCCCAGCAGGAGATGGGTTGGGGTGAATGGATTGTGCAAGGGTTAGCCGGGTTGTTTGCTCCGGCCGGGGATGTGGCCCCACTGATGGAAACTAAAATTGTGCGCGATTTGGCCGAATAGGTCGTTTCTATGAGCGAAAAACAGAGTGTCAATCCGGGCAAGATCAACATCCGCATCCCAGAACGACCCAAAACAAATCCCAGCACCCTCGGACAGGCTTCGGCGGCCGAGTGGACCGGCTCAGGCAACACTGGTCTGTTGGGGATTCCGGCGGTGAGCAATACGCGGCCGCAACGTCAGGCCGCCATCCTGCACCTCCAGCGGCAACACGGCAACGCCCAGGTGCAACGGCTCCTACGCGAGGCCCGGCCCACCCTGCAACGTGAGGACACCACGACCCCCACCGGGGACGCGGCCGCGACGCCCACCAGCGATGACACCGGCCTGAGTGCCATTTTCACCGCCGGTCCCGCGGCTCTGGCCGAAGTCGTCACCCTGGTAACAAGCGTGCCTGACACCTTGGGCGGTCTGGTAGACGAGTTTGGTACGTTTGTGACCGGCTTTTTCAGTGAAGAAACAACCACCGCAACGACGCCCACGCCCCAAGAAACGGTAGAACCGGGCGCGGCCGCGTTAGCTTCGGCCATAGCGCAGGGGGAACGGGATGCCAACACCCTCACCAATGTCGTCTTCTACGCCCGCCACCCTGACCGGCAGAACAGCCCCATTGACCCGGCTACCGAGCCGGATGCCGTGAAGGAGTGGAAGGCGATCCGGGACAACGAGGTGAAACCGGCCCTGGCGGCTCCACCCCCTGTGCCAACAACGGGGGAAGAAGAGGGGAAGGACGCGGCCGCGCCCGAAACTCCGGAAACACTCACCCCGGAAAACGCCGAGGAAGATTCTCTGCTCGGTCTGCTACCCGATCTCCAGGAGATCGGCCATTTTTTGCAAGAGCACGTCCTCTTCCCTCTTTTGGGCGAAACCCCATCTGAACCGGAAGCACCCACAACCGTCCCCGGTGAAACACCTACCGCAGAAACCCCGGCTACGGAACCACCCACCGAAGAAGGCTCCGTTCTGCCACCACCACCCACCAAAACCAAATACACCATCAAATACAACCCGGCGACGGAAAAAAGTGAAGGGTTCCAGGTCACGATGAACGACATCAACCTCAAACAGAGTTTGTTGGACAAGATGCACAACATGGCCAATCACGCCCTGGAGAATGATCTGGTGACGGGGGACATTTACTTCACCTACGGGATGCGCTCGCCCGGTGTGGCCCACAAATGGAGCACCGCCTGGTCTATCCGCGAAGGTAAAATCGGGCTGAGTAAGCTACAAACATTGGAAAACAGCAAAGGGGAAAAGGGCAAAGATGAAGACGGGAACGCGTGGTATCAAGAAGGATGGACGATGGGCCAGGCACAATCCAACGCCACCAACGCCTGGAGTGGTGCCCAGGCCGCCGAGGGTTATCCCAGCGGTGATCAACGGAAGGAACCGAACAACTATTCCGGTGTCACCCGTCATGCCACAGGGCTGGCGATTGATGCGGTTTTCCCCTGGCGTGATGCGGGTGAGGTCAAAGACCCCAAAGCGTTAGAAGCGTTGAAGGCCAGCATCCGGGAGAAGTACAAAGACAACACAGCCAAGAGGGACAAGGCTTTGGCCGAAGTAGATCGATTTGTGGCGCGGGGGTCGTACAGTGAGTTGGCGGAGAAAACGGTGGCGCAGTTTGGCTTGGTGCGGCCGCTCCTACACAAAACCAGCACCGAAGATTGGCATTATGAGGAGCCGTAACCTTTACGGGTCTTCAGGATTTCGTGGGGTACGGGCAACCCTTGTGGTTGCCCCACACGGGGCAGGCACAAGGCCAGCCCGTACATCTGGTGTCAACCCCCTGAATTCCCAAAGAGCCACCTTTACCCGACTATCATAAATTCATCGCGCACACGCCCCATTGCTTCTTCCATTCCAGCCACCGTCAGGGGGAATGTCAACTGTTCCCGCCGTTTGCCCTGGGCATCATAAAGCTGAACGGTAATGTTGCCACTCTGTTCATACCACTCCACATCAGCCGAGGCTTTGGGTTGTTTGCGCCGAAACCAGCGCGAGATGATGCGGTTAGGGGATGAACCCCGTACCCCATCATCTGTGGGCGGCAATTGGTACGCGGCCGCGCACTGCTTCATCATCAAATAAATCTCATTGGTACTGGTATACGTTTCCCGCCAGCGAAGAAATTCCTGCCGCGCCACCTCAGCCTTCTCGCGCTGTTGTATCTCCGCCTCAGAGAGCCATTCAGAAACAATCATCATCTGGTTATCCACCCGTTGCAAAACCAGAGCCACGTCCACCACTGGTTGCCAATTCGTTTTATCCTGCCAGGTTATCTGCGCCTTCTCCTTATCCACACTTACCATTTCTGCCCACCGCTGACCCGATGGCTCATACACTGACTCCCCATACTGGATGGTTATCTCTTTTTCATCCGTCCAGGCCAGTTTCAGATTCTCTCCGGCATCCACAAAACCACCCGGCACAACCGGCAACTCAGGCCACCCTTGCGCGGGATGGCTGAAGTCAAAAAACTTAATCTCATCAGGGCAGGCCCAATAACAACCCATCACCGCCAACACATTACCATCTGGGCTAATATAACCATGTTGCCAACAAAAGGCGGAACCGTTGTATTGATCACCGGATGGTTCAAACTCCTCACCCGTATCCAGATTAACAAAGGTCTGGCTCATGTAAGAACGGCCTGCCAGTAACCATTCCTGGCCGTGCCGGTTGAAGAACGTATGGTGAAAACCGGAGAGATTCCGTTTGATGTCGCAGACCTCATACCCATCGGCCACCCGGTAAACTGTGCCCCGTGAATAATTCCAGCCTGAGGGTTTGGTCGAGTAAATACGCGTGAGCAAGCGGAAACGACCCGACGGGGAAAACGATTCTGCCTGGTGTATGACCCGCTCCGGTGTGAAACAGGCTTCAATCTGTTGGCGATAAACGCTATTTTCAGTCATGGTGGGGTGTTGGGGGGGTAACTGTCAGGTAATAATTGTAAAACTCCGTGTCTCGCTGATAGCCATGTTTTTCGTACAACGCCTGAGCCGGTAGATTATCTTTCGCCGTTTGTAAAAATAGCTCACACGCCCCCGTCTCCTGCGCCAACACGCGGCACCGCTCCAGCAACGCCTCGGCCACCCCCTGGCGGCGGGCCGAAGCAGACACATAAAGGTCGTAAAGAATCCACGATTTTGCCAGGGCCAGAGAACTAAACGAAGGGTAAAGCTGGGCCAACCCGACCGCCTGCCCTTCCCACCGGGCCAGGAAGATGACCGCATCCCCTTGTGTGAGTCGCTCCTGAAGATAAGCCCGCACATCCTCAGCCGAAGCCGGACGTTGATAGAACGCCAGGTACAGGGTAAACAACTCACACACTTCGTCTAAATCAGTTATGGTTGCGGTGATGATTTCTAGCGTCATGGGGTAATCCTTTGCGTAATGAACAAAGCGGGATGGTTCAGGTCAGTTTTACAAATCTGTAGGACGATTCGGCAAATCATCTCGTGGGCGATTTACAAAATCGCCCTACAAAATGTTAAGCACCATTTGCCAACTTTTGAACCATGCCAGTAAAGGGGAAACGCGGCCGCAATCTGCTTGAGTTTAGCGTTCAGAGCAAGCGGGTTTCCCAGAGTAATTACCTCTGGCTCTCGCCTCTAGCTCTAAACTTCTGTCAATCTTCAGACAATATCCCCGTGGTTGACCGGTTCAACTCCTCTTTCAACAACCGCCAGTGGGGCAAAAATTGATCCATAAAGGCGTAGAACCGCTGATTGTGGCCGCGCTCTAACAAATGTACCAGTTCATGGACGATGATGTATTCCAGGCATGGGGGTGATTTTCGGGCCAGTTCCAGGTTGAGCCAGATGCGTCTGGCTTTGATGTTACAACTCCCCCAGCGTGTCTTCATCTGCTTCACCCCCCACTCGTTGACCTGCACCCCCATCACCGCCGACCATTTTTCGATGAGGGGCGGGATGGCCTGCTTTAACTGCTGGCGATACCAGGCCAACAGCAGGTGCTCCCGTTGGTCGGCGGTACTGCCTATCGGCACTTTCAACTCTAGCGTGGTCTGATCTTTGAGGGTGATGCGGGGCGCGGCCGCGTGCTCAACCACCTGCAACAAATACGGTTTACCCTGAAAGTAATGCGTTTCCCCGGTCACAAATTCCAGTGGGCGGGGCTTTTCCCGTTGCTGAAATTTAGCCTGATGCTTCTTGATCCAGTCCATTTTTGACAGGACAAACAGCCGGATCGTTTCCTTATCGGCCCGCCAGGGCACAGACAGCCGTACCTGCCCATCTGGCGGATACAGCCCCAGATTGAAGTTTTTGACCTTCTTCCGCACCACATCCACAACCAAATCGCCGATAATCATTTGAGGCATAAGAATGGACTTCAACCATAAGCATTGGGGATGATCAGTCTCGCTAAATTGACGTTCACAAATGCTTACTCATTCTACTTCCCCGTAATGGCAAGACGGAACAACCCCACACGGTAATCGTATGTCCTGAGACCTTACTCTGTTTCCGCTTTATAGTTACTCAAGTGACGCAATTTGTCCCGAAAATAGCAAAAACTAGGTGATAAATTGTTATCCACGATCATAAAAGGTGATATTCGTTCAGCCCAAATCGCTTTTTCTCTGCCCACAGACTGCCAACCTAATTGTTTTAGCTTATGAGCACCACCACTATAAACAGCATCAGCCAGTTTTTCCCACGTGTCACAAATCGAATCATTGATATAGGCGTCTAAGATTACATCTTTGGCATTTGGGTAAGCCGATTTCACTGCTGCAAAATCACCCAAGTACCAGGCTTCTCCTTCTTCTACTGCCAGGCAAAAATACGTTCCAGGTTTAGGATGGCAGTTGTTTAACAGACCAAGCAGTTCGCGGCGAAAATTCTTTAAGCAACGATCATCCAGATCGAAAACAATTATCAAAACGGCTGTAAAACCAGGCATGCCTGCAAATGTTCGACCATACCCTTGAATCAGTCGAGGAAGTTGATCAAGCAGAATGCGCTTCTGTGGATCAGATTTTGGTTTTAATCCCCCAGGAAGATGCCCTACTCCTTTATATGATTTCACCCGGAAGGTATGTTGTTGAGTATCTATAATTTTAGGAATTAGAATCTCAAGCGCAGTTTTACCAGACATATCTTCAGTGAGTATCTCAAAGTGCATTTTCTTATCTCCCATCAAAATAATCGCTATACCATAACCCCCCTAAAGGCAATCCTTCAGCTACAAGATTCTTAACAATATCATCTTCGCTGGCACGTTTGATGGTAGAAAATCCATCCTGGCCTTTTTCTAGAACCCATACTTCTTCTGGCTCAAGTGCATCTACAAAATAAGGTTGGTGAGTCGTTACAAACAGTTGTGCCCCTCCTTTACGACCTGTGGCATGTCCCCGAAATTCTTGGGCTAAAGTCTCTAAAAGCTTGTGATAAAGACCGTTCTCAGGCTCTTCAATACATAAAAATGGAGGGGGTGAAGGATCTTCCAACAGAAGAAGATAAGCAAATATTTTCAGGGTACCATCAGACATTTGTTGAGCGTAGAACGGATCATAAAATCCTCTATCATTAAACTTAAGCAACAACCTGCCATCAGGGCTTCTTTCTGTGCTGATTTTATACACACCAGGAATTTTGTTGGCAATCCTATCCAAAATAGCTTGAAATCTTCTGGAATGTTCTCTTTCCATAAATTGAACAACATTACCTAAATTATCCCCATGTACATTTAGGTGCTTCTGAGGACCAGCCAGAGGTAAACTACGTGCAGCATCAGGGGTAAAATAGCTAAGATACCAACCCTCTATGAATCTCCGAAACGCAGAAATCCGAGGGTGTTGTTTGAGAGATCCTAAGGTAGCAATTCCCAATTTGCGTTTGTCATCAAGCTCAACTAACTCTGTTTCTTTGCTCTCTTCAATGATTTCGCCTCTCTGAATTTTCTCCATCAGGCGTAGCAAATCAAACTCATTTTCATCTTCTTCTACAAGTTTTCCTTCTTCATCACCCTTCCAGGCAACACCTTTCCCTCCATTTAATATAAGAAATGAAAAGGGCCAACCTTTACTCTGTCCGCGACGGCGTTGACGTAATCGTTCGCGTTTTACATAAGGTCTACCTGTTGTGTCAGTATCAATCATTAATTCATAGGTAATAGGCCGGGCATTACCATCTTCTTTGTAATAAACCTGGAATTCGATCCCATCGGTCTCACCTTGTGACCGAATTCTTTCAAATCCCCCGCGCCCACGTAAATCACAGGCTTCTTCCACTCCTACTTTCAAGCAATCTGAAAGAAAACCAAAGGCATCAAAAAGTGTGCTCTTCCCCACACCATTCTTACCTATCACAGCTGTCATAGGTGTTAACGGTTCTGCATTCTGTGTATTCCAGAGTTTTCCCAAAGTAACATCATGAAGTACTCTATAGTTTCTTACTCTGAAACCTTCTATTTTAGCCATTTGTATCCCTCGACTCGTATTGCATCTCTTCACCACGAGTATAACGTGTTTTAGCCGTTTAGGTCTACATTTTACAGTTCAGTAGCTTTCCGCCCATTTATCTCCCTTATTTTCCAGGCAATGGTGGTATACCACCCATCGAATCGGTTAGAATGGTGGCAGGCTCAAGCAAATGGAGGTGGCTATGTTGGGACGGCAAATTTATATAGACCACGGCGCGACGACGCCGTTGCACCCGGCGGTGCTGGAAGAGATGTTGCCCTATTGGACGCAAGATTACGGCAACCCGGCTTCCAGCCACCACTTTGGCCGGATGGCGGAACGGGGGCTGGAAAAGGCACGGATCGAGATTGCCCAACTGCTGGGCACGCGGCCGCAATCCATCATCTTCACCGGTTGTGGCTCGGAAAGTGATAACCTGGCCATTCGGGGGGTCATGGCGGCCGCGAAGGCCAAAGGGCGCGGCAACCACCTCATCACCTCGGTCATTGAGCACAAAGCCATCCTGGGCACAGCCAAACAACTGCGCGATTACGACGGCTACGAACTGACGGTTCTCCCCGTGAATGAGTATGGACAGGTGAATCCGGCGGATGTCGCGGCCGCGATCCGTCCCCACACCGCCCTCATCAGCATCATGGCCGCCAACAACGAAATCGGCTCGTTCCAGCCGTTCCTGGAAATCGGGGCCATCGCCCATGACCATAAGGTGCTGTTCCACACGGATGCGGTGCAAGCGGCCGCGTATACCGCCTGGAACTTGCGCGAAATGCCCATTGACCTGCTGAGCATTGCCCCGCACAAATTTTATGGCCCGAAGGGAATCGGCATTCTGTATCTACGCGAAGGGGTGGATTTGCTCTCCAGCCAGACGGGAGGTGGACAGGAGTTCGGCATCCGGGCGGGGACGGTGAATGTGCCGTTTGCGGTGGGCGCGGCCGCGGCGCTCCGTCTGGCTATGCAGGAACGGGAAAGCCGCACCGCCCACTATCGCCACCTCAGCCAACGGCTTATCAACGGTGTCCTCAGCCAGCTACCGGCAGAAGAAGCCATTCTGACCGGCCACCCCACCGACCGCCTGCCGCACCATGTCAGCTTTGCTTTTCGCGGCCTGAAGGGGAATGAACTGCTCATGCACCTGGATTTGGCCGGTATTTCGGCCAGCAGTGGCTCCGCCTGCACCAGCGGCGATCCCCAGCCCAGCGATACGCTCATCGCCCTGGGGCTGGCGGAAGAATGGCAAAAAGGGGGAATGCGCTTCACCGTCGGCAGTCAAAACAGCGCCGATGACATTGATTATGTCGTCAGCAAACTATTAGAAGCGGTTCACAAACTGCGCCAACTCAGTTTACAATATGCCTAAGCGAGTCAAACAATGGAAATGGTTTATTCGATTCATGGTGTTCCGATTCGTTTGCCTGATGAACGATGGGAACATATCACGGAAAACAAACCATACATGGAAGCCTATTTTGATCGAGTACTTGAGGCAATTGAAGAACCGGAATGGCTTCTACGTGGTTATGCAGGGTCGCAAATCGCCGTTATTCCGGTAGGCAAGCAACGATTTTTGCACGTCATTTACAAGGAAGTCAGTCAAGATGATGGATTCGTCATTACCGCTTACATTGCACCTGAGTATAACAAGAGGCAAGTCATATGGTCACAGAACTCCTAGAACAACCTAATTTGAGTCATTTACTCCGAGCGGTAGCGAATCTTATCAAGTTACCTACTAAAAAGATGTGGCTTGATTATGACGCTGAAGTAGATGTGTTGTATCTTCATTTTACCGATCAGCCAACCTCTACTCACAGTCAGGTGACAGAGGAGGGCATTATTCTCGATTTCAATGAAGAGGAAGTTGTCGGTATGACCATTCTTGAGGCATCACACCGTTAGTTGATGCAGGTAAGTGTATGTGATGAACAGATTTGACGGTAACGAGAAGAAACGAGTGGTGGTGGCGATGAGCGGTGGGGTGGATAGCTCCGTCGCGGCCGCACTGCTCAAACAACAAGGGCATGAGGTCATCGGCCTGATGATGCGGCTGTGGAGTGAGCCAGGCATGGGCGCGGCCGCACCGCACAATCGCTGTTGCACCCCCGACCAGATGGCCGATGCCCGTCGCGTGGCCGACAAACTGGACATCCCGTTCTACGTCCTCAACACCCAAGATTACTTCCGCCACACCATTGTCCAATTTTTCCTGGACGAGCATCGTCGCGGCCGCACCCCCAACCCCTGCATCGAATGTAACCGCAAAGTCCGCTTCGACTACCTGCTCAACCAGGCCCTCGCCCTGGATGCCGACTACCTGGCGACCGGCCATTACGCCCGCATCCGCCACACCGACCAGGGCTATCAGCTCCTCAAAGGGTTAGACGACGCCAAAGATCAATCCTATGTTTTGCACGTCATGGGGCAGGCAGAGTTGTCTCGCGTCCTCTTCCCCATCGGCGAATATGAAAAAGGTGAGGTGCGCGAACTGGCGCGGCAGTTTGGCCTGCCCGTCGCCAGCAAACAGGAGAGCCAGGATTTGTGCTTCCTGGGGGATGGCGATTATCGCCGTTTCCTGCGCGACCACGCCCCAGATTTAGCCCAGCCCGGCCCAATCATGGACAGCACCGGGCAAATCCTCGGTGAACATGATGGCCTGCCCAACTACACCATCGGCCAGCGCAAGGGGTTGGGCATCAGTGCGCCGGAACCACTGTTTGTGTTACGCAAAGACGCTAACCACAACGCCCTTATCGTGGGCACAAAAGAAGAAATGGGGCAATCGGACCTCATCGCCCACACCGTCAACTGGATGTCTGACACCGCCCCGGCTGGCCCCATCTCTGCCGAGGTGAAAATCCGTTACAAAGCCCGCCCCATTCCGGCAATTGTGACACCAGAGGAACGCGGCCGCGCCCACGTCCAGTTCAACGAATACGTCAACGGCATCACCGCCGGGCAAGGGGCCGTCTTCTACCAGGGCGACCTATGCCTCGGCGGCGGCCTCATCGCCGATACACTTGCCCAAACAGGGAGCATTGCTTTACCCGTTTTGAGGTAAAAGTTATTAGTGTATTGGTATATTGGAAAGCAAATAACCAATTACACTAATACACCAATACACCAATCACTACCATGTCCAACATCCTCATCCCCCCCATCTCCACCCCCCAACGCCTCAAAATGAGTTATGAGGAATACCTCAACGTTGCCTCAGAAACCCACATCACCGAATGGGTTGATGGAGAAATCATTACCTATATGCCACCCATCATTGAACATCAAGACATCGTAACCTTTCTGGCGGCCCTTTTGCGCTCTTTCGTCAAAGTTTTTGGTCTGGGTAAACTGTTGGTTGCTCCATTGGAGATCAAATTATGGCCGGGTGGCCCTTCGCGTGAACCCGATTTGATTTTTGTCAGCCATGACAATCCGGTGACGTTGGCACGCAAGAGTAAACGAGTTGAGGGAACACCTGATTTAGTGATTGAAATTGTCTCACCGGGCAGTGCCAGAGAGGATCGAGTGCGTAAGTTCAGTGAGTATGAGCAAGCAGGTGTACGCGAGTATTGGCTCATTGATCCCCGCAATCGTCAGCATCAGGTAGACATATACGCACTGGGGCAGGAAAATGAGTACCAGGAAACACCTGCCGACGCCAAAGGACGGTTTCATTCAACTGTTTTGCCCGGATTCTGGCTTGATTCCGATTGGTTATGGGAAGATGACTTACCCGATCACCAGATTTGCCTGGCTCACATCATGTTGAGCATGCCCACTCTCTCGCCAGAGAAACAGGCTTATTATCAACAGACGCTGGATCTATTCGACTAAACGGTAAACCGTTGTATGAGTACCCTCGCAACATCCCCCATCTCCATCCCCCAACGCCTCAAAATGAGTTATGAGGAATACCTCAACGTTGCCTCAGAAAACCAGATCACCGAATGGGTTGATGGAGAAGTCATTATCCATATGCCACCGATCTACGAACATCAATACCTGGCCGGATTTTTTCAAGCCTTACTTTTCGCTTTTATTCTGGATTTTGACTTGGGAGAACTGGTAGTTGCTCCTTTTGAGGTGAAACTATGGCCGGAAGGTCCTTCACGCGAACCTGACCTGGCCTTTATTCATCACAGCCACCAGACTCAACTCAAACGCAAGAGCAAACGGTTTGATGGCGCACCCGATTTGATTGTTGAAATTGTTTCGCCGAGCAGTGTACGGGATGATCGTGTAGATAAGTTTATGGAATATGAGCAGGCCGGGGTAAAAGAATATTGGATTATTGATCCCCGATCACGTCGCCAGCGGGTGGATGTTTATGGACGGAATCCGATCTCCCATATGCTGGAAGAAATGCCCTTAGACGAAGCCGGGCGTTTCCATTCCGCTGTCTTGCCCGGATTTTGGCTTGATCCCGAGTGGCTCTGGCAAAACGTGTTGCCCGATTATCGCTCCTGTCTGGCAACAATCATGCTCACCATCCCCACACTCGCTGAAGCAAAACGGGCCTATTATCAACAAACAGTTCATCTCTACGGCAACCCCTGATGCAACCTGAACAGTTCGATATTCTCAGTGACATCACAAATATTGAAACGATGGCCATCAAGATTTACAGTAGCTAAACCGGGCATGGTTCAGGCCAACTTTACAAATTTGTAGGACGATTTTGCAAATCGTCCACTGGGCGATTTACAAAATCGCCCTACAAAATGTTAAGCACCGTTTGCCAACTTTTGAATCATGCCCCAGATAGCCAATGAACGCGGGGTAAGTATGTCATCTCTCATTCGTGAGTGGATTGATGAACGGCTTGATTTACCGGTAGCAACGGACTAAACCCTCTCATGTTACAAACAGAAACCGAATTTGTTGTCATTGGCTCGGGGCCGGGGGGAGCGACGGTGGCGCGGCAGTTGGCGCGGGCCGGGCGTAAGGTGTTGTTGCTGGAACGCGGCCGCGACTGGCGCACCCACCCTCTCTACGGCACATACCCGGGGGCCATGCTCTACACCAACGGGGCATCCTTCCTCTACTCCCGCGAAGGTATCAACATTATTCGCCCCATGATGCTGGGGGGGGCGACGAGTATGTATTGTGGCTGTGCTACGCGGCCGCAACCCTTCTGGCACGACTTTGGCCTCAACCTGGACACCTACGCCGAACAGACCATCGCGGAGTTGGGTATTGCCCCCTTGCCGCCGGAGCAACGCGGCCGCGCCTCCACCCGCCTGGCCGAATGTGGCTCTGAATTGGGCGGAGAATGGCAGGCGCAAGACAAGTTTTTCCGGCTGGATCAGGGGTGTGATCTGGACTGCGGGGCCAAATGTATGCTCGGTTGCCGCTGTGGCGTGAAATGGAACGCGGCCGCTTACGTAGACGACGCCGTTTCTGCCGGATGTGAGGTGTGGACCCAGGCCAGAGTGGATCGGGTGTTGAGCGAACGGGGTGTGGCTTGTGGTGTGACCGGCACACGGCAGGGGAAGCCGTTTCAAGTGAATGCGAAGGTGGTCATCGCGGCCGCGGGCGGTATCGGTTCGCCGGTTCTACTCCAAAACAGTGGGCTGAGCCAGGCCGGACAGGGCATGACCCTGGATACTACCGTCATCGTCTATGGGCACGCCGGAAAGGAAAAAGGGAATGGCCTGGAACCCCCCATGACCTGGAGCTACGCCGATGACGAACTGGGCGTGATGTACTCAACCCTGGTTGATCCCTGGCTCATGTACCCCATCATCACCCTGCTGAAAGGGCCAGCCTACCCGCTGACGTGGTATCGCTGGGGGCACACCTATGGGGTGATGATTAAGTTACATGATGAAGTGAGTGGAAAGGTGGAGGGACGCGGCCGCATTCATAAAGGTCTCACCCCTGCCGATCAGCACAAACTGACCCAAGCCACCGCCTATGCCCGCCGCCTGCTCCTGAAGGCTGGTTGCCACCCCGACACCATTTTTGCCACCCCTGCTCGTGGCACGCACCCTTCCGGCACGGTGCGCGTGGGTGAACTGCTCTCCCCTCAACTAGAAACCCAAATCAAAAACCTCTACGTCTGTGATGCCAGCGTCTTCCCCCGCTCCCTGGCTCGCCCCACCGTTCTGACCATCATCGCCCTGGCCCACCATCTGACCAAACATCTCAATCCACAGTAACCCCTCAGTAATAACCCGGGAGGGGTGTTAGCGTTCGGAAATTAGCAATGGGTGTGTTTCATTTCGGTTGAGAGGAAGAAAACAAGTTTTTTGGGGTTTCGTGGGGTACGGGCAACCCTTGTGGTTGCCCCACACGGGGCAGGCACAAGGCCAGCCCAGGGTAGGGCAACCACTACTTAATGCCTATTCTGTTTCCAGGATAATGGTCGTCAAAATCAGATGATCCAGTGGTTCAGATCCTTCCGTCACCCAAAGCCGCACCCCGGTAATAGGATCATAAAGGCCTATTTCCACCTGATAAGCACCAGCAGGGGTTTGGGGCTGAAGGGGAATAGCATAATGATCTACAATCACCTCATTAGAGCGCCAGGTCGTCGTAGGCCGGGTGTTACTAACCGGCTCATTATCCTGCTGGCCCCAAAGGAAATTGTCCCATTCCGCATTGTAAACTGTGCCGATGAGGTGGGTAAATACCTTTTGCTGTTCGGTGATAGCCTCTGCCGTCTGCCAGTAAAGGGTTAAATCCACCACACGTTCTGTTTCCACGCGCTCTGTATTCACGTCATACCCCAACAGTTGGATCTTCTCCCCAAAACGCACGGCCAGGGGTACAGCAATGGTCACATCAGCCAGCGTTAACACAGCATCCCCTTCCTGGCGAATCATCACCGAGCCAAAAGTAAATGGTGTAGCTTCTGCGGTCAGTAGCTGAAATTGATAATGCCCAGAGGGTATATCTGGTGCAACCAATAAATCTACCTGCTGGCGTATCCGAACCTCAGGAGAATCTTCGTTCGCTTCCAGGAGTGTTACTTCTTGCATCTGCCAAATTTTTCCTGCGTCATCAATTAAACCAATCTGTGCGATAACCGCCTGCTGGCCCTGTCCATACAAAAAGAGGTGAATGGTATCGCCACTATGAAAATCCTGGGCAAATAGATCGAACCCGGTGATTTGTGCCTGGGGTAGAGAAAGGGTAAGGGGAAAACGCGGCCGCGTTTCCTCCCTTATCTGGTTTATCTCCGCCGCTCGTTCTGGGGTGCGGGCATAAAAACGAAGCGTTCGATCCTCATACGGATATTCCACAACAACCTGGGCACGGTCAGCTAACCATTGCGCTAATTCCCCTTGTGGATCATTCTCCATGGCATAAGGCACCAATACCAACCATACTCCCTCATGCGTTTGCCAGATGGGTGCTAAGAATGTCTCTGCGCTCTCTGGTGTCATTTGCCAGCTATTGGGCACACCCCGCCAGTGATCGGGGTAATGATAGGCAAAAATAGGCCAATCTACGTCGTTATGTAAAATAACCTCATCTTCAGCTTGTTGATAAGCCTGAATTGTGGCCGCTAAGGAAGCAAAATCATCGCTCCGCACACGGGTAGCATAATAACCCCGCATTCCCACGGCAGATACCCATAACACCAACGCCGTCAAAAGTCCCATCTGTAGGGGAGCGAGCCAGGGTTTAGGGGTCCACAAGTGGCTCAATTGACGAATGCCCCAGGCTAACAAAATGACATAAGCGGGTAAAAAGATGAGCAGATAACGCGGGGCCATGGGCGGCGCATAAAAGAAAAAGTTACGCGGTAATGACCCCACATACACCACCAACGCGGGAAAAAACAACCCCACCAGTAATAACCAGACAGCCGACAGTTGCCGGGGGTTTTGTTGGCGCCACAAGCGCACTCCCTGAACAATCAAGACGAATAAGCCCAAAAAGAAAACAACAAAAACAGGCACTGTCCAGCGAGCATAAAGGGAGACATTCAGAGGAATACCAATGGTTAAAACCGTGCCATAGATTTGCAGGAAATCAGTGAGGGGCATGGATGTAGCCGAGATGGACCAGGTAGGCAGTCGGCTCAGGATGTAAAGGAGCCAGGGCAGGTACAACACAATGACAAGAAGTTGCACCACCGACCAACGCCAGAACATTCGGGCACGATGGGCAGAAAGGGGCAAAATCCAGAATAACCAGACCAGATTAGTCACGACCAAAACGAGGACAGACAGATAGAGGGTGTATAGACCGGCGACCATAAAGAGGCTGTAAGCGAAAACATCCCAACGGGTTGCCGATGTCCACAGCGGTCTATCTTGTTGCAGGTGTTGCCATAGACGTAGGGTTGCCCACCAGGCCAGGGTAGCCAGGGTAGCGGTGAGGGTATACATCCGCATTTCCTGGGACCAGTCGATTGCGAAGCGGGCTACGGTAAGGAATAAAGCGCTCAATAAGCCCACAAGGGTGCCACCCGCACGGCGACCGAGAAGAAACGCGGCCGCGACCATCATCGTGCCAAACAGGGCTGAAAGCAGGCGCAAGCCCCATTCACTATCGCCACTGGCTAACCGCCAAAAGTGGAGCAACCAATAATACAAAGGGGGGTGAACATCATGGGCGGTCCACTGAGTCAGGGCGGTCAAGGATTGCCGGGCGGCCCACACTGACGCCCCTTCATCCCACCACACACTCCGATCCCCCAACCGCCCCACACGAAGAGCAAAACTTAATAATAAGATGGGTATCAGCCAACCATTTTCTAGCCAACGCCGGACACGGGTTAAAGAAGCCGTCATTCGTTATTGTTACCCCTTATTCCCGACCCAGACGTTCAGCAGAAGTTTGTCCACGTCGGGCATGTTGGCCATGTTTCGCTAACCACTGAGCACGGGCGGCTTCAATATCCCCACTGGTTATCATCCAATCTCCCCCATATAACAGTAAACCACCACGGTTTTTGCCAAAGAGATAAGGGGGAAACCATAGATGCCGCCAGTCATACCCTTTAGGCTGGGTTTTTAATTCCACAAAGACACCGGAAGCGCCATACAATGGGGATAACAACCCTCTTTTCGCCCAGCTTAACGACGAGAATGGGTAATGCTGTTCCATCTGCCCCGCTGTCACCGAATAAATGTCTTCATACGGGATATTCATCCGCCAGATGGGGCCTTGCAAACGTAAGACATCGGCACGGATGTGGATGGCTCCCCGGCGAAATAAAATGGCGTAGTAAAACCAGAGGGGTATAAGCAGACCAGCCACAACCCAGGCAACGTACCAGTAGTCGCCCAAAAATTGGGTATAGATGTCATAAATCGCGGCCGCGACCACCAACACTAACAACAGGAGTAACTTGCCGCGTAACCGGCGGCTGATCAATTCAAACAATAATAATTTGTGCTTTTTCATACGACAAAAACAGGAACCGTGACCAAAACAATCAGGTTAGCAAACCCTTCTTCCAAAAATGGGTTAACCTCTATCGGATAGAGAGCCTATTTAAAATTGGAATTTCTCGCGGAAGGGGACCATCTTATAACTGAAATCAGTCACAAACTCCAAAAGCTGATCATTGAGTGTTTCCCAGGTGTCCGTGTCCATCGCACGGATGGCAGTATCTTTATCGGCGGCGACAAACATAACCAGACGATTCGGTATATCACCGTAGGTAGTTTGATAAGCATCAAACATCTGTAAACCCATTGTTTGCATCGTGGGTACATAACGCCCCATGACAAACTGCCAATATTCCTGGATGGTTTCCGGCAAAACGTTGTAGGTCAATAGTAATTTGACCGGACCATTCTCATACATAACAACTCCTCTGAAAATGTAGGGCGATTTGGCAAATCGCCCTACAGGTTTTTCTTCCTCCCTTCGGCAAGCTCAGGGCAGGCTTGGTGAGCACCCCGCTCAGGGGAAACGCCTCTGAAAATATTTCGCCGCAGAGACACAGCAAATGCAAAGGAAAGAAAAAACGGCAGATAAATTCCCTATTCCGGTTCACACCCGATTGGTGGATGGTTGCGCGGTTGCCAGAAGCATCGTAAAGCTGAAAGTACTTCCCTTGCCATACTCACTCTGAAAATTGATTTGTCCACCCTGGGCTTCTACCATCATCTTAACAATCGAAAGCCCCAACCCCCACCCAACCTGTGCTCGCACGGCACTATCATCAGAACGGAAGAACTGGCTAAACAATTTGGCTTGCTCTTCCGGTTTAATACCAATGCCGGTATCTACCACCTCTACCTGGGCAAAACCATCCTGCCAATTGAGGCGCACAGTAATAGCACCACCATCGGGAGTATATTTGTGGGCGTTGCTCACCAGGTTGGTCAGCACCTGGCCAATGCGGGTGCGGTCCGCATAGACGGGGGGCATATCAGGGGCAACCTGAATGTGATACGTTTGTTTACGGGATTCCATGGCCTCACGTAAACTGCCCACCACATCTTTGACGATGAGGTGCAGATCGAAGGGAGCCAGTTCAAATTTCATGCGGCCGCTTTCAATCTGGTTAATATCAGACAAATCACGAATGAGCACACTCATGCGATCCAGGTTACGTAAGATAACAGCCATAAAACTTTGCTGTTGATCATTGAGTGGCCCGGCCAATCCTTTGCTTAGGAGGTCTGCATACCCTTTGATAGAAGTCATGGGCACACGTAATTCATGAGCCACCAGAGAAACAAATTGACTTTTAGCATTGTTGATGCGGTGGATTTCTTCGTAAAGGCTGGAATTGTTGATAGCGACAGCCGCCCGGTCGGCCAGACGGGCCACAAAAGCAGTATCTTCTTCATTGAAGACATTACTGGTGCTTTGGTTTTCCAGAGTAATAAGGCCAGTAACTTTGCCTTCACGACGAATGGGAACGGCCAGTTGTGTCGCGGCCGCAGAGCCATCTATACTCTCTTCCGGTGTCGTATTATTCAGAGAGACTGCCTGCCCCAAAGCCAAAACCTGGGCCAACACCGGATGATGGAGCGACACCCGTTCGTGGGGTTGATGCTCATCTACACCACGATGAGCCAGCAGGCGTAAATAGCGCTCCTTCGTCTCTTTGTCTTCCGTGATCAGGCCAATCGAACCGGCATCCGCCTGGGTTAACTGAATAGCCCAATCCAACGCCTGGATTAGTACCCGGTTTAACTCTAGAGATTTATTGAGTTCCTGGTCAATAAGTTGGAAAAGGCTTAACTCTTCCACACGCCGGGCCAAAGCCTGATCAGTCCGTTGGAAGAGGCGAGCATTATCTATGGCCATGGCGGCCTGATTGGTAAAGGCAACCAGCAAATCCAGGTCGGGTTGGGCAAACACCCCTGTAAAAAGGCGATTATCCACATAAACAGCCCCGATGACGCGGCCGCGTGCCCGCAAAGGTGCACACATAATAGAGCGTAACTGGTAGCCCACAACACTTTGATTCCCGGCAAACCGATCATCTTCTTGCGCGTTATTCGTCAAAATGGGGTTGCCCGTGGTAGCCGCCCGTGTGATCACCGTGCGACTAATTTCCATCGAACTACCATCCAGCGTCTTTTGATCCACATTACGCGCCGCTACCGGGCGTAACTCCCCGGTAAACTCATCATAGAGCATCATAAAACCCCGCTCCGCCCGCGTTAATTGGATAATCGAATCCATAATCTGGGTGAGCAGTTCCTGCAAATCCAACGTTGTGCCCAATCGAGCACTTAATTCATACAACGCCGCGAGGCGATCTTGTTGGGTAAGGGTTGCCTGTTTTTCCATCGTTATATCTCTAAGGGCACAACTGATCTGGGTATAAAGCCGTGATTAAAAACAGAGTAACTATATAGCCTCGCTAGAGAAACCGGTTTTTTGCTCAGGCTAACTCAGGCCCCACAAGAGAAAAACCCGGTTTCTGACGTGTATAGTTACAAAACAGAATACACCAGGATGGTAAACCCCCATTGTACCACGCCATACTCAAATGAGGCGTAGGACCATTTGGTAAATAAGATTATAATCTCTCCGCACCATCTCGTCAGTAATCCCAGCGTGAAATGAACACAGACGCAACTTATGGGCCAGACTGGTGTTTTAGCCTGCAGTTGTCCTTGACAAACAAGGTATTCCTCTTAAAATTGCCCTGCCCAACTGCCTGAACCATTCAAGCATGGCAAGAAATTAACAATATCCCTGGAGGATTTTCGATGAGCGATGTACAAGAGCGTATCACTAAAATAATCGTGGACTTATTGGGCGTGGATGAGAGCAAAGTTGTGCTAAATGCTCGTTTCCGTGAGGAATTGGAAGCTGATTCCCTGGACCTGGTGGAATTGATTATGGCTTTTGAAGAGGAGTTTGAAAGCGAAATCTCAGATGAAGAAGCCCAAAAGATCACCACGGTAGGTGAAGCGATTACCTATATTCAAGCCCAGATGGACTGAGAACCGGCGAGAATAACCCGTAGACAGTTACAACTACTCCGTAACGTAACGGAGCAACATGACAATGAGACGATGCGGTGCATCGTCTTTTTGTTTATACTTACCACAGTCATAAAGTGACATTTTGTTAGCGGCAACAGATTGGTAGGTTTGGACTAAAGACCCATCCCCCTTCGATCCCAGAGGGAAGGGGGGAAACCCAACATAGCTGTTTAGGATTGACGATTAAATAACTTAACCATTTGCTGTGGCCGGTCTCCTGACCGCGCCACCCAAGTTGTTTTTGGCCGATTACTTAGGAGTTAGGGCTGACTTCTCGCGGCTCTCGGGTGTAAACCAATGAAGCCAAAAGCACCGCGGCCGCAACCCCATGTCCACCCATATTAAGCCAAAAACCCGGACCAAAACCCACCGGTCGCGTCAGGGCATGGCTGATGGCCGGGCGCATGACCAGATAAGCCCAAACAGGAAGAACGGCTCCGGCTATGGCAATCAAGCTGAGAAGGATAGTAAACGCGGCCGCGGCTTTGCCCCGCCTACCGTTAAGCCAGGGTGTCACCCCCACCCCCATCACCACCAATCCCACCAGCCCCAATCGCCACAACCATTCTGAACGTGGCTCAAAACGAATCGCATCCAATGAAGGGAAGGCCAACAGACTGACCAATACCGCCAGGCCCCGTACCAGCCAGGTGGGCCAGCGGTGCGGCCACCCCACTGTGCTAAGAGCCAGCAGAAGCCCCGCTGTTATCGGGGGCAAATAGAATAAATCACGCCCGGCGCTTATCTGCCCGGCCCGCACCTCAGGCAAAAATTTCACCCATTCCCCCATTTCTAACCCGATAAGCTGTAAACCAGCCCCCGGCCCTGGCATCCAGACAAGCCAATATGCCGCCAAAATGGCGGTCAGGCTGACATGAAGAAGGGTTTGTTGGCGGGGGGTGAGATGAAGCATGGGGAAACTCGCATTAACCATAGCCCTCGCTTAATAATTGGCGCAGGTGGACATCTTCCTTTTCTTGTTCAACAAAAAATTGGTCTAACGTTGGGCTTTGGCGCAAGCGCAGGGAGAGGGGTACTACGGCGCGGATGTCATCCGAAGTAACGAGGGTACGGTTATCCGCGGCCGCGTGTGCTCGTGCCGCTTCAAACAAGGTAATCTCTGCCCGGTTGGAGTCAATGCTCAACTGTTGCACCAGATTCAAGCCCAGATTACGGGCCGCATCATCCAGCACCACCTGGGGTAAACGGTCACGGGCAGATTGAATTTCTTCAGCCAGGGTGAGGGTAATATCAGCATACGCGGCCGCAAAGGCATCTGGATTCTGGCGGTAACGGCTGGCCTGTTCATACACCAGAAAACGTTCATCTTTGTCCGTGAGGCCTCGCACCACGGCCCGCAGGCCAAAACGATCCATCAGTTGCGGCCGCAGGCGACCTTCTTCCGGATTCATGGAGCCAACCAGCAAAAAACGGGAGCGGTAAGTAAGTTTGAGTGGCCCCCGTCGCACCGTATAATGCCCCTGTGCGGCCGCGTCTAAAATCGCATCCGCAATTGTTCCTTCTAACAAATTGACTTCATCAATATAGAGCAAATTGTTGTCCGCGTGTGCTAACAACCCCCGTTCAAAGCGGATTCGTTGTTTTTCCAGGGCGTGCCGTTCATCAATTCCCCCCACAACATCTTCTAACCGGGCATTTAGGGGCAACTCCACAATACGAACCTGCATCTTCTCCGTCAGGGGTTCGCCATAGCCCACCTTTTGGGCACAATCTTTGCAGATAGCGGTCATCCCCCCCGCTTCCAGCATCGCTTCAGTACAACCATTAGCACATTTACTCTGGTGGGTGTGGGGCAAAATATCCACCAGAGAACGAACAGCTGTGGTTTTGGCCGTGCCGCGTGGCCCTACCAGCAAAACGCCTCCTACCCGGGGGTTGATGATTGCCAGCAAAAGGGCCAGTTTCATTTCCGTCTGCCCGACAATGGCGGCAAAGGGAAACGGCTCTACCTCAGCAATACCTAAATCAACATCAGGCCCACTGATAATCTGATGTGCCGGACTATTAAGGAGCAGTTCAAGGAGTTTGGAGCGTGCTTGGGGCATGAGAGAACTCCAGAAGGAGAAAAACGGTAAGGATATACATAACACTCACACTACAAATTTCCCTGTCGGCGTTGATCCAAACGATATGCCTGGCGTGCGGCCGCACGCGCAAAATTCTCTTTTTCAGCTTCTGTCTCGCAAATGAGCGGGGGCACAGGAATGGGGCGGCCATTTTCGCCCAGGGCCACATAGACAAAATAAGCCGTATTGGTATGTGTTGTTTCACCCCCAATAACATTCTCGGCCGTTACCACCACTCTGGTTTCCATTGAACTGCGCCCTACCCAGGTCACTTCTGCCTGCACTGTCACCAGGTCACCAATGTGCACTGGCGAATGAAAAAACATGGAATCTACAGCGACCGTAACCGAGGGGCGGCGGGCATGTTTCGTCGCGGCCATTCCGGCGGCTTCGTCACACAATTTCATGATCAAACCGCCATGGATATTGCCCAGGTTATTGGCATCACCTACACCCATTAAAACGGTTAGAGTAATACGAGAATCACGAACAGGTTTAGCATCCATAGAATAAGTAGGTCTTGGGGATTTCGTAGGGTACGGGCAACCCTCATTAAGCTTGGCGGTTTGACCGCCGGACAGAATAACGGAACGCTTACGAAAGTACCCGGGTTCGTTAAAGCGACATCAGGCTCTACTAATCCATATCCGGTCTGGTTTCGGAAATGTAAGAGAAGCGTTCCGGAAACTCTTCAAACATATCAATGATACTATAAGGCAAGGCACGGAACATAGGGGGTAAGGGAGCACCAGAGGGAATATTAGGACGTTGCGGCCGCGGCGGTGGCACAATATAACGTTGTTCACCCATCAGCGACCGTTTACGCAACATTCGCTGATCATCACTCAAAAACGCCAGATAGTTACCATTCGGATCAAATACTTCTCGGCCCACGATAAAACCTAACCACTCACCATCCGTGTTAAATAAATGACCCTGATGAAATATACCTACCCAATCCCCATCAGAACGATAAATCGGAATTGTCATCTCTTCTTACCCCTGACTTTGACAATAGGGCTTCTGCAACCATTTGCTTTGTGCCGCCACCCTGTCATCACCAAACAAAATGTCACTTTATGCCGATGCTCAATATCACGAAAGATATATTAGCGTATTCCTGAGGAAATGCGTACTCACGCCGGGCAAACTATAGGACACCAGAAGCACCCCCCCCTGACAATTCCCGAAATCGGGAAGAATGAACCCACCTCCCTAACGATTCCCGGCAAGAAGGGAAAAAACAATTTGAGCCGTTTTTCGTGGGCGAATGCCCACGAAAAACGGCTCTTAAAAGTTCCCCACCCCCGGGGACGGGGTTAGGGGTGGGGGAAATCCGAGTATACAATCGCCCTACCCCTCGCTTCATCTCTGCAACTATGAGATAATTATCTAATGAATAGTAACTACCAGGCCGTCGCCTGAGCTTGTCAAAGGCAACACAAGACTTCGACAAGCTCAGCCCTCAAGAGCCTTAGTAATCGTTGGCAATTAACTTAGCGATTTGCTATGGCCGGTCTCCTGACCGCGCCACCCAGGTTATTTTTGGACGATTACGAGTAGTTACAATAGATAATGATTGATGTCTCATGCCTCATGAATAATCTCGAATTTGCCATTGACACAAACTATCAAACCGACCAAAGTACCCCACGCCGCTGGGTCTGGTCTCATGTAGGCAGACAAAAATGGCTCATCCTCATCTTGTTTATTGGGGCATTCGGTAATGCCGCCCTGGCCGCACAGATACCCATTCTCATTGGGCGGGCATTTAATGCCGCGCAGAAAACCCCTGCCGACCTTCAGGTGATTGGCCTGGCGGCCGTATGGATCATCGTAGGGCAGGCCGTGCGGGCGGTGTTACAGTTGGGGCGGAACTTCTCCGCCTCGGTGATGGGTGAACGGCTAGAACGGGACGCCCGTGAAGAATTGTATCTGAGCCTGCTGGGCAAAAGCATGACCTTTCATGGCTTACAGCCCGTGGGGGATACGATGGCCCGTGCGACCAACGATGTGCGAGAGATGAATCTGATGATTTACCCGGGTGTGAATCTGGTTATCGGCTCGGCGAATTTCATCCTCATGCCTCTGCTCACCGCCCCAAATTATCATCCCCAATTGCTATTGGCCCCTGCCTTTTTTACGATCAGTTATATCTTTGCCCTGATTCGTTATCTGGGTGTTTTATCTCCCATTTCTGACCGGGTGCGGCAATCGTTTGGCCGGTTGAACAGCCGTCTGGCAGAGGCTATGGATGGTATTGAAACGGTTAAAGGAACGGCTCAGGAAGAGCAGGAAATAGCCCGTTTTGCGGTTAATGCCCAATCTTTTCGTAATGCAGTGGTGGAACAAGGACAGGTTGAGGCCCGTTTCTTGCCTCTCTTGTTCCAGGGTATTACAACAGCGATAGGGTTTACCCATGCTTTGTGGCTGTATCAGGCCGGACAATTGACAGTAGGGGATGTGATCGCCTATATGGGGTTGCTATCTTTGTTTGGTTTTCCTACCTTTGTTTCATTGACGGCTTATTCTCAGGTATCGCGGGGGATGGCTGGGGCGCGACGGATCCTGGAGTTGATGAAGATGGAGACGGAACTGGGGGAAAATCAGGCTGGGCATCAGGGGGCGATGACAGGGGCGATTACCTTTGAAGGGGTGTCGTTTGGGTACGCGGCCGCAAACGCAGTCCTGCACAATATTTCTTTTACCGTCGCCCCGGGGGAAACGGTGGCTATTGTGGGGCAAACCGGCGCGGGCAAAAGCACCCTGGCCAAACTTATAAACCGCACTTATGATGTCAGCCAGGGTCAGGTGTTGATAGATGGGCTAGATGTGCGGACATGGCAATTGGCTTCCTTGCGCCAGCAGATTTCCATTATTGAACAGGATATTTTTCTCTTTTCACGCACAATCGCTGAGAATATCGCCTTCGGTTCGCCTGGGGCGACACGGGAAATGGTCGAAGAAGCGGCTAGAGCCGCCCAGGCTCATGAATTTATTCTCAATTTTAAAGATGGGTATGAAACGATTGTGGGGGAACGGGGGGTCACACTCTCCGGGGGGCAACGGCAACGGCTGGCTTTGGCGCGGGCATTTCTAACGCGGCCGCGTATCCTCATCCTCGACGATTCTACAAGTGCCGTAGACAGTGCTACCGAAGACAAGATACAACAAGCAATTGCGCACGCGGCCGCACGTCAAACCACCATTCTCATCACCCATCGCCTCTCCCAAATCCGCTGGGCGGATAAGGTCATTCTGTTACGTCAGGGCCATTTAGTCGCCACAGGCAACCATGATTCCTTAATGGCCTCTTATCCCGCCTATCGGCGCATCTTCGCCCAGTATGGGGAGCAAGAAACATGAGGCGTGTTTTATGAAACCACTTGTCTACTGGTGTCGCTGGCATGGGGCTACGTTGCGCTTACGCGGCCGCGATTCCCAGGCCATTTGGGGTGAACTAGTATTTGCCGATCACACGGAACCCTTCCGTTACACATTGAAAAACCAGGTACTCACCCAGGGCGAAGGGGAACAAACACAACAAATTACTCTGGACGAAATGGGGATAGCCCAAAAAAACATTGATTGATCGTACGTCCCAGTTTATCGTCTATTCAGCGCCTCTCACTCCGTCCACCGCTGACGGCGCACCTCAAACACATTAGAGATATTTTCAAAACGATGGATGAGCCAGTCCAGTTCGGCCAGACTGGCGACTTCCGCAACCAGAAAGACGGTGGTGATAGAGTTACCGGTAGTAGTTTTGGCTTTGGGAATACGAATATTGCGGCCGCGGACCGCTGTAGCAATCTCTTCTGCCAACCCTGACCGCTGATACGCCCTCAACACCAGGGGAATAGGATATTTCTCCTCTTCCTGCCCCCAATCCACCTCAATCAGTCGCTCCTTCTCCGATATATTCACCACAGTAGGGCAATCCGCCCGGTGAATAGTAATCCCCTTCCCCCGTGTGATATACCCCACCACCGGTTCCGGGGCAATAGGCGAACAACATCCCGCCAGTCGCGTGTGCAAACCCGACAACCCCTTTACTGTCAGCCCTTTGCTGGGGGTCGGCATAGGTGGCGGCTTAAGCAACTGCGCCAGTTCATCATCCGGCTTGATCTCCCGCTGTAATAAGGCAATAGCCCCAGAGATCTGATTACTTTGAATATCACCAAACCCCACCCGCGCCAGAAACAAATCCACATCCTCATAATGCATCCCACGCGCAATATCAGCCACAGCCAGTTGGGCATTCACATTGAGCCGTTTTAACTCCCGTTCTACCACATCTCGGCCATATTCAATATTTTGCTCCCGCTCCTGCTGGCGAAACCATTGGCGCACCTTAGACCGCGACCGGGGATCACCGGTATACCCCAAACTCTCATTCATCCAGTCCCGACTTGGCCCCCCCTTACTGGCTTTGATAATCTCAACCTTATCTCCAGAAGAAAGCTTGTGATCCAGACTGACCATTTTGCCATTTACCTTGGCCCCACGGCAACGATGGCCCAATTCGGTGTGGATGTGATAAGCAAAATCAATGGGGGTAGCCCCCAAAGGCAGGTCTACCACGTCCCCCTTGGGGGTAAAAATATAGATACGTTCAGAGAGGACTTCACTCTTAAAGAGTTCACTATCGGTTAGTGTATCTTCACTATCACGCAGGCTTAACAGAGTCTGGCGTAACTCCTGAATCCGTTTATTAAGGGCGATGCCCTGTTTGCCCATGCCCTCTTTGTAAGCCCAATGGGCCGCCACCCCACGTTCGGCAAATTCGTCCATCTTATCCGTACGAATTTGCACCTCGAGCGTCTGTCCCAGGTCATCTATGACAGCCGTATGCAATGATTGGTAGCCATTGGGTTTCGGATTGGCAATATAATCATCAAACTCCTGGGGAATAGGCGACCACAGACTATGGACAATCCCCAATAGCTGATAACAGAGGCTGGTTTCTTCCAACTCTTGCCGCTTGCGCTCACCCCGCTCCTGCGCCAATTTTTCCGTTTGAATAATGACCCGCAACGCATGAATATCGTGGATATGGTCAAAATCTACTTTTTTACGCTCCATTTTGCGATAAATGGAGTAAATATGTTTGGGTCGGCCAGAAACATGCGCCCGAATGCCTCGTTGTTGAATGGCTTTTTCCAAATTCTCCAAAGCCAGGGTGATTTTCCGTTTACGTTCATCGCGCCGCTGATTGAGTCGCCGGGCAATCTCTTTAAACCGATCTGGCTCCAGATACCGAAAGGCCAAATCTTCCAGTTCCCATTTCAGATGCCAGACGCCGAGGCGGTTAGCCAGGGGGGCATAAATGTTCATGGCTTCTTTGGCCAGGGTAAGTTGGCTATCTGTGGGCAAAGTTTTAGCTTTGCGCAGATCTTGCAGGTAATCAGCCATGCGAATAAGAATGATACGTATATCACCTTGAATGATGATCAGGATGGCTTTACGAATTTCTTCGGCGGTATGGGAGTTATCATTACCCTTAAATTCCTGGTATTTATCCCGTTCGGCAAAGGAGTCCAGGCTATCTAAGCCTTTGACAAGGTTAGCCACCTCGGCACCAAAGAGGTTTTGTACTTTTTCCAGGGTAATTTTTGTGTGGGGGAGCAGAATATCGTGTAAGAAACCGGCAACGATAGAAGGTGCATCCAACCCCAGTTCGGATAGGGTTTTGGCAACTGCCACATCATGTTCGCTGTATAACTCGCCGGTGATTCGATATTGTTGGGCATGGGCGAGTTGGGCGAACTCATAAGCACGACGGCACTCATCGGCGAGTTTGCTGTCGGCCCCACCGGGCAGACTCAAAAGAAAGTTCGCAAAAGTGGGTGTAGGGTGTAACGTCATGGGAGTATGTAACTGATTGGCGACTCAGGGGATTGGCAATGGGGGTGTTTCATTTCGGTTGAGAGGAAGAAAATAAGGTCTTTGAGGTTTCATGGGGTACGGGCAACCCTTGTGGTTGCCCCACACGGGGCAGGCACAAGGCCAGCCCGTACATCGGCTGTCAACCCTCTGAATTCCCAAAGACTCCTTATTCAACTCATTTGCAACTCACCCATTGGCAATTTATCGCTGAGCCTCTTGGTAGCCACCAAAAAAAAGGCGTATCCCGGGGGGAGACGCCTCTTTGTGGTTGGTAAGGTTGTGGAAAAGATGCTTGTCTTACGCGGCCGCAGAGGTGTCTCCTTCGCTTTCTTCTTTGCGTACAAGGCCGGTAATGTCCTGACGAAGCTGTGTGACGCGCTCCTTGCCCTGGTCAAGGATAATGCGAGTACGTTCTTGGGCCTGACTGGTGGCATCTTGCAAGCGGCCGCGGGTTTCAGACAAATAATCGCCTGTTTTGGACCGGTATTCATTGAGCCGTTCGGAGCTAACCTGGCGTAACTCGCGGCCGCGGTCAGCAATTTGATGACGTGTTTCTTCCCCTGACTGGGGAGCTAAAATGAGGGCCGCGGCCGCGCCGACCAACCCCCCAATGACAAAGCCTGCCAAAAAGGCGCCTATATCGCCGCCACTGTTATTATCACTCATTGTCTTTTTACTCCTTTTAAGGCACGAACCAGAGAAAGCAGGTTCTCTATTGCGTCTAGTTTCGTAACAACTACCCTTACGAGGGCTGAGCGTGGTGAAGCCCGTCAATCAGGTAAATTCCGTTTAGGATTGCCCAACAAAGTCCGTAGCCCACGCGACAGTGCGGCCGCGTAGCCGCTAATCGTAATTGTTGGTTTCACGACATTCTGGCTGACAAAACGGGTTGTCCCCTGAACTGTGCTAATCGTCTCATTCGTCTTTTCCAGAATTGGTTTGATCTCAAATTCCAGCATGTTAATCAGACGAACCAGCATCAGGACGGCCAAAATGCCCACAATCAATACCCCACAGGAAGAAAGGGCCAACATGATAATGAAAATATCACGGATGGCTTCTAATTCGTCGGGGAAACTACTCGCCAACCAGATTACCAGAGCAATCAATAACCCTATCACCAGCACGACGCCGAGAACCCCCAGGACGACGTACAGAGTAGGAACGAGTTTTTCCTGTTCTGGTTCGGACGATGATACCGTAGGTTGTGTTGTTACTGTCATGTTTTAATGGATTACTTCACTTTGAAATCAGCAAATTGAGTATACCACTCTTGAGGGGTGGGACAAGACTGGTTTCAGGTTTCAGGGGTAATCATGTGTTTGATTTTCCTCTGACCTGCCCTTACCCCACATCATTATCTTGAGGTCTATAGCTCGTATCTTCCAGGGTGTTTTCCGGGCGACTGAGCCAACGCGCCAGAACGAGGGAAACCCACGCACCCAGGCTGGCCGTAAACAGATAAACTGTGCCTAATTTGAACCAGCTAAAAGCTAATATGGCTCCGACAAAATGCCCCAGGGTGAAACCTAACCAGGAAGCAAGCAGGTAGACCGGAATACGTCGTGCCGGTCCCCCCATGAGCAGGTGGAAACCAGCGCCATAAGCTGTCGCCAGAAGAAAAGCCAGAATAAGTCCCGCGGCCGCGCCATTCATTGGCTTTATTGTACTCTTTCCTATAAGCACAGAACAACCACAGCAATTCTCAATTTGACCTGAACGTCTAAAAATGCCGAGGCCGCCCGGCCCTAACACGGGCCGGGCTATGGTTACGCAGGCCGTTTGTCGTTTAAAAAATTAATCAGGTAATGGAATCCCCCCCACCCCTACTTTTCTAAGGGACATTTTTCGGGGCGAATGCCCCGAAAAATGCCCCATCAGAATGAACCCATCACCCGGCGCTTTCCGGCGGGAAGGGGGAAACACCAGGCGTGCGGGTTATCGAACGCGGCCGCGTTCGATAACCCGCACAGGAGAAAGTTCCCCACCCCTGGGAACGGGGGGGGGAACTCCGAACTTCTCTAACGTTTCTTGACAGCCATTCACCATACGCTACGATCTTTTGATGTGTGCATCTCATCAAACTATGACTCATTCTCTTTCCCCTCCCGTCTTCACCCCCCCCTCCTTCTGGCAACGTGCCATTCCCAGGCTTACAACCCTCACCAATCTGGCTTTTGCTGTCTACATTTTACTGAATCTTACTACCCCTTCCTGGCGCTATGGGCCATTTGCCTGGTTTTCCCTGGTTACGATAGAAGAATGGGCCGGAGCGCCGGTACAGTTGGGTCTCTTTAACCTTTTGCCTGTGCTGATTGTGGGGGGATGGGGCACGCAGTTACTATGGCATTGGTATCATCAGACATCTCGCCCAGTTTGGGGTTGGTGGGGAATTACCCTGCCTCTCATGCTATTTACTTGGTGGGGTTTGCTCAGCCTGGATGAGGCTCCCACCCGGCGCACGCTGATTCAGGGGATAGGGTTGGCTTTGGCCTGGTTGATTTTCCTGTACACCTTGCAACATCCACGGGATTGGTCGCGGCCGCTACTTCTCATTGTCTTCATCCAAAGCCTCATCGCCCTGGGCCAGTTCTTTCGCCAACAGGATTTGGGCCTGGTGTATCTGGGGGAATTACCACTTAACCCCCATTTTACCGGCATCACAGTTCTAAACGCTCGTGATGTCAACTGGCTTCGCGCCTACGGTTTGACCACCCACCCCAATCAACTGGGGGCGCTATTGGCTGGTCTCCTGCTCATCCTTATCCCGGCCTGGTATGTTCATTGGCGACAACAGCGGCCGCAGGCCATTACCTTCCTTTTTTCGCTCACGATTGGGCTGGGCGCGGCCGCGTTGTATGTCACTTTTTCCCGTGCCGCCATCTTAGGATTTCTGGTTGGCCTGTTCCTTCTCGCCGCCAGTGGGGACTTTACCCGTCGCCGCCTTCCGGCCAATACGGTATCTTCTCCTGGCTTTTGGCCCTATAGCCAAACAGTTCTACACCTGTGCCTGATTCTGTTGCCCCCAATCTTTGTCCTTTTGGCTTATGGAGACCTGGCCTTAAGTCGCCTGTTTCACCTGGAGCAACCGTTAGAAGCCACATCCATTAACGACCGGGTAGTTGCCATTGAAGTGGCCCAGGAAGTGATTGAGTTAAACTGGCTGAAGGGTGTGGGGTTGGGCAATTATGCTGATTATGCACGGTCGGCTATTAGTCTGGATGCCTTCACCGTACACAATATCCCCTTGCTGATGGTAGCCGAATTGGGCCTTCCCGGGGGTTTTCTCTGGCTCTGGCTGGCTCTGGCTCCCTTTTTGTATCTCTTGTACCGGCGGGTACGCTCACCTGCCACCCGCCTAGACCACGAATCCGAGGACGGTTTCACGCTGTCTCTGCTGGCACCGTGGGCCGCAATGTTCGTAATTGGTCTTTTTGATGTGACTCTCTGGCTCACAACCCATTGGCAAACCGCCATTCTTTATGGTCTGTTTCTGGCGCATTTGCATTATCCTCTGGCACATATAACTCCCCTGAAAAAAGGTCAAAACAGGGCATGGTGCAAAAGTCGGCACACGGTGCTTAACAATCTGGAGGGCGATTTTCCAAATCGTCCTACAAATTTGTAAATCAGAAACCGGGCTTTTTGCAGTAGACCCATTACTAAGGGTTCACTCGAAATTAAGTTGGGTGGCTCGGTCGGGAGACCGGCCACAACAAACTCAAAAGTTATTTGCGAGCGAACCCTAAGTAATTACCAATAGACTCCCATATAACCACCAAAGAGGTGGCGATAAATGTCCCGGCATCAATCAGCCAATACCGCTACCACCATTAAGCGTTCGCTCTCCTCGGCAAAGGGAGTGTGGTTGTAATGACCATACCAGGCGGTTATCTGCAAACCGGCGTCGTTTAATAGGAGTTCGATTTCATGGGGAAAGTAGTAATGATAGGCTACGGGTACAATCTGGCGTTGTACCGGGCCGCCCTGGGGGGGTGTCGCATCATAGATCCAGGTAATCTGCAAGACCTGTTGCGCTTCATCCAGGTGATTTCGGGCAAATTGGAGCACCGTATGACCAGTGGCGGGATCCGTAAAGAGGTGTTCTAACGTGACAAGATGATCATTGGGGGTTTGGGCTACGGCAAAGGGGTTGATCAGGTCAATGAAGAGGCGGCCGCCAGGGCGTAAACAGCGCCGTATCTGGCGCAGAGTGAGGTCTGCCTGACGGGGAGAGAGGTGCATGAAGGTGTTGTAGGGGATGAGGATCAGAGCATAATCGCGGCCGCATTCTCCCAGTTCGGTCATATCGGTTTGGTGCAGATGAACGCGGCCGCGTACCGCTTCCGTCTCCCGGTTTATCTTTTCCCGCGCCAGGGCCAGCATGGCGGGGGAACTATCCACACCCGTCACCTCATAACCGGCGCGAGCCAGGGGTAAAAGTAGTCGCCCCGTACCACAACCTAATTCCAGAACGCGGCCGCGGGTTTCCCCCGCCAACGCCAGGACAAAACCCACATCGCTCACCAGTTGGGCATGAGTTAAATCATAATAACTGGCTATCTGTTCATACATAGATCATGCTCCTGAGAAAATAGCCACTGATGGTGAAAACACGGATAGGAAAAAACACGGATAGGAATGAAAAATGGTGGCGTTATTTTCATCCATCTTGGTGCGCCATAGACCCATGGGGAACTCCTGCGAAAATGTAGGGCGATTTTGTAAATCGCCCGGTGGACAATTTACTAATGGGTGCGTTTCAAATGAGTTGAATAATTAATTGTTGAACAGTTGAATTGTTGAATGGTTAATGAAGCGGTAGACGCTTTCCTCGTTAATCATTCAACCATTCACAAATTCACCGATTCATTATTTTCTTCCTCTCAACTGAAATGAAACACACCCTTTACCAATTGAGCGCCAGCATTATAACGGCTTCATGGTCTGTGACCAGTAGCGAAGCGGCCACGACCCGGTTACGATAGAAAAAATCTAGAGAAGCTCTTGGCGATAACGCGGGTCATTTTGGCCTTGTACCTGCCTATCGCGGTTAACTCCAAGAGTAACCCCGGCTAAAGATTCATTCACAATCAGGTTGGGTGGCACGGTCGGAAGACCCATCCCCCTGCCCCCTTCCCGGGGGGAAGGGGGAACGCAATGGCGCGGTTTTTCAGGGCCTTCGCCCCGAAAAACCGCGCCCAAAAAAGTTCCCCGCCCCTGGAGACAGAGTTAGGGGTGAGGGTTTCCGGCAACAAATAAAGGGTTCGCTCACAATCAGGTTGGGTGGCACGGTCGGAAGACCCACCCAAACCTACCCAGGCTGTTACCGCCAACAAAATGTCACTTTATGACTGTGGTAAGTATAAAACCGGTACACCCTGGAGTGAACCGGGAACAACCACCCTTGAAAAACGGGGATCTTTCGGAATTCGTGGGGTGCGGCTAGATGTAGGGCGGGCCTTGTGCCTGCCCCGCCGAGGGCAACCCCCTGAAATCCCAAAGACCCAAAAACGGCACATGACGTAGAACGGCCTTTCAGGCTGTTCGCCCTCTCCTGAAAACAAAAACCAGCCTAATTCCAAAGTCGGCAAACTGTGCTTAAATTCGCCCTCGAGTAAAATTAGAACAAAAGAGCCATTGTTTGCTTGACTTTCTCCTTAAATTCAGCTATTCTTACAGAATTAGAACAAACGTTCTTTAATAGAACAGAGAGGATGGATGCCCCAGCAGAAAGGGGCATTGGGTTGGTTATGGAGGTCCTGAGCGCGAGGCACGCCATCAGGCAAGAGAGAGGATGGGCAATGAGTTACGTCAATTATTTTGAAGGATCGAATCAGGCTCCCTTGCGGCCGCGAAAACAGTCGCCGGATGAACCAAACTGGTTAGAAGATGTGTGGAAAGTGGTGCCACGCCGGGCCGTCATTACCGGGTTATTAGCCCTGGCTCTACTGGCGTTTGAAATTTTCAACTTTGACACCACCCGGTATGCGTTGACCAGTTTTCTCGGTGAAATTCGTTTCTTGAGCATTGGCTGGGCCACAATTTTGGCCATTGCCTTCTGCGCCATAGATTTTGCCGGTCTGGTCCGTGTTTTTACGCCTGAAACCGGTAAAGACGAACCGAAAGAAGTGTGGTATTTGATGGGGGCCTGGCTCCTGGGGGCTACACTAAACGCTATTATGACGTGGTGGGCAGTCAATCTGGCTTTACTCAATCACAACTTTGGTAATGAGGTTCTCAGCCGTGATCAGTTATTACAATACGTCCCCATCTTTGTGGCCGTTCTAGTCTGGCTGACCCGCATTCTCTTCATCGGTTCTCTCTCCGTCGCAGGGGAAAAATTATTGGGCAAATGGGATAGTGTACCGAAAACAAACCCGGCTTCGACCAACACCAACCCCAAAGAAACGCGGCCGCATCCCCAACCCACTGCCCCTTTTCGCACCCCTCAGCCCATTCGGTCTCACCCTGCCAGCCAACCTACCCAGGCTACCGCATGGCCGCCACGCCCCACCCCCGGCAATCTACCCATTACCGATGATGTTCCCGAGTTCTTGCGACCAAATCGCCCCGTTCAACCCATGATGGCTGAAGCGGATGAAGATTCCGTTTTGGGGGAAAGTGAGTTGGTTCGCCCCATGCGGCCGCAGGCTCCCCAGAATCGTGTACGCCAACGCCCGCCCACCATCGGCAATAGTGGGTTAAACCCGGCTGGTATGCAAGCCAAATCTCGTCGTTAAATGAACATCTAAAAACAACGGGTCTATGGGATTTTGTGGATGTTCGGTACCATAGGCCTCGTACCTGCCAGACAAGGGCAACTACAAGGGTTGCCCTTACATGCTAAAGAGCCGGTTTTTGTACACGCGGCCGCGTGTACAAAAACCGGCTCTTCTGGTATTTCCCCCCTTCCCCTATGAGATCGTAGGGGGATAGAACTAATCTCCATTTAATTCCGCATCATTCATGAAACAACAACAGGCCAAGAGATAGATCTTCGGGACTGTTGTTATTTCTACAACCAGGCATTCTGGCCCAATTTCCTCCTTAAATGGCCTATTTTCCTCCTCAAATGATTGCATAACCCCACAGACTCTCTGACTATGATAAATTCCCTACCCCAATTCGTTGTTATTGCGTACTGAAATGGTATAATCAGGTCATTATTACAATCTGAAGTTTAGAGAGAACGGAAACAGTGATATTTTAGAAACGCTGATGCCTTTCCTCAGAACTTAAGTGGACAAACACTTTTTTCACGGAACAAAGCCTTATGAACAACCAACCGACAATCTTACTGGTAGATGATGATAAAACCCTTTCTGAACTGCTGACAACGCAGTTACGTAAGCAAGGTTATAATGTTTTGCCGGCCGGTACCGGCAAAGATGCTCTGGAATTACTGGGCAAAAATGAAGTAGATGTAGTCCTGGCCGATATTAGTATGCCGGAGATGAATGGCTATCAGTTATTCCAGTCAATGCAGGAAAAACCCGAATGGGCCATTATTCCTTTTGTCCTGATCACCGCTCGTGGTTTTGATAGCGATGTGCGGTATGGCAAAGAATTGGGCGTAGATGACTATCTGGTCAAACCATTTACGGTGGCCGATCTGGTGGCTACTATCCAGGGACGCATGAAGCGGATGCAAATGCTGGCTCATGCTTTCAGTGTGTTAGGCCCCCAGACAGAAGTGCCTTCCACCCAGATAATTATTGGGGATCTGGTGATTGACCTGAATCGGCGGTCGGTAAGTTATAATGGCGAACACATTCACCTGACCGGCAATGAATATCGCCTGATGCTCCATCTGGCACAACGGCCAAACACTGCGGTTATGGCTGAAGATCTGGTAGAAGCAACGCACGGCCACAAAAATAAGAAGCCTAAGGCAACCAGTTCACAGCCCGGTTTGATTTTGCGGCCGCTGGTTCGTGCCCTACGCCAAAAACTCACTGTTCCTGAAGGGGAACCTGGTTATATCGAAACAGTTCGTGGGGTAGGATACCTCATGCTGAGTGAATAAACCCCCTCATCTGTGTCATTTTTCGCGGGCGTCCGCCCGCGAAAAATGACACGAGAAAAAGTTCCCCACCTCTGGCCAGCCCCGCACACCCCCCGAAATCCCGAAACCCCAATTTACCACCCTATTCACAGGAAGAGTCCCACATCCCTTGCGGTTCACTGCGCCAGGTGCAAATTTGTTCTCCGGCTTCAAACTGAATGGTAATTTGCCCAAGGTTGGGGGCAGGCCGATTTTCTTGTTGCGCGGCCGCAAGCGCAATTTCCCGTATCTGCTCTGCTAACACCGTCAGAGTCGCCGTATCGGCCACATCCGCCACCGGAAGCATAAATTGAAAATCCGTGCTCATGGGATGATAAACGCCACAACCATCATTCTCGCCAAAAGTAGAGGCGGTCACCGTGCCAGTGATCGGCACCAGATCCAGCGCTACCTGCACCGATTGCACAAATTCTGGTGAGGCTGAGCCATAGGCCCAATTCCAGCCACTACTACAGACCACTGTGGGGGTAACGGTAGGTGTTACTGTCACCGTTGGCGTAACAGTAAGGGCTATTGTCACCGTTGGCGTAACAGAGGGGGCGGGGGTAGGGGTGAGGCTGGCTGGGGAAGTGGGAGTAAGAGTCGCGGCCGCGCTTGGAGCCGGGGAACAGGCCATCAATCCTACAAGCAACAGTATCAAGAAAATGTGGTGCTGTTTCATTGTTTTCTCCTGTGAAAATGTAGGGCGATTTGGCAAATCGCCCGCTGGACGATTTACCAAATCGTCCTACAGATTTTCATCCCTCTTGGTGTGCCGCAGGCCTATGGGGAACTCCTACGAAAATAGCCACGGATAGTGGAAACACGGATAGGAAGAAACACGGATGATGATGAAAATGGTGGCGTTATTTTCATCCCTCTTGGTGTGCCAAGGGCCAACAGGCGCGAGGATCCAGCCACAGGGAAAGGGGCTGATTCACCGGGGGAAGAGAAGCGGTAGCCTCCATTTCAAACATCAGGGGTGTCGCCCATGCTGGGACGGCCAGGGTAAGCTGTTGCATGCGGCCGCGAAAAGAGACATCCACCACGCGGCCGCGAATTTGATTATCCTCGTTTGTTCCCTCAACCAGCAGTTGCCCCGCTTCCGGGCGGATGAGTAACGTCGTCGCCTCGCCTGAGGGGCCAGCAGTTGCCACAACCAGGGAACCGAGCGGGGTTTCCATCCGCCCATCGGCCAGGCGGGTGGCTGGTAATAAATTATTCATGCCTAAAAAACGGGCCACAAAGGGGGTTTGCGGCCGCTGATGCACCTGTCGGGGATCACCTTGTTGCTCAATGCGGCCGCGATTCATCACCACGAGTTCATCCCCCAAGGCAAAGGCCTCACCCTGATCATGGGTCACATAAATGGCTGTGACCACCTGCCCCAGCGCCGAGCTGGCTTGTTTGAGGATGATACGCAACTCATCCATCAACCGCTCTCGTAGTGCCCGATCCAATGCCCCCAATGGTTCATCCAACAACAGTAACCGGGGCGCTGGGGCCAGGGCACGGGCCAAAGCCACCCGCTGTTGTTCCCCCCCCGAGAGTTCGTGAATAGTTCGCCGGGCAAAACCGGTCAGCCCTACCAATTCCAGAACTTCGGCCACCCGTTTTTCTCGCCTGTCAGGCGACCAATTCAGCATCCGCAGGCCAAAAACGACATTATCGGCCACGTTTTTGTGGGGAAAGAGGGCGTAATCCTGGAATACGTAGCCAAAACCCCGTTGATGTACCGGTGTCTGGCTCAAATCTTGTCCGGCAAAGAGAATGCGGCCGCGATCAGCCATTTCCAGTCCGGCCACCAGACGCAACAGAGTTGTTTTGCCACACCCGCTTGGCCCCAGCAAAACAACTGTCTGCCCCTCGGCAATAACGAGGGAAAAATCATCCAGTGCCACATGGCGATCAAAGGTCTTCGTCAGGTTTTGCAGTTGGAGTAGCATGGCGCAGTTGATAATGAATGACCGAGAGTCGGTAAAAAGAGGTTATGGTGATGGTCTGGGCCTGGTCTTCGAGCCAGGGCTGGAAGAGCGGGTTGCCTGCCCCCACACCAGCAATGAGCCAGACGGATGAGGTATGCGCGGCCGCGTTCTGTAACTCAGCGAAGGACCCCACATAAGCCGGGTATCGGGGCTGATAATAGTTGTAGGGTAGCCCATCACCCCCTGAAGATAACCAGATAACATCACCGGGCGCGGCCGCATCGTTCACATAAACCACCACACTTCGCCAATCATCTTTGGGGATGGTGGCTAACATGATAACCGTTATCACCAGTGAAAACAGCCCTAAACCTGCCAGCAGGCGTTTCTGCCGGTAATAGACCAATCCCCACCCCACCAACAACAGCAGGTAAGGCCAGAGAATCATCGTCAGCCGCTTCACCAGATAAAGTCGGGGCCATAGGAGCAAGAGATTACCAACAACTACGGTGACAAACGCGGCCGCAAGGAGAAGCCGGAATTGCGTGCCCCGCCCTCCGGCGTGCCTTTGCCCTGCCTTTGTGGCCAAGACATAGGGCCACAAAAGGATAACTGTACTAGTGCTTATGGCCAGCGGCAATCCCAGGATGAGCAGTAACCACAACGGGGTTGCCAGGGATGCCGGTAAAGGCACCATACTATTGAGAGCCTGAGTCAGTTTTTGTACATACCAAAGACCGGGCAGAAACAAGCCCCAACCGCTCAGTGAACCAATCAACCAGGCGCGTAAAGGGGTGCGGCCGCGGCCGCCATGCCACCACCAGCCCAGCCACAAACCACTCAAACCGCCCCACATCACAATCATGGGAAAGTCCAGGTATAACCCGGTAGCCAGAACCAGCCCAAAGAGGAGAGAGGAGAGGGGAGAAGGGAGAGAATCAGAGGTAGACCAATCGGCGAGAAAAAAGGCCAGGGCTAATGAGGCGGTGAGGACGGCGGCATACATACGCCCTTCCTGGGCGTACCACACATCGAGAGGTGCTACTGCCAACAACGCGGCCGCGGCCACACCCACCTTCTCTCCACCCAATTTGCGCCCCACCTGCCAGACCAGAGCTACCCCTAAAATAGAACACAGGGCCGAGGGCAAACGCACCAACCATTCTGCCTGACCCAGTGCCAGCCAAAAGTGGAAAAGGGCATAATACAAGGGGGGATGACCCATATCTGGATCCGTCAACCAGATAGCCGTCAGGCTTTTTTCCCCTTGCCAGACCAAATGTGCCTCATCCAACCAGATGCTATTCCCACCCAGAGTGGGCAAACGGAGCAATGTCGCCAGAAGCAACACCAAAACCATCCACCCCTGACTCCGTCTACCGAAAAACCACCACTTTTGCATATGACCGCCTTAAAATGACTGGGTGTTCCCCCAGGAAAATAGATCTTGAGGATTTCGCGGGGGATCGGTATGGTAGAGTGTCAATCCTCTAAATGCCCCAAGAGGGGGAAAAAGAGAAGGTGTTTCACCGCGATAAAAACTATGTAGCTTTGGGGTATTGTTCATAAAGCGCATTAAACCGGGGTACAACGACCCGCCAATCATACTGTTGTGCAAATTGGTACGCGGCCGCGCCCAAACGTCCCCTTTCTCCCTCATCCGCCAACAGACGGAGCACCGCTTGTGCCAACGCCGTGGCCCCATCTGCCAATATCAGCTCCCGCCCCGACTGAAGCGGGAATCCTTCTGCCCCCACAGTGGTACTGACAATCGCCTTGCCTGCCGCCATTGCCTCGATTAGTTTGAGCCGGGTGCCACTGCCCACCCGAAAGGGCATCAAAAATAGCTGTGCCCCCGCCAGATAGGGTTGCACACTCTCTACCCAACCAGTCACGGTAATCCCCGGTTCCTGAGCCAATTTATTGAGCCGCTCATGGGGCTTTTGTCCCACAATTGCCCAGGTCGTCTGCGGCCGCGCCGCCCGGATTTGCGGCCACACTGCTTCGGCGAACCACAACACCGCATCCACATTAGGCCGGTAGTCCATCTTTCCCGTAAACAGCAGGTCAAAGGGAAGCGCCGGTCGCCCGGTCAAAGCCAGATACCCGTGGGCTGTATCCAGGCTGTTGGGAATCACCGTAATGGGATTATCTGGGGCCAGAAGGCGAAGCAGATGGGCATCTTGTTCACTAACTGCCACCACCCAATCAGACTGTTGCATAGCCCACTGCTCATAGCGGCGCAACCGGTAGGTCTGAATGAAGGAGTACGCGGCCGCGAACCAACGGGTTGGTTTTCGTACATCCGTCAACAAATTACGCCTCTGCAACTCCGTCTCCGCGTTGTGATCATCAAATAAAACCCGGCTGTCTGGGCTGATCTGACGGATAACGGGGATCGTGCGGGCCAATTCAATACCTTCCACCTGGACAATATCAAAGGGGGTTTCGGTGAGCCATTGGCGCAGTGCCAGAACAAAAGCCGGGTGATGCAGGCGGTGGGCCATGTCTGGTAAGGAGGAGGTGAGTAACTGGCGCAAACGGATGGCGGTAGAGCGTTGCGGCACGGGCACAGTACGCAATTCCTGACAGACGGCCAGAAGGGGTTGGAGTGCGGCCGCGGCCAACGTTTGTTCCGGCTCTACAAAACTCAACAAACTAACCCGGTGTGTTTGCGCCAGCCCCCGCAAAATATGCCAGTTGCGTAAACTCGTCCCCTGGTGTGGAGGATAAGGCAGTTGCGGGGTTAGCAACAAAATCGTGCGTGCAGACATACCCTTCATTATCCGTCAGAATCTTACCCGGCGCGAAACTCCACCCCCTTGTTGATCAAATAATTAATCGGGTACTGAGTTGATTCGCCCATCCCCCGGCGACTTCCGGCGGGAAAAGGGAAACACCAGACGTGCCGGTTATGGAGCGCGGTCGCGCTCCATAACCGGCACAGGAGAAAATTCCCCGCCCCTGGGGCGGGATTGGGGGTAGGGCAAATCCGAGTAGGCAATTGCCCTATGGGTGGAGTTCCAATTCCCGAAAAAATGAGAGAAAATGGATTAGCAATCGTTCGTTTTTTACTTAGTGAACATCTAAAAATAACTTCCCAATTTAGACCTGACAGGTTTCCGAAAACCTGTCAGGTCTGTGCGGAACTTATTTTTGGACGATTACTTAGGGATCGCTTGCAAATAACTTTTGAGTTTGCTGTGGCCGGTCTCCTGACCGCGCCACTCACGTTATTCCCAAACCCAGTACCTTCTTTCCCTCTTTCACTATGTTTACCATTCCCTCTCACCTCATAGATAAACTGCGTCAGGCACGCAAAATAGTCGTTTTGACCGGTGCGGGTATTTCTGCCGAAAGTGGCATCCCTACCTTCCGTGAAGCCCAAACCGGTCTATGGGCACAATATGACCCAATGGAACTAGCCACTCCCGAAGCATTCCGCCGCCAGCCCCAACTGGTGTGGGAATGGTATACCTGGCGGCGCGACCTGGTAAGTCAGGCACGCCCTAACCCCGGTCATTACGCTCTGGTAGCCCTGGCCCGGTACGTCCCGCACTTCACCCTGGTAACACAGAATATAGATAATCTGCACCAGCAGGCAGGCAGTCAAGGGGTTTTAGAACTACACGGCAACATCCGGCGCACTAAATGTTCTCGCGAGAATGTGGTAGTGACCCAATGGCCGGATACCACCCATGTTCCCCCCCTATGCCCGCACTGTGGGGCGCTCTTGCGGCCCGACGTGGTCTGGTTTGGCGAGAATTTGCCTGGAGCAATTTTGGATGGGGCCATCGCGGCCGCAACCGAGTGTGATCTCCTCTTCACGGTTGGCACATCAGGCCTGGTGCAACCCGCCGCTTCCATCCCCCTCATGGCCCGGCAGATAGGCGCTACCACGGTGGAGATCAACCCTCAACACACTCCCTTAACTCCACAGATGGATTATCACCTGTCTGGCCCAGCGGGAGAGATATTACCAGCGCTGATCGCGGCCGCGTGGCCCCACTCCCAAAACCCACCCTCCACTCCAGACTTACCATAAATCTGCTGTAACGATACACATCCTTAAGGGCTGAGTTTGTCGAAGCCCGGCATCGCCTTCGACAAACTCAAGCAGAGCCGTACACCACCTGTATAGATACAATCTGCTTTCCATAAAGCATTTTGTCGTTTATACTACTTTCCATAAGGTTCGCCCGCAAACAACTTTTAAGTTTGCTGGAGCCGGTCTCCTAACCGCGCCACCCAACTTAATTTTGACCGAACCCATAGGGTTCAGCTCCCTACCCTTAGTCCCCTTGTTTTATGGGAGTTCCTCTGGGTCTACGGCTTATCAAGAGGGATGAAAATCTGTAGGACGATTTTGTAAATCGTCCACCGGGCGATTTACAAAATCGCCCTACATTTTCGCAGGAGTTTCACATGGACGGAACGCACACCAAGATGAATGAAAATAACGCCATCATTTTCATTCCCATTCGTGTTTCTTCCTATCCGTGTTTCCACTATCCGTGGTTATTTTCGCAGGAGATAATCCGTGTCTGATCGCCATGATCCTTCCTCTCAGGAAACTATCGTTCCCTGGGGCATTGTCTTCATCGCCATTGGCATACTGGTTTTGCTCACCGTAGGTGCTATCGTTCTCCTCTCTTACAGTCAAAAACCAAATGAACCATCCGTTCTGGATATCTTTCCCACCCGTGAGTATGCCAGCATCATTGTTAGCACACGCAATGCCTCACTAGACATCGCGCCCACACCTGACAACAGCAATGAAATACCCATCTTAATGCCAGAAACACCTCTTGATAGTGCCAAATTCCCTTCATTTGCCTCTGTGGATGAAGCGCCTCAAATCATTTACTACGAACCTAAACCCGGTCAACCGGTTCGCTTGATGATTCCCGCACTCAACATTGATGCCCAGGTACAACCCGTCAGTTTGCAGATGTTGGCTTACAACGATGAGACCTTTTACCAATGGGAAGTACCCGCCGGTTATGAAGCAGGCTGGCACGGCTCATCAGCGATGCTAGGTGAACCAGGTAACACCGTCATTAACGGTCACAATAACACCCTGGGAGAAATTTTTCGCGATCTGGCCGATCTAGAGATCGGGGATACGATTATGTTGTACGATATTGAACGAGAATATCAGTACCAGATAGACCGTATTGAATTACTGCCCGAACAAGGGCAACCTATCGAATTACGGTTAGAAAACGCCAAGTGGATTGAACCTACGACGGATGAACGCATCACCCTGGTAAGTTGCTGGCCTTATGTAGGAAACACTCATCGCATTGTTGTGGTAGCGCGTCCAATGCCCTAAAGGTTCATAAAAGATTAAGTTCCGTCGAGAAAAAAATCACCCTACATTTTCGCAGAAGTTCCCCATGAGTGGGACGCGCACCAAGATGAATGAAAATAACGCCACCATTTTTCATTCCTATCCGTGTTTCTTCAATCCATGGCTATTTCCAGAGGAGGTTTTGCATGAGAAAAAAGTGGTTTCAAGCAGTTTTGTTGGCCGGTATTGTATTGACCCTGATGGCTCCCTTTGTTCTGGCCCAGGCTGGCTCCATCAGGGGATCCGTGCGTGAGGATAAAGATGGGGATGGCAAGTGCGCCGATGGGGCGGCGATTGTGGGGGTTCCCATTGAGTTTATCAGCAATGACGGCCAATGGTCCCATGTGCTTTACACAGGGGATGACGGCTCTTATGGATTAGTGGCGGTCAATAATGGCACATGGACTGTCACAGCAAAGCCAGCGGCAGAGTGGGTTGTCACATCAACAAAATCCCTGAAACCGTTTGTGGGGGATGAAAACCCGGTGGTTTTGAATGTGAACTTCTGCATCCGTAAAGCCGCTTCTGTAGGCACAGGCACTACCGTTCTGCCTCAGTCTGGTTCGGCCCTACCGACGGGTATTATGTTCGGTCTGACCACAGGGGTGGCATTGGTGGGTGTAGGGGTAGTACTGGAAGGGCGTCGGCGCTTTCAGAGTTAAGGTATGAGGAGAAGCTTGCCCCTGTTTTGCCGGTCTTGCAGATAATGGTGTGCCGCGGCCGCATCCGCAAATTTAAACACCTTATCAACATGCGGGCGAAACAGGGCTTCATCATACCAATCAATGATCTGCGCCATCCAGGGACGCATGATTTCTGCCTGTTCCCACAAATGTACAATATTCACCCCAACAATAGCTTTGTTGTCATTCATCAGTTTAATCGGGTTATAGAGACGCAGGTGGCCCAGCCATCCCAACACCCGCAACCAAGAGCGACGTTTCCCGGGCGCGGCCGCGCTCGCACCAAACTCCACCAACCGCCCCGTGGGCATGAGTAACCGGTAATTCTTCTGCCAATGATTCCCCCCCAATGGATCTAAGATCAGATGAACCCCTTTGCCCCCAGTTAAATCACGAACAAGACGTTCATAATCTTCATGGCGATAATCCAAAACATGATGCATCCCACGCTGACGCAAAAACTCATGTTTACCCGGTGAAGCTGTACCAAATATCTCAGCCCCAATGATTTTGCAAATATCCAATGCGGCCAGCCCCACTCCTCCAGAAGCATTATGGATCAATACCTTTTCCCCTGGTTTAAGTGAACCCATAACCACCAGGCATTGGTAAGCAGTAAGATAGTTGATAGGCAACGCGGCCGCGTGCTCCACACTCATCCATTCCAACCGCTTAAAAACCTGTTTATAGGGTACACATACCACCTCACTGTAACCATTAAACCGGGTGACAGCCAAAACCTTGTCCCCTTCTTTCAAATCCGTTACCCCTTGTCCCACATCCGTCACCACCCCAGACACCTCATAACCCGGCACATACGGCATACCGGGCGCATCAGGGTAAATTCCCAGGCGACCTATTACATCGGCAAAATTGACGCCGCTGGCTTCAACCTTAATCTTTACTTCACCACTATGAATGGGTGGCTCCGGCCCTTCATGCACCACCAAAACTTCTGGTGGTCCCGCTTTGCTGATCCATACTTGTTTCATATAAGTTAATCATACCTTGTGATAAGGCGATTGCATACCCGGCAAAATGAACCCTAAAAGTGACGCATACCCCAGGGATACAGGCATTTGACAATCCACAGCCCATCGGCTACATTGTCCTTAAGGATCGAAGATTAAATGGAACTATTCAGCCCCTCACCCGGCCCCTCTCCCGAAACGGGACACGGGCCGTCGGAAATAAGATGGGTGGCGCGGTCAGGAGACCGGTCACAGCAAACCGCTAAGTTAAATACAAACGATTACTAAAGCCCTCGAGGCTGAGCTTGTCGAAGCCGCGTGTTGCCTTCGACAAGCTCAGGCAACGGCTTAGTAGTTACGCTCGTCAGGTACTAAGATGCCCGAAATTACGTCCCTTCCCCCTGGCTCTTCAACACAACGGGGTGGTCTGAACCACCAGGCAATTGAAGATTATCTCAAAACAATTTTTATGTTGGCGGAAGAAGAAAGTCCGGTTAGCACTTCCCGCATCGCGGCCGCACGCAATGTCAAACCCGCCTCCGTAACCGGTATGTTGCAACGGTTAGAAAATCTGCAACTGGTTAATTATGAAAAACATTATGGCGTCACCCTCACCGAAACCGGGCACAAAATTGCCCTCGAAGTCATCCGCCACCACCGCCTGATTGAACTCTACCTGATTGAAGCCCTGGGTTTCACCTGGGATGAAGTCCATGAACAAGCCGATATTCTCGAACACGTGATCAGCGAAAAGTTAGAAGAACGAATCGCGGCCGCGTTGGGTTATCCCACCTTTGATCCCCACGGCGACCCTATCCCCAGTAAAGAGGGAAACTTTGTGCAAGCCGATTGGCGGCCATTAACCACATTGACAACCGGTATGGTTGCCCGTGTTAGCCGTATACTCCACGACGACAACAAAGAAATGTTACGCCACCTGGCGGCCCTGGGGCTTATCCCTGGTGCCAAAATTACGATTGCTGAAATCTCCCCCCTGGCAGATCTCATCACTTTTATTATTCAAGGTGAAAAGCGGGCCATTGGTCAGGCCGCGGCCGCGTGTGTCCTTGTCACACCTATCCCAGCTGAGTAACCGCGCCGTCAGGGTTCCCCCTTCCCGCTGAGATCGTAGGGGATGGGCCTGCCCACTAAATCTACGTGGAGCCTAGTAACAAAGAGCTTGTAATAAACCTGACAGGTTTTCAGAAACCTGTCAGGTTTGTAAGAACAACAACCTTGTTAAGAGAGCACCAGGTAAAGCGGTACGACGCACTCGTTTCAGTTCCGTAGGTTATTGCATCCTTCATCCTTACCATTCAAAATGAGAAGTGCGAGCAAACTCTTGAGCCAACTTGCCCATCCCCCCCATTACACGTATGATCCCAGTCAATCCATCAGATGTAGCTTTTAAGAAAAAATTTGGTGTCTATACCCGCAAAATCCCAAAGACCCTTAACGATTTGCTGTGGCCCGTCTGCTGACCGCGCCACCACGTTATTCCCAAACGATGACTTAGCGCTCATCTTTCAGTCTTAGTTTCAAGGAGAACCCGCATGAGCAACACCAACGACATGCCCATCAGCCCCGAATTACTGGAAATCTTACGCTGTCCCCAGGCCGTACAATCCAAAGAATATGGTGACGATCCTGGTAAACTCCGCCTGGTCAAAAATAGCTGGCTCGTTTGCGACGATAGCGGCCTCAAATACCCAATCCGTGACGGCATCCCCGTTATGTTAATTGAAGAAGGCCAGAAATGGCAGAACACCGCCGAAGCCGATCTACCTGTACCACCGCCAGCCGCCTGAAATAATCTGGCAATACCATGACGCGTGAACATTCCTTTCACCTCGTTCATCTCGTCCCGATAGCAGGATTTATCCTATGACTACTATCCTGCAAATTGAAGATAACCTGGCCAACCGTGTTCTCATTGAACGGGTTCTCGCACCCCATGGGTACGAACTCATTCAGGCAGATACCGGTGAGGGTGGTATTCAGCTTGCTATTAAACGCCGTCCCGATCTTATCTTAATAGACATCGGTCTACCGGATTTTGACGGGCACACCGTACTCAGTTTATTACAACAAATCTCCGATCTGGCTCACGTGCCTTTCGTGGCTATCACCGCCTGGCCAGCCGATAAGGCCAGAGAAATATGTGAACGTTATGGTTATGATGGGTGCATCACCAAACCAATTGATGTTAAAACATTCCCCGCACTCATCCATGATTTTCTCCAACTCAAGAAAGACGAACTGATTCACCAGGATTTCGGGGAATAATTCGTCAAACAGGAGCAGGGGTGTACCCGGGAGCGGTCCGGTTGGCCCATTCCTGCTCCTGCTCTTGATAGCCCCATGAATCCCCCAAACCGACTCTTATCCGGTTCATGGAAATCTTACCCGCCGACCAATTCACTTTACAGCAACTCACCGAAGCGTATAACCAGACACGCGTAGATTACATCGTGCCTATGCCGATGAATGTAGATACGCTCCGCGAGTATATCCAGGTGTATGATATTGATATGCATGGATCATGTGTGGCTGTACATGAGAATGAAGTATTGGGCCTGGGGCTATTAGGTTTAAGAGAGCAACGAAGCTGGATTACCCGCTTGGGCGTTTTGCCAGTAGGGCGCAAACACGGAGTAGGCCAGGCCCTCATGACCTATATGTTTACTGAATCAGAGCGACAGTGTGTACCCACCTGCTGGCTCGAGGTTATCAAAGGGAATGAGCCAGCCCACCGCCTGTTTCTTCGCAATGGTTTTACCGAAACACGAGAATTATTGGTTACCCGCCGCCCGCCTACCCGCCGTCAGGATAACGCGGTTTTTAATCCTCAAGACCTTTTACATCTACGTACCCATAATCAAGATGTAGCTCTGGAATTTTTACGCCTGCGCCAGGAGTGGCCTGCCTGGACCAACCAGACTGAATCAATGGCGAACGTGCCTAATATCGCTTTGATCGAGATACAATTGAAAGATGGCAGTATGGGTTGGGTGGCGTATCATGCCAGTCTGTTGCGTCTGACCCGTATCATTGTGGATGTATTGGTAGGGGATCCAGTCGAAATCACCACTGCCGTTTTACATACGCTCCATCGCCTGCACCCCACCCAGGACGCCCTGGCCGAAAATATCGCCGCCGATGATCCCAAATGGTCGGGATTTCAGAAGATGGGCTATTTTGAAACCTTCCGGCGGATTGAGATGGTGAAACATTTTTAACCCCAGGTAATCATCCCAAAATAAGTTCCACCCAAACCTGACAGATTTTCGGAAACCTGTCAGGTCAAGTCGGAAAGTTATATTTAGATGTTCACTTGGTATTTTCTCAATGTTTCGGGGGAAACGTGGCCTGAGCTTGTCGAAGGCCGTTGGTTGTGACAAGCTCAACCAACGTCACCGCACTTTATTGAGAAGCTACCTCACTTGACCGGAAAAGTAACCTGTTTAGGAGATCCCCACCCCATGAGCCTATCTGTTACCCCTGAGGATGTCGCGGCCGCAAGCCAACGTCTCTATGGCATTGCCCATCATACCCCTGTTCTCACCTCCCACAGCCTCAATCTGGCCTGCGGCCGCGAGGTTTTTCTCAAGTGTGAAAATCTCCAACGCGTCGGGGCCTTCAAATTCCGGGGGGCTTATAACGCCGTTAGCCAACTCGATGAAACTGCCCAAAAGCGCGGTGTCATCACCCACTCCAGTGGCAACCATGCTCAGGGATTGGCCCTGGCCGCCAAACTCCTAAATATACCAGCCGTTATCGTCATGCCAGATGATGCCCCCACCGTCAAACGGGACGCCACCGCCGGGTATGGCGCAAAAATTGTCACCTGCGCGGCCGCAGACCGGGAAAAAATCTCCGCCCAACTGGCCGAGGAACATGGCTACACCCTCATCCACCCTTATGATCATGACCACATCATTGCCGGAGCCGGAACCGCGGCCTGGGAGTTGTTTACCCAGGTAAAGGCGCTCGACATGCTCTTTGTGCCAGTGGGTGGTGGTGGGCTAATCAGTGGTAGCGCCCTCGCGGCCGCGCAGTTAGCCCCTGCCTGTCGCGTCATTGGTGTCGAACCGGCCAGCGGTGGTGATGCCAACCTCTCCTGGCGGGCAGGCCACATCCACACCCTGCCCCATGTGCCGACAACCCTCGCCGATGGCCTGCGTACCCGCTTCATCGGTCAGCGCAATCTGGCTATCATGCGCCAATACGTACATGACATGACCACCGTCACCGAAGAAGCCATCATTGAAACAATGTACTTCCTCTGGACACGCTTAAAAATTATTGTCGAACCCAGTTCCGCTGTGGCCCTGGCTCCCCTCTTTACCGGAACCTATCAGGCTCCCGGCCAGCGGGTAGGTATTTTGCTAAGCGGGGGCAATGTAGATGTAACCCAACTCCCCTTTAGCCTCAGTCGGCCCCAGCCTACCCCTACGCCCACACCCGCCCAGCCAGTCACCACCAGCCAACCATCGGCTACCCCCACCCAACCTCGTATCCTCGTCTGCGAACAGCTCGCCCCCGAGGCCCTCAATACCTTACGCCAATTTGCCCAGGTAGATGTGGTCCTGGAACCCAATGAGGAGACTTTGCAAAATATCATCGGTGATTATGAAGCGGTGATAGTAGATGAAAAAACGCACATCAGCGGCCGCGATATTGAACAAGGATATAAACTACGGGCTATCGGCTGTACGGGTACCAGCCTGGACAATGTAGATGTCAGTGCCGCCCGCGCCTTCGGCCTCACCCTCTGTTATCATCCCAGCAGTAACGCCATCGCCGTCGCCGAACACACCCTTGGGCGGATGCTTACCCTGGCCAGCCGGGATGATGAATTAGGGGGTGGTCTGGCCGGTAAAACCCTGGGTATCATCGGTTTTGGTCGGATTGGGCGGCAAGTAGCTCAACGCGCTCTGGCCTTTGAGATGCGGGTCATTGTCAACCAGCCCCGTCTCACCCCAGAACTGGCGCTAGAAGCGGGTGTCACCGCTACGGACCTGGTAGATTTGCTACGCGAAGCGGATTTTGTCAGTCTGCATGTGCCCTTTAAACTGGAAACGCAAACCCTCATCGGTGAAAAAGAGCTGGCCCTGATGAAACAAACCGCCTACTTCATCAATACAGCACACACAGACCTGATTGATGATGAGGCATTGTTACAGGCACTCAACAGTAACCGGTTGGCAGGAGCCGCGTTGGCCTCTTTTGCCTCACGCATTGGCCAGGCCGAACAACGGCCTATTGCCCCCCTGAAACACCACCCCAAAGTAATCGTTGCCCGGCATGTGACAGAATTTATGAAGGGCAATCGCCAGGACGCGGCCGCAACCGTCATCCACCAACTCGCCGCCACCTTCAAAGTTCGTCCCCCCAGCGAAGCCCTCTCTCTGGAAATCGTGCCCACTGATCAGGTAATGCCCCACGAACAAATTGACGACAAACGAGTAGCCCGCCTCATGCAAAGCCTGGAACAAGATGATCGGCTGGTAAACCCACCCATCACCGTTCTCTGGCAAGGGCGGTACATCATATTGGATGGGGCTACCCGTTTCACCGCCATGAAACGGCTCGGTTTCCCCGCCGTCATCATTCAAATTGCCGACACCAGCCGCGAAGGATTCGCCTTACACACCTGGTACCATGCCATTTCTGCGCCCCAACCGGTTGCGGCTCTTTTTGCCCACCTGCGCCAGATTGAGTATCTGCGGCTCACCTCCTTACCCACCGAAGCCATTCCCAACACCTTCAAACAAGAAGATGTCTTGTGCTACTTTTTGGATCGGCAGGGGCAGGCCACATTGGCCCAGGTAGAACCCGGCGGCAACAAACTGGCTGTTATGAATGAGCTGGTGGCCCGTTATACCGCCTGGGGGCAGGTAGAACGGACACTCCTGACCGATGCGGGCCGCCTGTTAGTGCAGTTCCCCCAAATGGTAGCGGTTGCCGTCTTCCCCCAATTCACCCCAGAAACCGTGTTTGACGTTGCCAGTCGGGGCGATTTACTCCCCGCCGGGCTGACACGGTTTGTCATTCCAGGGCGAATATTACGCCTGAATGCGGATTTGCAACGGCTGATGCAGGATGAACCAATGGCCGCCAAACGGGCCTGGTTTAATGAGTTTCTGAAAGAAAAGTTAGCGCGGAGCCGGTTCCGTTATTATCAGGAGCCAGTTGTATTATTGGACGAATAGGGAGCAACCACCAACCATAGAACAGCGACAAAGGCCGTTGGCCTGGCGGCTTAGCCCGGCGGTTTGACCGCCGGGCGGAATAACTGAACGCTTACCAAACTGAGCCAGAAAATGAGGGTTATGAGGGACACAACGCGGCCGCGTGCCCAACTCACCGGTTCATAACTCAGCACCAATTGGTGTTCCCCCTCCGGCACAAATACCCCACGAAACAATAGATCTGCCTCGTAGATTGTTACCGCTTCCCCATCCAATGTGGCCTGCCAGCCAGGATAATAACTATCTGTAAGAATAAGCAAGGCAGGCGCGGCCGCATCCAGCCGCATCTCTACCCGTTCCGGAGCATAAGATGTCATCACAACATCCGCCTCAACAGTGACATCTGCCCCTACAGATACCGGTTCACGGTTTACACGCAACGGTTCACCCTCCACAACCCCCCGCCGTGCCGGATCAAACAAAGGATCACGCATGAGGTCAAGCGTCGCGGCCGCGTCTGAGGCTATATCCCATTCATACACCAAAAAAGCACGCGGCAACACCTCCAGATTCTCATAAATCTTCACATCCCCAGAATGAATAAGCCGGTATGCCCCCAGAACCAGCGGTTGAAAACTATGATCACGGCTATCTACCAGGCTCAGACCATTGAGGTACGGGGGTGAGTCTGCAAGTATCGCTGTGGGCCGCACGCTAATGGCCGTGGCGGTGGCAGGTTCAGGGAAAACGACCTGCCACAGATCAGCAGACAACGGTTGGGGCGAGAGTTGCCATTGCCGACCAGAAAGAGTGGTTATGTCAACCCAAAAGTCGCCGGACGAAGCAACAAGCCAGAGTTCAGTGGCCTCATACGGGGGAATATAACCGACCGCGGCCGCGGCCGTCAGCATCACCGGGTGCTGTAAATCAAAAAAGACCCCTTCGTGCCAGGCATCGCCTACCTTGTCAGTAATCACATAACCAATGTTGAATAAATTCAGCCAGCGGGCCGGGGGAACATGGTCTAGATTCTCGCGTAGGCGGCCATCAGTGGTGACTACCCCTGCGGGCAGGATGAGGGTGGTAAGCTGGCTATAGCTCTGCAAGGGCAAAATACCCCCATCGAACCCATCCGCGGCCGCAAGGCCAACCACCAGAGGCAAATTCGGTGCCACCACTTCTTTTTGTTTGATGGCAACGGTGTAATCAAACCGGGCTAACTCCGACAACCGTCCGGCATAAACAGAATCAATCTCCGCCTGATCCCCCACATCAAAGAAAATATCAGAGAGGCTAAGAAAACGGGGGGGATAAACGGAGGCGTCACCCAATTCAGGGCTATTTTCCGCCAGCAGACGTGTTATCGGCGGCCGCAAATCAAAAAATGCTTCTGGGGTAGTGACATGGGCATGGTAGGGCAAGGTCCGTGAAGCCAGGAATAGGGAGCTGAACAATAAACAGTAAACCGCAACCCGTAAGTAGTACTCAGTAAGTCTACGGCCAGCGACCAACAACCCAGAACCAACCACCCCTTCCACCAGCCAGCCACTCCACGTCAGCCAGGAAGGGTAGGCGGCAGGAGCTTCCGGGCCGATGGGTAGGAAGCGGGCCAAAGGCACAGAGACCATCCCCCACACCATCAACCCCACCAAAACAATCCCCCACGACCATAACACCTTCCGCCACCGGTCGCTTTTTATGCGCCACTGTTCACTACTCACCCTCTCCCATCCCACACCCGCCAACAACGCCATCCCCAGGCCATACAGCACCAGCCACCGGGCGGGAACACGGAACAAATCGAAGCCGGGTACGCGGGCAATGAGCCAGTAGGCAGGATTGAAGCGCCCCAAGGCCAAAAATAAACCCAACCCGGTTAAAAACAATACCGGCCACACGGCTCGATCCCGCCGCCACGACCAGGCCCCGATGAAGGCGAGCAATAAGGCGGTAAGTGGTAGGAAGGCCACATACTCCGTAAACAGACCTTGCCCATAAGCGGGAAGTAAGGCGCGTGCCAGCAACAGCGGGTGCAGGGAAAAAGAGACAGCCTCATTGAAGGGTAATCCCCCCTGGCGGCTGGAGAGGCGGATGAGTTCCAGGGTGGGAAGCAGTTGCGCGGCCGCAAGCCCCACCGCCAGTAACGCCCCCAGGATGAACGGGGCGACCTGTTGAATAATGCGTGAGGCTGTCAATCGCCCGTCCCCAATCGTTAATCGCCAATCGTCAATGGTCAATTGTAAATAAGCCACCCCGGCCATCGAGGCCACGGCCACCCCGGTAATAAAGGCCGTTTGCGTATGTCCGGCCAGCAGTTGCAACGCCCAAAAGAGTGCCAACAACAGAACACGCCGGATAAATGATGTGTGGTTACGCCCCATCGCCCCATGCGACGGGCGAAATTCAAGACAGCTACCTGCCCATAACACCCACGGCAACCAGGCCAACCCTTGCACCTGATTCACATGCTCCACTTGGGCTGTCAGGTAGCCGCCCAGGGCGAAAAGAACGGCGGCCAAAAACGCGGCCGCGTTCCCCAACCCCAACATTCTTTTACCCAGCCGGTACGTCCCCCACCCGGCAATCATCAGGTGGAGTAAAATCGTGGCACTGACAGCATAAGGGGTGGGCAAAAGTAACCAGAGAGGCCAGTTAAGAGGATACAACACCCCGGTCTGGCTGTTAGCCAGGAAGGGTGCGCCCATAAAGAGGGCCGGATTCCACAGGGGAATAGAACCGGCGCGTAAACGTTCCGCGGCCGCGTGCCAATAGGGGTAAAAATAGAGAAACGTATCCCCACGCCCCAAAATCAGGTTACTAAAGGCCAATTTATGCAAAAAAAGCAGGATAATACCTGCTATCAAGGCATAAGGAGCAAAACGAATTACCTCAGGCGGGAGAGAAAAGCCGTTTCGGGTGGGGCGTGGTGCGTCAGGCATGGTTATTGACCTACTATTGCCCTGTCATAATGCGATAAAGTGAGGCCCCCGCCTGACCATCTGGTAAAACCGCCGTACCTACCAAGGTCAACGTATAACCGGCCTCCGTCAGGGTACGATAAACCGGCTGACCCACCGCCGGATCAGGGGGTAGAACCAGGTAACGAGCCTCTGGTTGCCGCCCAAAAACCTGTAAATCTTCCAGCAGGGCTTCGGTGTCAGGGAACCAATGGGGATATACGGTCTGCCCATACAGGTAATAGCGCCAGTGCCAGCCATACCAATGGTCATACAGAACCGTGCCATACGGCTCATCAGCCAGCCACCCGGCAATCTGCGCGGTGCCGTCGTCCTGGTTAGGATGACCGCCGATGGGATAGGTAGAACGTGCGGCCGCGGCCGCAATCGGCAACTGGGCCAGAAACAGCAAAACAAAAATTGTGTGGCGCAAAGCCTGTTGTCTCAGGCGAAAATAGGTCAGTGTATAAAGAACCGGCAACAGAATTGGGCCAAAAAAGCCAACAATCCGCCCCGTAAACCTTCCCAAAATAATGCCGATAATGGGCACCAACGGAAGTAAATACCGATCCCACACAGGGATGGCCACAAACCAATGGAGTAGGAAATAGGCAATGGTAAAAAGAACAAAAAGTTGATCCGTATAGGTGGGGCGATCCTCTTCTTGTATAAGAAACGCCAGAAACAAGGGCAACAATAAGAGTAGACCAAAACCTAATAGCGGGGATCCCACCGTGTATTGCCACAGTGTCCCCCACTGCTCCAGACGTGACCATAATTCCCAGGACCAACTCAGCCGCAGGCCACCATAACTAAACATCTGCCCCTGCCACAGTGTCAAGGTGCCACGATGGGCCAGTTCCCAGGCCAACAAGGCCAGAATCACCGGCACAAAGCCTATGAACCACTGTCGCCATTCGCGGCCGCGCCACCCATTCAGTGCCCCTATCCCCACCACCAACGGTAAAAACAGCCCGGCCTGGAACTTTGTCACCACGGCCAGACCAAACAAGAAACCAGCCCAATAGGTGGCCCGAGAGAGTGCCCGTCTCAGATGGGGCGACGGCTCATAGCTTATAAGCGTATTTTCCCGGCTCATTGCGACCAGGGCCGCTACCAGCCAAAATGTCAACAGGGGATCAAGGAAGGCTGTGCTACTAAACTGGATGGTGTAAGGCGAAAGGGCCACGAACGCGGCCGCGAGCCAGCCCACCCATTCCCCCTCATTCATCAGGCTAGGGGCGGCTCGCCTGCCCGTGCCCTCGCCGTATAACTGTCTCACCAGCCGGGCTACCAGCGGCACCAGCAGAATAGACGCAATGAAATCAGGCAGACGAGCCACAAAAGGATCGGGCTGGCGCATGAGGGGGTAGAAAAGGGATTGCAGGTAAAAGAGAAGGGGGGGTTTGTCCACCCAGGTAGAGCGGAGCAACATATCTTGCCCTGTGCCAATCAGCCGGGCATAACTGGCGTATAGGGCTTCATCGGCATGGAAACTATGGGTAAAGAGAGAGGGGAACCGCACCGCGGCCGCGATTCCCACCAACCCTACCAACACCCAAAACGAGGAACGATTAATGGTTGACAATTGACGGTTGAACATGGGAGCGTGATTATACTTACCACGGTCATAAAGTGACATTTTGTTTGTGGCCACAGCCTGGGTAGATTTGGGCTGAATACCCATCCCCCATCCCGGGGTAGAACAGCCTTTTTGTCGTTTAAAAAATTAATCAGGTAATGGAATCCCCCCACCCCTAACCCCGCCTCCAGGGGCGGGGAACTTTTCTAAGGGGCATTTTTCGGGGCATTCGCCCCGAAAAATACCCCATGGGAATTCCCCCCTTCCCTCGGGAATCGGCAGGGGAGATGAATGAATGCGTTACCCGATTAAAAATTTAATGAACAATCAGGCTGTTCACCCTCACTGAAAATAGCGATGACCATTGGCAAACCTACGCAACGTTCAACGGGTTTGTGGTAAACTCTATCCCGTTGTCCACAACTCCCCCAGATTTTCAATCCACCTGTCTGATAATTTCCAGAGAGAAGGGGTAAAGCCAACGATCCTAAGCAGTCTGATGAGAGTTTCCATGAGTTCCTTTCCTATTTCTAATCTTATTCTTGACATGGACGGCGTGCTCTGGCAGGGCGAAACCCCCTTGCCTGGCCTGGCCGATTTTTTTGCCACCTTACACCAGCAGGGGATCGGTTTTGCCCTGGCTACCAACAACGCCACCCGCAACGCGGCCCTCTATGTCCAAAAACTGGCCCGCTTTGGGGTCACTGTTACCCCAGAGCAAATAGTCACCTCATCCGAAGCGGCCGCGTCCCATCTACGTTCCCTTTTCCCCCCCGGCACATCCATCTACGTCATTGGGGAGGTGGGGTTACAACAGGCCGTTGCCAACCAGGGTTTTACGGTCATTACCGACCCCGACTACACACGGCTCAACGACAACATCCCGGCGGTCATCGTCGGCCTGGCGCGGCAAGTCACCTACAACGAACTGGCCTGTGCCACCCTGCTCATCCAACGGGGGGCTACTTTCATTGGCACCAACCCGGATGTAACTTACCCCAGTGAGGTAGGACATTTGCCGGGAGCCGGAGCGGTGATTGCCTTCGTCGCGGCCGCGACCGGCATCCCGCCTACCCTCATCGGCAAACCCGGCCCCATCCTCTTCCAGGAAGCCCTTCGCCGTCTCCACGCCACCCCAGACACCACCGCCATGGTTGGGGATCGCCTGGAAACAGATATTGTCGGAGCGCAAGCCCTGGGGCTAAAAACAATACTGGTGCTGTCAGGCATTAGCGGCCGCGCTGACATCACCCGCACTCACATCCATCCTGATCTAATCTTTGACGACATCACCGCCCTCCGGAAAACTCTTCTACAGGGATGAGTCTACTGAAAAAAGGAACCGCCAAGACGCTAAGGATTGGCGATTAAATAACTTGAACATTTGCTGTGGCCGGTCTCCTGACCGTGCCACTCCTAGCGAACAAGTTATTTAGTTCTCATTCCTAAGGAACGCGAATTACATAACTTACGAAACTGCTGTGGCCGATCTCCTGACCGTGCCACTTTCAGTAAACAGGTTATTTAATTCTTAGTGAACATCTAAAAATAACTTCCCGGTTTAGACCTGACAGGTTTTCGGAAACCTGTCAGGTCTGCGCGGAACTTATTCTTGGACGATTACTTAGTTCCCTCTCCCTGGGGAGAGGGTTAGGGTGAGGGGCTGTCATGGAGTCATCCATAACCCCAAATGCTTTTATGATGAACCTATACGACCTCGACCAATACGCTCTGACCGAACTCCTGACCGAACTAGGTCAGCCCGCCTTCCGCGCCAAACAAATCTGGCAATGGCTTTACCAAAAATTCCCCGCCACCCTGGCCGAAATGACCAACCTGTCACAAAGTCTGCGTGACGCCCTGGCCGAACGCGTTACCCTGCATGATTACACCATCGCCGCCCGCGAATATTCCCGCGATGGGCAAACCACCAAAGTTCTGCTCCACTTGCCCGACGGCAAATACATTGAAACGGTGCTGATGCGTTACGACAAACGGCGCACCCTCTGTATCAGCACCCAGGCCGGATGCGCCATGGGTTGTGTTTTCTGTGCCACCGGGCAGATGGGTTTCTTACGCAACCTGACCAGCGGTGAAATCATTCAACAGGTCATGTACTTCGCCCGTGAGCTGGCACAAACCGGAGAACACGTTACCAATATCGTTATGATGGGTATGGGTGAGCCACTCCACAACTATGATCACACCCTGACAGCCGTGGATCGGCTTATTGCGCCCGATGCGTACAACCTGGGGGCACGCAAAATTACCATCTCCACCGTGGGGCTGATTCCCGCCATTCGCCGCTATGCCGATGAACAACGACAAACGCCGCTGGCTATCTCTCTCCATGCGGCCACTGATGAGGAGCGCAACCGGCTGATTCCCATCAACCGCAAATGGCCCATCGCCGACCTGATGGAAGTGTGCCGTTACTATGTCACCAAAACAGGGCGCCGCCTGACCTTTGAATGGGCGTTGATCGCTGGAGAAAATGACACGGTGGAGCAGGCACGGGCACTGGGCAATCTGGTACGGGGCATGTTATGCCATGTTAACCTGATTCCTCTGAACCCGACCAAAGGGTATCGCGGCCGCCCTTCAGACCCCATGCGGGTACAGGCGTTCCAGGAAGAATTGACCCGTTACGGCGTCACCAGTACGGTGCGCGTGCGGCGGGGAATTGATATTCAGGCAGGATGTGGGCAGTTGCGGGACCGGATCGTTAGTGGGGGGTTTGAGAATTCAGGGGGGTGACACCCGATGTAGGGGCTGGCCTTGTGCCTGCCCCGTGTGGGCAACCACAAGGGTTGCCCATACCCCACGAAACCCCGAAGACCCAAAATGCTGAACAGTTACTCTTATAATCCGGCCCAGGAGATGAGGATGGCTAAGGTGAGGGGGCTGAGGAGGGTAGAGAGGACAACGATGGTGGTGATGAGTCGCGGCCGCACGTCAAATTCCGTCGCTAACACAATCACCAAAACCGCGGTCGGCATACTCGCCTCTAACAACATAGCGGCCCGGCTTATCCCTTCCAGATCCATCCTATCAGCCAGCCATAACGCCAACAGCGGAGCCACCCCCAGGCGCAGGAATACGGCCACAGTCGCAATACCAATGCCTTCCATCACGCGCAAATCCGCCAATTGCATCCCCAAAACCAAAAGCATTACCGGAATAGCCCCCTGTGCGGCAATCTCAAGACCACTAAGAATGGGCGTTGGCAGGTGTATGTCCAGGGCATAAACCAGAATCGCCAGGATAACCGCATACACCGCCGGAACGCGCAGTAGTTGGCGGAGTGCCTGTTGTGGCGAACTTTTACCAGAAGAGGCCACCAGCACCCCCAACGAATAGGCCAGAATTGTGCTAACAATGAAATAAGCGATTCCCCGGGCCACCCCAGTTTCCCCATACCGTAACTCCAACAAAGTCAGCCCATAATTACCACTATTAACAAACATCAAAGCCAATATCAGCGCGACGGTATCCAGATGGGCCAGGCGTAACAACCACCCCACCACCCAGCCAACACCACCCATGAGCAGGATGTTAATGAAGGAGTAGCCACCCAAAAGCAACAGCTCACTACTTTGAAGTTGCGCTGTGACCAGGGAATAAAAAACCAGGCAGGGACTCAAGCCATAGAAGGTGACACGGGCCACAGTCCGTACATCTACCCCCGCCGCACGACGCAAGGCAAAACCAATCCCTGCCACCAGAAAAATGGGCAATATATTGTTGAGGAGAACGTCAATGATTTCAGTCACGGGGGGGGGACTCAGGAAACTCTCGCTCTTAGAAATGGGGAACCGTTCAGCCTTCCGCAGGTTTGTCCTTAGTGCCGGTAAAAGATTAAGTTCCGTCGAGACCTGACAGGTTTTCGGAAACCTGTCAGGTCTAAACCGGGAAGTTATATTTTTACAAACCCTAAGGGTGGGGAGCCTCGAATATACCCGACACGGCGATAAAGCGACAGGACAAAAAAACCGCAGATTGTGCCCGTATTTCCGGGGGTTGACACCACCTGTAGGGCTGATCCTTGTGGTTGTCCTGGACGGAGCGGGCACAAGGCCAGCCCCTACACCAACTCATTACTCTTCCTCGTCCCCCGAATAGCGCAATAACTCTAGATTGGCAAAGGTATCAATTTCGTCCAGGGCTTCTTCAATTGCTTCGTATAAATCTTCGGCCTCTTTATCTTCGAGCCGGGCTTCCAGGGCTTCTCGTGCCTGCTCACTACCAAGTTGCCCCAATGCTGTGACTGCGGCCAGGCGAATAGCGAGATCCTCATGCTCGTGCAGTCGGTCAATAATGTCTTCTACCAGATCACTGGCACCAATATTGCCCGCGGCGCGGATGGCTTCTTCACAGAGGATGGGATCTTCGTTTTGGATTTCTTGTTGCACTATCTTGATCCAGCGTTTATCAGCACTGTTGCCCATAGCGTACAACGCGGCCGCTTGCAGATCCACACTATTATCGTGATAAGCCGCCTCAATATGGGCTATTATCCGCTCATCACTGGCACTGGATACGGCCTCCAGCGCCGCCCGGCGTACTAAATTGGGGGTGCGATCCTGGTTAAGTAAGGCCAACAGCGCTTCGATGACGGGGCGGGCGTGGTTTTTAGGAAATTGGCCCCATTCAGCCAGCAAAACATAATGACCGAGCGTCGCGGCCGCGGCCGCACGTACATCTATATCTGGGTCATTTTGTAACAGGGCCAGGATCGGCTTGATAAGATGAGCATCATCCGTATCCCATAACCCTTCTAAAGCGGCGCGGCGCACCCATGCGGCCGCGTCCTGCAAACAAAACCCAAAAAAGGGCACAAAATCTACCTGAAAATTCTCTTCGCTGATATCCGCCATGTGTTGCACAATGCTGTAGCGGCGCTCAGCCGTAAGCGTAGACCAGACTTCTTTCACCTGATCAAATTCCTGACGCGTTAAATCAGACAGACGGTACAGAGAAGCCACAGCAAGCGGTTCATCTCCGGCCAGTTCTGTCAGTAGGGAACGAATGGGTCGTTTACTTTGACTCATATTGAACTCCGTAATAAGGGAAAAGGGTATCTTCTCAATAAAGGAGGGTGACGCGGGTTAAACTCTATGAGCTGGCACAAAAGAAGACGTGAAGCCATAGCCTCACGTCTTCTCTCATTCACTGTTGTTACTGTAACCCAATTTGCTGTGGCCGGTCTCCAGACCGTGCCACTCCCCGCAAACAAGTTATTGGTTCTTTGGGGAATTCAGGAGGTAGACACCAGATGTAGGGGCTGGCCTTGTGCCTGCCCTGTGTGGGGCAACCACAAGGGTTGCCCGCACCCCACGAAACCCCCAAGAACCAGGTTATTTAGTTCTCATTCCTTAGTAAGGAATAATGGGATTAACAATGTCCTGAATGAAGATAAGGACAACCAGGGCCAACAAGATCATCATACCCACCATATGTACCAGCCCTTCACGTTCCGGTTCGATTCTGCGGCCGCGAATGGCTTCCACAATCACAAACAAGAGGCGTCCACCATCTAGCGCCGGAATGGGCAACAAATTAGTAAACCCCAGGGCCACGTTAATCAGCCCCACCAGCCGCAAAAAGGGCGACCATTCACCTGTTTCTACCGTCGTTTGGGCGGTACTGCCAGCAATCTGGCTGATACCTACCGGCCCTACCAGCCGGGCGTCACTATAACTAACCTCGCCCCGAATCAGCATAAAGGGGGTACGCATGGTCGTGTAAATAACATTCCAAATCTCCTGTGCCGCCAGTCCAATAGCGGTAATCGGATTCGCACGGTCGCGTTCGCCCGTTGCCGCATATCCGGGCCGCAAACCCACACCCATCCGTACTCCGCCGGTTAACTCCATCATGCGGGGTGTAACCACAACGGTTATCATGTCCTCACCCCGTTCTACGGCAAAGGTAATGGGTTCACCATTAGAATTATCAATAGCCGCATACAGGTCATCCACATTATCAATCACCTGGCCATCGGCCTGGCGAAGCCGGTCGCCTTCGGCTAATCCGGCTTCACTGGCAGGGGATTCCGCTACCACTTCGGCGACAACGATGATGGATTCGTCATAGTGGGGTAAACCAATGACAGCATAAGTGAGCCAGTAGACAGCAAGAGCCATGAGAAAGTTCGCGGCCGCGCCCGCGATCAACACAAAAAAGCGTGCCTTCTTTGAAGCCGAAGCCAGACCACCAGGTACATTCGGATCATCTTCTCCGGCTGGGCGCACAAAGCCACCTATAGGAATCCAGTTCAAGGAGAAAATTGTGCCTTTCCATTCAAACAGTTTAGCGGCACGCGGGGGAAAACCCAGCCCAAACTCCTCAACTTTGATACCGGATAACCGGGCGGCCACAAAGTGGCCCAATTCATGCGCTAGAATAATGGGTGTTAAAACAACAACAAAGGCGCCAAACATCCAACCAAAAGACATGGGAGTATTCCTTTAGAAACAAGTTCCAAATGTTTTGTTGGGCATTATACGCCCCGCTGAGGGAATAGGGCAACCACAAATCCTAGGGCGATTGCATACTCACCAGAATGAACCCATCCCCCTACCCCCCTTCCCGAAATCGGGAAGGGGGAACCCACTCGGCGGGTAAAATCGGGGCGAAGCCCCGATTTTACCCGCCTTAAAAAAC
>JAGNBF010000189.1 GCA_018004935.1 Chloroflexota bacterium | reverse complement strand
CCAGGGCGATTGCATATTCGGATTTCCCCCACCCCCAACCCCGCCCCCAGGGGCGGGGAGTTTTTTAAGGCGGGTAAAATCGGGGCAAAGCCCCGATTTTACCCGCCGAGTGGGTTCCCCCTTCCCGATTTTGGGAAGGGGGGTAGGGCGATGGGTTCATTCTGGTGAGTATGCAATCGCCCTACCCCAATACCTCATTAAATTGCTTGAGAAAATCGGCACAAGTATAATTACCCCCGTTCAACTGCCGCCTGAGAAAGTTCCATCTGCCCATCAGGCCATTTGGTTGCCTAAAACCCTTGCGTCCCATTGCCAAAGGCATTTAAAGAATCCACTCTACGCCAGACGCAACACGCAATACGTACCCGTCAAGGAAACGTCCATGAATATTGTAACTGTCGCCAGTATTATTGTTTTGTTCACCATCGTCGTTGGTGTTTTACTTGCCCTTGTGTTTGTCAATGCCAGCAATATGGTATCAACCAACCAGTCCACTCTGGACAAAGAAAAGACCGGCTATAATGCCCGTACAACCGCCGGTCATAAAATCATGGTCCAGGCCTCTCCAGAGGCACAAATTAAACAGGCCCAGGGTGTAGCGGCACAACGAGCGGCGGCTTTGCCCCGTGGAGCCAATATGGGCATTAAGGTCAGAACAGAAAGCGATGCGAAACTCCGCACGGCCTCCGAGGGGTTGGAAAACGATCCGGTTACAGCGACAAAGATTGCCGCATTTCACACCTGGAACGGTTTGCAATATAAATCTGGTAAAGCGGCCCCAGTGAGTGCCTCAGCCGCACCCACCGCCAAACCAGCCACTTCGGCGCAGGCACGCCCCGCCCCGGCTTACCAGGAAATTGCGATTACAGATAGTATGACCCCTGAGGAAAAACGGAAGGCGGTTATTGCGAATTCCAAGGCAAAAGCGGCGGCAATGAAGGCGGCGAAGGCCTCTGGCGCAGGGCCGGAAATGGGTGAGGCGGTAACCGCAGGCGAGGCGGCTCCTCTCGCGGCCGCACCCTCTGCCGTGGCCGCTCCCGTGGCGGTTGGGGGTTCCGTAGAACCGGTTGCCGGTGTCCATTACGAAGAAATCGCCATCACTGAGGGTATGTCTCCCGAAGAAATCCGCAAAGCCCGTATTGCTAACTCCAAAGCGAAAGCGGCCGCGGCCAAAAATCTGAAGGCATCCGGGGCCACTATGGCTGTAGCGGCCCCCGTAGCCGAGGCCCCCATTGCGGCCGCGCCCGTAGCCGTGTCCCCCGTTGCTACAGCAACCGCCGCTATTCCCAAGCCGGATTTAATTGACATTACGGCGGCTCTGTCCCCCGATGAAACGCGTAAGGCACGTATCGAAAATTCAAAACGCATGTCGGCTTACAACAAAGCCTTAAAAGCCGCAGGGATTGATCCGGCAACCATGAATTGATTTATCACTGCCGCAGAAACAGAAGCAAAAGCCTGGCCTCAAGCCAGGCTTTTTTCTTCAACACGCCAAATCATTTCTCTCGGACTTACGCGATTGTTGGAGCCAGTCTCCTGACCGTGTGTTATGGTTCGGTAAAGACATCAGCCACAGCAAAGGGTTGAGCTTGTCTCAGCCCATTTGCCTTCGACAGGCTCAGGCAACAGGCTTAGTCGTTAGGGCGAACCCTCAGAAATCGAGCCTTGCAAAAGCCGTGGAGAGGTTACACCTTGTATTTACTTCTGATTACGATATGATAATTTTGGTTCTTTCGGAATTCGCGGGGTGTGACTACATGGTGGGGCTGGCCTTGTGCCTGCCCCGCCGAGGGCAACCACAAGGGTTGCCCCTACAGATGGTATCAACCCCTTGAAATCCCGAAGACCCCTAATTTTAATTAGGCAAGCTCTTTTTTGTGCCTTCTCGTAAGTGTTCAGTTGAGTTACTTCAACGGATTAAGAATTTGAGTTTAGAGTTCAGAGCGAGAGCTGAGGGTTTTCCAGAGTAATTCCCTCTAGCTCTATCCTCTAGCTCTAAACTCAAGTAAGAAATAAACGGATTTTCCCGATGTCATCTTTAATCCGTTCCTTTCTAAATCCACTGAAGTAATCCAAAATGGCCCAAAATCGTCTCTGAACTGAACGGTTACGTCTTCTCAATAATGCAGGGTAGCCGTTGGTTGAGCCTGTCGCAACCAACGACCTTCGACAAGCTCAGGCCTTGTTATCCCGGAAATCTTGAGAAGTTACTTAAAAACCATTTCTCTCGTCATTAACTCTTATTTAGCTCTGATGCTTTACCTACACTTCTTAGGACGACCGCAAATCGTGCCGGACGCGGCCGCACCGCTCGACACTCTCACCGGCAAACCACTGGCCCTCTTCTGTTATCTGGCCGTAAACAGGCAACCCCATGCCCGTACCACACTGGCTGGTCTGTTTTGGGGCGAATTACCGGAAGCTGACGCTCGCAACAATCTTCGCGTGTCTCTCTCCCGTCTCCGCCGAGATTTAGACCCATACCTGAGCATTTATCACGAAACTATCGCCTTTAATCAGGCGAACCCCCATTGGCAAGATATACAAATTTTTGAACAATGTATCCAACAACAGGATGAAACGGCATTGCGGCAGGCTGTGGCTTTATACCAGGGTGACTTTCTGCAAGAACTTTATATCCGCGATGCGCCTCTTTTTGAAAATTGGGTGCAACAACAACGCAACCGATTCCATCAGCAGGCGATTCAAGGGTGGTATCGTCTGGCGCAAAACGGGTTGGCACGGGGTCAGTACGCGGCCGCGCTCGAGGATCTCCATCACTTGCTCATCCAACAACCCTGGCACGAGGAAGCCCACCAACAGATGATGCGTGCCTTAGCCCTTAGCGGGCAACGTACAGCCGCCCTGGCTCAATTTGAGCGTTGCCGTCATATTCTGCAACGGGAACTTGGCGTAGAACCCGCCCAAGAAACCCATGAACTATTCCGGCAAATCCGAGATGGCGTTCTACCTGTTGTAAACCGAGGAAATGATCCACCTCTTCTTCCCCAACACCCACCCGTCACCCATACTCAGATAGTTACCACTTATCCTGTTACCCCTGATTCCGATCTATCTCCCTTCATCGTTGGCCCCCCCATTACCCATCCGGCCCGTTTTTATGGGCGAGAGCGCGAAATACGTCGCCTTCTCAACCTGATCAAACGACTTCCCTTACAAAACGCGGCCATTATCGGCCCCCGGCGCAGTGGTAAGACATCACTGTTGCACTTTTTGCCCGCCCTCACCGCAGATCCACGGGCCAACGAGCAATACAACTGGCAACCCGGCGAACCTTACAACTGGGTATTCGTTGATTTTCAAGACCCACGCCTGGGCACGCGTGAAGGTTTTCTGCGCCATTTACTCAACCAGATGGGACTACCGTTGCCGGAAAACTACTACCTGGAAACCTTCATGAATATCGTGGCCGATAACATTACAACCCGTACGGTGGTTTTATTAGATGAAATTGGTGTGGCTTTGGGGCGTTATCCTGAATTAGACGAAGAATTATGGGAAAGCCTGCGCTCTCTATCTACCAACCAGGCCCGAGGGCGGTTGGGCTTTATTCTATCAGCAGATAAACCACCTGGTGAACTTGCGGCCGCGCACGGCTTAGGCTCCCCCTTCTTCAACATCTTTGGCTACACCACACACCTCGGCCCCTTACCCGAGCCTGAAGCGCTCAGCCTTATCGCCAGTTCCCCACGCACCTTTCAGGCCCACGACATTGCCTGGATCATGCAAACCAGTGGCCGTTGGCCCATCCTGTTACAACTCCTGTGCCGCGAGTGTCTGCTCGCTTATGAAGAAGGAGATACCCACAACACCTGGCGAGATGAAGCACAACGGCAAATGCAACCTTATCGTTATCTACAAGAACTAACAAACGCTACTTTATAACTGGTGTTACATCTTCTCAATATTGGGGGGAAAACGAGGCCGGAGCTTGTCGAAGGCTGTTGATTTCGACAGGCTTAACCAACTCCACCACGCTTTATTGAGATGTCACAAAACGTTTTCTTAAAAGCTATAGAACCCAATACGCCTACATTACACAAACCTTCTCATCATCGGGGGAGCTTATGAGTCACTCAAAAAAAACACAGGCATGGAAACCATCTAACCTATCAATCACCGATTTCCCCTTCCCTGACATCCTGGAATTTATTCCCAACGCCATCCTCATCATCAACAGCCAGGGTTACATCATCTTAGCCAACGAACAATCTTTGCATCTCTTTGGGTACAGTCGCCAGGAACTACTTGGCTTATCTGTAGAGCAACTCATTCCCCAGCGTTTTCACGCCGCCCACACCCGGCATCGGAACACCTTCCTTCAAAAACTACAGGCACGCTACATGGGCACAGTTCAAGACCTATTCGCCCAGCATCACGATGGCTCCGAATTTCCTGTCGAAATAGGGCTTAACCCTATCGTAACCGCTACCGACACGTTTATCATTGCCTCTATTGCAGACATCTCCCGGCGCAAACAAGCCGAACACGCCCACCACGAAAGCGAAGAACGTTTTCGGCAACTAATCGAAACCACCCATGTTATCCCCTGGGAAATGAATGCCCGCACCTCTCAGTTCACCTACATTGGTCCGCAGGCTGTAAACATTTTGGGCTACCCTGTAGAAGAGTGGTATCAAAATAATTTTTGGCCCACTCACATCCTGCCCGAAGACCGTGCGGAGGCTCTACACTATCACCAGCAAGCCCTGCAAAAACACGACCAATACCAATTCGACTACCGCATGATAGCCGCCGACGGTCATATTATCTGGATTCACAACATCACACAGGTGCGATCTGGTAAACACGGCATCGAAAAATTACACGGCTTTTTAATTGATGTAACCGAGCGCAAACACGCCGAAGTCGAGCGTCAGGCACTTCTAGAAATTATGCAAGGTGTCATCATGACCACCGATCTACTAGAACTGCTCAGCCTGGTACATCGCACCATCGCCCGCGCTATTTACGCCGAAAACTTCACTATTACCCTATATAACAAAAAGACAGGCCTGTTTGAAGAAGCCTACTCCATAGATAAATACGATCCCCCGGAACCTCCTTCAGCGCCAGGCAAAAGCATTACTGCCTACGTCTTTCGGACTGGGCAACCCCTCCTGCTCACTCCCGAACGATTCGCCACTCTGGTTAATACCAAAGAAGTTGAACTCGTCGGCACAGATTCTCCTTCCTGGTTAGGTGTTCCTCTCAAAACTCCCCAAGAAACCATTGGCGTAATGGTCGTACAGCATTATGAATTGCCTGATTGTTACTCCGAACGAGATGTTGCCTTTTTATCCACCATTGCCGGACAAATAGCCCTGGTAATTGAAAAGAAATGGGCCGAAGAAAAACTCCGCGAAAGCGAAGAGCAGTATCGAACACTTATCGAGAACTTGCCCATAGGGGTTTACCGTAACACCCCAGGGGCGCAAGGAACCTTCTTAATGGCTAATCCGGCCTTTGTTCACATGTTTGGCTTCGCTTCTGAAGACGAAGTCAAATCGGTTACGGTAGCCTCTCTGTATACAAATCCGGTAGAGAGGCTGTTTTTTTCCCAGAATCTATTGCACCACGGCAATGTCACGGCCGTCGAACTTCGCCTCAGAAAAAAGGATGGGACTCCCCTTTGGGGGGCAGTCACCGCCCGCATTGTTCGCGATACCAATGGCGAACCGTTACACTTTGATTGCACAGTGGAAGACATCACCCAGCGCAAACTGGCCGAAGAAGCTTTGCAAGCCAGCGAACAACATTATTTCGATCTCTTCCAAAATGTACCCGTCTCGATCTGGGAAGAGGATCTTTCCGCCGTGCGTCAATATTTAGATCATCTGCATGACCTGGGCGTAATAGATCTAGATAATTATTTTACCACCCACCCAGATGCTCTCTGGGAATGTATCAACCAGGTGAAGGTGATCAATGTTAATCAAAACACCTTAGACCTATACCGGATTAAATCAAAGGCAGAACTTATGTCCGGGTTAGCACCTCTGTTCAACCAGGAAGCATTGCATTCATTCAAACGGGAGATACTAGCCCTGGCCCAGGGCGCAACATTTTTTGCCACAGAGCTATCTGTTTTTACCCTTCAGGGCGAGCCAATGATCATTAACCTGCGTCTGAATATCGCCCCAGGGCATGAGCAAAGTTGGAACCGGGTATTTGTTGCTATTACGGATATCACAGACCGCAAATTGGCGGAATTAGAAGCCCGCCAACGAGCCGATGAGTTTGCCGCTCTCTATGAGACGGCCCATGATCTCGCTCTGCAATGGGATTTATCTCACGTTCTGGAGACAATTGTGAGCCGGGCAATAGAATTACTACATACGATTGGGGGGGGTATTTATCTATATGATGGACACACAGGTTATCTGACTGTGGCTGTGTCAAAAGGGGGTGCCTTCCCTCCCGATGTGCGGTTGACCTTGGGACAAGGACTAGCCGGACTGATAGCCCAAAATCGTCAGCCCATTATGTTGGATGATTATCACAGTTGGTCTGGGCGAGCTTCTTTTTATGACCACATTCCCATTCGGGCCATTGCCGGTGTGCCTATGATTTATAGTGGTGAACTGATTGGCGTTTTGTTAGTGGAGGAGATTGGGGATGTAGACCGTCGCTTTAATGATGCGGATATGCGACTTCTGTCTTTACTAGCAGGCCAGGCGGCCAGTGCCGTCCACAATGCCCGTCTCTATGAGGAAATACAGCGGCATGCCGAAACATTGGAACTACGGGTAGCGGAGCGGACACAGGAATTGGCTCATGCAAATGAACAACTTACGGTATTAGATCGGTTGAAATCACGGTTTGTGGCCGATGTGTCCCACGAATTGCGGACGCCGGTGAGCAGTCTCAAGTTATACCTGGATTTACTGGAAAGAAACCCCTTGGGGGATCACAATAAGTACCTGCGGGTACTCAGGGCGCAAACTGACCGACTCCAACAATTGATTGAGGATATTCTAGATCTGTCTCGCCTGGAGTTGGGTTACGAACAGGTGACTCTGGAACCGGTTATGTTCAATGAAGTGGTGGCGCAGGTGGTAGCGGCTTATCAGTTACGGGCGCAGGCACGAGGTTTGACGCTTATCTTTGACCCGGCAGATGATTTGTTGCCGATTATGGGCGAACGGAATCAGTTGTCGCAGGTGGTCACGAATTTATTGGTAAATGCGCTCAATTATACGGAACAGGGGGAGGTATTTGTCCGGACACTGTACCGGAATCATACATATCAGGTTTTAGAGGTGAGTGATACGGGGCCAGGTATTTCTGATGAGGATCTACCTCATTTGTTTCAACGCTTTTACCGGGGAAGCCAGCATCATCAGGGAGGGATTCCGGGGACAGGTTTGGGGTTGGCTATTGTGAAGGAAATTGTGGAAATACACCAGGGAAAGATTGAGGTGGAAAGTGTGATGGGTGTAGGTTCTACTTTTCGTATCTGGTTGCCTACTGTTACCGTATAAGGTTGTGGCAACTATATGGTTTTTGATAGCTTAGGAATGAGCACTATGCTGTCAAAGGGCACAATCTGACATTTTCCCAGAGAGTGGCGGTCCAGGTCATTTAATAATCGCCACACGCCTGATTATCATGGCGGGAATGGGGCCATGTTTTTGTGCCCGGTCTCATGATCGGTTTGTCCGAGGCGGCCCCCCACCCCTAACCCCGCCCCCAGGGGCGGGGAACTATTTCTGGTGCGGTTTGGCGGGCGGACGCCCGCCAAACCGCACCATTGGTTTTCCCCCTTCCCTTTGGGAAGGGGTAGGGGGATGGGTCTTCTGCCCAGGCTTACTCAGCAGTTGCCGCCAGCAAAATGTCATTTTATGACCGGGGTAAGTATAAATAACTTGTTCGATCGGTTTGTCCGAGGCGGCCCCCCACCCCTAACCCCGCCCCCAGGGGCGGGGAACTATTTCTGGTACTTGACATTGGCGTTTTTCGTTTTTACCAGAGAACGCACAGCCTGGAAAGGCTGGGGTACGTCCAGAGGTCGCGTACAAATTCGCTAGAGTCGAATATCTTCTGAATAAAGTGTGGGGAAGTTGGTTTCGACAAGCTCAACCAACGGGCTTCGATAAGCTCAGCCCTCGAGGACGTGTATAGTTACTCTGGGGATCTGTAGAAGGTGAAACAGGTATGTCTGGTTATTATACTGAGGCTCCGCCCTTGCAACGCAATTTGCTCCTGGGCAGTTGGCAAATTTTATTCTGGCTTTTTTTTCACCCGGCGGGCTGGCGGAATCATGTGGCTCGTATTGCCCCTGATTTGCCAGCGGATTTTGCTTTGCTTCAGTTGGGGCGGCGTTATTGGGGAAATCGAGCGATTTGGCGGCTGTTGGTTCTGGCGTTCTTGAGCTGGCCGATTTTGGTGGCCTTGTTGGTGGTGGGTATTTTGAGTTTTTTCAATTTACCCAGTGAGAATGTGATTTTTGGGGTGGCTCTGGGGGTGGCGGCGGGGGTGTTGTTGGGAACGATGGCTAGTTTGACGGGGAGTGTGGCGATTGGAGTAGCAGTGGGGCTGGCGGTGGGGGTGGTTGTGGGTGTGGGGGGCAGTTTTGTTC
>JAGNBF010000188.1 GCA_018004935.1 Chloroflexota bacterium | reverse complement strand
CGCCATGTGACACCCTTATCTGGGCTACAAGAGAAGCTTCTTGCTTTGTTAGAATTGCCTCCCGACATTTACACCAGACTTGTTACCGTATCAACAAACTCGACCTAAAAATGACCGAACCATAAGGAAGGTATTACCACCATTACTGAATTGCCCGTTTGGTGGCAACAACACGAACCTCATCTCAGTTTAGCCCTTACTGAACTTCCGCCTTTTCCGGGTAATTACAGCAATTACATTCTTTTCCTTGACGGTTTAGGGGGGGCTTACTTCTGGCTAATCGAATCGGAATCAGGTTTCCAGGTTTATCCCATTACGGCTCTTCTCGCCTTTTACGAACCACGCCCTTCCAATATTCAATTTGGTTTAGCTGACGTAACCGGCGACAACCTGCCCGAAGCAATTACTATACACGAGCCACTTTTTGTTGATGGTCGAGGTGGGACAACCTTTTTAGAGGTATTCGATTTGACGCACGTCCCACCGCAAAAAATCCGCTTCAATCCACCTTTCCGTAACGAGTTCATTACTGGCTGGTCACCAACTGAAACCGGCAATGGCCTCTCTATCATCAAGTTGGTTGATGCCATTGACTGTCCATTGGAGTCAGTAAAAACCTATCAATGGAATGGGCAATTTATGGAAATAGTGACAACTACTTACCCATCCGATGCGGATTTGGCTTTGTCCGAGAGACCGATTGGTATGGAAGGGTGTGTCTGGTATGCCGAGAATGATGCTTTTCAAAGTGCGGCCTGGGGAGATGCGGCCGCGATGGAGTGGATAGAAACTAACCTCGCTATCTGGCCTCCCTCTGACGCCCCTATGTTCTCAGCCGAACCCTATCCACCAGATATTCGTGATCAATTGCGTTTCCGCTTGGGCTTGTACTATGCATTTGCCGGTAGCTATACCCAGGCAACTCAGCAATTCACAACACTTGTATCCAGTCCGACTATTTCTACGACCCAATGGATAACATTGACCCAACAGTTTTTAGCTACCTATACATCCAATGAAGAGTTAGCCGAAGCCTGTCAGGTAACACAAATATGCCATTCTATCATTCCCTTACCTCGTCTAGTTGAGCTTATTCCGGCTAATTCGGCGACGCCCCTTAACACCTTAGATTCATTTGGCGTCCCTATTGAAGCCTCTGGCTCATTTGATTTTGACCATGACCAACAGCTTGAAGAGTGGTTACTTGTCCATAACCAAGATAATAAACCCCAGACGCTATGGTTACTGGGGCAAATGACCGATGGTTGGGACATAGTGCGCGTTGGCACTATTGCCGACGGTCAAAATCACACTGTCGTCACTCTACCGTTGGTCGAAGGTAGACCCGCATTCCAGTTGCTTAACAGTAGCGGACAACTGATTTTTACTGTTGAACCTGACCCATCTGGCCAACTTGAGGTTATTGAACACCGCACTTACGCTCAATTAGTATACGACGCCCCTTTGAAAGCCTTCATTATGGGTCATCCGGCTACACAAATTCGTGACATGCTCCTTAGCTATGGGCAGTCTCCTTACCAGGATTGCCTTATTGGCGGCTATTTTAATCTCTGCCCCGACATCCTCTACTTGCAGGGACTGTCATACGAACTTTCCGGCGACGAAGCAGAAGCTGTCGCCACATATCTCCAATTGTGGCGCACTTACCCTGATAGTCCCTACATCTTCATCATACGCGCCAAACTTGAATCTTAACTCGCGGTATGAAATTCTGGGTTCTTCGGGATTTCGTGGGGTGGGGTTGGCCTTGTACCTGCTCAGTCAAGGTGGTGTTATCTTTTTTGTGGACTACGCAGGGGGGACGCGGCCGCACTCCACCCCTCATCACAAAAACCCTCTCCCCTTCCCCCTTACATACCAGCATAGTGCAGCAATTTGATTTCCTGGATGTATTTTCGTATTGCCAGTCTGTATCCGTTTGGATACAATCCCGGTCATGTACACAGTTCTCCGCTCTGATGAATTTGACAAATGGCTTGCCCAGTTGAAAGATGTCAAAGGCAAAGCGCGGATCGTTGCCCGCATCAGGTCGGCTGAATTAGGCAACTTGGGTGATGTGAAGCCTGTTGGCGAGGGTGTCAGTGAAATGCGGATTCATTTTGGCCCTGGCTACAGGCTGTATTTCACGCAAAGGGGAAGATTGTTGGTATTCCTGCTGGTTGGGGGCGATAAATCTTCGCAGAGTCGTGACATCCAAAAGGCCAAAGCCTTAGCTAAAACAGTGGAGGAATAACTGACCATGAGTACGTTTGCCAAATTTGACGCCGCTGACTATTTGGACAGCGAGGAGATGATCGCTGAATATCTGAACGCCGCGCTTGAGGACGAGAACCCGGATGTTTTTTTAGCGGCGATTGCTGACGTCGCCAAAGCGCGGGGCATGAGTGCTATTGCCCAAAGCACGGGATTAGGCCGTGAGAGCTTATATAAAGCCCTTGCCCCTGGAGCAAAACCGCGCTACGACACAATCCTCAAAGTTCTGCACGGTTTAGGTGTTAAACTGACGATTACAGCATAGTTCACGGTTTAGACATCCCTTTTTGTGGACTACGAAGGGGGGGACGCGGCCGCATCCCATCCCCTCCCCTCCCCACTTCCCCCCCTAACCCGTGTCATAATCCCCCCACGTTGACTAACTCAACAATACCTAAACCACACCGCCGATTGAGATATTCAATAGTGCAGGCAAAGGTGCGCCCAAATTTTCGCGAGCGAAATGCCTGTCACCTTCCTACCCCTTTTCAGGGACGCATCCTGCTGGCAAAGTTGGGGAACGCCTGCCCAACTTTTTGTTATAATAGGCTCAATAGCGACTGCGTTTAGCGATTTTTAAGATGATCGCAAAGGGTTCATCAGGAGAAAACTAATGACACTAGTTGAGCTTTTGCCAACGATTCGGCAGTTACCCGCCCTTGAAAAATTACGCTTGATTCGGATTCTCGCCGAAGAATTGGATACAAGTGAAGAGATTTACCCGTTTGAGCATCATAAGACGTACATATTGCCGACTCCCTACAACATGTTCGGTGCAGGGCAAGTATTAGCCGAGGCGTTAGCAACAGTTGAAGCGCAGGGGCAGTAAACAATGCGTTTTCCATATACGATCACTGATCCAACGCAGAATGAATTTGATAGCCTACCGCGCTTGCCGCTCACACTACAACTTGACCGCCGCCGGGTTGAAGCAATTGGATTGGTAGATAGCGGCGCAACAGTAAATGTATTGCCTTATGACATTGGTTTGCAGTTAGGTGGGTTTTGGGAAGACCGAAAAGCAACTATCAAACTGGCAGGTAATTTAGGTGGTGTAGCCGCGCAGCCAATCTTTGTCATGGCAACGATTGGTGACTTATCCCCGATTCGTCTCGTTTTTGCCTGGAGCCGTAGCAACAACATCTCGTTGATTTTAGGGCAAATGAATTTCTTCATGGAATTTGAGGTTTGTTTCTTCCGCAAACAACGAGAATTTGAGATAAAACTAGCCTTTACGTAAAGAAATTAGTGCTGAACGACTCCACAAACGCATTGGTCTTTTAGTTTGGGTCAGTCTGTTTCACCAACAAAAGAGCAAAACCAGCCGAACATTACATGAACCAGATTTGCCTTTGATCAGTGCGTTTTCACTGTTTTCGCTCGCTTTGCTATTTTTTTGTTAATCTCGTTGTGCGCCCGCAGTCGGGCAAATTGGTTATGTTTGTGTTATGTGACTACGAATGGGTTTAACGGTCGTCTTCCCCTTCCCCAATTCCCAACCCCCCAACCCGTGTTATAATCCCCCCAGGTTGAGCAACTCAACAATTCTATCCAAGCGAGAGCCAGAGCTAAAGCAAGAGGTTTATCTAAAGTCACCCCCTCTCGCTCTATCCTCTCGCTCTACCCTTTCCTTCTCTGCCCATGAGCGAACACCAACCCTTCGTCCACCTGCACGTCCACAGCGAATACTCCCTGCTCGACGGCCTCAGCCGCATTGATGATCTGGTCGCCCGCGCCAAAGCGTTGAACCAGCCCGCCCTCGCCCTTACCGACCACGGGGCCATGTATGGCGTCATCGAGTTTTACCGCGCCTGCAAAGCCGGGGGGGTCAAACCGATCATCGGCATCGAATCCTACGTCGCTAACCGCACCATGCGTGACCGCGACTCTAACCTGGACAAAGACCGTTTCCACCTGTTACTCCTGGCCCAAAACCAGACCGGCTACCAGAATTTGCTCAAAATCGCCTCGGCGGCGCAGTTGGAAGGGTATTATTACCGCCCTCGTGTAGACCACGACTTCCTGGCCGCTCATTCGGATGGCCTCATCGCCACCACCGGTTGCCTGGCCGCCGAAATTCCCCGTGCCATTGACCGGGGCCAGATTGACAAGGCCCATCACCTGATGGGGTATTACCTGGAACTGTTTGGCCCGGATCGCTTCTTCATCGAACTGCAAGACCACGACATCCCGCAATTGGTGACGGTCAACAACACCCTGATGGAGTTCGCCAAGCGGTACAACCTGCGCTTCCTGGCCACCAACGACGTGCATTACACCTCGCCCGAAGAGGCTGTGCCCCACGACGTTCTCCTGTGCATCCAGACCAGTGCTACCGTACAACAGCAAAACCGGATGCGCCTCTCCAACCACGAGTATTACCTCAAATCCCACGCCGAAATGGCCAAATTATTCGGCCATATCCCCGGCGCGTTGGAGAACAGCCTGCTCATCGCCGAGCAGTGCGAGGTGAACCTGGACATGAAGGGGTATCACCTGCCCATTTTTGATGTGCCGGACGGGTACACCCCACCCACCTACCTGCGCCATCTGTGCCAGAAAGGGTTGGCCTGGCGGTATGGCGAGGATCGCGCCCAAAACGATGAGGCTTTACACGCTCGTCTGGAGCATGAACTAAACATCATCGGCAAGATGGGGTTTGAGACCTACTTCTTGATTGTGTGGGATTTGTCGGAGTTTGCCCGGCGCAGTCTGGATTGGTGGATCGCCAATGGGGAGCAATTTTACCCCGGCCAAAGTTACGAGGAGTGGAAAGAGCACGACATCTGGTGGAATGTGCGCGGTTCGGGGGCGGGTTCGGTGGTGGCGTACACATTGGGCATCACCGGCATTGATCCCCTGGCCAATGGCCTCATCTTCGAGCGGTTCCTTAATCCGGGGCGCGTCTCCATGCCCGATATTGACCTGGATTATCCCGATGATCGCCGCCATGAGATGGTCGAGTATGCCATGCGGAAATATGGCTCAGAAAAAGTGGCGCAAATCATCACCTTTGGGACGTTGGGGGCGCGGGCGGCCATCCGGGACGTAGGGCGGGCGATGGATGTGCCGCTGTCCCAGGTGGACGAAATCGCCAAGATGATTCCGGCCATCCCTGGCAAACCGGTGACGATTGCTAATGTGTTGGACAAGGATCACGAATTTTACAACGCCGAATTTGAAGCGTTATACAAAACGGATGAGGCGATTAAAAGCCTCATTGAGACTGCCCAAAATTTAGAAGGGGTGTCGCGCCATGCGTCCAGCCATGCCGCCGGGGTGATCATTTCCGATAAGCCGCTGGTGGAATATGTGCCGCTCAACCGGCCTACCAGTGGGGAAGCGGGGCTGGGCGGCATTGATCGCGTCACGCAATGGCCGATGGAGATCGTGGAATCTATCGGCTTGCTGAAGGTAGACTTTTTGGGGCTGAGTACGCTGACGGTATTGCGGACGGCGGCGCGGCTTATCGAGCAGAGGCACGGCACGAAGTACCAGATGGACAACATCCCGTATGATGTGGGGCATGTGGGGCCAGACCCGTCGAAGAAGCCGGAAGCGTTGTTTGATATGCTGGGGCGGGGGGATGTGTTGGGCGTGTTTCAGGTGGAAGGGGCGGGGATGCGGCGGTTGATGATGGAAATGCGGCCGCGACGCTTCGACCACATTATCGCCGCCATCTCCCTCTACCGGCCCGGCCCCATGGACAACATTCCTGAATACATCCGCCGGATGCACGCTGACATCTTTCAGGGCAAGGATATTGTGGAGTATCACACCCCCGCCCTCAAGCCCATTCTCGGTGATACCTACGGAATTTTAGTCTATCAAGAACAGATCATTCGGATAGCAAGCGATCTGGCGGGGTATGAGCCGGGTGAAGCGGACATGATCCGCAAGGCAGTCTCTAAAAAGAAGCGGGACCTGATTGATAAACATAAAATTCAGTTTACCAAAGGGGCCATGGAACGGGGCTTGACACAAGAAGTCTGTGATTTGATTTGGGGGGATATTGAGTTTTTTGCCCGTTATGGCTTCAACAAATGTTTGCCGGGGGATGTGGAAGTGGTGGATGCCGCCACGGGCCGGTTGGTGCGGATTGAGGATTTGTATGGGGGCGCGGCCGCGCTCACCCACACCCTCACCTGTGACACGGGACAACTGAAACTGCAATCTGGGCGAGTAACAGACGTGCTCGACAACGGCATCAAACCAGTGTACCGCCTCACCACCGCCCTGGGCCGCCAGATCGAAGCCACCGCCAACCACCCGTTCTACACCTTCGAGGGGTGGCGCCAATTAGACGAACTCCAGCCGGGAAGCCAGATCGCCGTGCCGCGCCATCTGCCGGTTGAAGGGCACAGCGAATGGCCGGAGCATGAGGTCATCGTATTGGCTCATTTGTTAGCCGAAGGCAATAAAAAAGAGATTCCCGCCGATCTGTTCACTCTGAACAACCGGCAAATCGCCTTGTTCCTGGGGCGGTTGTGGGATGGGGATGGGGCCATCAACCGGCAGATGCGCCACAATATTCATGCCTATTATGCCACCGCTTCAGAGCGATTGGCCCGGCAGGTGCAACATTTGTTACTGCGCCTGGGTATTGTCGCCAGCCTGCGCCAGACCATTTTTCCGTACAAAGAAGGGCGCATTGGCTACCAGGTGCATGTGATGGGCAGTGAGCAGATGGAGCAGTTCGCCCGCGTCATTGGGCCGCATCTGCTCCGGGTGGATCAGCAGGCGATGTGTCAGGAATTGCTGACACCTCAGTTTGATGCCACAGCTACAGCCCGTGATGTCATTCCTGTGCCGGTGAAAGAGTTGGTACGGACGGAAAAAGAGGCGGCGGGTCTGACCTGGACCCAAATTTATTCTGCGACAGGAGTGGCGCAACGGGAGTTTTATCCCACGAACTCCGCCAGCAAACGAAGATTCCGGCGCGGCACGATTGGGCGATTGGCCGATTTTTTTGGCAGTGATGGGCTACGCCGTTATGCCCAAAGCGACATTTATTGGGATCAGGTGGTTAGCATCGAATACGTGGGCGAGAAACAGACCTACGACCTGACCATTGATCGAACCCATAATTTCATCGCCAACGATATCCTGGTACACAACAGCCACGCGGCCGACTACGCCGTTATTACCTGCCAGACCGCCTTCCTCAAAGCTCATTACCCGGTGGAGTACATGACCGCTCTGCTCTCGGTAGACCGGGATAAGACGGAGAAGGTGGCGAAATATCTGGCCGAGTCGCGCCGGTTGGGGTTGCAAGTGGCCCCGCCGGATGTGAACGCGGCCAATCTGGACTTTACCATTGAGGATACGGCCAAAGGGGCGATTATCCGCTACGGGATGGGGGCGATTAAGAATGCGGGCGCGGCCGCGATCAATGTCATTTTGGATGAGCGGCGCGACAAAGGGCCGTTCCCCGACTTGAACGAATTTTGTGACCGGGTGGATTTGCGCCGGGTGGGGAAACGGGCGTTGGAATCCATGATTAAGGTAGGGGTGTTTGATAAGTGGGGCACGCGGCCGCAACTGCTCGACGCCCTCGACCGCATGATGGCGAACAGTGGCAAAACCCACGACGCGGCCGCAGTCGGGCAAATGTCCCTCTTTGGTCTGCTCGGTGGCGGGACCGGTTCGGGCATCAAAACCGATTTGCTCCGTTCCGCCCGGGAGATTGAGGCGATTGATCACCGGCAACTGCTGGATTGGGAAAAAGAGTTAATCGGTGTGTACCTGTCGGAGCATCCGTTACAGCAAAGCCTGGCCGAACTGAAAGCGGTCATCAGTGCCACCACCAGCGATCTGGATGAGACGAAGAATGGGAAAGAGGTGGTGATGGCCGGGCTGATTGCTCATCTGCGGCCGCATACGACCAAAAAAGGTGACGCCATGGCCTTTGGGTCATTGGAAGATTTGGAAGGGAAGGTGGATTTGCTCTTTTTCCCTAAAACGTGGCAGGCGGTACGCGGCCGCGTCAAAGTAGACCAAATCGTCATCGTGCGTGGCAAAGTCCAGGCCGAAAACGACAGCCTGACCGTCATTGTGGACGAGGTGCGGGATAAGTTTGAGTCGGTCAAAGCGGCTGACGATCAGTGGAACCCGTACACCAGTGGCTGGCAAGATGAGACCTACCTGGAGATGGAGTCGGCCTGGGAAGAGTCGGATTTGCATGGGGAGACAGGACTGGTGGTGCGGCCGCAACCGGTCAACGGCAATGGTCACAAAAACGGCCAGCCCCAAACCAACGGCAACGGCAATGGTAAACCCAACGGTAAACCCACCCCGCCCCGCATTGCCGAACCTACCCCGCCCCGTTACACCC
>JAGNBF010000187.1 GCA_018004935.1 Chloroflexota bacterium | reverse complement strand
GGGGGGAATTCCCATGGGGCATTTTTCGGGGCGAATGCCCCGAAAAATGCCCCTTAGAAAAGTTCCCCGCCCCGGGGGGTGGGGTTAGGGGTGGGGGGGATTCCATTACCTGATTAATTTTTTAAACGACAAGTGAGAAGGGGGGAAACTCCATTCGTATCATTTTTCGCGGGCGTCTGCCCACGAAAAATGACACAAGAAAAAGTTCCCCGCCCCTGGGGGCGGGGTTAGGGGTGGGGGAAGCTTTCCACCGGTATGCATTTGTTAAATTTCCATAACCGTTGGTTAAACTGAGAATTTCTGGCAAATGTATGTCACCGATGAGCACCCTGGGAGAAACCGTTGGCCCATTCTCCCGCCAGAGGGGCGAAGTAATGAGTTCCAGGATAAAAAAAGGACTGAGTAACCTGTACCCAGTCCTTTGCCTCATGCAGAGCTGAGGTGGTAGGATTCGAACCTACGGATGTCGGATTCAAAGTCCGATGCCTTAGCCACTTGGCGACACCTCAAGAATGGCGATTATGATAGCCGATTGTGGTATTTTTGACAACCAAAACCGGAACTGAAAACATTATTGCATCTCTTGACGACCATCCAGAGCGCGGCTCAGGGTCAATTCGTCGGTGTACTCCAGATCCCCCCCCATAGGCAGGCCACGGGCCAGACGGCTCATCTTGATACGGTAACTGGCTAATCGTCGTTGCAGATAGAGGGCTGTGGAATCGCCCTCCAGAGTAACATTGGTGGCGACGATGATCTCCCGCACGCCTCCCTTTTCCAGACGCTGAATAAGTTCAGCCACCTTCAGGTCTTCAGGGCCAATCCCTTCGACAGGGGAAATGGCACCGTGCAGAACATGGTAGCGGCCGCGAAATGCCCGTGTCCGTTCCAGGGCGACCATGTCTAAAGGCTCTTCTACCACACAGAGGAGTGTGGCATCGCGGTTTGGGTCAGCACAGATGGGGCATGGGTCTTCTTCGGTAATATTCCAGCAGATGGAACAGAGACGGGTACTGGTTTTGAGTTCGTTGAGTGCGGCCGCGAGGTCTGTGGCCAGTTCATTCCCTGACCGCAAAAGGTAAAAGGTAAGCCGTGACGCTGTTTTGGGGCCAATACCCGGTAGGCGTGACAATTCGTTGATCAACCGATTGACGGAACGGGGAAGAACATTGGTAGCCATAAGCGCAAAGCACTCCTACGAAAATGTAGGGCGATTTGGTAAATCGCCCGGACAATTTGCCAAATTGTCCTACAAATTGGTTCTTGGGGATTTCGCGGGGTACGGGCAACCCTTGTGGTTGCCCCACACTGGGTAGGCACAAGGCCAGCCCGTACATCTGCTGTCAACCCCCTGAATTCCCAAAGACTCTACAAATTTTCATTCCCTTTGGTGCGCCGCTGGCCCATGGGAACTCCTACGAAAATGTAGGGCGATTTGGTAAATCGCCCGGTGGATGATTTACCAAATCGTCCTACAGAGTATTTATACAGGTGTGTTCGGCGATGCCTGAGCTTGTCGAAGGCAGAGCCGGGCTTCGACAAGCTCAGCCCTTGGGGACGTGTATCGTTACTCTGAAAATAACTCACCGCCAAGACGCAAAGGGCGGAAAGGGAAGAAGAAAATCTGCCGGATGTTATATACCCGCTAACAAGTCGCCTAAACCTAAGCCACCGGTCAGGCCTTCCATTTTTTCTGCGGCCGCGCTCTGTGATTGTTCAATAGCCGTATTAACCGCTGTCAAAATCAGGTCCTGAAGCATTTCCGCATCTTCTGGGTCAATGACTTCTGGGTTAATCTTGATAGATTTGAGCCGCTGATGGCCGGTAATGACCACCGTAATGGCCCCGCCCCCTGTGGTGACGGTGTACTCTTCTTGTTCCAGAGATTCCCGCTGTTGCAACATATCCTGTTGCATCTTCTGGACTTGGGCCATCATATTTTGTGGATTGTTGGGCGCACCCGCTTTCTTTTTGGTGGGTTTGCCCCGGAAATTAAATTTGGACATTGTTACCTTCCTTGTCGTTTGTTGGCATGCGGGATGTTGGGGAATCTATCAGAATAGATTACATCCTACAGATCAGGTTATTTATCTACAACCTGCCCCCCTAATTCCTGGGCCAGAGATATAAACTCTTCCCGACTGATGGTGGTGGGGGCGGGGTTTGTTGCGGGGGTATATTGACCGGTAATAACAACACGTACACGGCACTCATAATTGAATAGGGAGTGCAACGCGGCCGCGACAATATCTACGGCGTTGGCATTACTATCAAACTTATCTTTCAATAGAGGAAAATCGAAGCCCAATACCAGGGTTTTGCCTTCCGTGGCCAGGGGTTTGGCGGAATTTAGCAAGGCCCCCAGGTTACGATTTTGCCCTTTGACCTGTTCTGTGAGGTCACGCCAGCGACTCTGTACCAGATTCAGAGTCAGCCCTTCGCCAGAGGCAACGGGTGGTGTAAGGGCGGGTGTGGGCGAGGCGGAGGGAGTGACGGGGATCGCGGCCGGGACACTCTTCTCCTTTGCCGGTATGGTTTGTGCCGGAGGGGCCATGCGGGGAGATGGGGTCACGGTGGGGGCGCTGGGGCCAGGTAGCCCATGTGGCACATCGGTGGGATAGGGTACAGCGGGAATGAGGGGCTGAATGGGTTCGGGCTGGGTTGCGGCCGCGATAGATTCTACAAACGCCAATTCCAACGGCAGTTGCGGTTGCCAGCTACTCACCGGCGTTAGCGCCGCTTCATTAAACCGTTTCAGCGTTTCTACTAACTGCTGTCGAGGCGCACGGCGTGCCTGATCCATCATCTCTGCCTGCAATTCTGCCGGAGTATCTAAAGCAATGTGGCCGCCCGCAGTTTGCAGGAGCAATACATCACGTAAATAGGCCACCATTTGCCGGGCCATTTGCCGCGCATCCGCGCCCGATGTGAGGGCATCATGCAGAATGTGCAAACCGGTGGCACTATCCCCATTGAGCCAGGCATGAGTCAGGTCACAAACTGCCCGGATGGGGGCCGTACCCAGAACCGCTTGCGCACGCTCCAAAGTAATCCGATCCTCTGGGCTGGTAACAAGTTGATCCAACAGACTTTCGGCGTCGCGTAAACTACCGGCTCCATGTCGGGCTACCATCGCCAAGGCTTCCGGGTCAATATTTAACTGCTCCTGTTCGACCATCCAGGTGAGCCGTTGGCTGATTTCGTTCAGGGTGAGCAGGCGAAAATGAAACACCTGGCACCGGGATTTGATGGTGATAGGGACTTTATGCTCTTCGGTGGTGGCCAGGATAAAAATGGCATGGGCCGGTGGCTCTTCCAACGTTTTGAGCAGGGCGTTGAAGGCGGCCGTGGAGAGCATATGAACTTCGTCAATGATGTAAACTTTGTACCGCCCTTCACTGGGAGAAAAGTTGATTTTGTCGCGCAGATTGCGAATATCATCCACACCGGTATTAGAGGCGGCGTCAATTTCGATCAAATCCAGGAATCGCCCTTCGCCAATAGCTTTGCAGATAGAACATTGATCATCCGGGCGTTGGCTGGTGTCTGGATTGAGGCAGTTGACTGCTTTAGCCAGCAGACGGGCCGAGGTTGTTTTGCCCGTGCCCCGGGGGCCGGAAAACAGGTAGGCATGACCAATACGTCCGGCGGCAACAGATTTGCGCAGGGTACGGGTGATATGTTCTTGCCCGACAACATCATCAAATCGGGCCGGTCGCCATTTGCGGTAGAGTGCCTGGGACATGGGGTTAGTTTAGCATTGTGACGAGGGCGGGGCAACCAGGTAAAACCGTTTGGAGTATACCTATAAATCGTGGGTACAGACCTGACAGGTTTCTTTGTAATATAAAAAATTAATGAGGTAATGGAATCCCCCCACCCCTGACCCCGCCCCAGGGGCGGGGAACTATTTCTGGCGCGGTTTGGCGGGCGTCCGCCCGCCAAACCGCGCCATGGGTTTCTCCCCTTCCCTCTGGGAAGTGGGTGGGGGATGGGTCTTCAGCCGGGCTTACCCAATCTGTTACCACCAACAAAATTAGGACTTACGGGATCGCCCGAGCCGGTCTCCTGACCGTGCTCGCTGTGGCTCGGTGGAGACACCGGCCACAGCGCGTAAGTCCTAAGCTGAAACCTGTAGATTGATACTCAAACCACACGATTCATCGTGGTTCCCATTTCATAGCGTCAAAGCCGATGATCCGTGAGACGTATGGTTCCCCGGTAATGTCGCTTAAATAGACATAATCATTAGCGTTGCCGTTGAATGTATAGGTTCCTAACGAGACCCATTCATTGTTGTAGAGGGTTTGATTAACGGTGCGCGTTACGACACCCCCCTGAGAAGAAATAACATAGTTCGCGGCCGCAGTTGTTGTGTAACGATAAGGAATATACACATAGACCTCATAACGGCCACCGGCAACCAGAGCGGGGGACCATTTGGCCCAATTGAAGTTGGGTTGTTCCGTGCGATTGTTCTTCGTCCAGAGTAAAGAGCCATTATAGCCATCATTGGCCGTGCGCCAGCTAGAGGACGAACCCCCCTTGCTGAAGCCAGCATCGGCATTGTCTACCACAACTGTACCCGAAGGCGGTGTGCCACCGCCACCCCCACTAATAGTCGTCCAGGAAAGGCGCATCACTGCCTGCCCGGTGGCGTCATAATATTCGATTTTCACCGGGACATTGCCACCCGGCAGATAAATGTCGCCTGTATAGGTGGAGACGGCCTGGACTTGCCATTTGTCTACCAGGAGATGATTGTTTACCCACAACCGAACCCCATCATCCACTGTCACCGAGAAGCGATAGTTACCCGCTGTCAGGTTTAGGGTACGGGTCCAGCGCACCGAGAAGTTGTCACTGTTGATGGTGCCGGGAATAGGCGAGGCTGTGCCCCAGTTAAAATCTACGGTGGGATCTTCGCGGACAGTGGGGGTGCCGCTCAGGTTTATATTGTTGAAATATTCCCCATGCCACGCGGCCCAGAAGAATTTTGCCACGGCACCGCCACTGTTTTCATAATATTCAACCGTGATGAGGTGATGTCCCGCACTCAAGTATTTATCAACGGTCACGGTATGAACCGCATGATCGGACCAGTCGTTGATAATCTGTTCACTGTCAATCCAGACGCGCATTCCATCATCGCTCACTGCCGTGAAGCGGTAGGTGCCAGGGGCAACATCAATGTAGCGTGTCCAACGGGCTGAGAATTGATCGGTGTTGACCCCGGTGCCGGGGGAGCCGGTGCTCCAATCAAAGTCGAGAGTGGCATCGGTGCGGGTGATCGCGGCCGCGCCTGAGAGTGTTTTGTTATTCCAATAAGATGCCTGCCATACGGGGTCCGTATGTTCGGGGGCGGCCGGTTGAGCCTGAACAGCACGGGTCAGAGCCAGGGCCAGGAGCAAAGTGAGGAGAATACCAATACGTTTTAACATGATTTGCCTCCATTACACATATTCAATTGTGGCTATCCAATACAGTAGAAGTTGCGCGTTGTGACTGGTGTTCCTGCCGAGCCACAACGCGCACGGTCAGGAGACCAGATCGATCAATCGCCTAAGTCCTATACAGTCTGGTTACGACCGTTACCTTTACATACGACGCATATAACTATTCACGTGTTAGAACTAATGCCTGCACTCTGCGGAGATTGAGAACGTGATTAGTTACCAATACAAAATGATGTCGTAACCTGCTGTTATATTATACGTCGGACGGAAGGAAATTTTGTAACAGGGAAATCATGGGCGTAACTGCTTCAGCCTTCCCAAGATTTGGCGGATTTGACTCAAAGAATGGCCCAAACCGTAGAACAGCCTTTCAGGCTGTTCATCCTCTCGAGAAAATAAAAGCGGTAAACGCCAGGAGCAAACCAAATTAGGAATTACGGTTATTTTAACCGTTGGCAAACTCCTACGAAAATAGCCACAAATAGTGGAAACACGGATAGGAAGAAACACGGATGGGGATGAAAATTGTGGCGTTATTTTCATTCATCTTGGTGTGCGTTCCGTCCATGGGAAGCTCCTACGAAAATGTAGGGCGATTTGGCAAATCGCCCGGTGGACGATTTACAAAATCGTCCTACAGATTTTCATCCCTCTTGGTGTGCCGCAGGCCCATGGGGAACTCCTGTGATGTTTAAATTGAAAATTACTGCCAGAGGGGAATCGTGTATTGACGTGGGCTAGTAGTAAGGATAGAATCTGACAAATGGTCAAAATTGACTATTCAGGACGGACTATTGTATGGAACGAGAATTATTGTTGTTAGGGCTGTTGCGGCGGCATGATATGCATGGGTATCAACTGCATGAGTTTATTGAGAAATATATGCAGACCTGTGTGGATCTGAAAAAACCTACCGCTTACTACCTTTTGGAAAAGATGGCGCAGGCCGGGTATATCACCCAAAGTGAGGAACGAGAAGGGAATCGCCCCCCACGTCGGGTATATACGGTGACAGTGGCGGGCGAGGCGTATTTTCAACAACTGCTGGCGCAAAACCTGGCGGATTATATTCCTGCCCGGTTTGGCGGTGCGGTAGGGTTGGCTTTTTTGGAGACGTTGGGAGAAGGGAACGCGGCCGCGCTCCTGAGCCAACGACGGGCCATTTTGTGCCAACACCTGACTCTAGCGCAGGCGGCTCCCCCTCACGGTGGTTCTCTTCAACTGGTGTTGGAACATCAAATCGTTCATTTGCAGTCGGAACTGGCCTGGTTAGATGAGGTGATTGGCCGGTTGGGTGGGGAAACAGTGAGCCATGAGCAGTGACTCGAAACCTGGAACGCGAAACTTATAAGTAAGCGTCCAAAAATAACCTGGGTGGCGCGGTCAGGAGACCGGCCACAGCAAATCGCTAAGTTAATTGCGAACGATTACGAAGGAGATAAGCATGACTTTTTTAGTGGGGTTACATAATTTGGTACGGTGGGTGGTGGTGATTGCGGGGGTGCTTGCGGCCGCGAAAGCTATCCTTGGTCTGGTGAACAAACAAAGCTGGGGCGCTCTAGATAACCGTCTGGGGATGATCTTCACCATTAGTTTCGACATTCAGTTTTTGCTGGGACTCATTCTGTATGTCGCTGGTCCAACGATGCAAGCTGTCTGGGGTGATTTTGGTGGAGCGATGTCTGTTGACGGTTTACGCTTTTTTGCCGTGGAACACATCTTTATGATGATTCTCGGCCTGGGGATGGCCCATATGGGTCGTTCTCTGGCGAAGAAAGCCCCAACCGATGCCAAAAAGCATCAACGTGCCGCCATTTTCTTCTCGCTTTCCTTGTTACTCCTGTTTATGGGGATTCCCTGGAGTTCGCGGCCGCTGATCCCTTTCCGCTAATTGCTTACCTGGAAAAATGAAGGGGTAAAAACCACGTTTTTGCCCCTTCACCCTCGGGAAACTGTCTTATGTCTTCTAGCTCTGCCGACGAAAAACTTGATTTTCGCAAAATCTTCCCCATCTTTGTCATTGTATTGATTGACTTGTTGGGATTGACCATCATTATTCCTCTGCTTCCGCTCTATGCCACCTCATTTGGTGCTTCACCCTTGACAATTGGGATTTTGGGGGCGGCGTATCCGATTATGCAGTTCATTGGTGCACCATTATTGGGTCGCCTGTCTGACCGTTATGGACGCAAACCGGTTCTTATCGTCAGCCAGTTGGGCACCTTGTTGGGGTTTCTTATTTTGGGTTTTGCTAACACCCTTTGGTTGTTGTTCCTTTCTCGCCTGATTGATGGCCTTTCTGGAGCAAACATTGCCACGGCCCAGGCGGCTATTACCGATAGCACCACGGAGAAAACCCGCACCCAAGGATTAGGGTTAATTGGTGCGGCCTTTGGTTTGGGATTTATTATTGGGCCGGTTATTGCCTTTGTTTCTCTGGCGCTCAGTGATAACAATTACCATGTGCCAGCTTTCGTCGCGGCCGCGTTTTCTTTTCTCTCCATTCTACTTACTAAATTCTGGTTTCAAGAGAGCCTGCCGGTTGAAAAACGGGGTCAGGCCACCAATCGTTCTGCCTTCTCTCTGGGGCGGATGTTTGCCGCTCTTCGCCATCCGGCAGTGGGCATTCTTCTCATTCTCATGTTTGCCCAACAACTGGCCTTTGGCGGATTTGAACAGATTCTTTCCCTTTTCACCCTCAATCGTTTGGGTCTCAATGCTTCCGGCAATGCTGTCGTTTTTGTTTTTGTTGGGGTGATTGTGGTGGCGGTACAAGGAGGACTCATCGGCAAATGGAGTCGCCGCTATGGCGACCGTCGCCTGATTTATGCGGCACTGGCGCTGTTGGCGGTTGGTTTACTCCTCATTGGTCTTACACCCCAACAGCCTGTTCCCTGGTATGACAAAGCGCAGTTAACTGAGGAACTAAGTGGCAACCGTCAGCTTCCCGGCGAAACGCCACCGACCCAAAATATCCCTATTGCCTTGCCCGACGATGCTCAAACTGGCTGGTTGGGATTGATCTGGATTTTGCTGGCCATGATTCCTACTTGAGTTTAGAGCCGCAGTGCGTCAAAAGAGTCACTGACAGCCGATAAACAGGTAGCATAAAATGTGCGAACCTGACAGTTAGCACCTTAACAAACGATACAGTGACCCCGAATGAGCGTCTAC